>CANSAP010000006.1 GCA_947644715.1 uncultured Bacteroidales bacterium
ACTTCTGTGTCTAAAAATATATGTTAAGACAGAGGCGGCTGATTTTTAGGGAAATTGCATCTAAGGTGAGGGAGCATAGCGGGCTATGTGACCGAGCCGCCGATGCGATTTCACAAAAAGCAGCCGGACATTGGCTTGGAATCCAAGCCGCATTTCTGAGTGAGGCTAAAAATAAATGTTCTGTCCCGCATCTTTAAGCGTCTTCAGCCCTTTGGTTCGGTCACATAGCCCGCTATGCTCCCTCACCTGCATGACTGAAGCCATCTTAAAGCTGCGGCCTCTGTCTTAACATATATTTTTAGACACACTCTTAGAGCTTCAGGCACTTGGAATAGAGGGCCACGGTTTGATGCGCTATGGTGTCCCAATTATATGGGGTCATGTCGTAGTCCCTACAGTTATAGGGGGGCATGTCGTATTCCCTGTGCAGGCGGGGGGAGGCGAGCTTGCGCTGAAGGGCTGAGGCTAAGGCCTCTTCGTTGCCCACCGGAAAGAAATCCTCGGGAGCAAGCTGCTCCAATTTATTGGCAGGAATGTCGCTAACAAGCACATCCCTGCCATAACTCATTGCTTCAAGCAGGGATATTGGCAGACCTTCGTGGCTCGACGGAAGTACAAAGAGAGCGGCATGAGCCAAGAGCTGATTCAGCGCCGACCCTTTAACAAATCCGGTGAGAACCACCCCGGCACGACGCGCCTGCTCCTTGAGCGCTTCGGAATAATGATCAGCATGGTCAGCATCTCCGGCAATCGCCAATCGAAAACCACGTCGGGCAAGGCCGGTTTTCTCAAAGGCTCGAATCAGGGCGTCAAAGTTTTTTTCAGGCACGAAGCGCCCTACGGCAAGCACATACCTCCCACGCACCAAGCCACGCCACTCGATAAAATCCGTGTAGTTATACTCCTGTAAGTCAGGGGCCGGCACTCCGTTAAATATCAGCTCCGTGTCAGTGCGGCCATATTTATCGGCGAGCAACGACGCTATAACCTTAGAGATAACAATGATTCGGTTAGCATACTTAGCTCCCATTTTTTCGCCGGTCTTGAGCACAGCCTTTGCCAGGCGTCCCCACTTACCCCGGTCGTAGTCCGGCCCATGATGAGTGACTACTACCTTCATTCCGAGCAGACGGGCGAGGGGCACCATAAGCGAGGGGCCGATGGCATGAATGTGAAGTATGTCAGGCTTCATGCGACGAGCGGCCCACACGGCGAGAAAAGTATGCAACACAGCCTCAAGACTCTTGCGGCGGGGAGCATAGATGTCACGCAGTTTAACCCCTTTGAATTCAGAGCGGTCCTTGTCGTGAGCGACGTAGCAACTGCGGCGAATCACAGTCACGTCATGCCCCATGGCGGCGATGCGCGGAAACAATTCCTCGCAATGCGTCTCGACTCCACCGAGTACGCCCGGAATGCCCCGGGTGCCTGTCACCACAATCTTCATTTCCGTTCAGAATTTGTCTCTCAAATCACCTTGACATGGGTCCTGGCCAACATCATACCAGGTTTTATCCAGGCATGGTTTCAGGCCGCGCAATGAACGCAACTTATTTTTGACAGCCCACTTTAGAGGATGCTTGATATATTTGTGCATGACGGGGGAGGCGGTACCCACCATCCAGCAATTCTTTGGGCACTTTCTCACCATTTCCCTGACCTTCTGAGCCTGTTCGGAGTTCCAGATTGTCATAAAGTCAGCCTGATGGATATTGCCCATTGACTCTTTCCAATATCGGGATTCCATACCGTTGCAGGGGAACACTTCTCCCCAGGGGTCAATGAAGAAGTTGGCTGAGCCGGCTTCGCAGGGAAGCATGCGACGTCCCCCCTCAATATAGTTTATCAAGCCCATATTGAAGAACGCCCGGAACCAAGATTTCGGATGATTCTCTTTCAGCTGCCACTCCACAAGCTGTTCAAAATCGCTGCACACTTCATCGCGGTTGGTGATTTTATTGTCGTCCTTATGGAAATAATAGGAGTTATGAAACGCGGCGGTGGCAAATTCAAGACCAAGCGACTGCGACAATTGATAGAGCGAGAGCATATCCTTGGAATTATGATTGGAGACGGTGCAACCGAAGCCTATATCCTTGAGTCCCATATGCTTGAGACGCAACAGAGTGCGCAATCCCTTATCAAAGCCACCTTCACGACCACGCAACTCGTCATTCTTGCAAGAGAGTCCCTCGATGGAAATACGTATGCCAATCTTGGGGAAACGCTTTGCCAGCTCTATCACCCTGTCTTCAAAATAACCGGAGGTTGATATAACGATGCGATCGGTGTGCTTGTAGCACTCCTCTACAATCTCGGGTAAGTCCTCCCTGATGAAGGGCTCGCCACCTGTGAGGTTAATGAATTTGAGTTGGGGCAAAGACTTGAGATCCTGTGCCTTTATTTCCTCTTTCTTATCTGTGGGATATTGCCAGATATTACACATGCGGCAGCGCATGGGACATCTGTATGTAAGTATGATTGAAGCGTCAGTAGGTGTCTGTACTTTCATAAAGTTGCATTTCAGCTCCGAGAGCTTTTAATTACTGAATCATAGAACGTCATCAACGCCGAATAGTTCGCCTCAGGGCTAAAATTGCGGTCAGCAAACTTACGGCAAGCATTACACATGACGTTATACTCCGCAGGAGTGAGCCGGCAGGCTTGTGAGATTTTGTCTGCAAGAGTTTCTTTATCGCCTGCCTTAAAAATGAAGCCGGTGACTCCATCCTCTATAATTTCCGGAATACCGCCAATCTCAGCGCCTATTACCGGGGTGCCGACGGCATATGACTCAATGATACTGAGTGGATTATTCTCATAACATTCAGACGGCACCACGACAAACCGAGCCTCTCCCACAAGTTTCTGCAATTCCAAGCCTGATTTATAGCCTACAAACTCCACATTGCCATGACATTCATGCGAAACAAAACTCTTGAGATCGGACTCCTGCGGTCCGGTGCCGGCAACCACGAATTTCACATCCGGCTTATGCGCCGCCACACTAAGCAATGTTTTGATTCCTTTCTCTGAAGACAATCGACCGAAATACAGGAAATAGGATTTTGTCTCATAACCTGCGTCCTGATGGTCAGTGAAGTTGTAAATTCTTACTGAGGGAAGCTTTTTCAATGCCGGCATATACTTCTCATGCATATTCCTCACGAAATCACTGACATATATAATGCCATCAAGCATTTTAGCAGGATTAAACAAGGCATTGCGCAGATACTGTTCGGAGGCCATCATTGCGCTGAGAGCTTTGCTCCCTTTGCAACAGTTGTTGGCAATGCATCGGAAGAATTTATGTCCTTCACATTGCTCGCACACCTCTCCTTTGCCGTTGCGACACACTGATGCCGGGCAGACAATGCGATAGTCATGCGTGGTAAGCACCACAGGCACGTGCGCGGCGCGAAGGACTCGCAGCACAGAGGGGGTGAGCTGTCCCCATATCAGATGCACATGCGCAATATCAGGTTTCTCACGCTCTATCAGAGCTTTCAGATTGGCTGCCGCCTCCACATGATAATAATAGGTGAAGATATTTTTTATCTTTCCTATCACGCCGCGGCGTGTCCCTTTGGACTCCGGGAAAAAGTCACTGTATGAAGACTCTATATTCTCCGGCCATTTCAACGCGAAATTAACCACTTCATGCCCGTGCTCCTCAAGGAGACGGGTTGTATTGAAGTACACGGCCTCGGATCCGCCTTTACGATAGTGAAAGGCATTGAGCTGGAGAATTTTCATTGGTAACTAATGCAATCTGAATGCATTGTAGGAACGTGTCTCTGAGCTTTTTTATTGCAGGTCTCACAAAAAAATGTTAACTTCGCAGTCCACTCTTTTGCCTCCCCTATTATGCAAGCTATTATATTGGCGGCCGGACTCGGTCGCCGTCTCGGCGAATTTACAGCCGAAAACACCAAGTGCATGCTTCCGGTCAACGGCATAAGACTCATTGACCGCATGCTGGCCCAGCTCGACACGCTGCAGCTGGAGCGCATTGTGATTGTCACCGGATACGCCGCCGACAATCTGCGCGCACACATCGCCACGCTCCCCTGCCGCACCCCGGTGGTGTTCGTGCACAACCCGGTCTTCGACCGCACCAATAATATCTACTCCCTCTGGCTGGCTCGTGACTACATGGCCATGACTGACACCCTGCTGCTCGAAAGCGACCTGATTTTCGAGCCGGCTATCCTGAGCCTCGCCCTCGACAGCCCGGAACCCAATGTGGCTCTCGTCAGCAAATACGAAACCTGGAACGACGGCACGATGGTCACCATCGACTCCGATTGCAACATCGTCAACTTCATCACTAAGAAGGCTTTTGACTATGCTGACGTCGAGGATTATTACAAGACCGTGAACATCTACAAGTTCTCATCTGACTTCGCCCGCAACCGCTATCTCCCCTTCCTGGATGCCTACATCAAGATGCTGGGTGAAAACGAATACTACGAGCAGGTGCTCCGTGTGCTGACTCTGATTGACTCATCAGGCATGAAGGCTCTCCCGGTGAACGGGCTGCGATGGTACGAGATTGACGATGTGCAGGACCTGCGTATCGCCGAGGCTATGTTTGCCGCCCCCGAAGAGCGGCTGCGAATGATGCAGCGCGCCTTCGGAGGATATTGGAGGTATCCGCGCCTGCTCGATTTCTGCTACCTTGTCAATCCTTACTTCCCCCGCCGCCACATGGTCGAGGAGATGAAAGCCAATTTCGATGTGCTGCTCCGTCAATACCCCTCCGGAATGGGTGTCAACTCCCTGCTGGCCGGCAAATATTTCGGCATCAGCGATGAGCTGGTGCTCCCGGGCAATGGTGCCGCCGAGCTTATCAAGGCTCTGATGGAGGGGGAGTGCGGACGAGTTGGTGTCGTGTTCCCCACCTTCGAGGAATACCCGAACCGCCTTCCGGCCGAGCGCGTGGTCGCTTTCCACCCGGATAATGAGGATTTTGCCTACTCAGCCGACGACCTTATCAGCTTCTTTTCCGGGAAGGATATCTCGTCGTTACTCATCGTTAATCCTGACAACCCGAGCGGCAATTTCATTCCGCGCGCCGAACTGATTCGACTCTGCGAATGGGCGCGCTCGCGCGGTGTGCGGCTGATTGTAGACGAATCCTTCGTGGATTTTGCCGACGATGGTGTGAACGCTTCCCTGCTCGACAACGAGACACTCCGCGAATGGGCCGACACGCTCATTGTCATGAAATCCATCTCGAAAAGCTATGGTGTGCCGGGATTGCGCCTCGGCATTCTTGCCTCCGGCGACACAGCTCTCATCGCGCGGCTGAAAAAGCAAGTGGCCATCTGGAACATCAATTCCTTTGCCGAATTCTACATGCAGATTTATGGCAAATATCAGAACGATTACCTGCGGGCCTGCGATAGTTTCCGCGCCGAGCGCGCCCTCTTCCTCCGGGAATTGCAGGCTGTGCCGGGGCTGAGGGTCATCCCCTCCCAGGCCAATTACTTCCTGTGTGAGATTACGGGCGGCATCACGGCTCACGAGCTGACACTGCGGCTCCTCTCCGAGCAGAACATTCTAATAAAGGACTGCTCCTCAAAACATGGATTCCCGGCCGGGCGGCAGTATGTGCGCATAGCCGTGCGCGACCGCAAGGACAACGCAACTCTGACCCGCGCGATGTTAAACCTCTTAAAATAAGCACTCCCGGTGAGCGATAGTCTGTCGCATAAAGCAGCCAGAGGCACCATCTGGGCCTCCGCCGACCGCATCGGGTGCATGGTGCTCCAGTTTCTGATTAATCTCGTGCTGGCCCGCCTGCTGACCCCGGGCGATTTCGGAGCCGTCGGGATGCTGGCCATTTTCATATCAGTGAGCAATGTGCTCGTCGACGGCGGATTCGCCTCTGCCCTGATTCAGAAAAAGAACCCCACCCAAACGGATTGGAGCACTATCTTCTTCTGGAATCTCGGGCTCTCCTGCTTCCTGTACCTTATTATATTCCTGTGCGCCCCCTTTGTAGCCGACTACTTCCACATGCCGGTGCTCTCGGGAGTGCTCCGCGGCATCGGACTGACCCTGATTTTGGGCGCGATGAATGCCATTCAGCTCACTCGGCTGCGCAAGCAGTTCGCATTCCGCACGATTGCCATAGCCAACATTTCCGCATACATCGTCTCAGGGCTCGTGGCCTGCGCGCTCGCCTTGACAGGATGGGGCGTCTGGAGCCTTGTCATAATGCAGGTGCTTCAAATGATTGTCATCCTCGTCATTTTCAGTATTTTAACCCGGTGGAAGCCAGCCCTCGTCTTTTCCATCCCAACACTGCGCGCCCTCTTCGGCTACGGCGGCTACCTGCTCGGAGCCAATATCCTGCAAGAGATTGCAAAGAACCTGCAAGGAATCATCATCGGTCGCCGATTCTCCGCCACAGCCATGGGCTACTACTCACAGGCCTATAAGCTCGACAGAATCACCTCTTACTCCATGCCTCAAGTCATCGTGCAGGTGATGTTCCCCCTCTACTCCTCACTTCAAGATAACCTGCCGGCACTGCGCGAGATGCTGCTGCGCAACGTCAGAGTGATTGCTTTCCTGATTTTCCCTACAATGGGAATACTTATATTCGCAGCGCCCGAACTCATCGGATTCCTCTATGGAGACAAATGGCTCCCCGCCGCTCCCTACTTCAGGATTCTATGCGTGGCCGGCATGTTTGCCTGCCTGCAAAACATCAACTATTATGCAGTCGCCGCCCGAGGTGCCAGCCGCGCCCTCTTCCTCTGGAGCTTCTGGAAATGGGGATTCCTCCTCGCAGCACTCTTCGCCGGAGCCGCACTGGCAGGAATGGACGGACTGATGTGGGCCATGGTGGCCGGCGAAGCCAACATATATATCGTGAACGCAGCCCTGGCCGCGCGCCACACCGGCCTTCCCCTCGGCCGCCAACTGCTCGCGCTCTGCCCCGTGCTGCTCGCCGTCGGAGCCGCTTACCTCGCGGCACTCCTCACCGCGCCCTACACAGGGACACTCGTCAGTGCCCTCCTCCTCGCCCTGCTCTTCCTCGCCATAGCCCGCCTCGCCCGGTTCTCAGCATTAGCCGATGCACTGACGCTGCTAAAAAAGATTATGAAAAAATGACAATAGACAAAGCCCTCAACGATGAATTGCGCGCACGCTTTAACCCCGACGGCTCGCAGCTCCGCGCCGTGCAGCTCCGCCTGCTCGACATGCTCAAACGCTTCGACGCCCTCTGCCGCAAGCATGGCATAAAGTATTGGCTCTCATCCGGCACATGCCTGGGAGCCATGCGCCACGGAGGCTTCATCCCCTGGGACGACGATGTGGACATCGACATAGAATACTCCGACTTCCGCCGCCTGCGCCGAATACTGCGCACAACACCCCCCGAAGGCTTCGCATATCAGGACCGCCACTCCGACCCGGAATATGTACTGACATTCCCCAAACTGCGCGACCTGCATTCCCACATCGACGAGCTTAACCGACAGGACCGCCGCTGGCGATTCCAGGGATGCTATATTGACATTTTCCCCTTAGTGCACGCTTCATCTCTGAAACTGCATGTTTTGGCCCGCCGCATCCATCATCTCACCGTGCGTCGCGCAGCAAAAATCAAGCGCGACAACTTGCGAAAACTTGCACTTCCACTGGCCTATAGCATATACTACGGCTTCGCCAACCCAATATTCCGCATAGCCGGATATCTGGGCAACCGGAACAGACGACGCCACATGCCGGGCACATGGTATCCCGGAGCACGCGACGCCCGCGACTTCCGCGAAGTGAAATATGTGCCCTTCGAAGACACACTTCTCCCCGTGCCCGCCAACGTCGATGCCTACCTCACCCGCATCTTCGGAGACTGGAAAGCCCTCCCCGACCCCGACTCAATCGAGACCCACATCAACCGCGTAACCCTCTCATAACCACCTCGACGAAGGTGTGTCTAAAACCACAACAGCGACAAACCTCACGATTTGCCGCTGTTGTGCGTAAGGGCTTCCAAGGAAACCGCTACAATAACTAACTAATTAACCTAATATCAACATTTATCTATTTACCAAAAATCTATCTTTCGTCTGTTCTCACTGTCAGAGGCTCTTTCGGTGCCTCTTACGACTATAAAACACCCGCCACAGCCCCAAAGTTCGCCGCCACATGTTAAAAAAATATTAAGAGTGACTACGAGTATTCCAAAACCTAATGCAGGCGAAAATTACACCTTATTTAATACTCAGGGCAAAAAAATAGCTGAAAAATTTCGTCACACGGGAAATTTCCATTAATTTTGCACTTTGAAAAATAACACTCGAAATAATTGCACTCATGGCAGACAAGCATAACCACACACAAGAGGCAACCGGCATCGACAACCTCAACGAAAGCCTCACCTCTTTCGGCTCTAAAATGGAGCAAAACAAAGGAAAAATCGGCTGGATTGTTCTGGCCGTAATCGTAGTAGCAGTAGCCGTCTTCGGCTTCGTGTTCTTCAACAACCGCAGCAACGACGAGTCCGCCCGCAAATACAGCGGCCTCGAAGTGAAAATCGAAGAACAAGTGCAGAAAGCCGCACCCGCAGCCCAAGACTCCCTGCGCAACGCCCTTTGGATTAAAGAACTCCAGGCACTTGCAACCTCCGAAAAAGGCAAACCCGGCGCAACCCTCGCCAACATCAACCTCGCCGGTCGCTACTACGACGAAGCAAAATACAAAGAAGCACTCGCAGCCATCGAAGCAGCCGACATCGACGAACCCATCATGAAGGGACAGATACTCGTGCTCAAAGGTGACTGCTACGTAGGCCTCAAGCAATACCCCCAGGCAATCGAAGCCTACGACGCCGCCATCTCCGCCAGCGGCAACACCCCTGACACCGCCGTGCGCGCAATGGCCAAAAAAGCCCTCGTGCTCGACGCCCAGAAGAAATATGCCGACGCCAAAGCCGTCTACGAACTGATGCTCAAAGACTACGCAATGGAAGCCGCCAACCAAGGCATCAACCCCGAAGCCTATATCGCCCGCGAAAACGCTCGCCTCGGCAAATAACCCTCCCACCCTGACGCTACGAGCCTGCGCCCCCTGCGCAGACTCCCATCCATAAGCACATACCATAAAATAATAAAACAAACAATTGCTTATTTTATGAAAGAGTCGACATCCCGCGGGATTCGACTCTTTTCTTTTCCGCCCATCCCAACACCACCTGCCTGCTGCTCCCCCACTCCAAGTCCTTAACCAACAACAATCCATTATATTTCCCACAAAAAACATAGTCAAGTTGCCACACCTCCCTGACAGCTCGAACCTCGCCCCCCAATGAGTTCTTTTGTGGAGCAGATATATCATTTGTGAAAGCAGATGATTTATCGGAAGCGATGTGTAAAAATGAGAAGTCAGTTAAGTCCCAAGATACAATGATGAACGTTGTTCAGATTGATTTTATTCCATAATCCAACCTTATTGACGACATACACAAAATAATGGGCGTTCCAAACAACAGATATAAACCCAAATCCAATTTATTCAATGGGTTTCAGGGTGGTTACGTGGGGTTAAATCGCCTTCGTTTAGTTTAAGACGCGCAAAAACGGCCAGCATAGCAGACAGGCCACCAGGCTGATAACCATTATCAGGAATAAGGTCTTGAGCGTTATTTTCAGGACGGGATGCCACGCCCTGCTGTCGATATACATTGTGACGGCCTGAAGATAATTCCCATTTACTCTGTCTAAATAGGAGAGATCCTCACGCTTAGGAGATGAATACTGCCCGTCCTTCCCGGACAACGAACTCATGTCGCCGACTATCGCCTTAGCTGCCGGCCGTCGGCCTTTCTTACGCTTAGTCATATCGAATACGAAAGCGAGATAACTATTGGATTTTCAATTAGTTATCTCGCTTTTGGGGTGCCCAGAACAGGACTCGAACCTGCACGTCTCTCAACACTCGCACCTGAAACGAGCGCGTCTACCATTCCGCCACCTGGGCCTCTGCTCGGGAGAAGGCATTGCGGCTGCTCGCTTGCAACTCATCGGGATGCTTTGCCTCTCTCTTGCGGGTGCAAAGTTAGTTACTTTTTTTGGTGTGTGCAAGTTTTTGCCGATATTTTTTGTTAGCTTTGTCTTAATCGGATGGATTTGAGTCTGTGTTAGAGTGCGTGGGGGGGCTCGCACGAAATTAGCCTGGAAAGATTCTATTGCCTCGTTGAGGGTTTGCCCGGAATTCTCCGGATGGTGTCATCGGGCTGTTGATTAGGTTGCGTGATGCCATGCTTTATTGTTCTCGTAATACCTTATTTATAGCAATGGCTCGAGAGGGTGGTTGGTCGCGATGGCCTCGCGGAGGAGTCCGCACCGCCCAGGGTGCGGAGTGGAGCTTCTATCATTGTGAGGGGTTCGGACAGGGGCAACGCGGGGATTCGGGGGTGGGGGCTACTTATTTTTAAGGATTTTTTTGGTGGTATTGTGAAAATACGCTAATTTTGTGGCAAGTTAGCTCTTATGTGCCGGCGCCCGGAGCGATGCATGACTGCTTCGTTCTTTCCCGACGCGGGGACGCCTGTGCACTTAAACAGGAGCTATATACCTGAAGAACAGACAATTAAATAACCAAAAATCATATCACAATCCCCTAAAAACAGTACGCTATGTGGTTAACAAGCTCATCTGTGGGACGTAAGTTCATCATGGCCCTCACGGGCGCGGCTCTCGTCCTATTTGTCACATTTCACTGTCTGATGAACAGTGTGGCCATCTTGTGGCCGTCGGCTTACAATGCTGTCTGCGAATTCCTGGGTGCCAATTGGTACGCCCTGATTGCGTCGGCCGGCTTGGGCCTCCTCGTGGTCATACACATTCTTTATGCTCTTTGGCTGACGATTCAGAACCGTGCAGCCCGCGGCAGCGTGCGCTACGCTATTGAGAAGCGCCCCGCCTCTGTTGAGTGGTCTTCCAAGAACATGCTCGTGCTCGGCATCGTAGTGGTTTGCTTCCTGGGCATCCACCTCATTCAGTTCTGGGCCAAGATGCAGCTCGCTGAGATTCTTGGAGTTGAGGGTGAGTTCCCTGCTGCGGCCGGCACTCTGTTCCTCGCTCAGGCATTCAGCTGCTGGTGCACTCCGGTGGTTTACGCCATTGGCTTCATTGCTCTTTGGCTGCACCTCAACCATGGTTTCTGGAGCATGTTCCAGAGTGTGGGTTGGGACAACACGGCCTGGATTCCCCGTCTGCAGTGCATTGGCAAATGGTGGGTAGGCATCGTTATGGTGCTCTTCTTCATCCAGATCGGTGTGTTCACCTACAACGCCAACACCGGCTTCTATGAGAACGACCCCGTTCTTCAGGAGCAGTATCAGGAGATGCGTTCCGGCGAAATCATCAATCCTTCCGACCCCTCTGCTCCCTGCCCCTTCGGTGCATGCGAGAAGGGCCCCAAGTGCGACAAGCCCTGTGCTCAGGACGAAGTGCTTGAAGTTGAGGCTATCGAGGCGGAAAACACTATTAATCAATAATTCTTTTCACAGCCGATATGGAAACTAAAGTAGAAAAAGTAAAGGTAATGAATCCGGCGGATAGCAAAATCCCCGAGGGTCCTGTCGCTGAGAAATGGACCAACTATAAGGCTCATCAGAAGCTGGTTAACCCTGCCAACAAGCGTCGTCTTGACGTAATCGTGGTGGGCACCGGCCTGGCCGGCGCTTCCGCCGCCTCCACTTTGGCCGAGATGGGCTTCAATGTGCTCAACTTCTGCATCCAGGACAGCCCCCGCCGCGCGCACTCAATTGCCGCACAGGGTGGTATCAATGCCGCCAAGAACTATCAGAACGACGGCGACAGCGTATATCGCCTTTTCTATGACACCGTGAAGGGTGGTGACTACCGTGCCCGCGAGGCCAACGTTTACCGTCTGGCTGAGGTGTCAAACAATATCATCGACCAGTGTGTGGCTCAGGGTGTTCCCTTCGCCCGTGAATATGGCGGTCTGCTTGCCAACCGCTCCTTCGGCGGTGCTCAGGTGTCACGCACATTCTACGCCAAGGGTCAGACCGGTCAGCAGCTGCTGCTCGGTGCATACTCCAGCCTCAACCGTCAGATTGAGCTTGGCAAGGTTAAGAGCTTCAACCGCTACGAGATGCACGACGTGGTTCTCATCAAGGATCAGGATGGCGTGGAGCGTGCGCGCGGCATTATCGCCAAGAACCTCGTGACCGGCAAGATGGAGCGTTTCGCAGCCCACGCTGTGGTAATCGCCACCGGTGGCTACGGTAACACCTACTTCCTTTCAACCAACGCTATGGCATGCAACGTGTCAGCCGCCATGGCCTGCTACCGCAAGGGTGCCCTCTTCGCTAACCCCGCTTACGTGCAGATTCACCCCACCTGTATCCCCGTGCATGGCGACAAGCAGTCGAAGCTGACCCTCATGTCAGAGTCCCTGCGTAACGACGGCCGCATCTGGGTGCCCAAAGACATTGAGGATGCCAAGAAGCTGCAGAAGGGTCTCATCAAGGGTAGCGATATCCCCGAAGAGAAGCGCGACTACTATCTGGAACGCCGCTACCCGGCTTTCGGTAACCTCGTGCCCCGTGATGTTGCCTCCCGCGCAGCCAAAGAGCGTTGCGACCATGGCTACGGTGTGAACAACACCGGTTTGGCCGTGTTCCTCGACTTCTCCGAGGCTATCAACCGCCTGGGCATCGACACCGTGCGTCAGCGCTACGGCAACCTCTTCGACATGTATGAGGAAATCACCGACGTTAACCCCGGCGAGCTCGCCAACACCGTTGACGGCGTGAACTACTATAACCCCATGATGATCTTCCCCGCCATCCACTACACAATGGGTGGCATCTGGGTGGACTACGAGCTGCAGACCACCATCAAGGGTCTCTTCGCAATCGGCGAATGTAACTTCTCCGACCATGGTGCCAACCGCCTCGGCGCATCAGCACTCATGCAGGGCCTGGCTGACGGTTACTTCGTGCTCCCCTACACCATTCAGAACTACCTGAGTGACCAGATCACCGTACCCCGCTTCAGCACCGACGCTCCCGAATTCGATGAAGCCGAGAAGCGTTGTCAGGACAAGATGAACCGCCTGATGAACATCCGCGGTCAGCGTTCCGTTGACTCCATCCACAAGGAGCTGGGCCACATCATGTGGGAATACGTAGGCATGGGCCGCACCAAAGAGGGACTCGAGACCGCTATCGAGAAACTGGCCGAGCTGCGCAAAGTCTTCGACAAAGACCTCTACATCCCCGGCGACCAGAAGGGCATGAACATCGAGCTTGACAAGGCCTTCCGCCTGAACGACTTCATCACCATGGGTCAGCTCATGGCTTACGATGCCATCAACCGCAACGAGAGCTGTGGCGGCCACTTCCGCGAAGAATACCAGACGGAAGAGGGTGAGGCCAAGCGTGACGACGAGAACTACTTCTACGTTTCCTGCTGGGACTACCAGGGCTCTGACGACAAAGCCCCCGAGCTCATCAAGGAACCCCTCCACTACGAGGCTATCAAGGTTCAGACCCGTAACTACAAGTCATAACAAACCACCTGTGAAGGCAGGAGGCCGCCCGGCGCGGCACTCCTCCCTCACACTCTAATGATAAAATACAATGGAAGATAACAATAACGTAATGAAAGTCAATCTCCGTGTATGGCGCCAGAGCGGCCCCAAGGAGAAAGGTGGTTTCGTGACTTACAAAGACGTGGAGACCACCCCCGACACCTCATTCCTCGAGACCCTCGACATTCTCAACGAGCGCCTCATCAATGAGGATCACCAGGAACCCATCGCCTTCGACCATGACTGTCGTGAAGGCATCTGCGGCATGTGCTCGCTCTACATCAACGGCCACCCCCACGGCCCCGCAGTAGGCGCCACCACCTGCCAGCTCTATATGCGTCGCTTCGAGGATGGTGAAACCATCACCGTAGAACCTTGGCGCTCCGCCGCCTTCCCCGTAATCAAGGACCTCATCGTTGACCGCAACGCCTTCGACAAAATCCAGCAGGCCGGCGGCTACGTCTCCTTCAACTGCGGCGGTGCTCAGGATGCCAACGACCTGCCCATCTCCAAAGTGGCTGCCGACGAGGCCATGGACTCAGCTACATGCATCGGCTGCGGCGCCTGCGTGGCCGCATGTAAGAACGGCTCCGCCATGCTCTTCGTTTCAGCCAAGGTAAGCCAGTTCGCACTCCTGCCCCAGGGTCAGGTTGAAGCAGACCGTCGTGTGCGCGCCATGGTTGCCCGCATGGACGAACTCGGCTTCGGTAACTGCACCAACACCGGTGCCTGCTCCGCCGAGTGCCCCAAGCAGATTAAGCTCTACAACATCGGCCGCATGAACCGCCAGTTCATCGCAGCCAAGTGCAAGGAATAATCCATTAATCAAGAAGCTACACACGCACCTCGTCGGGATGGATCCTGACCGGGTGCGTGTGCGGCATTTACCCTCCACCACCACTCATGAACACAAAAGCCATATCCCGAGTCTCGCTCATCCTCCTGGTCATAATGCTTGGAGGAATGCTTGCAGGTTGCCGCAAAAACGTCTTCACCCTCGAAGGTAAAATCGAAGGGGGAGAAAGCACCACCATCTATCTGAGCTGGCGAGCCGCCTCCGGCACCCGCGACTTCCTCGCCTCACAGGCCGTGCCACTCACCTCCACAGCCTTCAAAGTGGAAGGACCCGTGAAGCGCCCCTCGGTTATATGGATCTTTTCCTCCGGCCGCTCACTACTCTCAGCCATATATGTGGAACGCGGCAACAGCCTCACCCTCTCCGGCAAGATGAACGAGCCGCGGCTTTGGCAAGTCTCCGGCAACGAAGTCATGGAGGAGGTCAGCGCCTGGGCTCAATCCAATGCCCCCGCACTGAAAGCCGGGAGCACAGCCGGAATAAATTCAGCCGTGGCAGCCTACGTAAAAGCCAACCCCGGCTCACGCGCCGCACTCTTCCTTCTGCTCACGACCTATGACCGCAACGGAGCCGAGCAGGAATTCACCCGACTGCTCAACCTCTTCAAAGACCGCGACATGGTAGCCGAAATGCAAGCCGCTTGCCTCGAACCGGCCGACACCTCAATAGAGACACTTGCCCCCGAACGCATGAAACGAATCGAAGAGGTATTGCAGACTGACTCCACAGCAACAGATCCGGCCCCCCGTGCCATTGCCGACTCACTAACTAAAAAGTAAACTATGCTGTCGAAAATCACAAGCGCCGCCGTGCATGGCATAGAGGCCCTCCCGGTGACCATCGAGACAGTCGTTGACCGCGGCTCCAATTTCGTAATCGTAGGCCTCCCCGACAAAGCCATACAAGAGAGTCAGACCCGCATAGAAAACGCCATGAAGCACGGAGGGCTGCGCTTCCCACACCGTCGCGTGGTGATAAACCTTGCCCCCGCCGACGTGCGCAAAGAGGGTGCAGCCTTCGACCTTCCTATGGCCCTCGGAGTGCTGACCGCCGCCGAAGATATTCAGTGTGACACCCTGGAGACCTACATGATAACAGGCGAACTGAGCCTCGACGGCTCAGTACTCCCCGTGAAAGGAGTGCTCCCAATGGCCATCAAAGCTCGCGAGATGGGACTGAAACGAATGATTGTGCCGGCAGCCAATGCCACCGAAGCCGCCGTCGTGAACGATGTGGAAGTGCTTGGGGTGGAAAACATCGCTCAGGCCGTCAGCATCCTGCGCGGCACCGACGATGCCGTGCAGCCAACCGTGATTGACACCCGCAACGAATTCATGCGCCAAGCCGACAAATTTGACTTCGACTTCTCAGAAGTCAAAGGACAAGAAAGCGTCAAACGCGCCTTCGAGGTTGCCTGCGCCGGAGGACACAACATCCTGCTCGTCGGCTCTCCCGGCTCCGGAAAGAGCATGATGGCCAAGCGCCTCCCCTCCATCCTTCCCCCTCTGAGCCTGCATGAAGCACTCGAAACCACAAAAATACATTCCGTGGCAGGCAGACTCGAACGCGGCTCCATGCTGATGACACGCCGCCCCTTCCGCTCACCTCACCACACGGTCAGCCCCGTGGCACTCGTAGGGGGCGGCTCCCCACCACAACCCGGAGAAATCAGCCTGGCACACAACGGAGTGCTCTTCCTCGATGAATTCCCCGAATTCCCACGCCACGTGCTCGAGGTGCTCCGTCAGCCGATTGAAGACCGCTTCATCACCGTATCACGCGCCAAATTCAGCGTAGACTATCCGGCCTCCTTCATGCTCGTGGCCAGTATGAACCCCTGCCCCTGCGGTTATTACGGTCATCCCACCCGCGCCTGCACCTGTATGCCCGGCCAAGTGCAGCGCTACATGAGCCGCATCTCAGGCCCCATGCTCGACCGCATCGACCTGCAAATAGAAATCCAGCCCGTGAGCTTCGACCACATGGCCTCCACCGCACCGGCAGAAAGCTCCGCCGCCATCCGCGAGCGTGTAGTGAAAGCACGCCTACTGCAGCAAGAGCGCTTCAAGAATGAGCCCGGAGTGCACTGCAACGCCCAAATGGGCACCCGTCACCTCCACCGCTACGCCTGGCCCGATGCCGAAGGGCTGTCGCGCCTGCGGGAAGCCATGGACCGCCACAACATGTCAGCCCGCGCCTTCGACCGCATCCTGCGCGTAGCACGCACCATAGCCGACCTTGCCGGCTGCAAGCATGTAGAGAGCGCCCACATAGCCGAAGCCATCACCTACCGCAACCTCGACCGCGCCACCTACGGCCAGACCCAAACCTCCCCCCTCCCTTTCTCCCCCTGAAGAACGCCCCCAGCTGAAGCTGAAACCTTCAACAAATTAATTAGCTCAGTTTACAGATAACAAAGTGGCAGTATTTCACAAAGACCAAAGCAAATTAATTTGTAAGGATGTCGGCTTCAGCCGAACCGCAATACCTTAGCAACTCCCCTCCACCAAATGGCAGACAAACAGATTTACCGCGCACCTTGGCACGATTATAAATCCCGGTGCATATACATGATTACACTTACCAAACTACCCGGCAT
This sequence comes from uncultured Bacteroidales bacterium, assembly GCA_947644715.1. Taxonomy (GTDB): domain Bacteria; phylum Bacteroidota; class Bacteroidia; order Bacteroidales; family Muribaculaceae; genus Lepagella. Next base: position 17,040 of record CANSAP010000006.1, read on the forward strand.
TCCCAATTTCGGAGCGGTCGCCGGCGATGCACGCATCAAGCCCGGGAACAGAGGTTGCGCAGAAATTCAGCTATCTCCGATAGGACGCATTATTCGCAACTGCATACATGAATTTAGCTTGCTTGATTCGAGAGTCAGGGTGCTTCAATATGCGGTCATGCCTGACCACATTCATATTTTGGTATTCGTTACCAAACAGATGGAAAAGCCTTTGGGGGCGCTTATTGCCAGGTGGAAAGTGACCGTAAACCGGACTCGGGGTGGAGAGGCAGTCTTCAATGAGGGATACAATGACCAAATACTAAAGCCGGGGCGCTCACTCGACACCCTGTTTCGCTACATAAAAGAGAATCCTCATCGACTGGCTGCACGCCAACAATTTCCCGAATATTTTAGGAGATGCTATAATGTCTTAATTGAAGGGAAGCGATATAACACCTATGGCAACTTCTTCTTGCTTAAAAATCCTTTCAAAGAACAGGTTATCGTTCATAGGAGAGACAGCGAGTCGGAGCATGAGACTAATCGGCACCGGTGGATGTATTGTGCATCCAACGGGGGAGTCCTCATATCACCTTTCATTTCAACAAAAGAGAAAGAGATTCGCCGTCAGGCAGAATCATTAGGAGGAAGCATCATTTTAATAATTCCCGAGGCATTCGGCTCCCGTTTCAAGCCGGCTGCGCATGATTTTCAACAGTGCGAGCAGGGAAAGCTTCTGATTATTGCTCCGGCACAGTCAGCAGAACGGCAACCATTGTCGCGTGACCAGTGTCTTGCAATGAATGAACTGGCATTAACCATAGCAACTGCCGGATGAGGTATGGGGTTGGACAGGAGTGAGGCTTACGAGTGGGGGGTGCTGGCTGAGGAGTTGGCTGTGGAGCACCTGGTCAGGGAGGGCTATGCCATTCGGGAACGGCGGTGGCGCATGGGCGCCTCTCATGCGGAGATTGATATTATTGCCGAGTTGCCGGGGGTGATGGTGTTCGCTGAGGTCAAGGCTCGCAGTCCGTATGCCGGAGAAACGCGCGAGGAGTGGGCCGCTGACCCGACGTCGCCGGCTGAGGCTGTGGATATGCGCAAGCGGCGGATGATTGCCCGTGCAGCTGACTCATACCTGCGGATGCAGGAGCAGGACTATGACTATCGGTTTGACATTATCACGGTGCTCGGCACCCCGGACGATTACATCCTTACGCATATAGCCGATGCCTTCATTGCGCCGGTTTCGTCCCGCTGAGTGAGGTGCGCTAAAAAAGAACACCCGGCCAGAAGCCTGCAAAGGCGACTGACCGGGTGTCGGTATTATTTGGTCTAACTATTCAGCTGATTAGAGCTGGGGGCCGGCAGCTACGAGAGCCTTGCCTGCCTCGTTGCCCTCGAACTTCTTGAAGTTCTTGATGAACATCTCGGCGAGAGTCTTGGCCTTAGCTTCCCATTCTTTGGGATCGGCGTAGGTGTCGCGGGGATCAAGAATCTTGGGATCAACACCGGGGAGTTCGGTGGGGATCACGAAGTCGAAGATGGGGAGCACCTTGGTGGGAGCTTTGAGGATATCGCCGTTGAGGATATCGTCGATGATGCCACGGGTGTCGCGGATAGAGATACGCTTGCCTGTGCCGTTCCAACCGGTGTTCACGAGATAAGCCTTGGCGCCGCTCTTCTCCATTTTCTTAACGAGCTCTTCAGCATACTTAGTGGGGTGCAGGCTGAGGAATGCTGCGCCGAAGCAAGCGGAGAAGGTGGGAGTGGGCTCAGTGATGCCGCGCTCGGTACCAGCGAGTTTGGCGGTGAAGCCGGAGAGGAAGTAGTACTTAGCCTGCTCGGGGTTGAGGATGCTCACGGGGGGCAGCACGCCGAATGCGTCAGCAGAAAGGAAGATAACCTGCTTTGCAGCGGGACCCTTTGAGACGGGCTTAACGATGTTCTCGATGTGGTAGATGGGGTAAGAAACGCGGGTGTTCTCGGTCACGCTCTTGTCAGCGAAATCGATTTTGCCGTTAGCGTCTACGGTTACGTTCTCGAGCAGAGCGTCGCGACGGATAGCGTTGTAGATATCGGGCTCGCTCTCCTTGTCGAGGTTGATAACCTTAGCGTAGCAGCCACCTTCGTAGTTGAATACGCCCTCGTCGTCCCAGCCGTGCTCGTCGTCGCCGATGAGTTTGCGTTTGGGGTCGGTTGAGAGGGTGGTCTTACCTGTGCCGGAGAGGCCGAAGAAGATAGCGCTCTCAGTCTCGTCCATGTTGGTGTTAGCAGAGCAGTGCATGGAAGCGATGCCGCGCAGGGGGTTGAAGTAGTTCATCATTGAGAACATACCCTTCTTCATCTCGCCGCCATACCAGGTGTTGAGGATAACCTGCTCCTTCTCGGTGAGGTTGAAGGCAACCACAGTCTCTGAGTGGAGGCCGAGCTCCTTGTAGTTTTCAACCTTAGCCTTGGAAGCGTTGAAGACAACGAAGTCGGGGGTGAAGTCAGCGAGCTCCTCCTTGGAGGGACGGATGAACATGTTGGTCACGAAGTGAGCCTGCCAGGCCACTTCCATGATGAAGCGCACTTTGAGGCGGGTAGCGGGGTTGGCACCGCAGTAGCAGTCAACCACGAAGAGGGTCTTGTCGCTGAGCTCCTTAACGGCCTTTTCCTTCAGCTCGTTCCACACCTTGGTGTCGATGGGCTTGTTGTCGTTCTTGTATTCCTCAGATGTCCACCACACGGTGTTTTCGCTGGTAGCATCCTTTACGAGGTATTTGTCTTTGGGCGAACGGCCGGTGTAGATACCGGTCATTACATTAACTGCGCCGAGTTCGGTTTCCTGGCCTTTTTCGAAGCCTTCGAGACCGGGAGCAGTCTCATACTTGTAAAGTTCTTCGTAAGAGGGGTTGTGGATGATTTCCTTAACATCCTTGATGCCGTACTGGCTGAGATTCAGTTCTGCCATAGCTTGAATTACGGGTTATAAAAATGGTTTTTGATTAATCTATACTCTAAACAATCTATCTTTGATTATGTTGCGCTCCGCGCGCGTTAAATCTCGTGCAAAAGTACAAAAAAAACCTGACATGGAGGGAAGAACAGCTCCGTTTTTTGTTGTGAATGTGAAAAAGCCTTATTATTCTTGGCCGTGCAGAGTTTTATTCTTAATTTTGCAGGGTGGATAACAGGGCATTACTTCGGGCTCAGGTCTGCGGCCCGGTTATTCGCAAACGGCTGAAAATATTCATACTAACATATCACGCAAATGAAAAAACTTTTACTCTCAATGGCTCTCGTGGCCGCAGCAGCAGCTCCCGCAGCAGCCGCTGACTATGAATTCTACATCACCACCAATGCCGAGAGCGCTGCCTCCGGAGCGACTTCCGGCTATGAGCTCGTGCAGGAGGGCAAGGAATATGTAGCTAATCCCGAGATGGAGGGGATTCAGCTCGAATGCGCCGCCTTCATTAAAGTTGTCAATAATACATCCTCTGACGCCCAGTGTCTGGTTTCCGTGACCAAGGTTTACGACAATAATGATTTCGCAGGTCTCACCCCGCTGTGGCAGACTTGTCTCGGCTTTGTTTGCCAGACAGGCGATGTAACTGCAACGGTTAACGCCAACTCCTCGACTCCCGGCGGCATCGGCGAACATATCGGCTACACTGTGTATTGCCTGGACCCCTCCGCAGCTGAGAATGTAAAATTTGATTCAAAGTATAATGTAACCATGAAGATGGGTGACACTACCCGCTCCTTCTCCATTCTTTACACATCCACTCCTGCCGCTGTCGAGACTATCGACGTAGCCGGCGGACAGGCTGAATATTTCAACATGCAGGGTCTGCGTGTGAGCGAGCCTGTTAAGGGACAGATGTACATCGTCCGTCAGGGTGGCAAAGTCTCCAAGACTGTTGTCCGCTAACTTTCGGCCGACTGAATTGCTTCGGCAAAACAGTTAAATTCGGCAAAACAGTTAAACATGTTTATACCCCCGCAGCTTCCCCGTGCGCCTTTTGCGGCGATTACCGGGGCATTCTGCGGGGGGCTCTTATTGTGTTTCCGCGCGGGCGCTTCGGCTTCTGCCGGGTTGGGATTGCTGCTCGGGGGCGCTGTTCTGTGGATTCTTCTGGAGTGGAGGCGAGTGCGCTTCACGATGCGCGATCTGACATGGCTGCCGGTGATTCTCTGCTTTTGCGGCACGGGAATCCTGACGGCATCCATCAATCTGCCTATGGATGTTCAGGAGATTCCTGACGGATACCTTGCACGGGGTATCGTAAGGGAATCTGCCGGCACGGAGTCAGGCTCACGGCTCACGGTGGAGGTCACAAGTCTCACGCCGCGCCGGAGCGGCGAGGAGCGGAGGCTGCACACCAAGCTGCTGCTCTACACTGATTCGGTTCCTCTGACAGCAGGGGACCGGATTACTTTCCCGGCCATCTTCACCCCGGCCTCCGGTGAGCCGGCCTATCTCAGCTATCTGTTCAGCAGGGGGATTGATTTCACGCAGAGCTGCCCCTCCCGGCTTATCGCCCACACGGGTCATGAGCGCTCGCTCCTTACGCTTGCCGGGGATGCCCGCCTCAGGATTGTGGAGCGTCTGAATGAGTCAGCCCTGAAGACTGACACGAAAGTGTTTATGGCAGCGCTGCTCACCGGCCTGCGCTCCGACATGACTCGCGAGACGCGAGCTGCATTCACGGCCGCCGGGATTGCTCACGTGCTGGCCGTCAGCGGGTTGCATGTCGGCATAGTGGTGCTTATCCTGGCATTGCTTCTGCGCCCGCTGGATTACATCAATGGGCGCAGGCTACGGTATCTGCTCACGATTGCCGGCATCTGGTGCTTCGCGCTGCTTGCCGGTCTGGGAGCGCCGGTGGTCAGAGCGGCTGTGATGGCGAGCTGCGTGATTATTGCCATACTGTTGCAACGGCCGAGATTGGCACTCAACTCTCTGTGTCTGGCGGCGTTCCTGATACTCCTGGTGGATCCGCGCGCACTGTTTGACGCAGGATTTCTGCTGAGCTTCTGTGTGACCGGAGGCATTCTGTTTCTTGTCTCGGGGCTGACTCCGGCCCGGGAGCGGATGCACCCTTGGCTTCACAACGCAACACTTTGGATAGCAGTTCCTTGCGTAGCGTTTCTGAGTTCCTGGATGCTGACCGCCCGTTTCTTTCATTCCGTTCAGCTTTGGTTCCTCCCGGTCAACCTTCTGCTGGCGCCGCTTCTCCCCTTTTATTTCGGCATCGGAGTGCTGTATATTCTGCTGCTTTTCGCCGGAGTGGATTGCAGCCTCTGCGCCACACTGCTTGATGGAGGCTATGCCGCACTGATGCACTGCGCCACATGGGCCGGAAATCTGCCCGGCTCACATGTCAGCCTGTATATCAATGAGTTGCCGATATGGTTCTATATGGGAGCACTCATCTGCTTTGCTCTTTACCTGAGCTTTGGCGGGAAATGGAAACTGCTTTCAGCCCTGGGCGGGGTAGTGGCATCCGGGCTGCTGATTATGCTTGCACCGGCTCCGGTGCCACCCGACACCCTGGAGCTTGGGAGGGGAGCCTCCCGCTGCCTGCTGCGCTCCACCCGCCGAGGCGAGCCGGAAAAGATGGAATTGCCACGCGGCTCCCTGAGCTGCGCAGAGCTGCAGGGGCACACAATCATTTTCCTTGACAGCGCCATGAGCAGCAGTCCCGCCCGAGAGCCGTTGCATTGCGACTGGCTGATTATCGGGTCACGCTATCAGGGCACTTTGGCGGAGGCTTACCGGCAGTTTACGCCCGACAGCCTCGTCTGGCATCAATCAGTGTCACCGAGCCGCCGCGAAGAGATGGAAGCCGAATTCAAAGCCGCCGGAGAGCGGCATCCTCAATTGTAGGCATACGAAGCCGCTGCACAGGAAGCCGAACAGAGAGCCGTATACTCAAATTTAAGTATTTTTAATGCATAGGGTTACTTCTTTTATTGATTTTCTTGGGGATTTTGAAAGTATAGCCTAACTTTGTCTTAGTTTTTAATATTGAAAGCTTCCTGCTGACTATAAAACAGGAGACATCTCCCGAGCCGGCAGCGGGCTTCAGCAACGGTTTTTCGCTTACTCCTCTCCCGCTAAACAATGCTTAGGGTTCTATTTACTTTTATTTGTCTTGCGAGCATTCTGCTGTCATCTAATGCCTCCACCCTGCCGTCAGGCGCCGCCGCTTCCCACGCCTCTCAAAAGGAGCTGCAAGGGGTCGTGACCGACACTGAGGGGGAGCCGGTGGTGGGTGCCATGATAAAGGTCAAGAAGTCGTCGCTGGGAGCGGCCACCGACATTGACGGCCATTACAGCCTCGCCGGCAGGCCCCGCGAGGGAGCCGTAATCACGGTGTCAGCCATGGGAATGAAGAGCATAGATGTCACCTATCACGGGGAGCCGGTCATGAATTTCACTATGGAGACCGACCCCACTATGCTTCAGGAGGTTACGGTCGTTGCAGAGCCCAACATCAATGATATTGATGTCAGAAGCCGGTCAGGCGTCGTGCAGACAGTCGACATGAAGCGACTGACCGAAAAGCCGGTCATGGACATGGGGCTTGCATTGCAGGGAGCCGTGCCGGGACTGATTGTGACCAACACCGGCGAACTTGGCTCAAAGCCTACAATCCGCATACGCGGCAATCAGTCGCTGCGCGCCGGCGACTCTGCCAACGAGCCGCTCTATGTGCTTGACGGCAAGGTGATTTCCGCCGACACTTTCCGCTCGCTCAATCCCCAGGATATCCGTGAGATAAAGGTGCTGAAGGATGCGGCAGCCTGCGCGCTCTATGGCATCAAGGCGGCCAACGGCGTGATTGAGGTCTCCTCTAAGCGAGGAAGCCACTTCGGCGCCGTCGATATCAATTACACTCTCAGCATGGGTGTCACGCTGAAAGGGAGGCGGGGTGTCGACGTAATGAAGTCAGCCGAAAAGCTGGAGCTGGAGCGGCTCATGATGAATGAAGCCACGCCGGGCTACCGATACAGCGCTGACTATTTCCGTAAGCACTATGCCGGCTCGCCCAACCTCGACGCAATGATTGCCTCGGGAGCCGCAACGCTCGACTCGCTGCGCGCCATCAATACCGACTGGTTCAACCGCCTGATGCGCACAGCGCTCTATCAGAACCACAATCTTTCGGTGAGAGGGGGTGGCGAACAGGCCTCCTACTTCATGAGCGCCAACATCTCAACACAGGGGGGACAGATTGAAGGGAACAGCACCCTGCGCGGCACCCTGCGCATGGGGCTTGACCTGGCCATCGGCAAAATCGGCGACTTCACGCTCACCATGGATGGAGGATACACCGACAACAAGACCCCCAACGGAAGCAGCTTCTCCCCGGCCTCACTCATCTATAATCTGAATCCTTATGAGACTCCGGAGAGCCTCCAACTCTGGTCTTACCCGAACCGCTCGCTCGCCGACCTGCTCTACCAATACAGCGGCAACAGCACCGAGAAGCGTGCCGGTATCTCCTCAAGCATCCAGCTGCGCCCCCTGCCTGACCTGGATATCTCAGCCGTAGCCGGACTGGACTATCTGCTCTCGGAGTCCACACAGTTCACTCCGGCCTCCTCCTATTCCGAACAGCAGAGCGGCTTCAGCGCCGCCGAACTCGGACGCCTTGCCAAGGACAAGAACACGCTGATGAATTTCACCTACAACGTGCGCGCCGTCTACAATCACCTCTTCGCTGACCGCCATGACGTGACCCTCAGCCTTAACCATGACTATTATCTGACTAACACCGACAACCTCGGCATCATCGGATATGGTGTGGGCAACCAGCCCTCGGCCGCCCTCATCAACCAGTCACTCACGGGTGCCCGCAAGCCCGCCGTCTCCGCTCTCAAAGAGAAAGTTGCGCAACTTGGTGTCGGGGCTGTGGCCGGCTACACCTTCGACCGCACCTATGACCTCTTCGCCACCTATAAGCTTGACGCCTCCTCGCTGCTCCCCTCTGACAAGCGCTGGAACTCGGCCTGGGCCGTTGGCGCCGGAATCACACCTTCATCCTATCCCTTCCTGGCCGGCAACCGGGTGCTGACGCGCCTCAACCTGAAAGCGAGCTACGGCAGCACCGCCTCCCTGGCCGGGGTCAGCGCGGCGCAGACCATAGCCACCTTCGCCTATCTTGAAGAGACCTACGACAACTCACGCCTTCTCCAGCTCCTGGCTCTCTATAACCGCGACCTGAAGCCGGAACACACCACCTCCATCGACGCCGGCCTGCACATGGGGCTGTTCAACCTCGTGAGCCTCGACCTGCAATGGTATCGCCGCGAGACAGCCGACGCACTGCTGGATGTGCCCGTGGCGGCCAGCAACGGCTTCAGCATGATGAAGCGCAACATCGGCACCCTGCGCAACGACGGCGTGGAGGCGGGCATCTCGCTGAACCTCTCTGACCTGCATCCTGACTGGCAATTCCGGTTCAGCACTACGGCGGCCTACAACCGCAACAAAGTGGTCGACCTCTACTACACCGACAAGCTCTACACCAGCGACTACTCTCTGATTCCTGACTTTCAGGTCGGAAAAGCCTATGACATTCTCTACGGCCTGCAGCAGACAGGCATAAACTCCGTGACCGGGCTTCCGATTTTCATCGGCAAGGATGGTCGCGAGATAGAGCCGGGCAAGACGAAACTCACCCGCGACGATTTCATAGTGCTCGGCCACCTGACACCCCCCTTCTCAGGCACCATCAGCCTGGGGGTGAGTTGGCGTGAATTTGAGCTGGATGCCGACTTCTACTGGGTCTCCGGAGGTGTGCGGCAATACAACTACACTTACGTGCGTAACCGCGACGATGTCAACTACAACGCCCTGGCCGGCCTGACCGAAACCATGTGGTTCCATCGAGGCGACGTCGACAAGCTCTACTACTCCCCCTTCTATGCCTCTTCGGCCATTGAGACCCTCTCCTATGCCAACACCTCCAACACCGGGTCGTCAGACTATCTGCGACTCTCCATGCTCTCGCTTCGCTACCGCCTGCCGCAGACGCTGCTCCGCCACACCGGCAATCTCATCAAGTATGCTTCGGTTGCCCTTCAGGCCTCCAATCTCTTCACCATCACCCCTTACAGCGAATCTGACCCTGAGACCGGTAAACTCGGTGCCTCCATCCAGCCGGTAATAACAATGAATCTTAGCGTAACATTCTGATGTCAGCGACCATGAGATATACCCTTTCAGCCACCCTCTTCCTGCTGATGCTCCTGTCGGGCTGCTCGCTCGACATCCCCTACGAGAACCAATTCTCTGACCCGGATGCAATAACCACTCCCGAAACCGGGCGCGAGCTGCTGGCTTACGCCTATAATTCCCTCCCCAATCCGGAGTTTGACCTCGCGCTGCTTGCCGATGATTTCGAGCCTACTTACTGGGCTCCGCGCAATTCATCGCTCAACAATGAATACACCTGGCAGCCGCAGGCGCTGATTGACCTGAGTGCCTCGCTATGGACTGAGTATTACGAGGTTATAGCCTCACTGAACGCTCTGCTTGAGCGCACCCCTGACATAAAGGTGAGCTCGGAGGCTGACCGCACGGCGCTGAACAATCTCACCGCTGAGGCCTACACGCTGAAAGCCTTCTGCTATTTCCGTCTGTTGCAGCTTTTTGCCTCCGGCCCTGACACGCCCGATGCTGACGGAATCATTCTCAAGGATAAAGTGGCTATGGAGAACCTTCCCCGCCGCCCGATTAAAGACTGCATCGCGGAGATTCGCTCGTTGCTCACCCGCGCCCGGGAGCTTGGCAACAGCGGCGCCAACAAAGCTTGGATTACCTCCGACGCCACTCTGCTGCTCTCTGCGCAGGTGGAGCTGTATGCCGGCAACTGCGCAGAGGCTGCCCACCTCGCCCGTGAGTTGCTCGACAAATATGGGTTCGAGGTCTTCGCTCCCCAGGCCTATGATGCGCTTTGGAACAGCACCACGAGCGCCGAGCAAATCTTCATCTTCAACAGTCCCGACCGCACGGGCAGCTTCTATCAGGAGATTGTCTATGACACAAATTCCGGCGACTATTTCTCAGTAGCCCCGGCCATAGCCGCCGCTTACGGGCCGACCGACTGCCGCACCCCCTGGAGCATATGCGAAGTGACCACCTCGGCTCTCGGCACTCTGCCCTTCATCGGAAAATACAATCGGCTGCGCCGCGAAAAGCGGGAGATTACGTTCGTCAATAAGATGCGTCTCTCCAACGCTCTGTTCACGGCGGCTGAAGCGCTGGTCCGGGAGGGACAGGGGGCAGAAGCCCGCTCGATCATGAATGAATATCTGTCGCGCCGCGGCGCCGAGCTGCTGGCCGACGATTTGACCGGCGACCCACTGATGCTCGCAATCCTGCACCAGAAGCAGCTCGAATTTCTCGGTGAGGGGGAACGCTTCTTCGACCTGAAGCGCTATCGCGCCACTCTGCTTAACACCCCTTCCACCCGCATTCCCCCCGCCGGAGACTACCGATGGCTCCTCCCGATTCCTAAGGATGAATATCTCTATAATGAGGCAGCCAATCAAAATCCCGAGTGGCCGAAATCCTCTTTTAATGATTGAGATACTGCTTGATTTATCTTTCAAAATAATTAATACACTATGAAAAAAGTTTTCCACTATCTGGCCCTGGCAGTCTGCCTGCTCCCGGCCATGGTATCCTGTTCGGACGAGAACAATGAACCCCAAAGCGGGGTCACCAACCACATCTATCTGAGCCTGCCCGGCGGCACGTCGACCCTCGCTGAAGGGAGCGACGAGGCTCTGACTGTTGATGTGACTCTCAGCTATGCGCCCTCAGCTGACCTCACTCTGAAATTTGAAGCGGAGAATGACCTTGACGGTGTGCTGACCCTCACTGACAACACAGTCAGCATCACTGCCGGAAGCACCACCGGCTCCTTCACCATCTCCGCCCGGAATGCCACCGGTCTCACCGCTCCCGCCTCCTTCTCTTTCAAGGTGGCTGAGGTTACACCTGCCGGCACTCCGGTTGACATCAAGGAAAATGTGACCGTCACTGTCAATCCGGCATCCGGCGCCACCCCTCTCACTCCCGAACTGAAAGCGCTCGTCGAAACCTGGAAAACGAAATATGGCATCGACATCACCCCCTGGCTGGGCAACATCAAGCTCTCCGGCTCCTTGCAGTTCCCCGGCAGTGGCACCCGCGATGCGTTCGTCTCACCCTCCACACTGACCCTCTCCGGCTCCACTCTGTTCAATCTCAGCACAGAGTCAACCGAGGAGATGCCTGTGCTCAACATGGATGAGAACCCCATGGGTCTGACTGACTATCTCTACCGCTCTTTCCTGCGCCTCACTGTGGATGACCGCGAATACTTCGCTCTGGAGGATGAAGGCTCCGGGCTGGAACTCATGGAGCTGCTCAACTGGAACGCAACATCGCAGGAAACCTTCGGGGTGACTCTGCCCGGCCTGCGCATAACCTCTATCGCCAATGGCAAAGCCAATGTGGAATTTGTCAGCGAAGGGGAGCGACTCATCTATGGCACCAACGGTCAGCCCATCTACAATCCGGAGTATGACATGAATCTCACCTATAACTATGCCTCCAGCTGGATTCCGTTCAACTACACCTACTCAGCTTGGAGCCGTCAGCTCGACATGATTGCCAACGGTGTTCCCTCTGCTCTGGAACTGCTCACCTATGGAGTGAGCGCCGCTCCGGCCACTTATCTCGGCATCTCCGATGTGCTGGAGGATGCCTGGGAGGTTGACGAAGAGGAGGATGGTGTGGCCAATCTCTATGTGCGTCCCTCCGGTGTGATTGACTTCAACGCCGGCACCATGACCTTCACCTTCCCCTTCGACCATGCTGACCAGTATGGCTACTCCCGCGTGACTGTTGTCTATTCCTTAAAGTAAAGTAATCTCGCCTTGAATCGTTACGTACTTTCGGTTGTGCGCATTGCCGCTCTCCTGCTGGGGGCGGCAATGGCCGCACCTGCATTCGCCCAATCCACCTCTCTGAATGAAGAGATTAAGCTCCCGGCTGAGGCCCGCGAGGGGCGCCTGAAGAACGGGCTGCGTTATCTTATTCTCCCCAACGACATTCCGGCCGGACGCGTGGAATTCCGGCTGGTGTGGCGCGTGGGAGCGCTCCAGCAGGAGGAGGACCAGGGGGGCGCCGCTCATTTCCTGGAGCATCTGGCGTTCGGAGGATCCACTCACTTCCCCGGCCGCAGCGCCGTGGCCTATCTGGAATCAATGGGAATGAAGTATGGAGTGGACATCAATGCTTTCACCGGCCATGACCGCACCATCTACATGTTTGCAGCTCCGGCCGACTCTTTACGTAACAACGGCTTTGCAAAGCCACTGGGCATCATCCGCGACTGGATTGACCAACTGACCATCAACCCGGCACGCGTGGAAACTGAAAAGGGGATTATCCTGGAGGAGCTGCGCAGCTTCTATCAGGAGGATCCCTTCTACGACCTGAAAATCGGTCAAAACCGTTACAGCCAACGGATGCCTCTGGGCACTCCGGAGGAAATCCGCCGGATGACCGCCGACCGTCTCCGCAGCTACTACGACACCTGGTATGCCCCCCGCTTTGCCTCGGTGGTCATTGTGGGTGATCTGGACCCTGACTCTCTTGAGCGCGAATTGACCGATATGCTGGCTCCCATTCCGGCGCGGCCCGACCCCGGCTTTCGCTCCTATCCGCTGGAATACAGCCCGTCGCGCAACATTATGCTTGACATTGACTCTCTCGCCTCGCGCGACGAGGTGGAGTTCATTGTTCCTCATCCGGGCATAGTCACACACACGCTCGCCGATGCCCGCCGGCGCGAATTGAATGCTGTCGTCACAGCTGCTCTCGCCAAGCGTCTTGCTGACCGGGGAATCAAGACCGATGTGAGCGACGCCTGGTATCTGGGCGACACCAATCATCTGGTGCTGACCGCCCGCAGCAGCGCCGGGCTTCCGATTGATTCCTGCATAGCTCTGACTGCCCGCGAGGTCAAGGGCGCGCTCCGCTTCGGCTTCCTCCCTGAGGAGATTGAGTATCATGCCGGGCGCGCCGCAGGGCGCCTCGACAATTCCGCTCACTCGGATTATTCATCTGCAGCATGGTGTGAGGAGCTTGCTGACCGCTACCTCTCCGGCGACAGCTATGTCACTGACTCCGATCAGCTCACGCGCCTGCGCGAAGCCGTGGCCGGCATCTCGGCCGCCGAGGCTGATTCGCTGCTGCTGGTCTGGATGGATTGCATGGACAAGTCGCTGCTGCTGGCGGTGCGCACATCTCCCGACCGAGCCTCCCGCCTGTCTCTCGACCACCTGACCCGGGCCTGGGCCGACGGCTTCAACAGCGAGCCGCTCCCTTACGCGTTCGCCGCTCCCGAGGCTACGCCCCGACGCGAGATTGCGGCTCCGCCAATTCTGACCACCCCCCGGCAGCCCCGCCCGGAGGCTATCATCAACCGGGAAGTGCTTTCCCCTTTGGAGCTGCACACATACACCCTGACTAACGGGATGCAGCTCGCCGTGCGCCGAACCACCGATGATGGCCCGGCCATGTTTGCAATGGTTGCTCCGGGTGGCTTCAGCTCCATTCCCGCTGACCGCCTCCCCCTGCTCGGCGATGCCGCAAGCTATATTGACCTGGGGGGAATCGCCGCCATGCCTTACGAGGAGTTGTCTGACTACATGTATGAGAGCGGACTCACCCTCAGCACTGCCATCGAAAAAGACTGGCACGGTTTTCTCGGCGCGTTTGAGCCGGCTCGCCACACGGAGTTCTTCAATCTCCTCCATGAGAAAATCCTCCACCCGGAATTGCGCTATGAGGACTTCGAGGAGATTCGTCTCTCCATGCTCGAGGATGCAGGTAAGGAGTCGATGCTCGAAAAGATGCTGAACCGCGCCCCGGACCGCCGACTGCGTGCACGCCTCGACGAGCTGATGGGCAACTCACTCCCCTCCTCCGCCCCCACTGACACTGCTGCTCTCAAGCGCAACATCCGCAACATGAGCCTCGACAGCATCGCCGCTTTCTATCAGAAACTCTATCTGAACCCCGAGCGCTGCACATTTATCGTGGCCGGCAACTGCAATCCCGATTCAATCGCCGCTGACTTCGCGGCTCTCTTTTCCGACCTGCCCGCTGCCTCGCAGACCCTCACCCGCTTCTCCCCCCTCAGTCTGCCGCAGAAGACTCTGGTGGAGCAGTTTCCCAACGAGAACCCTTCGCAGACCGAATTCGACTACATCTTCTTTTCCTCTTACTCTCCCGGCCTGCGCAACTCCCTCATTCTTAAAATCATGAATGCTCTGCTCGGCAACCGCGTCATCAGCGAATTGCGCGAAAGCCGCTCGCTGGTCTATTCCCCTTACGTGGGGCTGACCTATGAGGGATTGCCGCGCGGCTACTGCTACTTCGACATCAATTCCTCTGCCGACAATGCCAACATGGAAGCTGTCGAAGCGGCTCTGCGCGATGTGATTCACTCCCTGCGCTCCACTCCCCCGACAGCCTCGGAGCTGGAGGCAATCAAGCTCTCATGCAAAATTGCCAAGCGCGAGACACTCACCCCCTATTCCCCCTCAGCTTGGCGCACCACCCTGATTTCCCTGCTGAAAAACGGCGAGAGTTTCTCTGACTTTAATAACTACGACTCCATAATTGACTCCATCACTCCCGAAGAGATTCAGCAGGCTTTCGATTCGATGATTACGCCTGACCTCTATCTGCTTCTCTACATGAGCCGACAAACCATTCCTCACCATGATTAAGACCTTAGTATTCAGCTCTCTTATCCTCTCAGCCTCCCTCTGCGCATCCGCTCAGTCGCCGGTCGCTTACCGCCTGTTTGACAACCGGGGGCAGGAGGTATCCTTCACCCAAATGACCGATTCCCTCTCCCGCGCCGACGTCGTCTTCATTGGCGAGAACCACAACTGCCCCATAGCCCATTGGATGGAGTATAAGATTACTGAGGACCTCCATGGGCGTCGCGGCCCCTCCCTCGTGCTTGGAGAAGAGATGATGGAGGCTGACAATCAGCTGATTCTTGACGAATACATGCAGCGCCTCATCAGCTATGACCGCTTTGAGGCTGAAGCTCGGCTGTGGCCGAATTATTCGACTGACTATTACCCGGTTATCCTCTACGCCAAAGAGCATTCCATCCCCTTTGTGGCCACCAACGTGCCCCGCCGCTATGCGAATGCCGTCAGCCAGGAGGGGCTTGCCTGCCTCGACTCCCTGTCAGACGAAGCCAAGAGATTCATCGCTCCGCTGCCCATTACGTTCAGCTACGACTCCGCCACCGACGACCGCTTCGCCGCCATGCAGATGCTGAGCCGCCGCTCCCCCGAAGAGATGCGTCGGCTCTCGGAGGCTCAGGCCCTGAAAGATGCCACCATGGCCTGGTTCATCTCCCGAAATCTGCCGAAAAACGGTCTCTTCCTCCACATCAACGGCTCCATGCACTCCAACAGCCGCGAAGGCATAATTCCCTATCTGCTCGAATATGCCCCCGGGCTGAACATAGCCACAGTCACCTCTCTGCGTCTCGATGACCCCGCTGACCTGACTGACTACCTCGGCCTGGCGGACTTTTACATCGTGGTTCCCGAAGACTTCCCGACGAGCTACTGACCCGCCGCCGTTGGGAATTTGAAAAATTTGGTGTAAATTTGCAGTTAATTCCCAATGGCATCACAAGGTCAACATATCGAGCAACACCTGGGTCAGCACCTGCAACAGCGTCTCACGCCGCTGCAGGTGCGCTTCGTGCGTATGCTCGAGATGAACCGCAGTGAGGCCGACGAAGCCGTCGAAAAGGAGCTGGCCGACAATCCCGCGCTGGAACAGATTGACGACTCCCTGCCCGAGACACCCACCGAGCATGGCGACCGCTTCCGTGAATCCTCAGAAGACCTCCAACGCAAGGACTATGCCGACCCCGACGAGATTCCCTGGTACAGACTGCGCACCCCCGACTCCGGCCGCACGGACATCTACATCCCGGTGACCCCCGACGACGGCGACGACCTGTACTCCTCTCTTCTCACCCAGCTCTCGGAGCTGCACCTCTCGCCCGAGGTCAGGGACACGGCTGAATACATCATCGACAGTCTCGATGCCAACGGCTATCTCACCCGCTCCCCCGCCGGGATGCTAAGCGACATAATCATAGCCACCGGGCGGGAAGTCTCGCCACAGACAATGACGCAGGCTCTGGAGGCTGTGCGCAGCCTGGACCCGGCCGGTGTGGGCGCCCTGTCGCTCGAACAATGCATGGAGCTGCAACTGCTCCGCCTCCCCCAATCCACCGCACGCGAAGATGCTTTGGAGATTGTGCGCCGCTGCTGGGACTCTTTTCTCAAGCGCCACTCCCACAAGATTACTTCGCGCCTGCGCATCAGCAGCGAACGCACCGCAGCAGCCGTCGCACTCATTGCCCGCCTGAACCCCAAGCCGGGAGGCGCCGTGGGGAACGAACGCGGCAGTCGCGCGGCAGCCATCGTCCCCGACTTTATTGTGGACACTGACGATGACGGCTCTCTTACCGTCAGCCTCGGCGGCCGCAATCCCCGCCTCGCCATCGAAGCCTCATTCGAAAGCGCCATGAAGCTGATGCAGTCGCGCGAAAACCGCAAACCCAAAGGTGCTGACTACATAACCGCCCGCTATAACGATGCCCGCGACTTCATTGCCCTCGTCCGCCAACGCCGGGAAACGCTCCTGGCCGTAATCACCGCCATTGCAAAAATCCAAAAAGAATACTTCCTGACCGGCGACGAGTCCACCCTCCGCCCCATGACACTGAAAGATGTCGCAGCCATAATCGGCAACGACCCCAGCACCGTCTCCCGCTCCACCTCAGGCAAATACGTCCAGACCCGCGCCGGCATCAAACCGATGCGCTTCTTCTTCTCCGAGGGTTACAGCGTCGATGATGGGGCGGATGTCTCAGCCCGCCAGGTGCAGGCTGCCCTAAAGAAAATAGTGGAGCAGGAGGATTCGAGCCACCCCCTGAGCGACGAAGCCCTCTGCACGCGCCTGAGCGAACAGGGCTTCGACGTCAGCCGCCGCACCGTAGCAAAATACAGAGACAGGCTCGGAATACCCGTAGCCCGTCTCCGCAAAACGCATTGAGATGTCGGCCTTACCGACTGAACACCTTATAATGTTGGGTGCCGACTGTGACAATATATAATCCTGAAGGAAGCTGCACTGTGCCGGATGGTCCACGGTACACCGTTTTGCCTCCCATATCAGTAATTGACACTTTATCATCGCCGGTTATCAGAAGTGCACCCTTCAAGCTGCTCACCTTAAATCCGGAACAGGTTATTCTTTCCACGCCATCAGTATCCAGCGCCTTAATTACTGCAAAATTCTTCCAAAGCGGAGCCTCCTTATAGACTTCCACCGATTCTGACGGAACCTCAAGCTCACAGCCGGCAGCACACTTTGCCGCCCAGTCTTCAAACAATATAGCAGGAACAGGTTCATGCAGCCGGATACTCGACAATGCCTCGCAACCGTCAAACACATCGTCCAATTCATCAATTTGCCCGGCTGCAATAGTAACCTTCTTCAAGTTTTTGCAAAACTGATAGCTCCCTTTGTTTGTTTGATTTGCACAAGCGCGGCAGGAATGCTCACTTCCTCAATAGTGGAGTAATCAAACGCCGAATAGCCAATACTCGTCAGCGCTTCCCAATTAGGATATATCCGCACTCCGGAACCATAAAACGCGTATTGACCGATTGACGTTACATTCTCCACGCCTGACAGTTCCATTCCCGGTGCAACCTGAGTGCCACATCTGAAAAACGTCTGCGACAAGATAGCAGAACAGCCAAGGCTGAAGTGCAATTTTTTCATAGAGGAGCAGGACTGAAACGCATTTGGGCCTACCCATTCCACACAATCCGGCAACGTGAGTTCCTCTAACGCACTACAACCGTGGAACGCTCCTATATCAATCTTTGTTAAAGACTCAGGAAGAGTGACTGATGTCAGCGCGTCACAATTATAAAACGCGCCCACACCGATTTCACTGACAGCATAGACGGATGATTCCGGAGAATTGTCGGGACGTACCGATGCCGGAACAGTCACGTCTCCGCGGTATGAATTACCCTTCCAAGAGGTATAATCATACACCATTAAATCCCGCTCCGGCCCAACATATGCCGGGGTATCTTTCTTCTCTGTGTTTCCACACACAACGGCTACTGTCTTAGACTCCTCGGAGAGGACTGAATAATAAATCCCGTCCACCTCGAAATCATAAGCCTGCCCAACGACGCTACCGTTAGATGTGCTACTCAAGCCAAGCAGGATGAACGTTAGTAATAGAATTTTCTTCATAGTGCATCGTTTAGAGTTTGTCTGCCACAAAGATATAAACTATTATTAAAACCACCAAATAAATTCTAAAAAAAATTAACATCCTATAATTACCGACATCAGCGATGGATTCAAATAGATATTAAGCAATCTTTGCCACTTGAATTTGTTCGACATTTTGCTTTCTCACATCAGTTCATTACGTCAAATCGCATTTCACGCTCTGACTGCGGTCAGCTTCTATAAGCGGACATCCAAGCATTTTGAAATAATGAAAAGGAATTTTGGCGGTTAAAAAATTTGTGTTACCTTTGCACCCGAGCAAGGCTCCGAAGCTGTTCGCTATGTGCGGCGGCCGAGGATTAAAAGGGAAAGCCGTGAAATCCGGCTACAGTACCCGCTGCTGTAAGTCTCAATTCATCGCACTATGCGCGATGGGTTTCATTCTTCGCCTCGCCTGTGCCTGAGCGCACAGGAGGTCACTGAGTTCCAACCACGGAATTTGGGAAGGCTTGCGAAGTGATTGAGAGGAGACGAGTCAGAAGACCTGCCATGCCGCGACATAGCCGGAATACTGCGCTTCGGGAATATAGGCTCGGTAATCCTCAATACTCGTCACTCTCCACCCCACTCCGGCGGGGCGGTTGTGGTGCTACGGAGCATAGGCTTTTCCTGTTATGTCGGTTAACCTGATTTATTCCAATTAACCTATTAATAACAGTAAAAGCCTATTAATCAATGTCTACAAAGCTACTAAAGCTAACCGCGCTGCTCGCGCTGTTCCTTTGGTTTCCGGCAAGGGCGGATATTCCAACCTACGACATGCCGAAAAGGGACATGAAAGATGCGGTGCAGACTGTGGAGGAGCAACTGCTCTTCTACGACCATGGAGGTGCTACGGGTAACATCCAAAGCCTCTACTACCAGACTCTCTGTGTCTTCAAAAGCGCCAATGAGGGGGATGCCCTCTCAATCACGTTCAACAGTGTCGACCTCAACGGCCCAGTGCTCTACATCTATGATGGCGAAATCAGCGCTTACAATAAGGTGACCGAGGGTTATATCGGAACCGTAACCGGCACCGAGACAGCCTCTTTCGAGGCAGCCTCCGGCACACTGTCTGTGCTCTACTATTCCACCGGCTATGCCAACAGCGGTGCCGGTTGGGAAGCCCTGCTTGAGTCTGTCCCCTCCAAGGATATGGAATGGGTGTCGGCCGCTGCCAACACGGCGTTCTCCACGAATATATATCCCGGCGCCACGACGGTACCGCTCATGTGCGTTGACATGCTCACCGACGGCGGAGGCAATCCCCTTAATCTCAACAATATAACTTTCGCACTTGAGGGCGACGGCATGGCAGCTTTCAAGAATCTGCGCTGCATGGTGAACCGTGACCAGAACAGTCCCGCCGGTGGCGACATCTTCGGCGAGGCATTCGATGCAGCAGCCCCAACCATGACCTTCTCCGGCGCTCACGCGCTGAAATCAAAGCACAATTACATCTGGCTTGTGGCCGACATTGATGTGGCGGCTTCCGCCGGCACATCGGTTTCACCCGTATGCTCTTCTCTGAAAGTAGCTGACGCGGAACGACTGTCAACTCCCCTGACCGGCTCTGCGGCTGAAATCAAAAACATGCTCTTCATGCCCACGGGCCCGGCCACCTATAAGATTGGCGACACTCCCCTGCTCTTCTATGATGATGGAGGACCGGAAGGCAACATAACTCTCAATTTCGAGGGCGAAGTGACCTTTGAGCCGGAACATGACGGAAAGAAGGTGCGTGTAGTCTTTGAATCGCTCGACCTGTTCAACACCTCAACCATCGGCAAAAACGATGTACTGAAGATTTATAACGGCCGTGCGGCCGACAATACGGCGCTGCTCGCCTCGCTGCTCAATGACCCTCTCACGATTCATTCCACAGCGGTCGACGGCTCGCTGACCGTAACCTTCCAAAGCCTGACCGGCGTTAATCCGAAGAGCGGTTGGGTGGCTCGTGTCGAGGAGTTCACTCCGCAGCCCATGACCGTCACCGCCCTGACAGCCACCGGCCTGTCAGGCATCAATACGGCTGCCGGCTCTGCTGCCAAAGCGCTCAGTTTTGAAGCAACGACCGTCGGCACCGAACCGGCTGCCACGCTCAACGCCGTGACCCTCAGCCTGGCCGGAAGCACCGCTCCTATTGCATCGGTGAGCCTGACTGACCTCAATGGCAATCTCCTCGGGGAGGCTGACGTTACATCTGAGTCCGTCACGCTGACTCTCTCGGCTCCCGTGGCTCTCGGCGAACGCGACAACATCTTCAACGTCAATATCACTCCGGCAACATCCGCCCTGAGTGGACAGACAATCGCGGCTGCCTTGCAAAATGTTCAACTCAGTTCCGGCAGCATGACCCCCTCAGCCTCCACTCCGGCTGCTGTGGAAATCAATAATGTCTGCCAACTGACCCGCGACTATCATGAGCACACAATCTTCGGAGAGTGGACGCTCACCCATGAACCTCACTCCAACTCTTACCTGGGCTACGACGGCACTGCCGGCGAACGCAAGGTGACCCTGCATCCCGGCACCGAGGGTATGTTCATTGAACTGGAGTTCAATTCCTTCTACGTAAACTGGCCCACCTGGGGCAACGCACCCTCCTTCAAGGTTTACTCAGGCTCGGAGGCCACCGGCGAACCAATCTGGACCATGACTCAGGCCAATGCCAAGACCGGTCCCGAGACCCCGCTCCGCTCATCCTCTGTGGATGGAGCCATGACAATCGTCTTCAATCCCAATGGCAACAACGGAGCCATGGGCCAGGGTTTCAATGCCGCCGTGCGCGAATACATCCCCGCCCCGATGCAGCTCTCGCAGGTTGAGGTTAGTCAGGCAAGCACCGACCCGGTGCAGAGCGGCGACACGAATGTGGCTGTCCTGCGCATCGCCACAACCACTACCGGCGACCTTAACCCCCTCCCCTTCGAGTCGCTCTCCATCGACCTCAAGGATGCCAAGGGAAGCGTAAAGAGCGCCAAACTCTATTCCACAGGTCGCTCCGATCAGTTCACCACCGGCAATCTGATTGCCACTGCCGATGTGCAGGCCGAGGCCTCTTCCGTAACTCTCACCCCGACGGCCACCACCCGCCTTGCGGAAAAAACCTGCTACTATTGGCTCGCATTCGATATGAACGAGCAGATTGAGCCTGGGCATGACATTGATGCAGCCGTGACTGAAATGAAGGTCAACGGGGCTGCCGTCTCAGGCATTATCACCCCCGACCCCGAGGGCGCCCGTCCCTCTGTGGCCGTCTATCTCTTCGACGGCGATGACCGTGTGGTGGATGTCAAGGGGACTCTGCTCTTCTACGACGATGGAGGCGCCACAGGCAAATACACCACTACCCACAAAGGCAAAGTCACTTTCCGTCCTGCCGAGGGTGAGATTATCCGCTTTGCCTTCAAGCAGTTCTATACCAATATCAGCGACTACTTCTACGTATACGACGGAGCTGCAGCCTCCGGTGCACTGCGAGCCAAGCTCTCAAGCTCCAAGACTGACCTGGCTGACATTTTCTCCACCTCTGAGGATGGCTGTCTCTCCGTAGACTTCAATCCCACGAAGAATAACATCAACGACGGCTGGTATATCGAAGTCTCTTCCGTACGCCCCGAACCGCTTCACATCGCCACAGCCGAATTGACGGCTGTCGAGGATGCCCGCCTGCTGCGCGGCGCCGAGAAGCTGCTTGTGGCCCGTCTGCGTCTGGAGGTTGAGGGCAACCGCGGCCCGGTTCCCTTCACTGAGTTCAGCTTCGACACTGCCGGCTCCACAGCCGGACTGCTTGCCGGACTCTCGCTCACCAGCTCCGAGCAGCTCGAGTCTTATAATGATGTCAACGAGATAGCCTCCGCTGCCACCGGCGCTCTTTCCTCTCCCGACTTCGCTATCTCCACCCCCGGCACCTACTATCTCTGGCTGCGTGCCGACATTGCAGCCGACGCGCCCGCTGCAGGCTCTCTGAAGGTGGCTCTCGCTTCCGTAGCCAATGCCGACGGCTCTCTTTGGAACACCCCCGGCGAACAGCTCGAACTGGCTCTCACCCCCGGCATGAACGGCACCTATACCATCGGCGCTTCCCCGGAGGCTGACTACGCTACCATCCAGGCTGCCGCCGACGCCCTGAAGCAGGGTGTGGATGGCCCCGTGACTTTCCTCATCGAGAGTGGCGACTACAAGGAGCTTGTCTCCATTCCCGAAATACCCGGTGCCGGCGAGGCTCACCCCGTGACCTTCCGCAGCGCCTCCGGCAACCGCGCGGACGTGACTCTGCACTATGATTCCTACACCGCCTCCTACGGCCAGCCGGAATATGGTGTGCTCACTGTGAAGGGTGCCGACTGGCTTACGCTGGAAGCACTCACGTTGACCAGCTCCGCCAATGCCTTCCCGATGATTGTGAAGCTCCAGGATGCCTCACGTCACTTCACTATGCGCGACTGCCACGTGTATTCGCCTCACCGCTCCGGAACCTCCGACCCCACTCTGGTGGAATGCTACGTAAGCTCCGAGGCTGTGCCTGACCGCAACAATGACTATGCGAGCTTCGAGAACTGTCTGTTCGAGGGTGGATACATGGGTGTGCAACTGGGTGGCACCTCAATTGTGAACCCTGTGGCGCTCCCTGTTGAGAAGGGTGGTTCAATCACCGACTGCACCTTCATCGGCCAATACTCAAAGGGTATCTATCTGAGCGCTGAGTCAGGCGCCCGCCTGCTCCGCAACTACTTCGAGAGTCAGCCGAACAGCTATTCCTCCTACTATGCCATGGACCTGCTCAACGGCTATGATGACCTGCTCGTGGAGGGCAACATAATCAATCATGCCTATCCGGTAAGCTCCTCATCCGGCATCTATGTGCGCAATCTCTATGGCAGCGCCGAAAAGGCTCCGGCCATCATCAACAATGAAATCGTAATCAGCAACGCCACCAGCGCCGTGCGCGGCATCACGATTCAATATCCGGTGCCCTATCTCCGGTTGGCTCACAACAGTGTGAGCATCTCCGGCACAGCCTCCTCTTCCGCCTGCCTCTACGTCAACGACACTATGAGCGAGGCTGTCGTGGCCAATAATATCTTCGACAACCGCGCCGCAGGCTACGCCGTGCGTGTGCAGAAGGCCGAATATATGCCGGCAGCTTTCACCACCAATATGATGCGCTCCTCGGCTGAGGCGCCCCTGAACTATCTTGCCGGCGACATTGCCGACCTCGAAGCCTGGGCAACCGCAGCCTCTGACCCCACTGCGTTCACCGCCGATGTGGAATACCTGGCCGAAGACATTCTCGAGCCGATGGATTTCGCTCCGTTGACCAAGGGTACCCCGCTGCCGTATGTAACTGCTGACATCTCCGGCACTCCGCGCGATGCCGCCGCTCCCACCGTAGGTGCATACGAGGCTTCTGCTCTGTCTGTCACTCCGGCTCCCGCCGAAGGTTACCCGCTGATTGACTGCGTGACTCATGAGTCTGCCCGCTTGACATTGGCTGCAAATTGCCATGCCGCAGCCCGCGTGCTTGTGCTTGAAGCTTCCGCCGAAGCTCCCGAGGCTGAAGCGGTCGAGGCCTCAGAACTGACTCTCAGCCTGCGCAAGAACCGTCCCGCATCTCTCATCCTGCCTGACCTCGCCCCCAACACTGAGTATAAGGCTTGGCTTGTGATTACATCCCTGCGTGGCGAAAGTGGCGAGCTCTTTGCAGCGCCCGAGTTTGAGACCACTTATGCGCCGACTACTGTCTCAACCTTCGAGAATGTGCAGATGATTGGCGACGACGCTCCCGGCTCTTTCCTCGATGGAACCGCACGTTTTGACGGGTTCCTGGTGGAAGAGGAGGAGAATCTTCCCGTGGCCGGTTCCTCCCGGGTTGCTGTCATGGAGGACACTGAAGCTACCGTGACTCTGACCAATGCCTCCAACCTGACTCTCGACGGTTTCTGGCTCCGCAACTCTGAGGAGGTTGAGCTGACGGCTCTCTCTGAGGAGGGTCAGGAATTGACCTCAAAGACTCTGCCCGCAAACGGCTGGCGTTACGTCAACCTGCGCGACATGGGCGAGATGGCTGCTCTGACCCTCTATACTGAAGGGGCTGCCGCTATTGATGATTTCAGCGGCCAACCCGCACAGCTCTCTGCCCGGGTGCAAGGTGCCGAAACCGGCATCGCTCAGGGTGACACCTTCTCTCTGACGGCTATGGCCGAAGGTGGTGTGCAGCCCTTCACTTACAGCTGGACCGACAAGGCCGGCTCTCCGCTCGGCTCCGAGGCTCTGCTTTCCCGCACGGCTGAGGTGACTGACTTATATACTGTGAAGGTTACTGATGCCTGGGGTGCCGAAGCTACCGCCTCCGCCCGCCTGAATGTTTCAGGCGACATGGTTATCGCCACTTTCGACGACCTCTATCTTGAGCCTGATTCCAAGTGGCATGGCGACCTCAACGACCCGGACTACACGTCAGGCACGTTCCTCTCCGGTTCCTTCGAGTTCAGCAATTACTATATGGCTGACTGGAATTCCTGGAGCTGGTTCGGCTACGCCAACCTCGAGGGTACCAATTACTCAAGCTACAATGATGACATGGTCTGCGCCGCAGGCAGCGGTCATGATTCAGCCGGCTACGGTGTGGCCTTCATGGGTGATTATTATGGCCCGACGCTGATGTCGATGACTAACTCCGACGCACCTCAGACTATCCCCGGCCTGTGGCTCAACAACACTGAGTGGGTACGCCTCTCTGTGCTGGAAGGTGACGGCATGAGCGACAAGTTTGAGCAGGGTGACTACTGCGCCGTGCGCATCAGCGGCGAGAAGGAGGATGGCTCTTACACTGACCCGCTGGAGATTCGCCTGGCTGACTATACTTCTGAAGATGAAGGTGACTGGTATGTGCTCGACACCTGGCAGTGGTTCCCGCTTGAATCCCTGGGTGCCGTGAAGAAACTCCGCTGGGAGTTCACCTCCACTAAGCGCAATGCCTACGGTGTGACCACCCCCTCCTATGTCTGCATCGATGACTTGGGTGACACCTGCTCCGTAGAGGAACTGGCCGCACTCAGCATCTGCGAGGATGACCGCTCCATCGACCTGACCGAATACTTCGACTTCGACCCCGAGGAGGGCAACATCTCCTATGAACTTCTCTCGGGCGATGCAACCATAGTTGAGGGTAAGGCCGTTGTGACTGCTCCCGCTTTGGAATCCACCACTCTGGTAGTGCGCGCCGCGCAGCGTGGCCGTCAGCAATGGATTTCTCTGCCTGTGGATGTCACTGTCTCCTCCGTTGACCGTGTGAATGCTTCCGACATAATCGGTTACAGCATCTACAACACTCAGGGCATCCTGCTCCACACCGGAAGCGAAATGCCCCGCCTTGACTCCGGCATCTACATCGTGGTGCGCCACACAGCCTCCGGCTCCGTGAGCACCGTAGAACGCCGATAAATCGGGAAAAGCAAACAGTTTTTCTTTGCTAATAATTATATAGGTTTGGTAAGACCCGCGCCGGGAAGTGATTTCCGGGCGCGGGTCGCTTTATGTACTGGCAGTTATTATTTCTTGGGGGTCAGGTATTATTTCTTGGGGGTCAGGTATTATTTCTTGGGGGTCAGGTATTATTTCTTGGGGGTCAGGCGCACGATTGCTTCATGGGCATTCGTTATGCCTGCTTCTACGGCCTGCGCAAGCCAATCGGCCGCTGTGCGTTGCTGCTCATCCTGCGTGGTTTCATCGGCAAATGCGTCAGGGAACTGCTGGAGGGTCTCTCCGACTATGTAGGCAGCCGAGGGGTCACCCTGTAATGCCGCGTGCCAGAAGAGGTGCATCGCATGGTCGTAGTCGTAAGGCACACCCCAACCCTGCGCGTAGCTCTGCGCAAGAAGCGCAAGTGCATATGGGTCATCAGCCTTGGCCGCCTGCATGAAAAGTGGCGATGAAATCGGGAAAATACGGTCGTTGAAGTATTCCAATCCCACCTCTCTCGCCTCCTCAGCCGAAAGCTGCTCCGCCTCGGGAGCGACCAGCAGCCACAGCCTCTCGGCAGCCGGACGAAAACCTTTGGCGGCAGCTCCGCGCAGCAAAGAGGCTGCAAGCACAGAGTCTTTTGGCACTTCGGGGTTATCCAAAAGCAATTCACCAAGCGAGGTCATAGCAGCCGGCACCCCGGCCTCTGCGCCACGCTCATACCAATAGAGAGCCTTCTTCATGTCGCGCTTAACTCCGCCGGAGCCGGTGGAGAGCAGCCACCCGAGATTATTGAATGCCTTGGGGTCCGGCTCCGGGGCGGTGGCGGCACGCTGAATCCACATCAGCATTGTGTCGGGAGCGAGGTCGAAATATCTGTAACCTAACAGGTTGCAAGCCGGAGCATAACCTTTTTCCGCCGACGCACGCAGCAGGGAGTCTGCCCGCACTGAGTCAGGAACAACCCCGCCGCGTCCCGTCTCCAGAAGATAGGACAACCGATACATGGCCACACTGTCACCCTCGCGCACCTGCTCTTCAAGCTGCTGCACCTGCGGGGCTGCTTCCATTCCTGCTATGCCGGCCAACGCTGCGGGCAGCAGAGCCATTCCAAATAATATTCGCTTCATAAAGATTTAACGCATAAGGGGTTAGTTCGGTTTACCGACGGGGCAGCAACCGAGCCATGACGTAGAAGAGCGTCAGCGTGAGCACAATAGTGGCCGAGGCAGGAACACCGATGAAATAGGAGATGAACAGACCGGCCACTCCTCCAACCACTGCCACGCCCATCGACACAAAAACAGTGCTGCTGAACCGCCTGCACCATACTTCCGCCACAAGCTGCGGCAGCGTCAACAGACTCATCAGCAGCATGATACCCACGAGTCTGATGGTCAACACAATAGCCACAGCCACAAAGACTGTCATCAGATAGTTAACGACCTTTACCGGCAGGCGGTTGACCCTGGCGAAATCCGGGTCAAATGCCACGGCAACTATCGTGCGGTAACCGAAGAGGAAGAATAGCGCCAGCAATAACGTGAACCCGGCAAAGAGCCATAGATCAGTCTGCGTTACGGTCAGCACATTGCCGAACAGGAAGGAGTTCAACTCAGGCACATAGCCTGACGTGAGGAAAATAAACAGTATGCCGAGCGCCATGCCGACGGCCCAAACCACAGCTATCGCTGAGTCAGAGCGCACACGATGGCGCGTGGTCAGCCATTCAACCCCCACGCTCCCGGCCACGGCAGCCACAGCGGCCATGGCTATCGGACTGACTCCGAGCCAGTAGCCAAGACCAAGGCCACCGAAGCAGGCATGAGTAATACCGCCGGAGATAAACACGAGTCTGCGGCTGATGATGTACGTTCCGATAATAGCCACCCCCACTGAGATTATGATGACTCCCAGCAGCGCGCGTTGAAAAAAAGGATAAGCAAGTATGTCCATATAATTCAGTTGCTCAACCACCGAATTTTATCGATGAAACCGAGCTTTTTCATCATTTATCGAGTTATTACTACCCCGGCCGCGGCCATCTCTTCCCAAAAGCCCGGGAAGGATTTGTCCACCACATCCGGCGAGCCGGACATAACTATCGGCACCCGGGGAGACAGCGACGCGAAAGCCATGGCCATGCGATGGTCGCCATGCGGATTTAGCGCTTCAGCCGGTGCGCTCAACTGAGACGTTCCATCCCAATGAAGCGCCGAGTCACCAACACTGAGTTTTACACCCATTTTGCCGAATTCATCGCATAAAACCTGAAGTCGATCGGACTCTTTGACCCGCAGATGCGCGATGCCGCTGATATCAAACGGGATGCCAAGCGCCACGCAACTGCTCACCACTGCCGGAACGAGGTCGGGCGTGGCGCGCATGTCCCGGCAAAAGAATTCCGCTTGATTTCCCCCCGGCAACAGAAGCACACCTTTGCCTCTACGCACTGTGTTCACCCCCAGCAGCCTGTAAATCTCCTCGCAGGCTGCATCCCCCTGAAGAGAGAGGGCGGATGATGTCAGGGAATCAACGGCTACACCCTCGCCGCTCGCCGCCGCCAGGGCATAGAAATAGGAGGCTGCGCTCCAGTCGCTCTCCTGCATATAAGTCTCCGGGAAGCAATAGCTCCCCTCATTAATTGAGAGTTCCATCACCTCGGAGCCGGCTTTCAGCTTCCCTTCCCGAATACTTCCGGGCACGCCATAGAAAGCCATAAGCTTCATGGTCATCTCGATATATGAAAGCGAGACCGGCTCCCCTTGCAACTGAAGCACCAAGCCCCCCTTGACCATCGGGCCAATCAGCAGCAGCGCCGTAATGAATTGGGAGCTGACGGAAGCATCAATCTTTATCGGGCCGGGATAAACCGGGCGGGAGCCATGCACAGTGAGAGACTCCGGAGTCTGCTCAAGATCCGCGCCCAGCAGGCTTAACGCCTCCAGCAGCGGCTTCATGGGCCGGCTCATCACCCGCCCCTCGCCACGCAGGGTTACGGTCACACCGGGGCGGGAGGCATAGATGGCTGCAAGCAGCCGCAGAGCCGTGCCGGACTCCCCGACAAACGCCTCTCCGCGCGCCGCGCCCGATTGCAGACACTCCATCAGCACCTGCTCGTCGCGACACAGCATCCCGCCATTCCTGCGCAGCACGCCTCCCGACAAATAGTCCAGACACATCACCCGCGCCGAGATGCTTTTCGAATGCGGGAGACTGACTGTCGGCATTCCCGACGCAGGCCGTCGGTATGTAATTGCATAATCCATAACTCCGCAAAATTACTGAATCCCCGCCGTTCCGCCAAACCGATTTTGATATTTCGCTGAAATTGACTACCTTTGCCGATTAATAAGATATATAATAAGAGACAGATAAAGACTACTTGTATATGGCAATCGAAGAACTCAGCGAACAGGAGATAGTGCGTCGCAATTCACTTGCCGCCCTGCGTGAGCGCGGCATCGAACCCTATCCCGCCGCCCTCTACCCCGTGGACGCATGGTCTGCGGAAATCAAAGAATCATTCAACGATGAGCAGGAGCCTCCCCGCTCCGTGACCGTGGCCGGCCGAATCATGAGCCGCCGCATCATGGGCAAAGCTGCCTTCATGGAGCTGCAGGACAAAGAGGGGCGCATCCAGATTTACGTCAGCCGCGACGACCTCTGTCCCGGCGAAGACAAAGACCTGTATAACGTAGTCTTCAAGAAACTTCTCGACATAGGCGACATCATCGGCATCCGCGGCTTCGTCTTCCGCACCAAAACCGGCGAAATATCCATACACGCTCAGGAACTCACCCTGCTCTCAAAGAGCCTCCGCCCCCTGCCCATCGTAAAGATGAAGGATGGCAAGGCCTATGATGCCTTCACCGACCCGGAGCTGCGCTACCGCCGCCGCTACGTTGACCTCATTGTCAACGCCGGCGTCAAGGAAATCTTCCTCAAGAAGACCCGCATGTTCCAGTCAATGCGCAACTTCTTCAACGCCCGCGGATGGGTGGAGGTGGAGACCCCCGTACTCCAGGGTATTCCCGGCGGTGCTGCCGCACGCCCCTTCATAACTCACCACAACGCGCTCGACGTTGACCTCTATCTGCGCATCGCCAACGAGCTTTACCTCAAGCGCCTCATCGTGGGTGGCATGGATGGTGTCTATGAATTCTCCCGCAACTTCCGCAACGAAGGCATGGACCGCACCCACAACCCCGAGTTCACCTGCATGGAAATCTACGTAGCCTTCAAGGACTACAACTGGATGATGGACATGACCGAGCAGATGCTCCAGCAGATTGCTCTCGATGTGAACGGCACGACCGAAGTGCAGTATGGCGAGCACACCATCTCCTTCAAAGCCCCCTTCCCCCGCGTGACCATGCGTCAGGCTATCCTCGACCATACCGGCTACGACATCGAGGGCAAGAGCGAAGATGAACTGCGCGCCGCAGCCAAGGGGATGGGCATCGAAATCGATCCCGGCATGGGCAAAGGCAAAATCATCGATGAAATCTTCGGCGAGAAGTGCGAAGGCACCTACATCCAGCCTACTTTCATCACCGACTATCCCATCGAGATGTCACCCCTGACCAAGCGCCACCGCAACAACCCCGAGCTCACCGAACGCTTCGAGCTGATGGTGGGTGGCAAGGAGCTGGCCAACGCTTACTCTGAGCTGAATGACCCCATCGACCAATACGAGCGTTTCGTGGACCAGATGCACCTGGCTGACAAGGGTGACGACGAGGCTATGATTATCGACCACGACTTCATCCGCGCCCTCGAATACGGTATGCCCCCCACCTCCGGCATGGGTATCGGCATGGATCGCCTTGCAATGCTCCTGACCGGGCAGACCACCATTCAGGAAGTGCTGCTCTTCCCGCAGATGCGTCCGCAGGTAAAGGCGAAAAAAGCCGATGAAACCGAAGAAAACACTGAAGCAACCGCCGAATAAACACCTTCCCTCAACATGGCTTCTTCCATAGGCAAAATGGGCAACATAGCCGTAATCGGCTCCGGCTCCTGGGCCACCGCATTGGCCAAGCTCCTGCTCGGCAACGTCGACCACATCATGTGGTATCAGCGCCGTCCGGAGCGCATCGAGGAGTTCGTGCGCCTGGGTCATAACCCCGGCTATCTGACCGATGTGGCCTTCAACACCTCGCGCATTCACTTCTCCTCTGACATCAACCGTGTCTGCGACTGGGCCGACACCCTCGTGCTTGCCATCCCCTCACCCTACGTGAAGGGTGCTCTGGATCAAATCAGCGTCCCGCTGCGCGGCAAGACGATAGCCTCTGCCGTGAAAGGCATCGTGCCGGAGGAGAACCGCCTCGTGACCCAATACCTCGTGGAGCACTTCGGATGCCGCGACACCGACATGGTGGTCATCGGCGGCCCTTGCCATGCAGAGGAGGTGGCTCTCGAACGCCTCAGCTATCTGACCATCGGCAGCCACGACCGCACCCGCTGCGCCGACTTCGCCCGCTGCCTGGCCGGCAAAAACCTGCGCACAATCCTCTCCGACGACGTCGACGGCATCGAATATGCCGCCGTGCTGAAGAACGTCTACGCCATAGCCTCCGGCATAATCCATGGCATGAACACCGGCGACAACTTCTGCGCCATGCTCATCAGCAACGCCGTGCGCGAGATGCGTCGATTCATCAACACTGCCTCACCCATGGAGCGCGACATAGCCCGCTCAGCATATTTGGGCGACCTGCTCGTCACAGCCTACTCCCGCTTCTCCCGCAACCACAACTTCGGGTCGATGATTGGGCGCGGCTATTCCGTGAAAGCAGCCATGATGGAGATGGCAATGGTGGCCGAAGGCTACTACGGCACCAAATGCATGCATGACATCAACGAGAAGATGGGAGTCGAAATGCCTATCCTCTCCTGCGTCTACCGCATCCTCTACGACCTCGTGCCGGCACGCCTGGCTATTCAGGCACTGACCGACACCTTCGTCTGAAACATTTACGCACTCCGGGGCGTTACATCCAAAACAGACACAAGTTTCCAATATAACCCGAATATGAAAACAATCGCAATTGACATTCAGCATGCCCTCTACTTCGCAGGCAAGGAGCGCTATGAAGCTCTTCAGCCCGCAGCCGTAAAGGGTCTTGAAAACCTTAACAATAACACCGGTGCCGGCAACGACTTCCACGGCTGGGTTAAGCTCCCCTCCGAAATCTCTCAGGCCGACATCGACGACATCAACGCCACCGCCGAAAAGCTCGCCGCCGGCTGCGACTACGTAGTCTGCATCGGCATCGGCGGCTCCTACCTCGGCGCCAAGGCTGTCATCGAAGCTCTCTCCGACTCTTTCGCAGCCTATGCCCCCAAGGGCAAGCACCCCAAGGTGCTCTTCGCAGGTCAGAACATCGGCGAAGACTATCTCTCAGAGCTTCAGAAGTTCCTGGCCGACAAGCGCTTCGGCATCATCGTAATCTCCAAGAGCGGCACCACTACCGAACCCGCCATCGCCTTCCGTCTGCTCAAGGAGCAGCTTGAGAAGCAGGCAGGCAAAGATGCTGCCAAGGAGCTGATTGTTGCCATCACTGATGCCAAGAAGGGCGCTCTGCGCACCCTGGCCGACTCCGAAGGCTACAAGACTTTCATCATTCCCGACAACGTAGGTGGCCGCTTCTCCGTCCTCACCCCCGTGGGTCTGCTCCCCATCGCTGTGGCAGGCTTCCAAATCGACAAGCTCGTGGCCGGTGCCAAGGCTATGGAACAGACCACTCTTCACGCCACCCCCTCCAACCCTGCACTCGTCTATGCCATGATGCGCAACGCCCTTTATGAGGATGGCAAGAAAATTGAGGTGCTCGTGAACTATCACCCCAAGCTCCACTACTTCGCTGAATGGTGGAAGCAGCTCTACGGCGAGAGCGAAGGCAAGGAGAACAAGGGCATCTTCCCCGCATCAGTTGACCTCACCACTGACCTTCACTCCATGGGTCAGTACCTCCAGGAGGGTGAGCGCACTCTGTTTGAGACCGTTATCTCCGTAGAAACCAGCAACTTCGAGCTGCGCATTCCCGGCGACAAGGACAACCTCGACGGTCTGAACTATCTGACCGGCCGCCGTGTGGACGAAGTCAACAAGATGGCTGAGCTGGGCACCCGCATCGCCCACGTAGAGGGTGGTGTGCCCGTCATCAAGCTCACCATTCCCCAGCTTGATGAGCACACCCTCGGCGAGCTCATCTACTTCTTCGAGAAGGCTTGCGGCATCTCCGGCTACATCCTGGGGGTCAACCCCTTCAACCAGCCCGGCGTAGAGGCCTACAAGAAAAACATGTTCGCCCTGCTCGAAAAGCCCGGCTACGAAGAAGCCACCAAAGCCATCCAGAGCAAAATCTGATAACCCTGATATATAGATAAATGAGTAGAGGTCGCTCAGCTGGGCGGCCTCTACTTGTTTTTGTTCATCTTAGAGTGTGTCTAAAAATATATGTTAAGACAGAGGCCGCAGCTTTAAGATGGCTTCAGTCATGCAGGTGAGGGAGCATAGCGGGCTATGCTCCCTCACCTTAGATGCAATTTCCCTAAAAATCAGCCGCCTCTGTCTTAACATATATATTTAGACACACTCTTAAAGAGCGGCGAACAATCGGACGGCGGCGGCGTTATATAGGCATAAGACATTTTTAACTTTGACAAATATTGTAGATTATGAAAAAACTGTTACTCGCTCTCGCCGTCATGCTCGGATTCGGCATTTCGGCCTCAGCCCAGAAGGCTGAAATCCAACTCAACTATGGCGGCTATACTCAGATGGACTGCATGGACATGCATGACGGCTGGGGTGGTGTTAACAATGCTTGGGGCGCCGTGACCGCCGGTGTCAACTTCCGCGTGGCTCCCAAGTTCTGGATCGGTCCCTCCTATTCATTCTCTTCCACTTCCACAAAGGGTGGCTCCAATGCAAGCCATATCGCCTACCACGTAATCATGCTCAACGCCCGCTATGAATACTGGCGCAACAGCATCGTAAAGCTCTACGGCCACGTAGGTCTCGGTGCCGACATCAGCTATATGCAGCCCAAGGGTGGCGACAATTTCTCGAAGGGCTACGTAGCCTTCCAGGTATCACCGCTCGGTGCTCAGGTTGACCTTAGCCGCAACGTCTCCATCTTCGGCGAAATCGGCTTCGGCGCCCAGGGTCTGGCTCAGGTCGGCTTCCGCTTCGGATTGTAAAAAAGACGTGATGCAACCAACCATAAAATATTACAGATAACAACCTTCATACATTAAGTATTTCTGCCGAATTCCCCGCCCTTCCGCTCAGTGGAGGGCGGGGAATTTTTTATTCCTTTTTAATCCACTTAACATCTTTTAACAAATTGGGAGGATGGAATTGTAGAATTCTAATTAAATTTGCACAAAATTTCGAGTACACATCACGATTCTTTGTCTAAATTCTCTCCGCACTCGAAACGACTTCTTATGTTAACCTTCACATTTTCAATAGCTAACTAATGAGAAAATTAACAGTTATCCTCATTTCACTTTTAGCGTGTCTGTGCGTGGTGCCCGCATCCGCTGCCAAAAAGTATAAATGGACCTATGGCGACCATGCCCTTCAGGTGTACACTACCGGCCAGGGCAAAAACCGTACTCAACTCGTAAAGGCTTGGGCCGTTGCAAAGAATGCCGACAAGGCTATCGAGCAGGCAAAGATGGATGCCGTTTCCGCAGCCTGTTCACCGGTATCGGCTTCGATGAAAAGACCCACGGAATGGGTGTCTCAAACCTGCAACCCCTTGTAACTGAGGCTCAATACAAAGAATTTGAGTCACTCTTCCAGGAATTTTTCAAGACCGGCGAGTTCCTCAACTACGTGCGTGAAGTGAATGCTGCTTACCCCTCCGGCGAAAACAATGTGGCTGCTCCCGGCGGCCGTCGTGTGGGCGTGAACCTTGTGCTTGACTATCCGGCTCTCAACAAATGGCTGGAAGAAAACGGCGTGAAGAAAGGCCTTGGTGGTCACTTCCGCAACTAATATTATTAACTTAACTCCTTAACTATCAATGAAAAAGATTTTTCTTTCCCTGATGCTTCTGCTGGCTGCCGGCATCACCGCTTACGCTGCCGACGCCAAGAAGCCCAAACTGATGGTATTCCCCTCAGATGACTGGTGTGTAGCCAAAGGATATACCCTTCCCGGCACTCAGACCCCTGACTATGAGAAGGCTCTTCAGGATGTTGACATGGATGGCGCCGTAGCCGTCATGGGTGACATCATGGCCGAAATGGGCTACGAGATGTTCTCGCTCAAGCAGGAGCTGAAGCAGATTCACACCGAAGATGCTTACAGCATGGCCGTTACCTCAAAGGCTGACGGCATGGTGCAGGAGAGCGACCGCGACCTCATCACCCGCAACGTGGGCTGTGACTTCATCGTGGAGCTTTCACTGCTCAACAAGCCTTTCGGCGCACGCCGCACAATCGAATTCAAGGCTCAGACTATCGACGCCGCTTCCCGCAAGATTCTGCATGGCGATATCGGCACCTCATCAGCCTCCTCCGCTCCCACCCCCATCCTCGTCAAAGAGGCCGTAGGTGGTTTCATCGACAATTTCTGCCACAAGATTGACCTGGCTTTCACCAACATCGAGCAGAATGGCCGCGAAGGCTCAATCGTCTTCAAGATTGCCGACGACTGCCCCCTCTGCTTCGAGGATGAAGTGAGCATCGACGGCGAAAGCGGCGAGCTGGCCGAATATATCAACTACTGGCTTGAGGAGCACGCCGTGGACGGCAACTGCAACCTCAATCAGAAGAGCCGCGAGACCCTTCGCTTCGACCAGGTTCGCTTCCCGCTCTTCGCAGCGGTGGCTGCCGGCGGCTTCGGCTCCAAGAAGGGCAAAGTGAAGGCACAGACCATGGAGAGCTTCGTGAAGCCCATCGAACGCGACCTGGCTCGCTTCGGAGTGAGTGTTACTTCAGTACCCATCGGCCAAGGTTCCGTGTACATCGTGCTCGGCGGCAAGTAATTCCGGCTTCAGCATATGAAGAAATTAGTTATCGTTCTGACCTTGGCGCTCGCCGCTCTCGGCCTGCGCGCCCAGTCAGCCCTTCCGGCTCAGGTCGTGCTCACCCCCTACGTGGTGCATGACGCCAACACTCCCAAGGCTGACCAGATTCTGCTCGACAAGCTTAATCGCATCGTAACCAAATATGGCGTGAGCGGAACCAACGACCTCGGTTCTCCGTTCATCATCACCGGCCATGCCATCGAGCTGAGCCGTGAGACCACCGCCACCGCTCCCCCGCACACAGCTGTGGACCTTTCGCTGACCCTCTACATCGGCAACGGTGAGGATGGTACTAAGTTCGCCACCTGCAACATGAACCTGCGCGGTGTGGGCAATTCTTTGGACGGAGCATACGCCGCCGCCTTCAAGAAAATCAATGTGAATGACCCCGAGCTGGCTGCAGCCATCGACGAGGGTCGCGCACGCATCGCCAAGTATTATGCCGAGGCAGGTCCGGGTCTCATCCGCAAGGCGGAGGCATTTGCCGGAGCCGGCAACTATGCTGATGCTTACGGAGTGCTGCTCCGCATACCGCCGGTTTGCCCCCAGTATGAGCAGGCTCAGCAGATGGTTCTCTCGCTCGTGCAGCAGGAGAGCGATGCCAATAACGGCGACATCATCGCTAAGGCTCGTGCGGCTTGGAGCGCCAACCCCAACGAGGCAGGTGCAGCCGAAGCCAAGCGTCTGTTGGCCGGCATGAGCAACGCCAGCAGCAAGATGCGCGCCTCTGCCGACGCCCTGATGAAGGAGATGGCCACTCGCCTCCAGAAGGTGGATGATGCCGAGCGTGCAGCCGATGCCAAGCGTGAGGCTAACGCCCATGCAGAGCGTCTGGCAGCTATCGACGGCGCCACCAAAGTTGCAGTGGCCAAGGCCAAGCAGCCTGTCTACAACATCTGGTGGTGGTAATCCCCTGATTTCTTTATTTCCCCTACACTCTGCATCCCCCTCACAGGGGGTGCAGTCGAATATTACGCCCTTCGGCGTAATGCTCCAAAAGACTAAACTACTATTAACCAACTAATTAACCCACTTTTATGAACAAAACACTCCGACTCGCCCTCGGCCTGCTGCTGATGGCTGTCATCACGCCTTTGGCATGGGGTGCCAAGCCTTTCTACGACTCCAAGAGCTGGATCGTGAATGTGGCCGGCGACGCCCAGTTCCTTAAGGACAACGGATTTGGCACCAAAGTATATGACCTTGGTGAACTCGGCCTGAAAGTGCCTAATCTGCTCACTCAGATTCCCGACACCACAGTGTGCAAGGAGATTGCCGCCCAACTGACCCGCGAGGGCTACGGCAAGAAAGTAATCGACGCTCTGACCGACGGTGGCAAGGGTGAAAGCATGCTTCTCAAGGAGGCTCTCTGGAATGCTCAGAAGCAGGACCTGGAGTTCGCCAGCGAGACTGCGAATGCAGCTGCCGGCCAGGATGTATCCCAGCTCGTGGCCGAGGATTACCTCCCCATCCTGACTCACAACTACATCGTGCTGACCTATAAGAATCCCGTGCAGATTAAGGACAGCAAGACCGGTGCTATACGCACTGAATATGTGCCCTACTATGCAATCTTCCGTGTTGACGTGACCAACGAAGAGGCTTTCGATATCATGTCACACCTGGGTGACCCCATCTACAACGACATGAAGTTCCCCGTTTCCTACTGCTACTCCGGCAAATGGGAAGAGGACAAGACCGAGGCTAAGATTGCCAAGAACGTGCCCGACCTGGCAGTTCGCGGCGTTCTGCTTCAGCGTAACCCCGCCCGCATCAGCATGGGTGAGAACGTAGGCATGAAGAAGGGTGACCTCGTGAGCATCTACTCACAGCAAGTTGACGCCAACGGCAACCCCTTCTCTAAGCGTATCAGCCGCGCCCGCGTATGCGGCGTATGGGATGAAGAGGCTCAGGTGAACTTCGTGGCCGGCACCGCCGGTAACCGTAAGAACGGCGACATCGTCGTGCGCACTCCCGACTCCCGCCAGTTCATCGGCATCCAGGCTTCCTACGGCACTCACACTTGGGGTGGTCAGATTGTCTATGACTACGAGTTTGACTACACCCGCTCCGGCATCGTGCACCACCTGCTCGCTGACCTGGCCTTCAATATGACCGACCACCCCGGCGACAAGTTCATCACTTCAAAGGATCCCTACAACTGGCGCAAGGCTCCCTGGTTCGCCAACATCGGTGTAGGTTACGGTATCGGCAAGACCTTCCTGGGCTACCTCGACGTAATGCCTTACGTAATGGCACAGTATGAAATGAGCCTTATGATGAAGAGCGACTTCGGCTTGGGCGATGCAACCGGCGACACTAAGGATTCCAGCATGCCCATGGGCAGCGCCCTCCGTGTTCCCGTTGGTCTGCGTCTGGCTGCCAACGTGGCTTACCCCGTGCGCATCATCCTCGATGCAGGCTACGCTTTCAACGTTGGCTTCGGCGAGGACTATGACATCATCAAGCAGACTAACAAGTTCATGGGCGTTAAGCGTAACGGCCTCTTCATCAACCTCGGTGTAGCATTCGGCTTCTAATACACATAACACGCAATTAAGACAATGAAAGTTCTCAATAAAATCATGCGCCACGCCATGTGGCTGCTCATCGCAGTGCCCGCACTCTCTTTCACTCTGCAGAGCTGCAAAAGCGATGACGAGATGTACCTCAAGAACATCTATCCCAAAGAGATGACTATGACCGTTAACGAAATCCGTCCCGTGATGGAAATCGCTGAATGGCTCCAGAAGGATCTCGAAAAGAGTGACGGCGAATTCTATTCCATCCCTGAAGCTCTGGCCAAGATTGACGCCTACCGCATTGATAACGAAGACGTAATCATCGGCGGCCAAGTTAACGGCGTTGACTGCGTGCAGGCTATCAAGGAAGGCTCTGCCAACATCGAAGTGCTCGATGAGGAGGAAGAGGTGCTCTACACTATCCACGTAACAGTTATCTAACCCCAATATTACAGCCTTAAGCGAGAGAGGGAGCGAAGAGTAATCTGCGTTTCCTCTCTCCGTTTCGCATTACAATGAATAAATTTCTACGCCTAAGTTTCCTTATGCTTCTGACGGCCATGGTGCTTCTTCCGGCCAAGGGAGCTAAAGTTTTCTACGACTCCAAGAGCTGGATTGTGAATGTGGCCGGCGACCCGCAGTTCCTGATTAACAACGGTTTTAAGTCAAAGGTCAACCCTATTGAGTCGCTGACCGTTCCGTATCTTCTCACATCCATTCCCACTGAGGCCAATTGCCAACGGATTGCGCGCGACCTCACGGAGCAGGGATACGGTAAAAAATTTATTGACGCCCTGACCGAAAACGGCACTTCTGACACATATCTGAAAAAACTCGCTCTCTGGAATGCCAACAAGCAGGACATCGAGTTTGGCGCGGAGAATCTGCGTGCCGACAATCCGGATGCGCTTGAGACGCTGCTGGCCGACGACTATGAGCCTATCCTTCAGAATAACTTCATTGTGCTCACCCACACCGCCTGCACCACTAATAAGAACGGCAAGCAGACCTGCGTGACTTACTACGCCATCTTCCATGTGGATGTAACGAAGGAGGAGGCCTTCGACATTGTGGCTCACATCGGCGACCCGCTTTATAAGGATATGAAATTCCCCGTCTCCTATGTTTACTCAGGCACGTATAGCGAGGATGATACGGAAGCACAAATAGCCAAGCATGTGCCTGCCCTGGCTGTGCGCGGCGTGCTGCTGCGCCGTCACCCGGCCCGAATCTCCATCGGTGAGAATGCAGGAATACAGAAGGGTGACCTGGTCTCCATCTACAGTCAGCGCTCCGACAAAGATGGCAATCAATACTCCAAGCGCATCAGCCGCGCCCGCGTATGCGGAGTGTGGGGTGACGAGGCCCAGGTGAACTTCGAGGCCGGTACGGCCGGCAACCGTAAGAACGGCGACGTGGTGGTGCGCACTCCTGACAGCCATTACCGCTGGGGTATCAAGGCTACTTACATGCCTCACGTCTGGGGTGGTGAAATCTTCATGGATGGCAAATCAGGCTTTACCCGCTCCGGCATAATTCACCACATGCTCCTGGGGCTGGGCTTCAGCATGACCGACCACCCCGGCGACAAATATGTTGTGCTCGACCGCAACGGCGAATTCCAGGCTCCGATGTTCGCCAACATCGGCCTCGGCTACGGTATCGGCAAGACCTTCCTCGGCTTCATGGATGTAATGCCCTTCTTCATGGTGCAATACGAGGCCGGCTTCATGCTCTCGAAATTCTCCGATCTGCTTGACGAGGATGAGACCAAAGGCTCGGCGCCCTTTGCCTCCTCAGTGCGAATCCCCATCGGCCTGCGCCTGAGCTTCAACCTCTCCTATCCCTGTAAGATATTCGTGGAGGGTGGCTACGCAGCCCGCCTTGGTTTCGGCGATGATGACAAAATCATCAAGCAGGCCTGTGAGTATCAGGGAGCAAAGCGCTCAGGAGTGTTCGTAAACCTTGGTTTCATCTTCTAACCTCACAAGATTCACTACTATGATACAAATAAAAAAAATCATAAGTGCTCTCGCCATGCTCATGCTGGCACTTCCACTAATAACGCTCCAGAGCTGCAAGAGCGACGAGGATGACCTCATCCGTAACGTTTTTGACATTCCGACGGAACTTTCTGTAACGTATGGAGAAAGCACACCGATTATGGCACTCAAAACTGACATGGAAGACCAATTGGTATTTCCTTCCAACGCTCTGAATTTCACGTCAGTGTCTGAGGATGAGTCAATTGTCAAGATGGTTTCACCTATGACTGCTGAAGCCGTAGGTATCGGCTTCTCAAATGTAAAAATCTACAACAGCAATAATGAGGAGATTGCAACCGTGCGCATCACGGTAAATCCCACTCATGAAGTGACCATCAAAGTAGGCGAGACAGTCCGCATCAAGGATATACTCGGATCCCTGGCTACTACGCAGACCATCTCAAATATGCTTCCCGATGATGCAAATATTGCAACCGTAACATGGGTCGGAGCATATGCCTGTATCAAAGGAGTAAGCCCCGGTGTAACATACGTAGGAGTAAAAGGCTATAACCCCGACTATAGCCGCCATCCCGTAATGATAAAAGTTACCGTAGAGCCGTAACTCACAAGCTCATCAAATAAACCGCAGGCCGCCTCCCGACTCGGGGAAGCGGCCTGCGGTTTATTTGATGAGGCGCGTTGTCAGATGAAGAGGCGGCGGGGCAATCGTCTTATGCTTGATGCTGCATCGGTTTCCCTATCGTAGAAAACTTTCACACACATGTTATTGTTAAATTCATAGATAAGGGGCTGAACGTTTTTTTGTATTTTTTCTATCAAATAAATTTGCGCTGAACGATTTTTTCTCTTAACTTTGCAAATGAATCATATCAATAACAAATATGAAACCGACTGACACCATCCGCATTTCGCATCCGTCGGCTGCCTTAGTCGCATTCATTACGGATGCCCGTCGCCGTAAGGGCGACCGTATTGAGTCCATGCGTCAAGAATTTCTCAAAAAACAGAAATAACGCAGAGGCATATGTCAAGCATTCAAAATGTGTTCTCAGATAACGAGGGTAACCACTTGCTGGTCGCCCTCGACTTTTGTGATGACATCTATAAACTAAACGCGCTCAATATTCCTGAAGAATTTGCCGATACACAAATTATCGACATTAATATCGGTAAAGTCTATGTAAATCAAAAGATACACTTTTCCGTCTTTTTCAAGATGAGCACATGGCTTATGGAACAGTTCCAAAAATATCCTGATGCCATATTCACATATATCTGCGCTATTCAAGAGCTTCCGAATAATCATCCTCAGCTAAATCCGCAGCAGTTCAGATGGCAATTATTTGATGCCTTATCGACCCGGATTCTTCGTAATGCTGACATACAGACTCAGGACGTAATTATCGGCTCCGGCGAATATCAGACCTTCGGGAGAGCTTTTTACAGACTCAGTCAAGCGCCTATAATTCATTTGGTTACAGCCAATATTAAAGATAAATACGATGCTTGACCAAGCAGCGCAGGCCGCCTCCCGACCCGGGGAAGCGGCCTGCTGTTTATCTGATGAGGCGCGTTGTCAGATGGAGAGGCGGCGCAGGGTGGCGAGCAGCTCGCGGTTGATGGGCTTCTCGTTCTTGATGGCTTTGGTGAAGGGGACGTAGACTATCTCGTCGTTCTTTATGCCTATCATTACGTTGCGCTGGTCATCGAGCAGAGCGTCGACGGCCGCTGCGCCCATGCGGGAGGCTATGATGCGGTCGAAGGCTGTGGGGCTGCCGCCTCGCTGCAGGTGGCCGAGGATGGTCACTCGCACATCGTAGTCAGGATATTCATTCTTCACGCGCTCGGCCAGCCCCATGGCGCCACCGGTAATCGGGCTCTCGGCCACAAGCACGATGGAGGAGTTCTTACTCTTGCGGAAGCCGCTCTGAATGAGGTCGGCCAGCTGGTCAACCTGAGTGCTGATTTCAGGAATGATAGCAGCCTCGGCTCCGGAGGCAATAGCGCCGTTCAGGGCGAGGAATCCGGCATCACGACCCATGACCTCGATGAAGAAGAGGCGCTCATGGCTGGTGGCTGTGTCACGGATTTTATCGACACACTCCATGATGGTGTTCAGGGCGGTGTCGTAGCCGATTGTGGAGTCGGTGCCGTAGAGGTCATTGTCAATTGTACCGGGCAGCCCGACGATGGGGAAGGAATATTCGTTGCCGAAAATGCGGGCACCGGTCAGGGAGCCGTCGCCGCCGATCACCACCAGGGCATCAATGCCACGGCGCTTCAGCACATCGTAGGCAGCCTGACGCCCCTCTTCGGTCTGGAACTCCTTGCAGCGGGCAGTCTTCAGGATTGTGCCGCCACGCTGGATTATGTTGGAGACATTCTGAGTGGAAAATTCCTCGATTTCATCGGTAATAAGACCGCGGTAACCACGGTAGATGCCAAACACTTTGAAGCCGGCAAAAATGGCGGCACGGGTCACGGCGCGTATGGCGGCATTCATGCCCGGCGCATCACCACCGGAGGTGAGGATGCCCACTGATTTGATTCTCGACATATATTTCGGGTTTTGATAAAATTTCAATATCTGCGTTCAAGAGGCAAAATTAATAAATACTTTGGAGAAGTCCAACCCTATATGCCAAAGTTTTTCTAACTTTGCATGAAATAGACTTGCACTGCACTTATGTTAACAAATTACGACAATATAGTGTTTGACCTCGGCGGGGTTCTTCTGACCCTCGACCGCGACTTATGCGTGAGTAACCTGGAAGCCCTCGGCCTTTCCGATGCGGCGTCGCTGCTTGATCTATACAAGCAGAGCGGCGACTTCCTCGCCCTGGAGGAGGGGCGCATGTGGGGAGCTGAGTTCCTTGACCGTCAGCGGGCTAAATGCTCCGGCACGACGGTGACCAATATGCAAATCAATGAGGCTGTCAACAGTTTCATAAACGGGCTGCCCGTCGAGAGACTGAAGGCTCTGCGCGAGCTGAAAGCCGCCGGAAAGCGGCTGTTCACTCTCAGCAACACCAATCCGCTGATGTTCCCCACCCGCATCTCCAATCTCTTCCGCGCCGAGGGACTGGAGATTGACGACTATTTCGACGGCCACATTCTCTCCTACCGTGAGCAGGTGTGCAAACCGGCTCCTGAAATCTATCAGCGGCTGCTGCGCCGTTACCGGCTCGATCCGGAACGCACACTTTTCCTCGATGACTCCGCAAAGAATTGCGAAGCCGCCGAGCAGGAGGGGATTCGTTCCGTGCTCATTCCCGAAGGAGCAGAGTTTATGGATATACTTCAATTCATCGACTGACCGATGCA
The DNA here is from genome assembly GCA_947644715.1 of uncultured Bacteroidales bacterium. Taxonomy (GTDB): domain Bacteria; phylum Bacteroidota; class Bacteroidia; order Bacteroidales; family Muribaculaceae; genus Lepagella. Next base: position 60,808 of record CANSAP010000006.1, read on the forward strand.
GGGTGTTCGATTTGCCACAATAGGCACATTCGACGGTGTGCACCGCGGCCATCAGCTGCTACTGGCCGCGCTGAAGGAGGAGGCGGAACGCACCGGACTCTCCCCGGCGGCCTTCATCTTTGAGACGCATCCGCTGGCAGTGATAGCCCCGGAGCGGGTACCCCCTCAGCTATCAAGCTTCGAGCAGAAGGCCGCACTGGTGCGGGCCTGCGGTGTGGAGCCTGTCAGGCTGCGGTTTGACGCACAGATGCGCGGCATGACCTCGCGCATGTTCATGGCAAAAATTCGCGATGAATTCGGAGTAAAAGGACTTCTCGTGGGGCATGACAACCGCTTCGGAAGCGACCGCGAGGCAACCGTTGCGGACTACGTGAGACATGGAGCCGAGCTCGGGATAATAGTGAAGGAGGCCCCGGTGCTTCCCGGCATCAATTCCTCGGCTGTGCGCCGCGCTCTGCTTGAGGGGGATGTGGCGGCCGGACGCCGGATGCTCGGCCGGCCATATAGGCTGACCGGCACTGTGGTACACGGACAACATCTCGGCTCACAGCTCGGATTTCCCACGGCCAATCTCGCCCCCGATTCAGCCGGTGCACTTGTGCCTGCCCGGGGTGTATATGCCACCCGCGTCCGTATAGCGGGCAGTGAGGAGGTCTTCCCGGCCGTGACCAACATAGGCGTGCGACCCACAGTGAAAGACGCCGACGGCTCCCTGAGCATCGAGACCCACATCCCGGGCTATGATGCCGATCTGTATACTAAGACAATTTCGCTCGATTTCATCGACAAAATTCGCAATGAAAAACAATTCTCCTCGCTCGATGAACTACGCTCGCGCCTGTTCGTTGATATAGAGGAGGCCAAGCGTATTCTCTCCACACAAACCGACTATTCAGATTAACGATATGGAAATTATAAATTTTGCAGACACACCCTCGTTGGTCAGTCGCTACATGCTTGAGCTGCGCGACGTAAATATTCAGACGGATCCCATGCGCTTCCGCCACAACCTGGAGCGCATAGGCCAGATTATGGCTTATGAAATTTCCAAGCGCCTCGATTACAAGCAGGTGGATGTCACCACTCCGCTCGGCATCTCCCGCTCACTCACTCCTGCCGACGAGGTCGTGATTGGCACCATACTGCGCGCCGGGTTGCCGCTGCATCAGGGCTTCCTCAGCTACTTCGACCGCGCGGAGAACGCCTTCGTCAGCGCCTACCGAAAATATCGCGACAAGAGCAGCGACAAGTTTGATGTGCTGATTGAATACCTGGCCTCGCCGAGCATCGAGGGCAAAGTGCTGATGCTTGTCGACCCGATGCTTGCCACCGGCTCCTCAATGGAGTTAGGCTACCGTGCGCTGCTGAGCAAGGGTAATCCCAAGCATATCCATGTGGCTGCCGTAATAGCTTCGCAGCAGGCCGTGGACTACGTGAAGCGCACCTTCCCGGCAGACAAAACCACAGTCTGGATTGGAGCAATCGACCCCGAGCTGAACCCGCACTCCTACATAGTTCCCGGTCTTGGCGACGCCGGCGACCTCGCCTTCGGCACCAAAGAGTAACCTCCGAACGGCGTCCTCACATCAATGATGCTCAGAGAATTGCATAGTATTATGAGAGTGTGTTTGGATTAAAAAAGTTAAATTCGGTTTACATCCAAACACACTCTTAACATTATAGTAATGTGTTGATTTTCGCATATGGAAACAATTATATCGTTTTCAAACGAATCAGAATATAATGAAATGCTGCAACAGACTGTCGCAGTTATTGAGGCGGCTCGGACTAAAGTTGCCAAAGCCGTTGTTTCCACATCCAATGAGATGCATTGGAATATAGGGCGCATCCTCCATGACAAAAAACTTGACAGTAAACATGGAGACAGTATTGTCAAACGGTTGTCAGTAGATTTGAAAGCGGCGTTTCCCAAAATGGGCATGTCTGTCAGTAATTTATGGAATATGAAGCGTTTTTACGTTCGATTCCACGACTCATCTCAAAAACTACAACAGGCTGTTGTAGTTTTGCCTTGGGGACACCTTAACTATCTAATTACCCAATTTGGTAAGGATGATGACGCTATCCTATATTATGCCCAAAAGACCATTGAGAAAGGTTGGAGCAGGGAGCTGCTAACCAACGCTGTGAGGATGAAAATGCACCTCTCCCTTCCGGAGAAAAATGCCTCAAATAATTTCGGTCTGGCGTTACCGGACACACAAGCTGAATATGCCAATGAAGTGTTCAAGGACACCTATAATATGGGATTCCTTGGCGTGACAGAGCCAATACTTGAATTGGAATTAGAAAGACGCCTCGTTGAGAAAATCAAACAATTCCTTCTCGAATTAGGTCAGGGCTTTACTTACATTGGCAATCAGCATACACTCAACTACCGGGGCAAGGAGCACAAGGTTGATATGCTGTTTTTCCATAGAGGTCTGCGGTCATTGGTGGCCATTGACCTCAAAATATCAGAATTTCGTGCTGAATATGTGGGCAAGATGAATCTGTATCTATCATTGCTTGACAAACTTGAAAAGCGAGAGGACGAGAATCCCTCAATCGGCATTATCCTTTGTGCAGAAAAAGACAACGTAGAAGTGGAACTGGCGTTGGACGGATTCACAAAACCAATTGGAGTTGCGGATTATAAACTCATAATCCCCCAAAATGAGTTGAAACAACTTATCAGTGATGAGATAAAGAGTTTCAATATAGAAGATAAAAAAATCGCAAGTAGTTGATTCCAACCAACTTGCGATTTATTAAAGTTGTCTTACCAGGATTCGAACCTGGACAAACAGAACCAAAACCTGTTGTGCTACCATTACACCATAAGACAGTGCCTGCCGTGGATGGCGCCGTGGGGCGCGCATTTTTCAGCGGTGCAAAGTTAGGCACTTTTTTCGGAGTGACAAAATTTTCCGGCAGGTTTTTTCGCGTCCGTCTGTGTCCGGGCTTTTTAATGAGAGGATATATAACTTTTTGTGCATTGGCGCGTTATAGTCTATGAAGGCCATGAGGCCTCACCTAATCTGTAACCCAAAATATATAATTACGATATGGATAAATTAAGTTATGCATGGGGTCTGGCTATGGGCCAGCAGCTCCATGGCATGGGGGTCAATGACCTCGATGTTGAGAGCTATGCCGACGCCGTAAAGGCTGTCATGGACCGCACTGAACCCAAGATGAAACCTGAAGAGGCTCAGAAGCTTATCAACGAATATCTCCAGAAGCTTCAGGGCGAGATGGAGGCTGCCGCAAAGGCTGCCGGCCAGAAATTCCTGGCTGAGAACAAGACTAAGGAGGGTGTGCAGGAGACTGCCTCCGGCCTTCAGTATATTGTTGAGAAGGAGGGCACCGGCGCCAAGCCCGGCGCTGAGGATGAGGTGACTGTGCACTACACCGGCAAGCTGCTTGACGGCACTGTGTTCGACTCTTCCGTGAACCGCGGCGAGCCTGCAACCTTCCCCCTGAACCGCGTTATCCCCGGCTGGACCGAGGGTGTGCAGCTCATGAGCGAGGGCGCAAAGTATGTGTTCTTCATTCCCTCTGACCTGGCTTACGGTCCGCAGGGTGTGCCCAACGCAATCCCCCCTCACTCAACTCTGATTTTCGAGGTTGAGCTCCTGAAGGTTAACAAGAAATAATCGACTCATTCTTTGAGCATTATGAAGAAATCCCTGATGATGGCTGCGGCCCTTGTGGCCGTGGCCGCTTCGGCTTGCTCAAGCAAGACGGAGAATGCCGACAGCGCAACAGCCGCTGCGGCCGAGACTGAGACTGTTGTGGAGGAGACCGTTGCCGCCGCTGACCCGCTGGCCGGCGTGGAGGTGGCCGTAGACACCACCGGCTACACCACTACCGAGAGCGGCCTTATGTATAAGGTAATCAAGGAGGGCAAAGGTGGCGACAAACCGAGCGCAACTGACAATGTAACAGTTCATTACACCGGCAAGCACCTCGACGGCACCGTGTTCGATTCATCTGTGGAACGCGGCGAACCCACTACATTCCCCTTGAACCGCGTAATCCCCGGTTGGACCGAGGGTGTGCAGCTCATGGGCGTAGGAGGCAAGTACCAGTTCATCATCCCCGCCAACTTGGCTTACGGCGAGCAGGGCACTCCCGGCGGCCCCATCAAGCCGAACGAAACCCTCTACTTCGAGGTTGAGCTGATTTCCATCGGCGAATAATGGCCACTGCCACGCGGAATATCCGCTTTCTGCAAGACGAATTATTTGCATAGCTGAATGTAAATACGTAACTTTGCAGGACGGATATTCCGTCATCGTTTATATAACACCGACTATGACCAAGCACATACTTGCATGCGGCCTTCTGCTGCTTTGTCTGACGGCCTGCAAGGGTCGCCATGCCGACGGCACCCCCACCGGAGAAACCGTGGAGGTGAACGTGGAGGCGATTGAAGCAGTTGAGATTCAACCGATTGAGGTGCAGGAGACTGCACCCGTGGCCTCCGACTCGCTGTCAGCGCCCGCGACTGTCGCCGACTCGGCTGCCGCTCCCGCCGTCCCGACTCTCACCGGTCGTCCGCAATAAGAAAATTTTTTCAACAAACTTCATACACACATGAAAATCAAATCACTGGCACTCTCCGCCATGGGCCTGATGCTGCTTGCCAGCTGCTCCGGCGGTTCCGACAAGAGCGCCCTCACCGACAAGTCTACCCCCACTGACTCCCTTTCATTCACTTTCGGACAGATGGCTGCCATGCAGCGCGCCGTCTCTTTCGAGCAGGACAGCACTCTCAAGTCTGCCGACGCCCGCAAAGCCTATGACCAGGGCTTCGCCGACGGCTTCAAGCTCCTCAAGGCTGACAACGAAGGCTACAACAGCGGCCTTCTGCTCGGTCTCCAGCTCGCTATGCAGATGCAGGACCTGAACAAGAACACCGGCATCGAGCTCAACCGCGACCTCGTGCTCAACGGCTTCAACGTGAGCGCTACCGACAGCGTTGACCCCACCGCCTATCAGAAGATTCAGGAGCGCGGCGCCCGCCTCATGTCTGCCATCATGGCCGACAAGGTGAAGGTAAAAGTTGACGAAGCTGCCAAGAAAGGAAACTACAAGAAAGAGGGCAACCTCTACTACATCCAGAACAAAGCCGGCCAGGGCGCCAAGCTCACCACCGGCCAGCGCGCAGTCATCAAGCTCAACGTGCTCGACAAGAACCACAAGGAGCTGATGCCTAACATGAAGGACCAGGAGATGCCCTGGACCGTGGGTGACGGTCAGCTCCCCGTGCTCGACAAAGTTCTGCCCATGATGCAGGTAGGCTCCGCTTATGAAGTTATCGCAGGTCCGCAGCAGGCCTTCGGCGTGCAGGTGCCCCCGATGATTGATCAGAAAGAGCCGGTAATCATCACCGTAGAGGTTGTAAGCCTCGGCGACAGCGTAGCCGCTCCCGCTGCTCCTGCAGCTGCCCCGGCTCCCGCTCCCGCAAAATAATTCCCAACAACCATAATTAACGAGGGGTTGCGTCTCGATGGCGCAACCCCTCGTTAATATTTCCGGTGAGTCACAGAAACGGGAGGAAGAACACGGTGCCCGAGCGGAGCCGACTGTCGGCACGCAGCGAGGCCAAAGCTTTTGAAATCTGGTTTTCAACGGTCTTTACCGACAAAGCCAGTTCGGCGGCAATCTGAGCATAAGTCATCCCGTCGCGCTTACTCATCAGGAAAATCTCACGCCGCCGCACCGGGAGCGCATCAATCGCCTGCCAAAGGAGGGCATCCCGCTCAGAGGTGTCGATATCCTCCTCAGTCACGGGGCAGAAGTCCTCCCGGGGCAGCTCCTCCTCGCGACCTGAGCGGCGCAGCAGACTCAGAGCCGCGTTATGCACCGCGCGGTACATATATGCCTTCAGCGAAGCTATCTCCAACCCCGCCTCCAGCTTCGTCCAGACCTCCATAAAGGCTGACTGCACAATATCCTGAGCGGCATCCACATCCTCACATAAACGCAAGGCGTACATGCCCAGAGGCATGTACAACCTGTCATATTCTTTTCGGAATTCGCGCGCGTTCACGGCTGCAAAGTTACTGATTTTTCATCTGTTCAACAATTAAATCCATCAACGGAATTTTCACCGTGAAGGGAGCCACGGCTGAAACCAATCCGGCCCCGGTGGAGACATTGCTCCAGGCAAACACCGGATCGGCCAGCCCGATACCACCCAGCGAACCTACGAGAGCATCGTTGGCCTCCCAGAGCGAAAGAACATGCTTGTAATAGGATTCGCTCACATGCTTCAGAGTAAGCTCCAGACAGCCGGCTTCTCTAACCTCCGGATCCCTTCCGGGATTGGAATAATGCACCGATATATCTGTCACCCGTAAACTCAGCGGATAATTCTTGCCGGATATCTGGCGGTCAGAGAAAATCGTATAGCCCCAGGTCTCGCCCAATGCGCTCTCAAGAGCTGAGACATGTTCGGTGAAGAGGGGTTCCCGCTCATAATCGAACCAGCAATTCACCGAAAAATGATTATAGCCATAGATGGACTCCTCCGTCGAATATCCACCGCGGGACTTGGCTGTGAAGTCATAGTAATTGGTTTGGTCAGCAGGGTCAGTGAACCACAGCTTCAGATCCAGCTCCATATGGTATTCCCCGGCTTCGGGCACATCATCGATAGCCTCGCTCGGATAGGCATGAAAGTCCACAAATCTGATGTCGGTCTTGTCAATCTCCACCGGAAAGGGAACCGTAACCTCGGCCTGCGCCTCCCCATAGGTGGGGGAAACAGCCTCAAAGCGGATGCAGTCGCCGCTGCGGGGAATGTAGTCAGCCACATACATCAGCTGCTCGTCAGAGAAATACTCGCCCGGATTCCAGGGATGCACGATTACCTTTTTCTTCAGGCGCTCCCGAGGCTGACCGTTGACAATCAGCTGCACATCGGCATCATCCACCTCGATGTTGAACTTACGGTCATTCGGGTGTCCGTCGCTCCATCGCCAGGTGCGGGTAACATAGAGCAGAATGGAGTCGCCGGGAGTGATGGTAGCGTCCATGCAGAGCACCGATTTCGACTCAATGTCAGGTTCAAAATCAGTAATGCAACTTGTGCAGAACAACAGCGGCAGCAGCGCCGCGCATATATGCTTCAGAATATCCATGTGTAAGATACTGAGGGGATTATCGGAATTAGTTTTACTTTTTGGAATACAGGTTTGAGCACCTGGGTGTAATACTCGTCATAGTAGGAGTCATTGTCGGCATAATCGCGTATGACGGCTATCGTGTTCATATTGCAATAGGCGTTATAGAGCGAGAAGGTCCAATAGCCGTGGGCGGTGTTGCGACGGAAGCTGAGGTCCAGGCGGTGATAGAAGGGGAGCCGGTAATTATTGACATCCGTGCTGAGGAGCATGTCATAATGCCAAGGGCCGATACCCGGATCATACCACAATTGAGTGGGGAGCGTGATGCGGTTGCCGCTCATGCCGGTCCAAGAGGCCGACGCCTCCCACTTCTTGTTGATTTTCCAATTGACCATCACATTGATTTTGTGGCGGTTATCGAAGCGAGCCGGGAAAGGACGGCCATGGTTCTTGTCGGCATACTGACGGTCGGCCCACAGCAGCGAGTAGGCCACATGACCGGTGAAGCGTCCCGTCTCCTTAGCCACCTTGAAATCAATACCCTTGGAGGTTCCGCATCCCGGAGTAAGCTTTGCATCCCACTGTGTCTCAGGGGGCAACAAATAATACTCATCGGCATATTCGAGCAGATTGCGCATCCATTTCCAATAGCCCTCCACCGAGAACGTGTAGGTATTATTCAGTGAATAATAAGCGCCCAAGGCAACCTTGTCAGCCGTCTGCGGCTTTTGGTCACCCACTACGGGCACCCATTGGTCCGTAGGAAGCGAAATCGAAGACTGAATGAGCTGGTGTACATACTGTACCGTGCGGGAATATCCCCCTTTCACCGTCAGGTCAGGGGTTATCTTCCAGCGTGCCGACAGACGAGGGGAAAGCCCTTGGTGCGTGCGTCCCTCAATGTTGAACAGAGAATAGTGCAATCCATAATTCACTCGCAGCGCATCGAATGGACGCCAGTCTCCGCCGGCATAGATGTTCATCTCATTGGCGTGATAAGTGCGCACGGACTCAGTAGTGATTGAATTCACCTCGCCGCTGCGCAGGACGCGCTCCGTGCGCGAGGGGAGAAACGAGTGTCGGGTATAGCCGGCACCGAAGCTCACCGTATGGGTCGGATGCGGATGCCAGTCGAAGTCGAGTTTGAGAATCCAGTCATGAATGTTGTTGCGTGAGGTGACCTTGTCATAAGTGGAATAATCCACCACATCCCCCTCACGCCAACCGGTCTCCTCGGAATGCGAAAGCGAAGAGCTGTAACGGGTGAAGGCACCGGTAAGCTCGCCGAAAAGCTTGGGAGTGAGCACATAATTCCATCCGGCAGAGGCCACTATGTTGCCCCAACGAAGGTTTGACTTCATGCGGTCAAGATCAGAGCAATACACATCCTTCTCATCCCAAGTCTGAGTGGTGCGCAGGTAATCTTCTCCATAATAGAACATTACGTAGGCGCGGCTGCGAGGCGAAAAGCGGTGATTGATTTTCGCATTCAAGTCAGTGAAAGCATAACCGAAACTCAATTTCTCCTCATTCGAGATGGCACTGAGAATCGCACAGGCCGGCAGCGTCAACACATCATACCAGGAACGGCGCACGGCCACGGAATAAGAGGTGTGGTCTTTCCATATCGGACCGTCGACATTAGCCGACACTGAGGTCAACCCAAGCTTCACCGAGCCGTGGTGCTCCTGCATGGAGCCATCCTTGGTGTGCACATCCAGGTAGGAGGCCAGGCGCCCGTCATACTTGGCCGGGAATGAGGATTTGTAGAAATCAACGCTGCGCAGAGCCTCTGTGTTGAATGCCGAGAAGAGGCCGCCGAAGTGGTTTACCTGATACAGAGGAATGTTGTCGAGCATATAGAGATTCTCATCGGCATTGCCGCCATGCACATACATGCCTGCCATACCCTCCACTCCGGCCGATACACCCGGCTCCAGCTGCAGGGTCTTGATGACGTCACTCTCGCCGAAAATCACCGGAGTGCTCAGAATGGAAGCCTTGGTGACATTCATCGCTCCTATCTCGGAGGCATTCAACGCCTGCGCCTTGCCCGGTGTGCCCACCACGGTCACCTCCTGAAGCATCTCTGCGGCAGGCTCCGGCTCCATCGTGAGGTCGAGCTGGCGGGAGGCAGTGAGCGCTATCGGCTCGGTCGTGACCGACTGATAGCCCAAGTAATTGAGTTTCAATGACACCTCCCCGACCGGCAGGGTTATCGAATAAAAGCCCTGCGGATTGGTCATTACCCCGACACCATTGCCGGCATACACGGAAACTCCGGCCAGAGCTTCGCCCGTGCCTGCCTCGCGCACAAAACCACTGACAGTCACACGCTTGGGTGCCTTCGGCCTCTCGACTCTGAAAAGGGTGATATTCTTCCCCTTGACCCGATAGCCAATATCGGTGCCACGGAACATATCGTCGAGCACACTCTTCAGCGAGGCATCCTTGACATTGAGTGTAACCTTCATCCCACGGAGCAGGTCAGAGGAATAGATGAAGTTGCGCCCGGTCTCCTTCATCAGCGAAGCGAACACCTTGTCGGCAGGCATATTCCTGACACTCAATGTTATGCCGGCGCCATACGCCGCTGCGGCCACTGCCAGCATCATAGAAAAAACTAACGTCAGTCTGCGGCTCATCTCTCAATCGTAAGGTTAGTCCCCAATAATTCATTGATGGTGGCCACGAGCTCCTCCGCCGTCCCCTCATAACTGAGGGTCAACCGGTTGGCATCATCGGCACTAAGTCCCGCCACCTTCACTCCATAGGTAGATTCAATCTCACTCACTACAATATTCAATGGCGCATCAGAAAACTCAATGCGCTTCACTTCATTCACTGTATCAGGAGCGGTCTGCGGTGCGGTTGGTTCCGAAACAGGCTGCACCACGGGTGCCGACTCAGGTTTTGACTCAGGTTTTGACACATAAGTATATACGGCGGCCGACACCAGCAACACGCCGGCAACGGCAGCAGCCACACTCAATCGACGGCGCCACACACTGCGACCGCCACGGATGAACGAGTCATCCCTGCGGAACGCTCCCGGGCGGTAATGTCGCACCACAAAATCCAAAGAGTTCTTTATCTTTTCAGTCATAATAGAGAAAGTTGTCTACCCCATAGACGCACCCTCCCCCGAATACCCCTATCCCTACTTCACAAAAAATTTGTAACTCTAAAAAAATATCCGTAACTTTGCCTCCGCATAACGCTCGCAGAAGCCAAAAGAGGATTAGCGGGTGGGATGCCGACATATTATTAAGCGTTTATCCGACGCTCTTTCTTGACAATCGGAAATCTGGCAGTTTCTGTGAAACTGTTTAAGATTATGTCAATGAATTTTGAGAGGTGTTTTTGAGTGATTTTCGCGAGTGGAAGAGGGAGCATAGCGGGCTATGCGACCGATGAAACTCGGCGAAAAGCGCCAAAAACAGCCCCAAAGTTCATTGATAACGAGATAGATAAAAACTCTCGTCATAAGATTAAACAGTTTCTAATCTCAGTCAAGAATGAAGCAGGGGGTAGATGCCCATGGGATGTGTAATACATTGTCCGTGCTGAGCTTCGCGAGAAGTATCGGCCGTGCTGACATTACATACCGGCGTGAGGCTTCTGCTTGCTGCTCGTTCTACTGAGATGGGCACATGCCAGAGCCTCCGATTGTGGAACGAGCCGCAGATACAGACACTTCACGCTTTTTCTTTTTCCAACTGTTAACCGCCATCCTCCGGAAAGTAGTGTCTCCGGCAACCGGCTCTAATTCACATCCCTTTCTATGAAACGACCATTACTTTCATTGTTGCTCGCGCTGGCATGCATACTCCCTCTGACAGCCAAGCAAACCATGACCATGCTCTCCGGGGAAGAGCTTGAAGTGGCAATCGTCACCCTCGGCGAAACGGAAATCACCTACAAAAAAGCCTCCAATCCCGGCGGCCCGAACTACACGGTGAGCCGCGACAAAGTGTTCTTTATCGTCTACGACGACGGCTCCCGCGAAGTAATCACCGCACCCGACGCGGCTTCCGCAGTGGCACCCGACTCTAATTACACCGGATCATCGCTGAGCGCCATAGCACGCGGCTCTGCTGAACAGATGATTGCCGCTGATACCGTGCCTGTCAAGAAGCATTTTCCAAGAATCTCTTTCTATCCGCGCGCATCCGTCGGATATCAGGAAACGAGCACCGAAATCGAAGATACAAGCATTAACTTCGACTGGGGTGGCTTCGCCTGGGCAGTAGACCTCAACATCCTCATCCCCACCGGCAATGACTCCGCTTGGTCAATCGGTGTGGGCTGGACCGGTCTCGGAGGCGACGTCAAGCGCAAGAACGGAAAGAAGGATGCCGGGAAATCCTCTCTGACAGGCATGTACTTCACCCTACCCGTCAGCTACTGGTACGCCTGCGGCGATTGGTTCATGCTTGGTCTTACACAGCGCCTTGACATACTCGTTTCCCAACAGATGGAGGGCAAAAAAGTTAAAGATGTGCTCAACGGTTTCCGTTCACCAACGACAGTGCATGGCATTGTCACCATAGGCAACTTTGATGCCGGCGTGGAAGTCCTCTTCAACTGGACCAGTGCGTTCAAAGGTGAGAGCTACACCTGGAGTCCTACATTGGGCATAAACTTCACTCTCGGCTACCGCTTCTGAGAGTGTGTTTGGATTTAAATGGTTTTATCACAAAGAGGAAATTTTGAGAGATTTTCGCGAGTTGAAGAGGGAGCATAGCGGGCTATGCGACTGATGAGACTCGGCGAAAATCACCAAAATTTACCTTTGTGATGAAACCAAGAAAGATTCAGACAGACTCAAAAGTTACATTCGGTTTAAATTCAAACACACTCTAATATGACTCGCAGATTCACCCTACTGACAATCTTCTGCCTGGCTCTGCTCTCAGTCTTTGCGGATGAGATTATCACCACTACGGCCGAATCCATAACCTGCACCGTCACCGAGGTCAAGGATGAGACGGTAAAATACCGGAAAAACGGCGAGAGTTTCGAGCGGGAACTCAGCCGTTCGCAAATCTTCAAAATTAAATATGCCAACGGTGAGGAGGAGCTTCAACCAACCACGTCTTCTCCGAAGGCGTCACGCCCGGCCTACGGACCTCCCCCGGCTGCTCAAGAGATAACCCTTACCTCTACCCCACACGATTTCTCGGATTTGCCTCCCGCCTCCCGCTCATATACAGTAGGTGAATGGTTTGATGAAAACGGATTGCAAGGGGTAGTTGTCGCTGTAACTTCCGACGGACTCCACGGCCTTCTGATGCACCCCAAGCGTATCGGTGCCAAAGCATTGGCTTACAGCTTTGGAGCTTTCATGGGCAATCGCTTGATACCCACCGGCATGAACGACCGGGCTAACGGCTATGCCAATTACCTGACTCTATTGCGCTTCCTGCAAGAGCATCCGGAAATATCTGTATCCGATTTTCAGCTGCAAGCCGAAATTTCCAAACTCGGCGAAGGCTGGTATGTTCCGGCACTCGATGAAGTTAGCACCTTGATTGACATGTATAACACTGAAGTCCCGGCATATCAAGGCGCAGTAAAAAAATTCCATGGGAAGAAAGCCAAGATAGGGAAAATAATCAATCACACCCTGAAGCTTCATGGCGGCGACAAATTCAATCCCGAGTCATCCTGCCTGATGACCTCCACCGAAAAATGGAGCAGAGGGGGCGCATCCCCCACCTTTAATACATTCTATGGCGACCCGGACACTCCCCAGTACGTAATCATAAAAGTCGAGACAGTTGGCAAACAGCAGAAATTCCTCGACCTCTGCCGCGACTTCCGGGGCTATGGCACCCGCGCCTTTCATCGATTCTAATTCACTCATTAACAGCATTAATAAAACATGAAAAAGATTTTTAACATTTTTGCGCTTATCGCGCTCTGCCTCAGCGTTTCCCTCCCCCTCGCCTCCTGTGGAGACGACAAGGATGAACCCACCGGCGACGACCTTATCGAACAGCTTCAAGGCACCTGGCACTTCTATCACATGAAGATTCAGGCGATGGGTCAGACTATCGAATTTGATGCCTCCGACCTCGGCGACCTTGCCCAGGATAGCGGCGTGGCCGGGTTCTACGATGAGACGCTGACATTTACAACCTCTTCCGTCAACGGCAACCCCTACGAGGTGCGGGGCAACAAGCTCAACATCCCCGCCTACTACGGCGACACCTGGTGCACCGTCAGCTTCTCCGGCGGCAACCTCGTCATGTACTACGAAATGGTGGAGCAAGGCATTTCGATGCAGATTACAATCACCTACACCCGAGGCAGTCGCAGCGCAGCCGCGTTACAAGCGCCTTCAGCCGCATCATTAATGCAGGCAATCCGCAACCGTACAAGATACTGACCTGACATCCTGTATTCCCAAAGCAACCGCACGGCACCACGCCCGTCGCGGTTGCTTGTTTTTTTGATAATTGAACTTAATTCCTTACCTTTGCAGATATGAAAAGCATTGATGAGCAGAGTCTGGAGAAGGCAAAACGTCTGTTTGAGTCAGGCGATATTGAGAGGATTGAGGTGGGCACTACAGCCGGACTTCAAGCCATACACCATGCACTGTTTTCCGGCTTATATGATTTCGCCGGCCAAGTCCGCACTCTAAACATCAGCAAAGGCAACTTCCGGTTTGCCAACTCTCTTTATCTCAAAGAAGCCTTGGCTGCAATAGAACGTATGCCTGACGGGACTTTCGAGGAAATTATAGCAAAATATGTAGAAATGAACATTGCCCACCCATTCATGGAGGGCAACGGACGCGCCACTCGAATATGGCTTGACATGCTTCTGAAAGCTCGCCTGAGTAAAGTCATTGATTGGCAACGGGTTGACAAAGGCCTCTACCTGCAAGCCATGGAGCGCAGTCCGATCAACGACCTGGAGCTGCGCTACCTGCTGACCGGTGCACTCACCTCCGACACCGACAACCGCGAACTCATCTTCAAAGGCATAGAGCAATCCTACTACTACGAAGGCTACCGCGCCGACTCCCTGGCACAATAAACGACTGTTATACATTTCACTCAACTCTCTACAACTATTATGGGTCAATTAGCAGACATCGTCATCAACTACCTTAAAAATACACCATCTGAACAACTAAAAAAGGATTGGGATGAGTTAAAAAAATACAATATCTCCGGTCCGTATATAACCGATATTCTTCCACCCCAACAACCAATCAAGAAACATTGAATCTTATTGCGAATGCGGTTTCCGGGGGTTTGCTTGCGGGAACCGGATTTTATTCGTAACTTTGCGGCAAAATTCATCGGTGGACAAATTTGGCTGCTTGCAACCACCCTAAAAAATGCTAAAACTGCACCTCCATACAGGAGCGCCACCTCAGCCCGAATCGCTGGCGGCCGCTCCCTCCAAAGAGACGCACGGAAGCATTACCCGCAAGCAGGGTTTGTTTCCGGCTTTTGTTTTATATGTAACTAAACAAACATTCAAACTGTTATGTCATACCTGTTTACATCCGAGTCTGTCTCGGAAGGGCACCCCGACAAGGTGGCCGATCAGATTTCCGATGCACTGCTCGATAACTTCCTCGCACGCGACCCCAACAGTAAGGTCGCCATTGAAACCCTCTGCACCACCGGCCAGGTGGTTGTGGCCGGCGAAGTCAAGAGTCAGGCTTATGTGGATATACCCGAAGTCGTGCGCGAAGTAATCAACCGCATAGGCTACAACCGCGGAGCCTATCGCTTCGACGGCGACTCCTGCGGCATACTCTCGGCCGTGCATGAGCAAAGCGCCGACATCAACCGCGGCGTCGACAAAGCCGACCGCGAGACTCAGGGCGCCGGCGACCAGGGCATGATGTTCGGCTATGCCTGCGACGAGACCGAGAACTATATCCCCCTCACCCTCGACCTCTCCCACCGTCTGCTGCTCGAGCTGGCAGATATCCGCCGCACCTGCTCCGCAATGACCTACAACCGAAAAGGGCGCCCCGTAACCTATCTGCGCCCCGACGCCAAGAGCCAGGTCACAGTGGAATATGACGAGGATGGCACACCGCTGCGCATCGACACTATTGTTATCTCCACCCAGCATGACGAGTTCATAGAACCGCGCGACGACTCCCGCGAGGCTCAGGCCGAGGCCGACGAGGCTATGCTCGCCCGCATCGCAAAGGATGTGAAAGAGGTGCTCATCCCCCGCGTAAAGGCTCAGTTGCCCGAGAAGATTCAGGCTCTCTTCCATGAAGATATGACCGTGCATGTCAACCCCACCGGCAAGTTCGTAATCGGCGGCCCCCATGGAGATACCGGCCTGACCGGACGCAAGATAATCGTAGACACCTACGGCGGACGCGGCGCTCACGGCGGCGGTGCCTTCTCCGGCAAAGACCCCTCCAAGGTTGACCGCTCGGCAGCCTACGCCTCCCGCCACATAGCCAAGAACCTCGTGGCAGCCGGCGTGGCCCGCGAAGTGTTGGTGCAGGTGAGCTACGCAATCGGCGTGGCCGAACCGGTGAACATCTTCGTCAACACCTACGGCTCAGCCCGCGTGCCCCTCACCGACACTCAGATAGCCGACAAGGTGCGCGAACTCTTCGACATGCGCCCCTATGCCATCGAAGAGCGCCTGAAGCTGCGCAACCCCATCTACTCCGAAACCGCTTCATACGGCCACATGGGTCGCACCCCGGCCACCAAGACCAAAGTCTTCGAGTCCCGCTACGACCAGGGACATCCCCTGACCAAAGAGGTGGAACTCTTCACTTGGGAGAAACTCGATAAAGTAGACGACATCCGCCGAGCCTTCGGACTTTGAGAAAAGCAACAATTTTATAAAAACGGAGAAACGCACAGATGAACGTTCCTCCGTTTTTTGATTTTTTATGCCATGAGAATGCGGAAATCGTTGGAGGTTTCGGCAAAAAATATTAACTTTGCCCTCTAAATGTAGCCACCCGGCTCTTGCGGAGGGCTGCTTTTATCTGTTTACCAACAGTTCCACTGTATGCAAATTGCATTACAGTGGCGCTAACTGCATGAAAAGAAAATAATTAACACATACTTATAGCTATAATCACTAATGGCAACACTCGAAAAAATCAGAAGCAAATCTGTCTTCTTAATCGTGGTCATCGGTGTAGCCCTGCTTGCGTTCATCGTAGGCGACGCCATCACCAACGGGCGTAACCTCTTCGGAAGCGGCTCCACTGTGGCCAAGGTCGACGGCGTGAAAGTCGACATAGCCGAATACCAGAATCAGCTCAACAAGCTCCAGGAAGCCATGCAGGCCCAGGGGCAGGATGCCGACCAGCAGCTCCTCTCGGAGTATGCCCTCGAGTCGCTCATCAACCAGAAGCTCCTCGCCCGTGCAGCCGAACGCCTCGGTATCAGCGTCAGCGACGAGCAGGTCACCTACTACATCATGACCAACCCTCAGAAGCCCATGCAGGACTTCGTCAGCACCTACGGTCGTCAGCTCGGCACCATGCTCGCTCAGGCAGGCAAAATCAGCCCTGACACTCAGCTCACCCCGCAGGTGGTGTACTCCTTCATCTTCACTCCCGAGAAGTACGGCCTCACCCCCGACGATGTGCTCCCCGCAAAGAAAGCCTGGATGGAAATGGAGAAAGAGACCCGCGAGACCCTCGCACAGATTCTCTACATGAACCTGCTCTCAGGCTCCTACAAGCCCAACACCCTCGAACTCGACGAACTCTTCGCCCAGCAGAACGGCTCCGCCACCATCGACGTGGCTCGCAAGCCCTTCGGTCAGCTCGACGAAAAGAAATACACCGTTAGTGAAGCCGAACTCAAAGCAGAGTATGACAAGCGCAAGAGCAACTACCGTGTGCTCGAGCCCACCCGCACCGTAGGCTTCGTAGCTCAGAACATCACCCCCTCCGCTGCCGACGTCAAAGCTGCCGGCGCCCTGAAAGAGCAGACCCTCAAAGCTCTCAAGGCTGGTCAGCAGCCCGGCAAGGACCTCACCAAAGAGGGTGTGCGCTACGACCGTCGCTCCCAGGCTGCCGCAGCTGCCGAGGATGTAGCCATCCGCAACTTCCTCCAGAAGGCTCCGATTGACTCCATAGGCGTCTTCGACCGCAGCGGCTCCTTCCACATCGTGCGCGTACTCTCCCACTCAGCCGCCAACGACTCCGTAGAACTCATCCCCTTCTTCGCTGCCGCCGACGTGCTTGACCAGGTAAAGGCCAAGATTCAGGCAGGCGTCAACGCCGACTCCATCGCAACCCTCTTCCCCGAGAAGGCTCAGGCCTCAGCCGCTCAGTGGCAGAGCCTCCAGAGCGCTCAGGCTCGCCAGGGCATCCCCGCCACCGCTCTTGCCGCTCTCGACTCAGTCAGCACCGGCGCTTTCGTGACCATCCAGACCTCCGACGAGGGCACTGCCATGGCCTACGTGAAGAGCGTTCGTCCCAAAGTGACCGTCTACGAATATGAGGACGCATACTACGATCTCTACCCCTCCGACGACACCATCGACGCCGCCCGCGAAGCATTCGAGAAGCTCGCCGCCGCCAACAAAGACCCCAAGAAATTTGCCGACGCTGCTCAGAAAGCCGGCTACTTCTATAACACCTACGCCGTTAATGCCTCCACCCCCGCCTTCCAGCAGGGCCCGCAGAACTACTTCCCCAAGAGCCGCGACCTCGTGGAATGGGTAATGACCGAAGGCAAAGCCGGCGAGGTTTCACCCGTATTCGGCAACGACGACAAGCAGCAGCCCGTAATCTATATGGCTTTCGTAGAGAACGAATATGACGACTTCGCTCCCATGACCGACAGCCGCGTGCGCAAGGAGCTCGAAGCTCGCGTGCGCGCCTCCAAGGCCGGCGACGAATGGGTTAAGCAGTACAGCGGTAAAGGCTCCGTAGCAGCCACCGCACAGGCCATGGGCGTTACCCCCGTCACCGACGAACAGGTGCGCTTCTTCGGCTCAATGAACGTGCAGGATCCCACCGTGGCCGCAGCCATCGCAGGCACACAGCCCGGCAGCAAAGTATACGTAGTGAAAGGCCAGGATGGTGTCTACGCCTACGTGGTTAAGGCACAGAACAAGCCCGAAGGCATCCGCATGGATGAGCAGATGCGCCAGAGCTACCAGCGCAGCCTCAACCCCATCAGCCTCCTGCGTGGCCGTCTCCCCATCGAGAACAACATCTTCAAGCTGACCCGCAGCCGCTAAACCATTAGCCCTGCCCCAACCATAACGCGAGCGCGCCCGGCATTTCCCGAGGCGCGCTCGCTATTTTCTCATCAGTACTGTAACGCTTGCCGGTAGCATCCTTTTGACAAGCCCCAACATAAACAACGCTAACTTAACCAATTGCAACAAGAGGCTCTAACACTCATATTAGACATCCGGTCATATAATCCACCAAAAAATAAGGCTAAAAAAATATTTCAAAAAAACTTTGCAAAAATTTGGAACATTAAAATTTTAATCGCAACTTTGTCGCAAACCTAATACTCTATCAATATGAAATGAAATAATCTCTACTACTCTTCATGCCGCTGTTTACCGTCAGCCTATGATTGATTGTGGCAGCGCCACGGTAATCAAATCGATATAACATTTACTCACTTGGATGCCGGTGCGCTTGCGCCGCAGACAGAGAAGTCTGCTTGGCTTCTCTGTCATCCACCTAAAAAAACACTTACATATTATGAAACTGAAAATCTTTACAATCTTGGCCATGGCCATGATTGCTCACACGGCTCAAGGATATACTGAGTACGATTACGATTTAGGGATCTATTACACCCTCATGTCAGAACAGGATAGAACTGCCGCCATCGAATGCGGTGATCCCAACATTGCTTATGATGCCCCGGCATTCGCTAAAAGTGCAGAAGATGATGAATTTCAAACGTGGGGTCACGAGTACTACATATGGATAGGGAATTCCTATTCCGGCAATGTTAACATTCCGGCGGAATTAACATTGACCCTATCCCGCAATTACAGTGCTGTTGTACGCGAAATACACCGCGGAGCCTTCTGCAACTGCCCTACCTTGGAATCGGTCACTATACCTGAAACCATCTATTACATCGGTCCCGGCGCATTCTATCGCTGCGTGAATCTGCGCGAAATAGAGATACCCAACAGCGTTACTGAAGTGGGATCTATTACATTCCAAGATTGCCACAGACTGAAAAAGGTAAAATACTCCGAGAACTGCGACTTGATTAACACCAGGACTTTTTGGATGACCGGCTACGAGATACCGGAGTTTACCATCTCCGGTGTAGATAATGTCACACGTATCGGTCACGAAGCTTTTCAGTATTCAACTCTAACTGAATATCCCAATTGGGATAAGCTTACGCGAATTGGAGACTTCGCCTTTGACGGCACACATCTCGAACATGTACGCATCCCGGTCGGTTGCACACTTGGCACAAATGTTTTCAACAATATCACGCAACTTAAAACTATTGAGTTGCCGTCAGACTGCCCTGACAATATTGACACTCAATTCCAAAAATCCACATCAATCATGCAGATTCGTATTGAGGCCGTGACCCCTCCCGCTCTCAGCGCTGACTGGGCCTCTACGCTATCGCCTGACTGTGTGCTCGAAGTGCCTGCCGAATCAATCGAGCTGTATCGTTCCGCTCCCTACTGGAAAGAATTTGGCACCATCCGCGCCCTCACAACCGGTGTGGACGAAGTGGCAGCCGCCGCCCCTGTTGCTACGGGGCTGAAAGGGGCTATCAGCGTGAGGGGAAACAATGCGGTCAGCATTTATGACCTGCATGGAGCTTGCATTTACCAAGGTGCTGGAGGCGAAGTAGCCGCCGCTCCCGGCATCTATATCGTAAGGACGCCGAACGCATCCATCAAGGTGCAGGTGCAATAATCGGAACAGACAGAGAACCGGGTTTGCCCGGCAGACTCAGAAACTGTTTAATGATTTTTAACGCGGAGGGCGGCAACTTATTTGCCGTTCTCCACGTTGTATAAATGGATGCGAAGGCAGCCGAGGCGTCACTCTC
Organism: uncultured Bacteroidales bacterium; assembly: GCA_947644715.1. GTDB lineage: Bacteria > Bacteroidota > Bacteroidia > Bacteroidales > Muribaculaceae > Lepagella. The sequence goes on from CANSAP010000006.1 coordinate 80,981, forward strand.
CGTCATCTGCGCCGGAAGCATCCGCATGTATAACCCGCTTAATCAACAATTTAATCAAGAAATGGAAAGCATCATCAACACTCGTATTCCCGAATTTTCAGTACAGGCATATCACAACGGCAACTTCGAGACCGTGACCGACAAGGACGTGCTCGGCAAATGGGCCGTGTTCTTCTTCTACCCCGCTGACTTCACCTTCGTGTGCCCCACGGAGCTGGTTGACCTGGCAGAGAAGTATGAGAAACTGAAATCTCTAGGTGTCGAGGTATATTCCGTGAGCACTGACTCACACTTCGTGCACAAAGCTTGGCACGATGCCTCCGAGAGCATTCGCAAAATCGGCTATCCCATGTTGGCCGACCCCACCGGTCTGCTCTCCCGCGCCTTCGGCGTGATGGATGAAGCCACCGGCATGGCCTACCGCGGCACCTTCGTGAGCGACCCCGAAGGTCTCATCAAGCTTGTCGAGATTCAGGACAACAGCATCGGCCGTAACGCCGACGAGCTCCTGCGCAAGGTGGAGGCCGCTCAATTCGTGGCTGCTCACCCCGGCGAAGTTTGCCCCGCTAAATGGAAAGAGGGTGCCGCTACACTCAAACCCAGCATCGACCTCGTGGGTAAGATTTAATCCTTAATTGAATTGCGTATGCTCGAGAAAGATATAATCAATCAACTCGCAGGCATATTCTCAACGCTGGAGACGTCGGTCACCCTCGTGGTCACCGGGGTCTCTTCCCGTAATGAGACCAAGCAGATGCTTGAATTTGCCCGCGACTTCGCGTCGGCCTCCCCGGCGCTTGACGTAAAAGAACATGACGAACCCACGCAGGAGAATGCCCCGCTGCTCGCGATATGGCGCAACGGGCAGCCCACAGGTGTCACCTTCTGCGGTATCCCTAACGGCCATGAGTTCACCTCGCTGATTCTCGCCGTGCTGAATGCTGCCGGGCTGGGCAAGAACCTGCCCGACGAGGCTCTGCGGCGCCGCATTGAAAATCTGCAGGGTCCGGCTGACATATTCTCCTTTGTTTCTCTCACTTGCACCAACTGCCCCGACGTTGTGCAGGCGCTCAACATAGTCTCGCTGCTGAATCCCCGCTTCCACAATACTACGGTAGATGGTGGGGTCGCTCCGCAGATGGTCAAGGACTATAATGTGCAGTCAGTCCCCACGGTCTATGCCAACGGCAAGCTCATCTCCGTAGGTCGTTCCGACCTCGGTCAGCTCGTGGGAAAGCTGGAGGAGGCATTCGGCTCCTCAGCCACTCCGGGACTCGTGGATGGCACCCCTCTCGGCTTCGACGCCATCGTGGCAGGAGGTGGCCCGGCCGGAGCTGCCGCAGCCATTTATCTGGCGCGCAAGGGCTTGCGCACGGCTGTTGTGGCCGGCCGAATCGGCGGACAGGTGCAGGACACCATGGATATCGAAAACCTGATTTCAGTGCCGCTTACCACCGGCCCCAAGCTGGCGGCCGCCCTGCGCACCCACATGGAGCAATATGACCTTTCGCTCTTCGACAACCGCCGCATCCTCTCAGCCGAGCTTGAGGGATTCCCCAAGCGGTTGACCACCGACGGTGGCGAAGTGTTCGAGGCGCCTGCTCTGATTATCGCCACAGGCGCCTCCTGGCGCCATCTGAATGTGCCCGGCGAAGCTGACTACATCGGGCGTGGAGTGGCCTTCTGCACCCACTGCGACGGTCCCTTCTATGCCGGCAAACGTGTGGCTGTCGTCGGCGGTGGCAACTCCGGCATAGAGGCCGCAATCGACCTGGCCGGAATCTGCGAACATGTAGATGTCTTCGAGTTTCTCGACGAGTTGAAAGCTGACGAAGTGCTTCAGAAAAAGCTGGCCACTCTCGGCAATGTCGACGTGCATCTCAGCTCAGCCCTCACTGAAGTCAAAGGTGACGGCAAGAGCGTGACCTCGGTCTTGGTCAAGGACCGCAAGAGTGGCGAGGAGAAGGAATATGCCGTGCAGGGTGTCTTCGTGCAGATTGGCCTGACCCCCAACAGCGCCCCCTTCTCGGAACAGGTGCCCGTCAACAAGCGTGGCGAGATTGAGGCTGACGAAAGCTGCCGCACGAAGCTCACCGGTGTCTATGCCGCAGGCGACGTGACCGATGTCCCCTACAAGCAGATTATAATCTCCATGGGGGAAGGCGCGAAAGCCGCCCTGTCGGCTGTGGATGACCGCATGCGCGGGCTCACCCCCTCCTGACCCCCGAAATCCATTAACACACTCCAAGAGTGTGTGTCAAAATTCTTACTGAAGCAAACGCATGGCGCGGAGCGCCTATCCTTTGTTAGCCGGGGGGCTTCAGCCCCCCGGTATGCATGTAGCGACAACCCAGCCCC
>CANSAP010000007.1 GCA_947644715.1 uncultured Bacteroidales bacterium
GAAGCCATCTTAAAGCTGCGGCCTCTGTCTTAACATATATTTTTAGACACACTCTGAATTGATTGCCGTCCGCGTCTGTGCAAAATTATTTGCAATGGAGCGGACGGCAATTTGCTCATTTCGCAAAAAATCGCTAACTTTGCGGCCTGATTGGTGGCTGCCGGTGATAACGGCTACGCGCAGCCTCCGGCTTCAGACGATGGACCGGTAGCTCAGTTGGATAGAGCAACAGCCTTCTAAGCTGTGGGTCCCGGGTTCGAGCCCCGGCCGGTTCACTTACTACCAGTTTCTCGGGTGCAGGGTGCGCGTGCCGCGTGCCGGGGCGCCTGATTCCGGATGATTAACCCAATTTCAAAGATAGACATAAAAATAGCATGAAGAAGAGTGCTCTCCAGCGAGTGCGTGCTGAGTATCAGCCCAAGCTCCCCTTTGCCCTCCAGGGTCCCGTGAAGGTTAAGGTTGGCGAAAAGACACAGTCAGTGGCCGACCAGGAAGAAATTGAAAAACTGTTCCCGAATACTTACGGCATGCCCGTTGTGGAGTTCGAGCGCGACGAGAACCCCCAGCGTGTGGAGGAACCCTTCAATGTGGGTATCATCCTCTCCGGCGGTCAGGCTCCCGGCGGCCACAATGTGGTGAGCGGTATCTTCGACGGCATCAAGAGCCTCAACCGCGAGAGCCGTCTTTACGGCTTCCTGATGGGTCCCTCCGGCTTCGTTGACCACCAGTATATGGAGCTGACTGCCGGCATCATCAAAGACTATCGCAACACCGGCGGCTTCGACATCATCGGCTCCGGACGCACCAAGCTCGAGACTCCCGAACAGTTCGACAAGGGCCTGAAAATCCTTGAGGAGCTGAACATCAAGGCTCTCGTAATCATTGGCGGCGATGACTCCAACACCAATGCAGCCGTGCTGGCTGAATACTACAAGGCCAAGGGTGTGGATGTGCAGGTGATCGGTGTGCCCAAGACCATCGACGGCGACCTGAAGAACAAATGGATTGAAACCTCCTTCGGCTTCGACACGGCCTGCAAGGTTTACAGCGAGGTTATCGGCAACATTCAGCGTGACTGCAACTCCGCAAAGAAATACTATCACTTCATCAAGCTGATGGGTCGCAGCGCTTCTCACATCGCTCTTGAGTGCGCGCTGGAGACTCAGCCCAACATCTGCCTTATCTCCGAAGAGATTCTGGCAAAGCGCATGACGCTTGACAACATCGTGAGTTATGTGGCTTACGTTGTCAGCGAGCGTGCCAAGCTTGGCTGGAACTTCGGCACAGTGCTCATCCCCGAAGGCCTGATTGAGTTCATTCCCTCAGTGAAGGCGCTCATCGCCGAGCTGAACGATGTGCTCGCCCAGCATGGTGAGGAGCTTGCCGGCCTGGATGATGACAACAAGCTCATCACCATCCACTCATATCTCTCTGCCGCCAACGCCGAGCTTTACAAGAGCCTGCCCAAGCAGATTGCTCTCCAGCTCTCTCTGGACCGCGACAGCCACGGCAATGTGCAGGTGTCTCTCATCGAGACCGAGAAGCTCATCAGCGAAATGGTGGAGAAGCGCCTCGAGGAGATGAAGGAGCAGGGTCTGTATGTAGGCAAGTTCGCCACCCAGCACCACTTCTTCGGCTACGAAGGTCGTTGCGCTGACCCCTCCAACTTCGATGCCGACTACACATACGCTCTCGGTTTCAACGCCGCCATGCTCATCAATGCAGGTCTGACCGGCTACATGAGCTCCGTGCGCAACCTGACCGGCCACACCGAGGAATGGATTGCCGGCGGCATACCTATCACAATGATGATGAACATGGAGCGCCGCAACGGCAAGCTGAAGCCCGTAATCCAAAAGGCTCTGGTGAACCTCAACGGTCGTCCCTACCTCAAGTTTGCTTCACAGCGCGAGACCTGCGCCCTGAACACCCTCTATCAGTATCCCGGCCCCATCCAGTACTTCGGCCCGGCAGAGGTGTGCGACCGCCCCTCGATGACTCTGCTGCTGGAGCACGAAAAAGACGTATATTAATCCCGGAAGGGACGACGCCTCTCCATGTGTGAGGCCTCCGTTCCGTAATTAATTGATAACAAGCGATGAAAGCACCCTCAGGCATTGAATCAAATTCAAGTCAGGGGGTGCTTTCCGCATCTGCGTCCGGCTACTCCTTCCTGCCGGGGAAAGGGGGGCTTACCCGCCGGCTGATTCTCTTCGCACTCCCCATAATCGGCAGCGGCATCGTGCAGCAATCGTTTAATTCGGTTGATGTGGCTGTAGTGGGGCAATATGTGGGTGATGGAGCGCTGGCGGCCGTCGGAGCCAACGGTTCGGTTATCTCGCTGATTGTCACTCTGTTCATGGGTATAGCCTTGGGTGCCAATGTCGTAATCTCCCGCTATCTCGGAGCTCGCGACGAAGCGGGAGTGCGCCGGGCAGTAGCCACCCAGGGTGTGGCTGCGCTCATCTGCTCGGCAGTGCTTGTGGCCATAGGCTCATTGAGCGCCCGACCCATCTTGGAACTTCTCGACACCCCTCCGGAGGTGCTTGACGATGCCACACTCTATCTGAAAATCTACACCCTCGGCTTCCCCGCGATGCTCGTCTATAACTTCGTGAGTGCCGTGCTCAGGAGCGTAGGAGACACGAGCCGCCCCTTCTACTGGCTCGTCGGTAGCGGACTGGTGAATGTCGTTCTCAACCTGTGGCTCGTGTTGGGTTGCGGCATGGGTGTTGAGGGAGTGGCGATAGCCACTGTAGTCAGCGGCACTATAGCCGCACTCGGTGTCACCTGGAATCTGATGCGGGAGCAGGGGGCGATACGTCTTGACCTGCGTCGGCTGCGCATCTATGGCCGGGAGCTGAAAATGATGCTCTCCATCGGTTTGCCGGCCGGGCTGCAAGGCAGCGTGTTCGCCTTAAGCAACGTCATCATCCAAAGCGCCATCAACGGCTTCGGACCCAAGGCAATGGCCGGGAGCGCCGCAGCACTGATTTTCGAGCTGTACGCCTACTTCATAATAACGGCCATGGTGCAGGCCACCTTGACCTTCGTCAGTGCCGCCTACGGCGCCGGCCACAACGAACTCTGCCGCCGCCTGATGTGGCGCTGCATGTGTCTCGGGTTGGCCGGGAGCGCCGGCATCAATCTGATAGTGGCCTCCTCGCCGGGACTGTTCTGCTCCATTTTTACCTCTGATGCCGCCGCGCTGCACTTCGCCTCGCAGAGAGTGCTCGGAGTGCTGATGGTGCAATTCCTTGCTACGAGCTATGAGGTGTCGGCCGGCGGAATGCGAGCCCTTGGCTATTCGCTGACTCCGATGTTCATTACCATCTGCGGCACCTGCGTAGTGAGAGTGCTGTGGGTGAAGGTGTGGGTGCCTGAGACTTTTTCGTCGCTGCTCATGGTCTATCCCGTCACCTGGGTGATGACCGGCACAGCCATGCTCACAGCCTGGAACATCGTCTCCCGCAAAGCTCTCGGCCCTAAAAAGCTCACGCATTCCTGAGCAAAAAAACGACCCCTCGGCTTGGAGGCCAAGGGGATAAAACGTTTTCTTTTTGAGCCGGTGCCCGAATCAGTTAAGAATGATTGCGCCTACTGCAGGCAGAGCGGTGTATGCTCGGGCGAAGTCGCGCAGAAAGCTCAATGTAGACTTACGGGGCTTCTTCATGGATTGCTCTGATTTGATTAGTAATTGATGGTGGTAGATTTCACTCATAGGCAAACTTGGAGTTTTAACTTGTTTATAGAGAAGAGCATAGCGTGGTTATGCGCTACATAAGAGTAACGACCCGAGTGCGGCATTATTGTATCTGTTTGGAGTTAAGTGCGCTTTTTGCTACTTTTGTAAATAAAAAGAACTATGAGAAAGATTGAGATATGCTGCGGCTCTGTGGACGACGTCATCGCCGCCCGCTTCGGCGGAGCCATCCGTGTGGAGCTTTGCGCTGCCACTGACTTGGGGGGTGTTACCCCCTCGGCCGGACTGATTGTAGGAGCATTGCGCGAGAAAGGGGAGATGCAGGTGCATGTCCTGGTGCGCCCCCGGCCCGGAGATTTTGTGTATGACCGCGCCGAGGTGAGCACAATGGAGGCCGATATTGCCGCGGCCCGCGAAGCCGGCGCTGACGGAGTGGTTATCGGTGCGCTTACGCCTGCCGGCGAGCTGGATATGCCCGTCATGCAGCGACTCCTGAAAGCAGCCGAAGGAATGAATGTGACCTTCCACCGGGCCTTCGACGAGACCGCGCATCCGGAGAAGGTGCTGGAACAATTGATTGAACTGGGCATCAGCCGCGTGCTGACCTCCGGAGGCAAGCCCGGAGCCTTTCAGGGACTCCCTCTGCTGCGCCGCTTGGTGCATAAGGGTGGCGACCGGATAATCGTAATGCCGGGAGCCGGAATTAATCCTGTGAATATCAAGGAAATAGAGGCTATAACCGGAGCGCGCGAGTTTCATTCCACAGCCACTGACAAGGGGGAGGTGAGAGCTGTCAGCCCCCTGTTCGGACAACGCCCGCTCTCGACCCGCTGCGAGCTGGTCAGGGCTCTTGTCGGTGAATAGGTTTTAAGTGATTGAATAGCAATGTATTGCGAAAAAAATATGGAGGCCGCTTTTAAGTCTCGGAATTTTTTGCGAAATTTGTAATCCTTTTTGGCATTCTTAACTACCATCTCAGCAATGACTCACGACCATAAGGCTCTCTGGCAACAATGTCTGGACATCATCGCGCGGCAACTGCCCCGCGAGGCGTTCACCACATGGTTCACACCGGCCGAGTCGCTGGGTTTTGAGAATGGAAAAGTCTCGCTGCGCATCCCGACAGCTTACTTCCTCGAGCAGTATGAGGATCGCTTCTACAATGTCTTCTCCCGCGCGCTGCGGGAGGTGTACGGCTCCGGCGTCAAGATTGAATACAAGTATGACGTAGTGCAGGGAGACCCCGCCACCGAGATTAAAATCGGGCGCGACGTAGCCACCTCATCCGCTCCGGCTCCTGCGCAGCAGCGCGGCGCACAGGCTCCCTCGGGAGTCAGCATCGCCAAAGTGGATTCGCAGCTGAAGTCAATCTATAATTTCGAGAACTACTGCGTGGGGGAGTCTAACCGGTTGGCCTACACGATTGCCGAGAACATCGGCTCCAATCCGCGCAAGACCGTCTTCAATCCCTTCTTCCTCTACGGCAGCACCGGGGTGGGCAAAACCCATCTGATTCAGGCTGTCGGCCTGCGGGTGAAGGAACTCTATCCGGAAGCTAAAGTGCTGTATCTCACCTCCCGCACCTTTGAGAATCAGTATGGCACGGCAGTGCGTCAGAAGCAGGTCAATGACTTCATCAACTTCTATCAGGGGATAGACGTGCTGCTCATCGACGATATCCAGGAGCTGTCAGGCAAGACCGGCACACAGAATGCCTTCTATCCCATCTTCAATTTCCTGCATCAGAAGGGAAAGATACTCGTCATGACCTCCGACCGTCCGCCGGTGGAGCTGAGCGACATGATGGACCGCCTGATTTCCCGCTTCAAATGGGGCGTAATAGAGGTGTTGCCGACCCCGGACCTGGAGCTGCGCAAAGAGATTCTCCGCCATAAATCAGCCAAAAACGGTCTCGACCTCTCAGAGGAGGTTATTGACGTGATTGCCACCCATGTAACCGAGTCAGTGCGCGAGCTGGAGGGGGTAGTGATTTCCCTTATCACCCGCGCCACACTGCTCAATCAGACCGTCACTCCGGAGTTGGCGCGCATCGTGATGCAGAGTGCCGTGAAGATGACCAAACGCGCGATTAACTTCGACATGATAGTGGAGGCCACAGCCGCACATTTCAACATGGATGCCGATGTGATTTTCTCCCGCTCCCGCCTGCGCGACATCAACGATGCCCGCCAGATGATAATGTATCTGGCTCACAAGCTGACAGACCTCTCCAGCAAATCCATAGGCTACAAGCTTAACCGCACCCACGTGACTGTGCTTCACGGCATCAAAGCCGTGACTGACCGGGTGGCCATCGATCCCGCCACCGCGCAGTCAGCTTCCGAAATAGAGCACACACTCCGCACCGGCGCCTGATTCGGCCACCTCTCCGGGTCACTCATTCAATCGTAACAGTTTGATTATCCATCGCGTAGGCTATGGCACGCGATGCGCATTCGCATGTCCAGGCCGGCGCCACGACTTGGCCGGGGAGCATGTGGAGAAAAACAGAAAAGCGAATCTTGAATTGCTTCAAAATTCGCTTTGAGGGTGGAGCATATCGGAATCGAACCGATGACCTCTTGACTGCCAGTCAAACGCTCTAGCCAACTGAGCTAATGCCCCAAGTGTCGTAGTTTTTCGTCTGCAAAATTACGCTTTCTTTTTTATTCCGCCAAATTTTTTGACTACTTTTTTCTTTTCTTTTCTTCTGAGTGCTGATTCTCAGCGATTTATTAAATCAAAAAAACGCGGTCGGGTTCAGATTCAGCCGTGCCGCATTTGCATATCTCAGTTTTTTTTGCTAATTTCGCAACATCTCCACCTCGGTATTGGTTTCAATCATTCCCCCTTATCATCATCTGCCATGACCCGCAAATGGAATTACATCCCCCTGACTGCCCGCCAGCAGCAGACGGCCGCTGAATTGCGCCCGCACTGTGGCGACAGCTCGGCCATTGCCGAACTGCTCCTGCGCAGGGGTGTTCATACCCCCGAGGAGGCTGAACGCTTTTTCGCTCCGGCTATTGCCGACCTTCATGACCCGTTCCTTATGCAGGACATGGATAAAGCAGTCGAGAGACTCAACAAAGCGATGGGAGCAAAGGAGCGGATTATGGTTTACGGGGACTACGATGTGGATGGTGTGACCGCCGTCACCCTCGTCTACAAATATCTCCAGAACTACTATTCCAATATCGAGTATTACATCCCCACCCGCTATGAAGAGGGCTACGGCATCTCGACCAAAAGCATAGACTACGCTGCCGACGCCGGAGTGAAACTCGTCATCGTGCTTGACTGCGGAATCAAGGCCATCGAAGAGATTGCCTATGCCAAGAGCAAGGGGATAGATTTCATTATCTGCGACCACCATATGCCTGACGAGGAGCTGCCTCCCGCTGTGGCTATCCTCAACCCCAAGATGCCCGGGAGCACATACCCCTGCAAGCACCTGAGCGGCTGCGGAGTGGGCTTCAAGTTCATGCAGGGCTTTGCCATGAGCAACGGCCTGAGCAACCACAACGAACTCGAGAGCCTGCTTGACCTCGTGGCCGTCAGTATCGCCGCCGACATTGTCCCCATAGTGGGGGAGAACCGCGTCATGGCCTATCATGGTCTGCGCCGCCTGAACTCCAACCCCAACCTGGGGCTGCGCTCAATCATACGCATCTGCAAGCTCACCAACAAGGATATAACCATCTCCGACGTAATCTTCAAAATCGGCCCGCGCATCAACGCCTCCGGACGAATGCAGAGCGGCATCGAGGCTGTGGACCTGCTTGTCACCCGCGACCTGCATGATGCCTACGAAAAAGGGATGAACATCGACCAGTATAACAAGGATCGCAAAGAGCTGGACAAGCGCATAACCGATGAAGCCAACGCCCTCATTGAGCGCAACGTCAATGTGGTTGAGGGGAAGCGCTCCATCGTCATCTGCAACCGCGACTGGCATAAAGGCATCATCGGCATCGTGGCCTCCCGCCTCACCGAGCTTTATTACAAACCGGCTGTGGTGCTCACCCTCTCCGACGGCATAGCCACCGGCTCAGCCCGTTCCGTGCAGGGCTTTGACATCTATGCCGCAGTCAACGAAGCGCGCCATCTGCTGGAAAACTTCGGCGGCCACACCTATGCCGTGGGTCTTACGCTCAAAGAGGAGAATGTGCCTGAATTTGCAAAACTCTTCGAGGAATATGTAGCCGCCCACATTCTCCCCTCGCAGCTCGAGCCGCATCTTGAGATTGACGCCGAGATAACCTTCTCCGAGATTACCCCCGAATTCATAGCCTCGTTGCGGAAATTCAATCCCCACGGTCCCGGCAATCAGAAGCCCGTGTTCATGACGCGCGGCGTCTTCGACTTCGGCACCTCGAAGCTCGTGGGCAAGACCATGGAGCATATCAAGCTCGAGCTTGAGGACAACTCCACCTCCCGCGTAATCAACGCCATAGCCTTCAACATGGCGCAATACTTCGAGCATATCCACGCCCATAAGCCCATCGACATCTGCTACACACTGGAGCCCACCAAGCATCCCGGCCGCGGCGAGAGCGTGCAGCTGCTCATCCGCGACATCCGCCTCTCTAAACCCCTTTAACAGCTCCGTATGGAGGATATTTCCGTCATCCTCAAGCGACACTGGGGCTACGACTCCTTCCGCCCCATGCAGCGCGAGATTATCGAATCGGTGCTCGCGGGGCATGACACGCTCGGCCTGATGCCGACCGGCGGCGGCAAGTCAATCACATTTCAGGTGCCGGGATTGGCTCTCGGTGGACTTACTTTGGTCATCACCCCGCTGGTAGCGCTCATGAAAGACCAGGTGGACAACCTCCGCTCGCATGGCATAAAAGCAGCATTCATGCACTGCGGAATGCCCTATTCCGAGACATCACGCGTCTGGCAATCATTGCTTCATGGCAAATGCAAGTTCCTCTATGTCAGTCCGGAACGCCTTCAGAATGAGCGCTTCTGCGAGGAGCTTCGGGCGCTGAAGAGAGTGACGCTCGTAGTGGTCGACGAAGCACACTGCATCTCGCAATGGGGCTATGACTTTCGCCCCTCCTATCTGAACATAGCCCGCCTGCGAAAGCTGCTCCCCCCGACTCCGTTCATGGCCGTGACGGCCTCGGCTACCCCCCTCGTGGCGCAAGACATTTGCGAACTGCTCGGCTTCCGCAGTCCCCGCACCTTCGCCACCTCCTTTGCGCGCCCGAACATCAGCTACGTGGTGCGCCACACGTCGGCCAAGATTCAGCAAATCAGCCACATACTCAGCCGTGTGCCCGGCACTGCCATTGTCTATGTCCGCTCGCGCCGACGCACTGTCGAAATCGCCCGACAACTCACGGCCGAAGGACTTCAGGCCGCCCCCTTCCATGCCGGGCTGGAATATGAGGTCAAGGAGCAGCGAATCAACGAATGGAAGACCGGCACACTGAGAGTTATGGTCTCAACCAACGCCTTCGGCATGGGCATCGACAAGCCGGATGTGCGAGTGGTGATTCACTACGATATGCCCCCCTCCATCGAGGAATACTATCAGGAGGCCGGGCGCGCCGGGCGTGACGGACTTCCCTCTTATGCCGTGCTCCTCATTGACCGCTTCGATGTCAGCCGTATGCGCCGCCGTGTCACAGAATCCTTCCCGCCGCGAGACGTGATTGAACGCAACTACGAACTGCTCTGCAACTTTCTCGGATTAGCACTGGGCGAAGGTTACAATCGCCTGATTGAATTCGACTTGCAGAAGTTTCTCGAAATCTTCAAACTCCAGGAGCAGCAGGTGCGCGCCTCGCTGACAATCCTCGGCGCAGCCGGCTATCTGCAATACATCGACGAGACCGAGAATGCCTCCCGCGCAATGATTCTCTGCACCAAAGAGGAACTTTACAGTATGCCGACGGCCGGCCCTCACACCGATGCCATAATGCGTGCCCTGCTGCGAAATTGCCCCGGGCTGTTTGCCGACTACGTCTATTTCACAGAGGCGCGCATTGCCGCCGATGCCGGCTGCACTCCCCAGGAGGTCTACGACACCCTGCTCACCTTGTCGCGCATGGGCGTCGTGAGCTACGTGCCCCGCAAGCGTACCCCCTACATCTACGTCTGCACCTCCCGCGAACTCCCTGAGCATCTGCTCATTCCCCGCTCCGTCTATCATGACCGCCGCGAGCGGATGCGCGAGCGGGTGGAAAGCATGATTGGTTATGCCCTGAATGAATATGCCTGCCGTCCGTCGAAGATTCTGGAATACTTCGGAGAAAAAGACCCGGAGCCATGCGGCTCCTGCGACATATGCCGGGGAGCGCGCCGCCCGATGGATGCCACCCGGCTGCGCGAAATGCAGCGAAGTCTCACTGAATTCCTTGAACGGAATCCCGGAGGGCTGACCCTCTCGCAAATCACACATCAGTATGGCGCCCATGCCCGCCGCGTGGCGGAAATTCTTGACTACCTGACTGATGAAAAACTCGTCAGTCTGAACGACGGACGTTATACACTTTCTTAGCTAACACTCTATGATAAAAGATATTACCCTTCGCACCGATCCCCGCACCGCCGCTACTCCCGCTCTGCTTGAAGCCGAACTGCGTCGCCTCCTGGCCGACGAGCCGGGTGAGCTGCATGACTGGCGCATACGCCGCCGAAGCATTGATGCCCGGCAGCGTCGCGTCATGGTCAACCTCACAGTGGAGGTGGCCACCGGACGCGACCGCACCCTCCCGCTGCGCTTTGAGTCGGTGGTCTACCGGCCTCTCCCTGCTCAGGCTCCGCAGGTGGTGATTGTCGGTGCCGGCCCAGCCGGACTCTTCGCCGCACTGAAATGTATAGAATCAGGCCTGCGCCCTGTTCTGCTGGAGCGAGGCGCTGATGTTGACGAGCGCAGAAAGGCCCTTGCCCGCATCTCCCGCGAAGGAATCGTTGACCCTGACTCCAACTACTGCTTCGGCGAAGGGGGCGCCGGAGCATACTCTGATGGTAAACTCTACACCCGCTCCAAGAAGCGGGGCAATGTTGAGGAGGTGCTGCGCGCATTAGTGCAGCATGGAGCCTCGGAGCAGATACTCGTCGACGCTCATCCCCACATAGGTTCCGACCGCTTGCCCGGCATCATAGCCGCCATACGCCGAACAATAATCGAGGCCGGAGGCGAAGTGCGATTCCACACCCGTGTCACCTCTCTGCTGCGCGATGAGCAGGGGGCAGTCACCGGGGTCGGCTGTGCTGACGGGACGGAAGTCTGCGGCCCCGTGATATTGGCCACCGGCCATTCCGCCCGCGATGTCTATCGGATGCTCCATGCCTCCGGCATTGAGCTGGAGGCCAAAGGACTGGCCATCGGTGTGCGCCTGGAGCATCCGCAGGCAATCATCGACCGGGTGCAATACCACAGCCCGCAGGGGCGCGGTGACTATCTCCCCGCAGCCGAATACAGCTTCGTGGAGCAGGTCGACGGGCGCGGAGTCTACAGCTTCTGCATGTGTCCGGGGGGCATCATTGTTCCGGCGGCCAGCGGCCCGGAGCAGTTGGTGGTCAACGGCATGTCTCCCTCCAACCGAGGCTCCCGCTGGGCTAACTCCGGAATGGTAGTTGAGGTGCATCCCGGCGACTTCCCCGAATTTGCCGGGCATGGTGTGCTCGAAATGCTCGCCCTGCAGGAGTCGCTCGAGAAGACATTCTATCAGGCCGCCGGCCGCACCCTCAAAGCCCCCGCGCAGCGCATGACCGACTTCGTCAACCGCAAGATATCCACCTCACTCCCCTCCACATCCTACGCTCCCGGCCTTCAGAGCCAGCCGATGCACTTCCTGCTGCCCCCCTTCATCAGCAAGCGACTGCAGGAGGGATTCCGGCGCATGGGGCGCAAGAGCCGCGGATTCCTTACCCCCGAAGCCACACTCATCGGACTGGAAAGCCGCACGAGCAGCCCCGTGCGCGTGCCCCGCAATCCCGAGACGTTCATGCATGTCAGCGTGCCGGGCCTGTACCCCGTGGGTGAAGGCGCCGGCTATGCCGGAGGCATCGTCAGCGCAGCCATCGACGGAATGCGTGCCGCCCTGGCGCTGTGTAACACGATTAAAAATGTAACCGAATGATACTCAACTTAGAAAGCTCCACCGACTGCTGCTCCGCCGCTCTGACCCACGAAGGGCAGGTGCTTGAAGAACGCATAGAAAAACAGGGCATGAACCATGCCCGCCTGTTGGCCCCCTTTGCCGATGACTGCATGGCCTATGCCCGCTCCCGCGAATTGAAGCTCGATGCCGTGGCTGTCTCAATCGGCCCCGGCAGCTATACCGGCCTGCGCATTGGCCTGAGCTTGGCAAAAGGCCTTTGCATGGGGCTTGACCTCCCCTTGATTGGGGTCTCAACCCTTCAGCTCCTGGCCGTCAAAGCCATGTTCCATCGCTTCGACTGGGAGGGTGACGAACTGCTTGTGCCCATGATTGATGCCCGCCGCATGGAGGTCTACACCGCCACCTATGACTTCGCTCTCAATGCGCTTCAGGAGCCTCATCCCCTCATCCTTGAGCCTGACTCCTTTGCAGAATACCTGGAGCAGGGGCGTCGACTGATTTTCTGCGGCAACGGCTGCGGAAAATACCGCGACCTGCTCCCCGAGAGCGAACAGGTCATCTATATGCCCGACATAATTCCCACTGCCGCCGGCATGATGGCCCTCTCCGAAAAAGCATTCCGCGAGGGTAAATTCCTTGATATGGCTTATTGTGTGCCTGAATATCTGAAAGAATTTCAGGCCACCGTGCCAAAAAACAAGTTCTGATTTGTCGCTCCCGTTTTTTTTCGCTACATTTGCAGTTACTTTCAAAGAATAGAATTAATGATATATAATACACAGCAGCGCCCCCTGCTGCTATCGGAATACGGACGCAACGTGCAGAACATGATTGACTTCTGCCTCTCGCTCGAAGACCGCGAGGAGCGAAATCTCTGCGCGCGCGCAATTGTGGGGGTGATGCGCAGGCTCACTCCGCAGCAGGCCAATACTCCCGAAAAGGAGCAGAAGCTTTGGGATCACCTGAATATTATGGCCGGCTTCAACCTCGACATTGATTTCCCCATGCCTGTGCTGCAAGCCGAAGAACTGCATCCGCGCCCGGCACGCATCCCTTACTCCGACCGCCGCATCAAGTGGCGCCATTACGGGCGCAACATTGAGCAGATGGTGGCCCGTGTGGCTGACCTTGAGGATGGCCCCGACAAGGATGCCCTCATCTCAATGCTGGCTCATCAGATGAAGAAACTTCAGCTCGTGCATAACCCCGAGGGTGTGGACGACGCCAAGATTCTCCGCGACCTGGCCATCTATTCCAAAGGGAAAATCGACCTCGACCCTCAGACCTATCTGCTGCATGAATTCATGGAGGCTCCCGCCCCCGCGAAGCAGAAGAAGAGCGGCCGCCGCAAGAAGAAACCCATGATGTATTAACCCCCTTGAAAAGCTGACAGCATGAGTACTTTCATAGTAGAGGGAGGCCACCGACTGAGTGGCACCATAACCCCGCAGGGAGCCAAGAACGAAGCCCTGGAGGTGATTTGCGCGACACTGCTCACCGACGAGCGGGTGACCCTGCGCAATGTGCCTGACATCCTTGATGTGCGCAACCTCATCCGCCTGCTCGAGCAGATGGGGGTGGAAGTGATTCGCGAGGATGCACACACCTATACTTTCTGTGCCGCCAACATCGACATCGACTATATTTTTACCCCCGAATTTACAGCCAAGGCTCAGTCGCTGCGCGGCTCAGTAATGATTATCGGCCCGCTCGTGGCGCGCTTCGGCCGCGCAATGCTTCCCAAGCCGGGGGGCGACAAAATCGGTCGGCGTCGTCTGGACACCCACTTCCTGGGCATGGAAAAACTCGGTGCCAAATTCCGCTACATCTTTGATCGCCGCAGCTACGACATCTCTGCCGAGCAGGGGTTGCGCGGAGCCTACATGCTCCTGGACGAAGCGTCAGTGACCGGCACCGCCAACCTCGTCATGGCAGCCGTGCTGGCCGAAGGGGAAACCGTGATTTACAATGCGGCCTGCGAGCCTTACGTGCAGCAGCTCTGCCGAATGCTCGTCAGCATGGGTGCCCGAATCGAAGGGATTGCATCCAACCTGCTTCGCATCAACGGAGTGGAGCGCCTGCATGGCACGACCCACACCATGCAGCCCGATATGATTGAAGTGGGCAGCTTTGTCGGAATAGCTGCCATGACCGGCTCCGGACTCACTCTCAAAGATGTCGACATGAAGGAGCTGGGCATAATGCCCGACAACTTCCGTCGCATGGGCATCGAAATGATTCAGCAGGGGAGAGATATCCTCATTCCCGAACGTGACGGCTATCAGATTGAAACCTTCATCGACGGATCAATCATGACCTTTGCCGATGCCCCCTGGCCGGGACTCTCGCCTGACCTGCTTTCCATCTTCCTGGTGGTGGCCACTCAGGCTGCCGGCTCCGTGCTCATTCATCAGAAGATGTTTGAGAGCCGCCTCTTCTTCGTCGACAAACTCATCGACATGGGTGCCCGCATCATCCTTTGCGACCCCCACCGCGCCGCCGTCATCGGCTCCGGAAAACTCGGGTCGCTTCATGCCACCAACATGGTCAGCCCCGACATACGCGCCGGCATAGCCATGCTCATAGCCGCCCTGGGAGCCAAAGGCACCTCGCGCATTCAGAATATTGACCAGATTGACCGTGGCTACGAGCGCATCGACCTGCGCCTGAACGCCCTCGGTGCACATATACTCCGCGAAGAATGATAACCGAGCAGGAAATAACCGCCGCCGGAACCTTCACCAAGATTCATGGCCTGAAGGGGGAACTGCATGCCCTGCTCGATATCGATGCCGATTTCCTGCTGGAGCATCCATGCTTCATTATTGATGTCGACGGCATCTTCGTCCCCTTCTTCGCTGAGAGCGTGCGCCCCAAAGGGCATCATGCCACCCTCATTAAGCCCGAAGATGTAAATTCCGAGCAGGAAGCTAAACTTTTTGTCGGCAAAACCATCTATGTAAATAGAGCGGCACTCGCCACCTATGAGCAAGAGAATGCCGACCCCGATGCCGAAGGCGGATATGCCGATGACTTCATCGGCTTCCGTGTGCTGGATGAAGCCGGCACCGAGTTGGGCGAGATTACCGATGTCGAAACCTCCACAGCCAATGCGTTGTTCATACTTCGCACTCCTGCCGACAAGACTCTGTATCTCCCCGTGGCCGAGGAATTCATAATCGCTCTCGACCCCCAAACCCGAACATTAACCATGCAGCTCCCTGACGGGCTGATTGATCTTAACTGACTATGAGTGAAGAAATGATGGGCTACGATGAGGATAAAGCCGTGGAATTCATCCGCGCATTCCTCCCGGCCGAAATACGTGATAAGTACACCGACGATGAAATCCTCTTCGTCGTCGACTGCATTTGGGATTACTACGAATCAAAAGGTCTGCTCGAACTCTCCTCTGATTTCGATGAAGAGGAACAGCTCGACATCAAAGACCTCACAGACTACGTCCTCAAAGCCATCAAGAAGGATGGCGAGCTGATTATGGACACTGCCGACATTGAATACATAGTTAAAGGTGAACTCGCGTATGAAGAAAGTCTTGACGTTTTTGGCGATTAACGCCCTGCTGCTCTGCGGCGCACTCAACGCCGCCGCTGACCGTGTGCCCGAACTCGACGCCATGAGCAACGACGAATTGATTACTTCGCTCGACATGGGCAAGCAGGCGCAGGCTGTGCGCGACGCCCAGGGACGTGAGGCCAAGAAGCTGATTAACAGTACTTATGCGCCCTCCACCGGCTGCAACGTAGAGACATATCGCAATGGCGAGGTAATCATAATAACCATTCCGGCCAGACTGCTCTTCGTGCCTAACAGCACTGAACTGACCGCCGAAGCCGACCAATGGCTCAAGCCCCTCAAAAAGTATGCGATGGCTTCAAAGCCTGACTTCTTCCGTATGCTGCTGGTAATGCACACCGACAACACCGGCTCGCAGGCCTATACCGACGACCTCTCGCTGCGCCGCGTGGATGCAATCTTTGAAGAGATGGGGGAACTTGACTTCGATACCTCCTACATCTTTCCGACAGCAGCCGGTGCCACCGACCCCCTCTTCCCGAACAACACCATGGAGGGACGCGACTCCAACCGCCGCCTCGAAGTCTATCTTATCCCCGGCAAAGGGATGCAGGACGCCGCCAAAAAAGTCACCAAATAATCAGCGGCCTTTATCCTCCCTTCTCCGCAGATATGGTTGAGTTATGACTGATGTGAGCGCGCGGATTGAGCGGATTCGGCTTTGGCTGATTTTGGGCGTCGTGGCCATCCATTGCAATGTCGATGTGGTGCCGGGATATGATGGCGGAGCGGTGGTTGCGAAGTTGCTGCGCATCTGTTGCAGCGCTTTGCCCGATATGTGCGTGCCGGCATTCTTCATTATCTCGGCTTATCTTGTGGGCACGAGATATAAACGGCTGACACTGACTGACTACAAGACTCTGCTCAGGCGCAGAACGCGGACGCTGTTAGTGCCTTATCTGCTTTGGAACATCATAGAATTCTTCGTGCGGGAGGCGGTCAATCTGTCTCCCTTAGGTGCCTATACCTCAGGGGGATATGAATATGAGTCCCCCGTCAAATTACTATATTTCATTTTCCTTCAGCCGAATCTGGAGCCATTGTGGTTCATCAGGAATCTGATATGCTTTCTGCTCCTGTTGCCGGTGCTCTATTTCCTGTTGCGCAAACTCAGGTTTGCCGGCGTAGTCCTGCTGTTTATTGCTGATGCACTGTGGGATCTGAGCGGAATCAGCTACTTCTTTTGTGGCCTCTATGCCGGGGCATGTCTCAGCGAGACGAAACTGAACGGAGCCCTCGCGCATTGCGCTTGGCTGCTACCCCTGTTTGTCGCAGTCAGTGTGGGATTGACCTTCGTGGCGCAGCCTGACATAGTGCGGGCATTCACGATACCTCTGCTGGCACTCACCGGCACCGCAGGCCTCTTGGGCGCCTCCGGCTGCCGCTTCTTTCTCCGGCAGCCGAAGATACCGCGCGGAGCAATTTTCTTCCTCTACGCTTTCCATGGCATCATAGCCGCCTACGTCATGAAGACCCTCGGCCTACTGTTTCATCCGCATGACTACGGCTGGCTGGCCATCTACCTGCTCAGCTTCCTGCTCGTCTGCCTGCTGACGGCCCTCGTCTATAAATTGACTGACCGCTACCTCCCCTCCCTGCTCCGTCTCCTGACCGGTGGCCGCCCCCAACTCAACCTCACCGCGCCCCGATAGCCCCGAGGACGGAGGTAGTTCCGGTGTGCTGTCCAATTCATTGACACCCAATAATATAGGGCAGCCCTTCCGGGGCTGGGTTGTCGCTACATGCTTACCGGGGGGCTGAAGCCCCCCGGCTAACAAGGGATAGGCGCTCCGCGCCATGCAGCGTCGGGTTCACGTTTTGACACACCCTCCTTAGTAGCGGAGAAGCGTGGCGGGATTGCCCCAGTCCCAGGCGCCGGGGAGGATGTCGGAGATGGAATAGAGGGCTATGCCGAGGTCTATTTCGTAGGCCGGATTGCCGGCGGCCACGGAGGCCTTGATTTCGTAGTCATGCCCCTGTCGGGTGATGTGCAGGCGTGTGGGACGTTTATTCATGGCCGAAGGGGCACAGGCCAATGCCTGTAATGCTTCGGGCAGAGAGGGGATATCTTCATAGAGTGTCTTCAGGGGAATGTCACTTTCCAGCAACGATTCGGCATCAATGTGTTTGCGATGGATGATGCGGGTGGCGAGAGAGGCTATCAGGCCTGCTTTGGCGTGAGTATCTTCATGGCCTACGGTGATGAGGAACAGAAGCTCTTCACCAACGCGCACACGGGCGCCTGTATGTGATGCCGAGTAAGTACCGCTCACGAAGCAGGTGCCAAGGCCAAGAGCGCAGGCTTTCATCACGAGCTGCATACCGAAGAATCCTGCCCGCTCGCGGTAGTTGGTATAGGAGGTGTCAACAACGGCAGCTATGTAGTTGCGCACGCCGGAGAAGAAGCCGTAACTGCGCCCGAAGCCCCGGAAGGGTTCCGGGTCATCGGTAATCAGCTGGAAACGCATCCCGGCTTCATGAGTATTGATGTCGGTAATGGCGGCGCGAAGCGCATTGACACAGGTTTCATCGAGTGGTTGAGAAGTGTATTTGCGCACCGAGTGGCGCTGCTGTAATTGTGTGAGACTCATAGGATTAATATTATGCCCCGCCCATCGGAGGATGAGCGGGGTATTGGGATGTTAGTGAGGGTGGTTTCAGGCGGGTTTCTCGATGTCGAAGCCTTCGAGGAAGTTCATGGTCTTGGTGATGTAGTCGGTCATTACCACGTCATCCTCCACGAAGGGCACATGCTTGCGGTATTCATCCTTGATGTGTTGCAGGTAGGGGGAGGACTTCAGCGGGGCGCGGAAGTCGAGACCCTGAGCGGCATTCATCAGCTCAATGGCTGCGATGTATTTCAGATTGTCGATAATCTTATGCAGCTTGGTGGCGGCGTTGGCACCCATTGACACAAGGTCCTCCTGGCCGTTGGAGCTGACGATGGAGTCGCAGGAGGCGGGGAAGCTGTACATCTTGTTTTGGCTGACAACCGATGCGGCGGCATACTGCGGAATCATGAATCCGGAGTTGAGGCCGGGCTTGGCCACGAGGAACTCGGGCAGACCGCGCAGGCCGAGAATCAGCTGAGCCACACGGCGCTCGGAGATGTTGCCAAGCTCATGGAGAGCCACACCCATGTAGTCAAACACGAGGGCAAGAGGCTCGCCATGGAAGTTGCCGCCGGAGACAACCAGGTCTTCGTCGGGGAAGACGGTGGGATTGTCGGTCACGGAGTTGATTTCCGTGTGCAGCACATTGGTCACATGATACATGGCATCCTTCACTGCGCCATGCACCTGCGGGATGCAACGGAAGGAGTAGGGGTCCTGCACATGAGCCTTTTCGCGCACAATGATTTCGCTGCCATTGAGCATCTTGCGGAACACTTCGCCGGTCTCAATCTGGCCGCGGTGGGGACGCACATTCTGAATGCAGGCCATGAAAGGCTCGATGCGACCGTCGAAGGCTTCGAGGCTCATGGCGCCGATAGCGTCGAAGGCGTGCACCATGTGCCAGCCGTCGATGAGAGCCTTGATGCCGTTGGCGCTCATGAACTGAGTGCCGTTGAGCAGTGCCAGACCCTCCTTGCTCTTCAGCCGGATGGGACTCCAGCCGAAGATATTGAGAATTTCGCTACCCTTGAAGCGCTTGCCGTCATGCATCACCTCACCCTCGCCGATGAGGGGCAGGAAGAGGTTGGCCAGGGGAGCAAGGTCGCCGGAGGCGCCGAGCGAACCGCGGTCGTAGACCACCGGGAGCACATCGTTGTTATAGAAATCGAGGATGCGCTGCACGGTCTCTACCTGCACACCGCTGAATCCGAAGCTCAGGGCGTGAGCCTTGAGCAAAAGCATCAGCTTTACAACCACCGGGCTTACGGGGGTGCCGATGGAGCAGGAGTGGCTCTTCACGAGGTTCTCCTGAAGGATGCCTAACTCGTGGGCGGAGATAGAACGGTTGCACAGAGAGCCGAAGCCGGTGGTCACACCGTAGATAGGTTTGTCGCTCTCCAGCGCCTTCTTGTCGAGATACTCGCGGCAGTGCATGATTTTCTTTACGGCAGCGGGGGAGAGGGTCAGTTTTGTACCGTCGCGCAGGATGCGCTCTATAAGGTCATAGGTCAGTTCCGAGCTGCCTATTGCGTAAGTTTCCAGTCTTTCCATGGGTTAATCAGTGATTGGCGTTATAAGTGATTTTGCCTCCGGCGATGGTTGTGCGCACGCAGTTCATGCCTACGTAGTAGGGGAGGCTGTGGTAGTTGTCGAATTCCAGGATGGCCACGTCGCCGGCTTTGCCTACCTCCAGCGAACCGGTCACTTCGGCCAGTCCGCAGGCGGCGGCGCCGTTGAGCGTAAGGGCGGTGATGGTCTCCTCAATGCTCATCTTCATGTAGATGCACGCGAGGGCTATGGTCAGGGGTATGGAGCCGGAGAAGCAGGACCCGGGGTTAAGGTCGGTGGCGAGAGCCACAGCCGCACCTGCTTCAATAAACTTGCGGGCGGGAGCGAAGGGTTCCTTGAGAGCGAAGGCAGTCAGGGGGAGCAGTGTGGCTACCACTCCGGCCTCAGCCATGCGGCGCACACCCTCGTCGCTCACGTGGAGCAGATGGTCGGCAGAGGTGGCTCCAAGTTCGGCCGCGAGCTCTGCGCCGCCGAGGGTTACAATCTCATCGGCATGGAGCTTCAGCTCGAAGCCCATCTCGCGGGCTGCTTTCAGCAAGCGGCGGGAGTCTTCGATTTCAAACACATTCTTCTCGGTGAAGATGTCGCAGAAACGGGCTTTCCCTTTGGCGGCAGGGAGCATTTCGCGGATTATGAGGTCGACGTATTCAGCCGTGCGTCCCTTGTATTCCTTCGGCACGGCGTGCGCGCCGAGGAAGGTGCTCACGATGCGCAGCTTGCGCTCCGGGTCGGTGGCCAAAGAGTTGATTACGTCAAGCATCTTCATCTCGCTCTCGGTGGAGAGTCCGTAGCCGCTCTTGGCCTCGACGGTGGTTACACCCATCTCGCTCATGCGCGAGAGGAACCACTCGGCCTTCTCGCGGAGTGCTTCGGCTGACTCAGTGCGGGTGGCATTGACGGTGCTCTGAATTCCTCCGCCACGCTCCATGATGCTCATGTAGCTGTCACCCTTCAGTCGCCACTCAAACTCGTCGGGACGGTAGCCTCCGAAGATGAGATGCGTGTGGGAGTCCACGAAGCCGGGAAGAGCCACGCGCCCTTCGGCATCAATCACCTGCACATTGGTGGTGGCAGACGGCGCTTCGGCCATCGGGCCGCAATATGTAATCAGTCCGTCAGCTATATGGATTGCACCCTCTTTGATGATACGAAGGTGCGCCATCTCGTCACCCTTACGGGCGGAGTGGCCCGTGGGGGTGACAATGGTGGCGTTGATAATTGCAAGATTGCTCATCGGTCAATTACGTTGTTAACCTGAGAGAGAATAGCCTGCTCGCGCTCAATGGCCTTTGCGGCAATGTCGGCAGCCTCCTTCAGTATTCCTTCGGCCACCTCGCGGTCCTTGAGGTCCTTGGCGTTGATGCGCACGTTCAGGTAGGCTCCGAGCACGGCGCTGCGGGCAGCCAGTGCGCCTACACCGGCGTCACTCACGGAGGCCGGGTTACCCTTTTCTGCCATGGCTGCGAGCACATCGAAAGTCTCGCAGGCAGTCTTCATGGTCTGCAAGGGGACTTGTGTGGCGAAGAGGGTTGCGGCCTCAAGAGCGGCCTTGCGGGCAGCCTTCTCCTCTTCGGTGCCTTTGGGCAGACCAAGCGCATCCATGATGCGGTTGAAGGCGGCTGTGTCCTCATCCACGAGATGAATGAGCTTGTCCTGAAGTTCGCGGCCGCGTGCGGCAACATCGCTGAACTCCTCCCAACGGTCATCCCAACCGGGCTTGTGGGCTGAGAGGTTGGCCACCATAGTGCCGAGGGCAGCGCCGAGCGCACCCATGTAGGCGGAGATGGAGCCGCCGCCGGGAGCGGGGGATTCGGAGGAGGTCTCATCGGCAAATGCAGTGCAGGTCATGTCGACGAGCTTCTTGCTCTTGTTGTCGGCCTCCAGCATGTATTCGATTACCTTCTCTTCGGGCAGGAAGGGCTTCAGCTCGTCGAGCCCCATGCTCTTCACTGCTATCTTGATAATTTCGGAGTCGGGGATACCCACGGAGCGCTGCTGAAGACGCAGGTAGTGCTTGCCGGCATCAATGAGCGCGCGCTTCGGAATCAGACCTACAATCTCGGTGCCGGTCACGCGGATGCCGCGGGCGGCAGCTGCGCGGTTCACCTCGTCGAAAGCGGTGTGCAGCGGGGTCAGACCCATGTTGGTGATGTTCATGCTCACCTGGGCGATGCCATATTCATCAATGAACCAGCCGATGGCCTTGGTGCCTTTCAGTGTGCCGGGTTGCCAGATTACGTTGCCCTTTTCGTCGGTGAGTTTCTTGCCGGTGACCTTGCCACCCTCGCGCATGGGGCGACCCTTCTCGCGCACATCGAAGGCGATGGCGTTGGCGCGGCGGGTAGAGGTGGTGTTGAGGTTGAAGTTAACGGCAATGAGGAAGTCGCGTGCGCCGACGGCGGTGCAGCCGGTGCGGGCAGCCTGTTCGTCCCAGGCACGGTTGCCGAAGTCGGGTCCATCCTCGCCGCCGAAGCGGTCGGCCAGACCTTCGTATTCACCTTTGCGGCACACAGCCAGGTTCTTGCGCTCGGGGCGGAAAGCGGCAGCCTCGTAGCAGTAGCAGGGGATGCCAAGCTCTTCTGATGCGCGGCGTGCCAGCTCGCGAGCCAGCTCGGCGCACTCCTCGAGGGTGATGCCACTCACGGGGATGAGCGGGCACACGTCGGTGGCTCCCATGCGGGGGTGAGCGCCATGATGCTTCGACATGTCGATAAGCTCGGCGGCTTTCTTCATGCCGCGCAGTGCAGCTTCGATAACCGGTTCCGGTTCACCTACGAAAGTAACTACGGTGCGGTTGGTGGCTTCACCCGGGTCAACATCAAGCAGACGAACTTCGCCACCCTTCTCTATCTCGGCGGTGATGGCATCGATGACCGCCTTGTCGCGCCCTTCAGAGAAATTGGGCACACACTCTATGATTTTTTTCATTTTCGGATTTAAGGTAATAGGTAATATGGGGTCAGCGTCCCGTTGGACACTGACCCCGGATGTTTTATCAGAGATTCTTTGTCAGGGAGTCGATGAGGGCATCGTCGGCCAGGTAAGGCTCTGTGATTGCGAAGCCATCCTGATGGTGCTCGCGGTTCCATTGCACGACGGTGCTCATTGCGTTCTCGTTGCGAGCCCAGGAGCGGCGAGCCACACCACCCATCACGTCCCAAAGCATGGCTTGGGTGAGGATGCGGTCGACACGCTCAGAGCCGTCGCACACCATGCCGAAGCCGCCGTTGATGCTCTTGCCGATGCCCACACCGCCGCCGTTGTGCAGAGCCACGAGGCTCATGCCGCGGGCGCAGTTGCCGGCGAAGCACTGCACGGCCATGTCGGCCATAACGTTGGAGCCATCCTTGATATTGGAGGTCTCGCGGAAGGGGGAGTCGGTGCCGCTCACGTCGTGGTGGTCACGGCCGAGCATGATGGGGCCAACCTCGCCGTCGCGCACCATCTTGTTGAAGCGCAGGGCTATGGCCAGGCGTCCGGCTGCATCCTGATAGAGGATGCGGGCCTGTGTGCCTACCACGAGGTTGTTCTTTTCGGCGTCGCGGATCCAGTTATAGTTGTCGCGGTCCTGATAGCGGCGCTCGGGGTCGATGCACTCCATGGCGGCGTGGTCAGTCTTCACGAGGTCTTCATGCTTGCCAGAGAGGCATACCCAGCGGAAGGGACCGTAGCCGAAGTCGAAGAGCATGGGACCCATGATGTCTTCCACGTATGAGGGCCAGATGAAACCATCCTTTTCGTCGATGCCGTTGCGGGAAATCTCCTTTACTCCGGCGTCGTAGATGGCTTTCATGAATGAGTTGCCATAGTCGAAGAAGTATGTGCCCTGCTCCACAAGCGCTTTGATTGCGCGGAAGTGTCGTTTGAGGGATTCGTCAACCTTTGCGCGGAACTCTTCGGGGTTGTCATGCAGCAGGCGGGTGCGCTCCTCGAAGCTGATGCCTGCGGGGCAGTAGCCACCTTCGTAGACGGCGTGGCAGGAGGTCTGGTCGGAGAGCAGCTCCACCTTCTCGCCATGCTCAACTGCGTATTCGAGCAGGTCGACCACGTTGCCGAGGTAAGCGATTGAAATCGGCTCCTTCTTCTCCATGGCGGTGCGGGCGAGACGGAAGGCTTCGGGGATGCTGTCGGTCACCTCCTGCACCCAACCCTGGTCATGGCGGGTCTTGATGCGTGAGGGGTCAACCTCGGCAATGATGGCGGCTGCGCCGGCAATTTCGGCTGCCTTGGGCTGAGCGCCGCTCATGCCGCCAAGACCGGAGGAGATGAAGAGGTGGCCGCGCAGGTCACCCTCGGCGGGGATGCCGAGCTTCATGCGTCCGGCGTTGAGCAGGGTGTTGAAGGTGCCGTGCACGATACCCTGCGGACCGATGTACATCCAACCGCCGGCGGTCATCTGGCCGTAGTTGGCCACACCCATCTGCATAGCCTCATGCCAGTCATGCAGGTTGTCGAACATGCCAACCATCATTGCATTGGTAATGATTACGCGGGGAGCGTCAGGGCGCGAGGGGAAGAGTCCGAGCGGATGGCCGCTCTCCACCACGAGAGTCTGGTTTTCGGTCAGTTCCTCCAGATACATTTTGATGAGGCGGTACTGCATCCAGTTTTGGCAGACCTGGCCGGTCTCGCCGTAGGTCACCAACTCATAGGGATAGAGGGCTATGTCGAAGCAGAGATTGTTGTCAATCATCACCTGGAAAGCCTTGCCTTCAAGGCATTTGCCCTTGTATTCGTCTATGGGTTTCGCCTTGAGGTCACCCTCGGGGCGGAAGCGATAGCCGTAGATGCGGCCACGGGTGCGGAGCTCTTCAAGGAACTCGGGAGCGAGCTTCTCGTGGAGAGAGGGGTGTATGTAGCGGAGGGCGTTGCGCAGAGCTGTGGCTGTTTTCTCGGGGGTGAGAGTGTAGCCGCGGTCGGGAGCGCGACGGATTCCCTCTGTGAATTTCGGGTACTCGGGAAGTACGGGGGGTAAGGTAAGCATTATGTTAGATTTAAGCGTTAGTAGCGGTAGTGTCGGCGGGAGCCACGGTCTGTGCTGCCTTGGGGGCTGCGGGACGACGGTATTCGGGGCTGCCGGGCTTCAGGTATTTGTCGAGGAAGCGGAAGAAGACGCGCTGCCAGAGGATGGCGTTCTGCGGCTTCACTACCCAGTGGTTCTCATCGGGGAAGACGAGCATCTCGGCTTCGAGACCATGCATCTTGGCGGCATTGAAGGCCTGCATACCCTGAGAGGCGAGGATGCGATAGTCAAGTTCGCCTACGGTCACGAGGATAGGTGCTGTCCAGTTGTTGACGAAGCGGTGTGGAGAGTTGGCAAAGGTGCGCTGCGCGGTGGCGTTGTTGGTGTCCCAGTAAGCGCCGCCCATGTCGAAGTCGGCGAACCACATCTCCTCAGTCTCAAGATATTGAGCCTCGATGTTGAAGATGCCCGCGTGGGCGATGAGGGCAGCGAAGCGGCCTTCGTGGTGGCCTGCGAGCCAATAGACTGAGAAGCCGCCGTAGCTGGCGCCGATGGCACCGATGTGGTCGGAGTCAACGTAGGATTCCTGCTTCATGTAGTCCACGGCAGAGAGATAGTCGCGCATGTTCTGGCCGCCGTAGTCGCCGGAAATCTGACGGTTCCATTCGGTGCCGAAGCCCGGGAGGCCGCGACGGTTCGGGCAGATTACGATGTAGCCTTGTGAGGCCATAATCATGAAGTTCCAGCGATAGCTCCAGAACTGGCTGACAGCCTGCTGGGGACCACCCTGGCAGTAGAGGATTGCGGGATATTTCTTATTCGGGTCGAAGTCGGGGGGAAGCACAACCCAGGTGAGCATCTCCTTGCCGTCGGTAGTGGGCACCATGCGCTTCTCCACCTTGCCAAGTTTCAGCTGGGCGAGGAGTTCGTCGTTGACGTGGGAGATGTCAGTCACTTCACCGTTCTTTGCTACGCAGACTTCGTTGGGGCGCATCATGTTGTGGCGCAGGGCGAGGATAGTTCCGTCAGGCAGGGGCTGGGGAGCCACATAGTCCCAAAGGCCTTCAGCCACGATGCGGAAATCCGGGGCAGCCACAGAGGTTTTGAATACGGGGGCTGTGCCCTGATAGTAAGCGCTCAGCACAATCTCTTTGCCGTCGGGGGTCCAGGCCAGTGATTCCACACTGTAATCCCAACCTGCTTCGGCTGTGAGGTTGCGGATGTTGCGGGTGGCCATGTCCATGATGAGCAGACGGTTCTGGTCGCTCTCAAACTTTGCGGTCTCCATGCTCATCCAGGCGAGCTGAGAGCCGTCGGGAGAGAAGTGGGGGTTGGTGTCGTAGCCCTTGCCGGTGCTCTCGGTGAGGCATTCGGTCTTCTTGGTCTGAAGGTCGTAGAGGTAGAGGTTGGAGTCAGTGGAGAATGCGTAGTCCATTCCGGCGAGCTTGCGGGAGGTGTAGACGAGCTTGGAGCCGTCGGGCGCCCAAGCAAAAGACTCGGCACCGCCGAAGGGTTTCATGGGGCACTCAAAGGGTTCACCCTCCATAATGTCGAGGGCTTCGCCGAGCTTGGAGCCGTCGAAGGAAGCCACGAAGGGATGGGGAATTTCGGTCACCCACTCGTCCCAGTGCTTATACATGAGGTCATCCACGACGCGACCTGTGGTCAGCGGCAGGTCGGCCAGCAGCTTCTCGTTCTTGTTGAAGGGCTTGATTTGTGCGCCATACACGACCTGAGAACCGTCGGGGGAGAACTCGAAGCAGTCCACACCCTGAGGTGCTTCCGAGACAGCGTGGGCACCGCGGCCGTCGGGCGACATTACGAAAATCTGATTCTTTCCGGTTTTTGTGTCCTTGCTGATGAAAGCGAGGCGCTTGCCGCCGTCAATCCATCGAATGTTGGCTTCTGAACCGGGAGTGTGGGTGAGGCGGAGCAGACCTGAGCCGTCGATGTTCATCACATAGACCTCGGCATTACTCTTGTTCTGGGCAATGTCCTCATAGGCAAGGGTGAAAGCCACTTTTTTGCCGTCGGGGCTTGCCACAGCCTCGTTCACACGGCCGAAAGCTTCGAGGATTTCGGGAGTCAGCTTCCCGTCGACCACCGTCACTTGCGGCTTGTCAATTACTTCACTCTGGGTGTCAAGGCCGTTCTGACAGCCTGTGAGGGCTGCCGACAGCAGCAATGTACTCATGGTAGAGATTTGCAGTTTGTTCATTATTCAAGGTGTTGAGTAATATAGGGCAAAATTAGCAAAAAAACTTTGAACCACGGCAATTTATCAGCAAAAAAACTGCCGCAGGGGGCCGGAGGGCTTACCGCCCCAAAGCCCTCTGCGGAGTTAGACATATTCGTATACCTGTAACGGGTTCAGTTTTTAATTCTTTCTCACGATAGTGCTGCCGTTGGCCTGATGTGTAGCCAGGATGAGCATTTCGGCGATTTGCACATGTTTGGGCGCCTGCGCGGCATAGATGGCGGCGTCGGCAATGTCGTCGCCAGTGAGGGGTGTTATTCCCTTATAGACATTGTTGGCGCGCTCATCATCGCCATGGAAGCGCACATTGCTGAAGTTGGTCTCCACCAGTCCCGGCTTGAGCAGGGTTACTCTCAGCTCAGTGTGAGCCACGTCGATGCGCAGTCCGTCGGTGATTGATTTGACGGCGGCCTTGGTGGCGCAATACACATTACCGTTGGCATAGGCTGCATCTCCGGCCACAGAGCCGATGTTGATTACGTGTCCGCGGTTGCGAGCCACCATGCCGGGCACCACAGTGCGAATCATGGTCAGAATGCCCTTGATATTAGTGTCAATCATAGTGTCCCAGTCCGAGTAATCACCCTGATACTCAGGGTCGAGGCCAAGCGCCAGCCCGGCATTGTTCACCAAGACATCAATTTCGCTCCACGCCGCGGGCAGGGAGGCGACGCTTGTTTCGGCCACTTGTCGGTCGCGCACGTCGAAGACGAGCGGATACAGGTCTGCTCCGAATTCATCTTTGAGCGCGTTGAGCTTTGCAACATTGCGTCCGGTTGCTATCACGCGGTAACCGGCCTGAAGGAAGCGGCGCGCGCAAGCTTCGCCAATACCGCTCGTGGCGCCGGTAATCATTGCTATCGGTTTCATTGTATCAATAAGTTTATGTTAAGTGACTTCAATGCTCAAAAATATTATTATGTCGCAAAGGTAATGGTTTTTAATGGTATCTCAAAACTCTTTGAGCGTGAAGTCTTCTTGATTATTTTTCGAGGTTGGATTCGTGTTTCGAGTAAGGACCTATTTCGTTATTTGCATACGTGTGTGAAATTTCTTAATTTTGCAGCTCCATTATTATAGCAGAATTATTAGTTTTTAGATGAAAGTATTGAAATTTGGCGGGACATCCGTGGGTTCCGCCGAACGTATCAGGAATGTCGCGCGGCTTATTTCTGCCGACAAAGGCAATATAGTAGTGCTTTCGGCTATGTCCGGCACAACCAACACGCTGGTGGAAATCTCCGATTATCTCTGCAAGAAGAATATAGATGGTGCCCGCGAGGTGCTGAATCAACTGGAGGCCAAATACAGGGATGTGGTGCGCGCTCTCTATTCGAGCGAGGAGTATGTGGCTCAGGCTGACGGTGAGCTTGCCCGCTGTTTCAGCCGGATTCGCGATATAGCCCACCGTGCTTTCGGCGCGGATGAGGAGCGCGAGATTCTGGCTCAGGGTGAGCTGATGAGCACTACTCTCATGTATCTCTATCTTCAGGAGCAGGGAAAGAATGTGGCATGGCTTCCGGCTTTGGAGTTCATGCGCACTGATGCCAACGGTGAGCCTGACACGCATTACATCCGCGAGCATCTTCTCCCGCCGGTAGCAGCTCAGCCTGACGCGGATCTCTATATAACACAAGGTTTTATATGCCGCAATGCGGAAGGAAAAATTGATAATCTGAAGCGTGGCGGGAGCGATTACAGCGCTTCGCTCATCGGGGCGGCTATCGGCGCCGACGAGATTCAGATCTGGACAGACATCGACGGGATGCACAATAATGACCCGCGTTTCGTGGAGGGGACAGCTCCGGTGAGCGAGCTGCACTTTGAGGAGGCCGCCGAGTTGGCTTATTTCGGCGCCAAAATTCTGCACCCCACCTGTGTGCTCCCGGCTAAAGTCAACAATATTCCCGTGAGACTGTTGAACACCATGCAGCCTGAAGCGCCGGGCACTGTCATCTATAATTGCAGCACGTCGCGCACGATAAAGGCTGTGGCTGCCAAGGATGGAATCACGGCAATCAAAATCAAAAGCGGGCGAATGCTGCTTGCTTACGGATTCCTGCGCAAGGTGTTCGAGATTTTTGAGGCTTACCGCACTCCGATTGATATGATTGTCACCTCGGAGGTGGGCGTTTCGGTCACCATTGACGATGAGCGCAACCTGCACAGCATCATTGATGAATTGAAGAAGTTTTCAACGGTGACGGTGGACCGCGATATGGTAATCATCTGTGTGGTAGGCGACTTGGAGTGGCATAACCGAGGCTTTGAGTCCCGCGCGCTGGATGCGCTGGCCGATATTCCGGTGCGCATGATCAGCTATGGAGGCAGCAACTATAATATCTCATTCCTGGTGCAGGCCGCTGACAAGGTGGCAGCCCTTCAATCACTTCAGACACATCTTTTTTGAACTATGAAGACATCTTTTCCGATGGAGCAGCTGCGCGAGGCGGCTACCCCCTGTTATTTCTATGATTTGCAACTGCTGCGCGAAACGCTGGCGGCGGTTCGCCGCGAGGTGCCTGAGAATGACCCGGCGTTCCGTGTGCACTATGCCGTGAAGGCTAACTCCAATCCGCGCATTCTGGGGGAGATGGCAGCTCAGGGGCTTGGTGCTGACTGTGTGAGCGGCGGCGAGATTGAGCTGGCCATAGCTGCCGGTGTGCCGGCCGGGCGCATCGTGTTTGCCGGCGTGGGCAAGACCGATGAGGAGATTGAGCTGGCACTGCGCGCCGGTATAGGATGCTTCAATGTTGAGTCAGAGCCGGAGCTGCTTGTTATCAATGAGTTAGCGGGGAGAATTGGCAAGAAAGCCCCGGTGGCGCTGCGCGTGAATCCCAACATTGATGCCCACACGCATCACTACATCACCACCGGGCTGGAGGAGAACAAGTTCGGTATCAACCTCGAATTGCTCCCCGGCGTACTCCGCGTTCTTAAAGGCTTGGAGAATCTGGAGTTTCAGGGGATTCATCTGCACATAGGCAGTCAGATTCTGACCATGGAGCCTTATGCGCTGCTCTGTGAGCGGGTGGCCGAGCTGCAGCGAACCATCGAGGCAGAAGGCTTGGAGTTGAAAAGCATCAATGTGGGTGGCGGTCTCGGGATTGACTATGAGAATCCGGATGCCAATCCCATACCCGATTTCCGGGAGTATTTCTCAACCTTCCGTCGCCACATGCAGCTGCGCGAGGGTCAGACCCTTCATTTCGAGCTTGGGCGAGCACTGGTAGCGCAGTGCGGCTCACTGATTGCGCGAGTGCTGTACGTCAAAGAGGGGACAGCCAAAAAGTTTGTGATAGTGGATGCCGGCATGACCGAGCTTATCCGCCCGGCTCTGTATGGCGCGCACCACAGGATAGAGAATCTGACCTCCAGCGAAGGAGAGGAAACATATGATGTGGTTGGCCCGGTGTGCGAGTCGAGTGACTGTTTTGCCACTGATGAGCGATTACCGCTAACGCATCGCGGCGACCTGCTCGCCCTCCGTTCCGCGGGCGCCTACGGTGAGGCCATGTCCTCCGCCTACAATTGCCGCCACCTTCGCCCGACCCTCTACCGCAACTGACGCCGCCGGAGCAGGGTCAGCGGCGGTGTTTGGCGGGGCGCTTGGAGCGCGGAGCTTCGGGGCGGCCTGCCTGCGGATGTTGCGGGGTGTAGGTGCGGCCGTATAGACGGTCTACGAGGTCGGGGCGGTGCATGCGGCGCAGTGAGGCGATGATTTGCGGACGCATGTCGCGCTCATACCAGAAGAAGAAGGCTCGCTGCTCCTGTTTCTGTGCCGGGGTGGTGGCGGTGTACAGCGGCTCGAGGGTGTAGGGATGAAGCCCGGTGTAGTAGATTTCCGTGGCTACGGTCATGGGTGTAGGGGTGAAGTCCTGCACCTGCTCCAGATGGAAGTCGAGCTGTTTGGTTTCGGCTGCCAGTTCCGCCATATCTTCAGCCGTACAGCCGGGGTGGGAGCTGATGAAGTAGGGGATGAGTTGCTGGCGCAGCCCCTCCTGCGCGTTCACCTTGTCGAAGAACCGCTTGAACTTATGGAAAAGCGAGAATGATGGTTTTCGCATGATTGCGAGCACACGGTCGGAGGTGTGCTCCGGAGCCACTTTCAGTCGGCCTGAGACATGGGAGGCAATCAGCTCCCGGTTGTACTGCTCGTTGGCGCGGCACACTTTCTCGTCTGGGTGAGGAGCCATGGAGAGGTCGTAGCGCACTCCGCTCCCGATGAATGATTTCTTTACGCCGGGCAGGGCATCCACGCTGTGATAGATGTCGAGCAGGGGGCGATGGTCATTGTTGAGGTTGGGGCAGGGCTTCGGGTGCAGGCAGGAGGGACGGGTGCAGCGGGCGCATTTGGAGCGGTCGAAGCCCCCCATGGCATACATGTTGGCGGAAGGGCCTCCAAGGTCGGAGATGTAGCCCTTGAAGTCGTGCATCGCAGTGACCTGTCGCGCCTCGCGCAGGATGGATTCCTTCGAGCGGGAGGCTATGAACTTGCCCTGATGGGCGGAGATGGTGCAGAAGGCGCAGCCACCGAAGCAGCCACGGTGCATGCAGACTGAGTGGCGAATCATGTTGTAGGCCGGAATCTCCTTGCCCTTGTAGCGGGGATGCGGCAGGCGGGTGTAGGGGAGGTCGAAGGTGGCATCCACCTGTTCGGTGGTCATCGGTGGATACATCGGGTTGACCAGAATCTCCTTCCCGGCAGTGAGTTGCACCAGGGGGGAACCGCTCATGCGGTTGCTCTCGATTTCAATATGCTTGAAATTCTCGGCTTGGCAGCGTTTGTTTTTCAGGCACTCTTCGAAGGAGTGCAGCCTGATGGTGTTTTCAGGCAGAGTCGTGCCTGAGGGCAGACTAAGTACAGTCTGGGGCACGTCGGTAATTTCGGATATCTTTTCACCGTTTTGCAGGCGGCGGGCAATCTCGCGGATGGCCTGCTCTCCCATGCCGTAGATAATCATGTCGGCCCGGCAGTCACTCAGGATTGAGGGGCGGAGCCGATCCTGCCAGTAGTCATAATGCGAGAGACGGCGCAGGGAGGCCTCGATGCCTCCGGCAATCACAGGCACATCGGGGAAGAGGCGCTTGAGGATGTCGGTGTAGACGATGGTCGGATAGTCGGGGCGCGCGCCGTGGCGGCCTCCGGGGGTGTAGGCATCGTCATGGCGCAGACGGCGGGCGGCTGTGTAGTGGTTGACCATGGAGTCCATGGCTCCGGCTGAGACACCGAAGAAGAGGCGGGGACGACCAAGCTTGCGGAAGTCGCGCAGGTCGTCGCGCCAGTTGGGTTGGGGCACTATGGCCACCCTCAGCCCGGCGGCCTCGAGCGTGCGCCCTATGACAGCTGCACCGAAGGAGGGATGGTCAACGTAAGCATCGCCGGAGAAGAGAATGACATCGGGCTGCTCCCAGCCGCGCATCTCCATCTCCTTGACAGTGGTGGGAAGGAAGCGGAGCAGGTCGTAGCGAGGGTCGAGAGTGCGAGGGTTCTTATCGGAATGTGCAGCCATTATTTCTCCAGTTTTTCGAGTTGTTTCTCAAGAGTCAGATACTCATCGCGCAGCGAGGCTGCTTCGAGGAATTTCATGTCCTTGGCGGCGGCCACCATGTCGGCCTTCACGCGCGCCATGCGTGACTTGATTTTCTCCGGATCCTGCATGATGTATTCAGTAACCACATCTGCCACAGCTGAATACTGATGCTCCTCCTCGATGTAGGGGCGGGGCATACCGGTGGAATCGATGCGTGTTGACGGAGCTTTTCGGCCGGAGCCGGGTGTCCCCTTCGATGCGCGGGCAGACTGCTTCTGCTCCTTGTCGGTTTCGTAAAGTTCAATGAGGTCGGCCGCAGAGCTGTGTTTGATAATCGGAGTCGGGATGATGCCGTGGTCGTCGTTCCAGGTCATCTGCTTTTTGCGACGTCGCATGGTCTCGTCGATGGTCTTCTGCATGGAGTCGGTAATCTTGTCTGCATACATGATGACCTTGCCGTTGACGTTACGGGCGGCGCGGCCGGCGGTCTGAGTCAGCGAACGGTGGTTACGCAGGAAGCCCTCTTTGTCGGCATCGAGAATGGCCACAAGACTCACCTGTGGAAGGTCGAGACCCTCACGCAGCAGGTTGACGCCGATGAGCACATCGTAGACACCCTCCCTGAGGTCTTCGAGAATCTTAATGCGGTCGAGAGTCTCCACGTCGCTGTGAATGTAGGCCGCATGGATGTCAAGGTTGGTGAAGTAATCGTTCAGCTCCTCGGCCATGCGCTTGGTGAGGGTAGTGACGAGCACTCGCTCGTTGCGCTCCGTGCGTTGCTGAATCTCTTCGATGAGGTCGTCAATCTGGTTGAGCGAGGGGCGCACCTCAATCTCCGGGTCAAGCAGGCCGGTCGGGCGGATAATCTGCTCCACCACAACACCTCCGGAGCGAGCCAGCTCATAGTCCGCCGGGGTGGCGGAGACGTAGACGGTGCTCGGGGTGAGCCGCTCGAACTCTTCGAATTTAAGCGGGCGGTTGTCGATGGCTGCCGGCAGGCGGAAGCCATATTCCACGAGGTTAATCTTTCGGGAGTAGTCACCGCCGTACATGGCGCGCAGCTGCGGCACCGTCACGTGGCTCTCGTCGATGAATGTAATAAAGTCGCGCGGGAAATAGTCGAGCAGGCAGAAGGGGCGGGCACCCGGTTCGCGACCATCGAAATAACGGCTGTAATTCTCGATGCCTGAGCAGTGTCCAAGCTCCTTAATCATCTCCAGGTCATATGTGACGCGCTCCTGCAGGCGTTCAGCCTCCAGGGGTTTCCCCTCGGCTCGGAAGAACTCCGTCTGTGCTCCGAGGTCAAGAGCAATCTGGTCAATGGCTGAAGCGGTGCGCTCTTTGCTGGTCACGAAGATGTTGGCGGGGTAGATATTGAATCCCTCCTGTTCGGAAAGCACCCCTTGCGAGAGAGGGTCGATGGTTTGAATGCGCTCCACCTCATCCCCCCAGAAGAGCACTCGCAGCTGTATCTCCTCGAAGGAGAGCATGATGTCGACCGTGTCACCCTTCACGCGGAACTGCCCCGGCCCGGGGTCTACATCGCAGCGGGAGTAGAGACCATCCACGAGCTGGCGCAGAAAGAGGTTGCGGCTGATGCGCTGCCCTTTCTCCACTTTTACTACACCCTGCTCGAAGTCATGCGGGTTGCCCATGCCGTAGATGCAGGAGACTGAGCTGACCACAATCACGTCGCGTCGGCCTGAGAGCAGAGCGGCCACGGTTGAGAGGCGCAGCTTCTCAATCTGGTCATTGATGGCCAGGTCCTTCTCAATATATTTGTCCTTGCCGGGGATGTAGGCCTCCGGCTGATAGTAGTCGTAATAGCTGACGAAATACTGCACGGAGTTTTCCGGGAAGAAACTCTTCATCTCGGTGTAAAGCTGCGCGGCGAGAGTCTTGTTGTGGGAGAGAATCAGGGCCGGACGGCGAGCCTGCGCAATGACGTTGGCCATAGTGAAGGTCTTGCCGGAGCCTGTGACACCGAGCAGCGTCTGCGCCTCCTCACCGCGGTTGATGCCGTCAGTGAGTTCAGCGATGGCCTGCGGCTGGTCGCCGGTAGGAAGATATTGAGAAGAAATCTTATAGTCCATAACCCGCAAAGTTACAAAACTTTCCCGACCCGGCCAAGAGTCAGGAAAGTTTCGCAGTGATAAAAAATGTGAATGTCGGCGAGTGATGTTGCTTATTTCACCAGCACTTTGCAGGTGTCAGTCCCGGTGTGCACCAAATATACTCCGCAGGCAACAGAGATTGATCCGGCTGCGCCCTGATAGATGATTCTGCCGGTCATGTCAGTGACAGTCATGCAGTCCGTTCCGGCGACAGAAATCACCCCACGCTCAGTCGTGACACTGACAGCGCTCCGCACCTCTTCTACGGCGGCTCCGCCGATGGCACGTATCTCAGAGAAGTTCTTCCAGTAGTCAGCATTCTGATATGCCTCGAGGGCTTCGGCCGGCACTTCGAGCACACAGTCGGGAGCAACCTCCGCCGCCCAGTCAGACCATAACTTCGGGGGTGTGATTGTGTGAATGGTTATGTGAGTGACAGCGTCGCACCCTTGAAAACCGTTGGGCAGACCGGAGAGGTCAGTCAAGTTGTCCGGCAGTTCAATGCTCTGCAATTGTTTGCACATATCAAAGACATGTCCCCCAAGGAAATTGCCGCACTTTGCGTCATCCTGAAACCTCGGAATTGTAACACTTTCAATCATGCTGCCATAGAATGCATACATATTGCATGTCATGTCAGGAGCGATGTTGAACTCACGTATAGCAGAGCCGCTCAGGGCTTCAATGTTAATGGCCTTAATATGTTCTGCTCCGCTGATTGTAAGCCCACTCTCCGGATTGCCTGAGCTGCTTAATACATAGTCCGGGAGGTAGTCACATTTGTCAGAGTATTCCAGGTGCTCAAGAGCGGAGCAATTACTGAACGCGGCTTCTCCAATGGATGTGACACTGTTAGGCACGGCTATCTCTGTCAAGGAAGTGCACATGCGGAAAGCTGCCACCCCAATGTATGTAATGGTTTCAGGCAGTGTTACGGATGTCAGGTCAGAGCATTTCCAAAACGCGCCCATGCCGATTTCGGTCACAGTATAAGGCTCGACACCTTGTTCGGGTGCGATTGTCTCAGGTATAGTTATATCACCGAAATAAGAATTCCCCGGCCAGTTCTCGTATTCCCATAAAGTGATATCGCGTGAGGGAGCTTGCTGCGCAGCCGCCTGACTGTCGTCGGTGTTACCGCATACCACAGCGACCTGCTTTAACTCTTCCGAGATAATGGAGTAGTAGATTCCATCTGCGCAGAAGTCATAAGCCGCAGCGCTTCCGATGGCACGGATGTCAGAGAAGTTCTTCCAATACTCCGCATTCCGGTAGGCGCTAAGAGCCTCGGCAGGCACCTCAAGCACGCAGCCCGGCGCAACTTCGTCCGCCCAGTCAGACGATAACTTAGGAGGCGTTACGGCACGTATTATGATGTGAGAAATGGCATCACTACCCACGAAGTCCCGGGGCAGCTCCGGATAATCCGCTACGGTGGATGGTAAATCGATATGTTTGAGTTGTTTACACATGCCGAAATTCAGGTTGCCAAGGAAACCTCCGCATCGTGGGTCGTTGTCGAATTCAGGAATAACAGCTTTTTCAATAGAACTTCCATAGAGCGCACCCATGTCGCATGTCATGTCGGGATGGATATTGAATTCCCGGATGGCTGAGCCGCTAAGAGCTTCAATGTCAAGTCTTGTGACATGTTCGACAGCAGTTATTGTCAAACCGGTATCTGTGTTGCCTGCATTTGTAAATCCATAATTTGGGATGTAATTGCAGCCGGCGGAATATTGAATCCGTTCTAATGACGAACAATTTCGGAAAGCTGCCTCTCCAATGCGAGTGACATTATCAGGTATAATCAACTCTGATAAGGCAGTGCACTTATCGAATGCACCTGTGCCGATGTATGAAATGGTTTTGGGTAAAAGTATGGATGTCAGCTCGGGACAGTTCCAAAAGGTTCCCATGCCAATTTCTGTTACTGTGTAAGGCTCGGAACCTTGTTTGGGAGAGACCGTTTCAGGTATGGATATGTCTCCCGCGTAAGAG
This sequence comes from uncultured Bacteroidales bacterium, assembly GCA_947644715.1. Classification (GTDB taxonomy): domain Bacteria; phylum Bacteroidota; class Bacteroidia; order Bacteroidales; family Muribaculaceae; genus Lepagella. The sequence continues at coordinate 36,441 of CANSAP010000007.1, forward strand.
TTGCCGGGCCAATTTTTATATTCCCACATCATAATATCGCGGGCGGGAGCTTTCTGTGCAGCCGCCTGACTGTCGCCGGTGTTACCGCATACCACAGCGACCTGCTTTAGCTCTTCCGAGATAATGGAGTAGTAGATTCCATCTGCGCAGAAGTCATAAGCCGCAGCGCTCAGACTGGCGGAGAGGATGGTCGTGATGAAAAGGAATTGTTTGAGCATGGATTGAATATTTTGTTAAGCGCAGCAAAGGTAATTAGATTTTGTTAAGATTGCAAGTTTTGTTCAAATTATTTTTATTACCTTTGTGGCGGATTAAATCTTTAATTTTTAACTGATTACGTTTTTATCATGAAATTACTCAATCTGTTTGTGGCCGCTGTGATGATGCTCTCGCTGGCAGCGTGCTCCGGCGGCGGTTACAGCGCCGAAAAGTGTGAACAACTCAAGGAAAAAGTGCAGAATCGCGAAGAACTCTCCGAGGGAGACTATGACGATATGATTGACCAAGTGGTGGCCTGTGCCAAGGCTGTCAAGGAGAAGGCGGACGCTGCCAAAGGAAATCAGGAAATGGAGGATCAGCTCCGCAATGACAAGGAGTTTACCGACATGATGGGCTATGCCCTGACTTTCGGATTCTATCTGCAGAGCCATCAGAAGGATCTCTCAGACTCAAACCTGAAGAAGCTTGAAGCTGCCGAGGCTGACATTCGCAGTCTGCAGTAATTCCTCGCCAAAACACACTTGCATCCGGAGGCTGCCCTGCGCGGGTTGGCCTCCGGGTTCTGTTTTGGCAGCGATTGTCAGTGGTGTGTCAGTGATGTGTCGCAGGATGGATGCAAGAGTGAGAGTGGGGGAACAACGGGGTTAAATGCTTTGAATATCAACGAAAAAGAGGCGCAGGACTAAAAAATCGGGGATTGCGTGAAACTTTTAGCACGTAAATTGTTAATAAATTAGCGAGCTTGGAAGTCAAGAGGCTTCCGAAGCATGAATAACCCGAAATAAAAACTTATAAAAACATAAAGACTATGGCTAAAATTATCGGTATTGACTTGGGTACCACCAACAGTTGCGTGGCTGTGCTCGAAGGTAAAGACCCCGTTGTAATTCCTAATAACGAAGGACGTAACACGACTCCTTCAGTAGTGGCTTTCGTGGATGGCGGCGAGCGCAAGGTGGGCGATCCGGCCAAGCGTCAGGCTATCACTAACCCTACCCGCACCATATATTCAATCAAGCGCTTCATGGGCGAGAGCTGCGACAAAGTGGCCGACGAAATCAAGCGTGTGCCTTACAAGGTTGTTTGCCAGAACAACATGCCTAAGGTGGACATCGATGGTCGCGACTACACTCCGCAGGAGATCTCAGCCATGATTCTTCAGAAGATGAAGAAGACTGCCGAGGATTATCTCGGTCAGGAGGTGACTGAGGCTGTGATCACAGTGCCTGCTTACTTCGATGACTCTCAGCGTCAGGCCACTAAGGAGGCCGGTGAGATTGCCGGCTTGAAGGTGCGCCGTATCGTGAACGAGCCTACTGCCGCTGCATTGGCTTACGGCCTCGACAAGAGCGACAAGGAGCAGAAGATTGCCGTGTTTGACCTTGGTGGCGGCACATTCGATATCTCAATCCTGGAGCTTGGCGACGGTGTGTTTGAGGTTAAGTCAACCAACGGTGATACTCACCTCGGCGGCGATGACTTCGACCACGTTATCATCGACTGGCTCGCTGATGAGTTCAAGAAGGATGAGGGTGTAGACCTGCGTCAGGACCCCATGGCAATGCAGCGCCTGAAGGAGGCTGCCGAGAAGGCAAAGATTGAGCTTTCCTCCTCAACCAGCACTGAAATCAACCTCCCCTATATCACCGCTACCGCTTCCGGTCCGAAGCACTTGGTAAAGACTCTGACCCGCGCTAAGTTCGAGCAGCTGGCCGAGCGTCTGATTGACGCAGTGGCAGCTCCCTGTCTCAATGCGCTTAAGGATGCCGGCCTCTCTGCCGCAGAGATTGATGAGGTTATCCTCGTGGGTGGTTCCACCCGTATCCCCGCCATCCAGGCCAAAGTTAAGGAAATCTTCGGCAAGGAGCCTAACAAGAGCGTTAACCCCGATGAGGTTGTCGCTATCGGCGCAGCCATTCAGGGTGGTGTGCTCGCAGGTGATGTGAAGGATGTTCTGCTGCTTGACGTAGTGCCCCTGAGCATCGGTATCGAGACTCTCGGTGGCGTGATGACCAAGCTGATTGACGCCAACACCACTATCCCGACCCGCAAGAGCGAAACCTTCTCAACTGCTGTTGACAACCAGCCTGAGGTTACCATCCGTGTGCTTCAGGGTGAGCGTGCCAAGGCAAGCGACGACAAGCTGCTCGGCGAGTTCAACCTGGCCGGCATCGCTCCCGCACCCCGTGGCGTGCCGCAGATTGAGGTTACCTTCGAGGTTGACGCCAACGGTATCCTTAACGTGAGCGCCAAGGATAAGGCCACAGGTAAGGAGCAGAGCATCCGCATCGAGGCCTCCAGCGGCCTGAGCGACGCTGAGATTCAGCGTATGCGTGACGAGGCCAAGGCCAATGAAGAGGCTGACCGCCAGTTCAAGGAGAAGGCAGACAAGCTCAACCACGCTGACGCAATGATTTTCCAGACCGAGAAGCAGCTCAAGGAACTTGGCGACAAGATTCCCGCAGACAAGAAAGCACCCATCGAGGCTGCTATCGAGAAACTGCGTGAGGCTCACAAGGCTCAGGATTTGGCCGGTATCGACGCAGCCGAGAAGGAACTGAACGATGCCTTCCAGGCAGCCAGCCAGGACATCTACAACGCACAGAACGCAGCAGGCGCCGGAGCAGCCGGTGCGGCAGGCGCAGCCGGCAACCCCGGCGGCCAGGCTCCTGACGGAGGCGTGCAGGATGTGGACTTCGAGGAAGTTAAGTAATTCAGACCATCCAATATGAAATCGGTGTGTGACTCCGTTGGGGTTGCACACCGATTGTTTTTTGGGGGAGGAATGTGCTTAAGACGTTATGTTTCGCACTTTTTTATTAACTTTGACGTTGAAATAGAAAAGAAAAGATATGTCAGAAACAGAAATGAATCGTTACAGGCTGACGTCACTGGATGAACCCGGCGATGAGCGCTTGGCTCAAATTATGCGTGAAGTGGCAGAGGATGCCAAAGAAAGCAGCCGCCGTGCGGCACAACGGGTGGCTGCCGGAATTGATGCGGCAGCGCAGGCAGCGCAGGCAAAATGGGGTGAGATAATTGATAGAATGAAAAATGAAAAGTAGTCATAGACCGGTTCTAATTGTGATTGCCGGCCCCAATGGCTCCGGTAAGACCTCTGTGACTACAAAGATTCTGAATCATGAGTGGTTGGAGGATTCAGAATACATCAATCCCGATAACATAGCGAAGGATAAGTTCGGTGATTGGAATAATCGAGATGCTGTGTTAAAAGCAGCCATTTTCTGTAAGAATTGGAGAGAGCGTTGCTTGGCTGAAAGCCGTAGTCATATATTTGAGACCGTAATGTCGGCTCCTGATAAAGTTGATTATATTTTGCAAGCCAAACAGGCTGGGTTCTTTGTACGGCTATTTTTTGTGTCAACTCAATCTCCTACAATCAATGCCAAACGTGTTGCGCAGAGAGTTCTGAACGGAGGCCATGATGTCCCGATTCCCAAAATTATTTCTCGATACGATAAATCTATTGGTAATTGTGCTATTATATCGCGAATAGTTGACCGCCTGTATGTTTATGATAACTCGGTGGAAGATGCCGATGCCACTTTGCTGTTTCGCATGAGTGAGGGTCGACTCGTCAAGCGTTATGTTGATGAGCTTCCGGGTTGGGCAGAGAAGATTTTGCAGGAGTGAGAGGGTCAGGGGCGGAGCTGCCAGAGGGCTATGGCGGCGGTGGCGGCTACGTTAAGGGAGTCCACGGTGTGTGACATGGGGATACAGACTACGTGGTCGGAGCCTTCGATGGTGGCCGGGGGCAGGCCGTAGCCTTCGCTGCCGAGAATGAGAGCGAGGCGCTCTTCGGCGGCCAGCGTGGGGTCGTCGATGTTGATGCAGCCGGGGCGCAGCGCCAGTGCGGCTGTCTTGAATCCGAGGGAGTGGAGTGTGGAGACCGGGGCGTCAATCCAGGTCCAGGGCACGAGAAAGACGGAACCCATCGAGACGCGTGCCGCACGGCGTCCGAGCGGGTCGCAGCAGTCTCGAGTGAGTAGTACCGCATCGAAGCCGAGCGCAGCTGCCGAGCGGAAGATGGAGCCTATATTTGTGCTGTCGCTCACCTCCTGAAGCACAACCACTCGACGAGCACCGGAGCAAATCTCCTCGACAGCCGGAGCCTCCGGCCGGCGCATGGCGCAGAGCACACCGCGGGTCAGGGTGTAGCCCGTGAGTTGCGCGAGCAGAGAGCGCGAGCCGGTGTAGACCGGCATCTCCGGGCAGGCGGCTATTATGGAAGCGGCGTCCCCGGCGATATGTTTCTCCTCGCAGAGCAAAGCCACCGGGCGGCATCCGGAGCGCAGAGCCACCTCGATTACCTTGGGACTCTCCACGATAATCAGGGCATTCTCAGGGGTGAGGCGTGAGCGCAGCTGTGCCTCAGTGAGTCGGGCGAAAGGGGCAAGTTCGGGTCGGTCGAGACTGTCGATGCGTATAATCATTTCTTTGTGCGAATGTAGTTAGCTACTATTTTAATCACATCCTCACCATGTCGCTCGGCGAGGGTCGGCCCAATGCCGTTGCACTCCATAAGACCTTTAGGCGTGACGGGAAGATTGTTGCAGATGCTGATGAGAGCCTTCGTTGAAAGAACCTGAAATGCCGCAACCTCCAGCTCCTTGGCTTTGGCCATGCGCCAGCGGCGCAGTTTCGCAAAGAGTTCGGGATTAGAGATGTCGGTGGATTCTTGCGCGGCCTTCTGTCTCCCTTTGCGCTCCTTGCGCTGCGCGGCGTCAGCTTTGCGGGAGCCGCCCGGCTCCTCAAGCATGACGATGAGTTGCGCACGGCGCTTGAGATACTCGGCGGTGGAGAACGGATGCTCCTCCAGATACTTCAGCATAGCAATGGTGAGCAGCAACTCCTTGCGCAACGGCTCACGCGTGCGCTCAAGGCGTTTTTGCAGTTGGGAGCTGTCATGCTCTGTGGGAGTGTCGGAGAGCAATGCGTTGACAGGAATGAGACGGTTGTAGAAATACTTCGCTCCGGCGCGCACGCGGCTCTGCAGTTCCGATTCCGAGAGGGGCACCGTGTCGGCAGCGATTATTCCCCGGTACTGCGCGGCGAAGTTATATCCTACTTTGCGCAGCTCGGCCAAGTCACGCGCGGCTACCGAGTAGCGCTGCATGAGGTTGGGATAAGTGGAGCGGAAGGCCTCCTCCGCCACCCGGTGGAAGTCGCCGAAGTAGCGTTCAATCTGATCCGGGAGGAACAGCTTGTCGAGCAGTGTGGCTACATATTCCAGCTCCAGCCGGGTGACCTGCGAGCCGTCAGGGCGGGTCAGACGCCCCTGCTCAAGGAAATTATTCACAGCCGGGTCAGTGATGATGCTGTCCTGGCGAAGCGGCGATGTCAGCACAAGCCCCTCGAGATTGCGGCAGCGGGAGAGCGCCACATAGGCTTGCCCGTGAGCAAAGGAAGAGGAGGCGTCGATGCAGGCGTGGTTGAAGGTCAGGCCTTGACTCTTGTGGATAGTTATGGCCCAGGCTGTCCGCAGCGGAATCTGGGCGAAGGCTCCGTCGACCACTTCGGTCATCTCTTTTGTCTTGGGGTCTATGTCATAGCGGGTGTTTTCCCAGATGGCACGCCCGACTGTGATTGGCTGCTCCACATCGGGGACACGTACCGTCACCTCATCAACACCAAGAGCCTGCACCGTGCCAATCATGCCGTTGAAGTAGAGGTGGCTTTCGGTGTCATTCTTGATAAACATCACCTGAGCACCCACCTTCAGGCGCAGAGTCTCATCAGCCGGATAGGCATTCTCCGGAAATTGACCGTCGATAATGCAGGAGTAAGATTTCTCCTTGCCTGCAATCCGAGCCATTTCCGAGTCATTGATGGAGCGGGCAGTGGCATTGTGTGTAGTCAGTCGAATCCAATGTTCTCCTGTGGGGGGCTTGAAGGAGGGGAGGTAGCGGCGGTTTAGCGTCTCGAGAGTGAGGGGCAGGTCACGTCCCGAACGTATGTTGTTAAGCAGTGACAGGAACTCCGCGTCATCCTGACGGTAGACCTTTCCAAGCTCCAACGTAATGTAGCCGGCAGCGGCCAAAGCCTGACTGTGGAAAAAGTAGGGGGAGGCATATCGGTCGCGCAGCAGCATCCATTCATCCTCTTTGACCACCGGAGGCAGCTGTTGCAAATCGCCGATGAGCAGGAGCTGCACCCCGCCGAAAGGGCGATTCGGATTGCGCACTCGCCGCAACACCTCATCGACATAGTCAAGCAGGTCAGCGCGCACCATGCTCACCTCATCAATCACGAGCATATCCATGGAGCGGATCAGAGCCAGCTTGCGCTTGCTGAACTTCTGGGCTTCCCGGCGCGCCCCCGGAATGTAGGGCCCGAAGGATAACTGGAGCAGCGAATGCAGCGTAGTGCCGCGGGCATTAATGGCGGCAATCCCCGTGGGGGCAGCCACCACAATCCGCTTCGAGGAGCGGGTGCAGAGATTGCGCAGGAAGGTGGTCTTACCCGTTCCGGCTTTGCCTGTCAGGAAAATATTTGTACCCGTATGTTCTGCCAACCTGAAGGCCAGCCGCAGTTCGGGATTCTCGGAAGATTCAGAAGGATTCACTGTAAAAAATTATGTGCGGCAACACAGCCAATACAAAAGTAGCAAGAAATTCGCACGCCACCAAATCATGGTTTTGCATTGTCTTGGTAAAAGGACTAAAAAGGACTTTTGAGGAATGGTTTGAATATGCTACTTTTGTCGGCGGTATAGACAGTCAACCGTAATCTTCGGAGTGATGTAAGAAGAAAATGAGGCCAAAATAAAAAATAATTTTGGTTTTTGCGAATTAATTCGTAACTTTGTTTCCCAAGCGGGTTCCCCATTCAGGTAGCCCGGACATCATTCTGAGAAAGCGTTAATGCTTTTGCCTCTTGTGGAAAATCGCCAATCTTCTGTACAGTAAAGGCAAAGCAGACGACGCTCACACCGGTAGCCATTTCTATCCGGGGATGCTTGTGCATCCCGGGTTGGAAAGCTATACAGGCGTGAGGTTGACTGTTTTTTTACTGTAAGGCGTTTGGCGATGCCTCCACAAGAAAAAACTTTCGGCCTCACGCCATTTTGTTGACGACTGGGGTAACTCACAAACCAACCGGTATTAATATGACTAAAATTACAAACAAGCCCCTGTTTTTCCTGTCAGGAGATGTTAAGTTAGTTGACGGCAAGTTGACTTGGAAGCAGGGATGGCTCAGCCTTATCGGAGGCGGAAAGAATGAAGTGGAAATTGCATCGCTTAAAGTGCTAAAAGTTTCCAAGGGAGTTTTGAATCCCCACATAACATTAGGGGGTAAAAAGCCCGGGCATGACTCCCCCTTCCCTGACTATGACTTCCTCTTTACTATTAAACTCCCGAAGAGCCAGGTTTCGGCTTTGATTCAGTTAATTCGCGAAACAGTTCCCAACGCTCCGGTATTTTCCGGAGATTTGGAGAAGGTGATGTGCGGTAAAGGCATCTATAAACCGCAGGCATTGTTTGCGGCAGAGCCTGCATACTTGCCGGACTGTGAGTCTGTGTGGTGCTACAACGACAGAGCGATTGTAGCCGATGAGAATGGTACCTCTCCGGTGTATTACAAAGATATACGCTTCTTTAATCAGTCAAAGGAAGGGGTGCTTTTCGGATATCAGAAAAAGTACAGTGTCAAAAAATTGCGCGGCGATGCAGCGAAGGCTTTGAAAGAAGTTCTGATATCGCATGGCGCAGAACTGCATGGCACAATGGAGGGCGAGACCTATAAAGGAAGTAAAGGTCTGTGCTTCTGGAAGCGAAACGAGGAATTAGTGGTGGGCAAGGATGGTGTCTCATTCTCCTATTCCAAGGGAAAGAAAAGCGACTCGCTTTATTTGCCATATAAAGACATAGTGGCCGTAGGCAAAGGCAGTAAACTCACCATCTTCGGCAAACAGAACATCATCAGTGAGACATCCTTCAGCTCTGAAGCACGTAAAGCCATCGCGGCTCGTGTTGCGGAACATGCCCAAGGCTATGCCAAGAAATACGTCAAGAGCTACTTCAAGCTGCTTGGTCTGATACCTCTTTGGTCTCGCCCTTCTTATGGTCAGATTGGCTATTCAGAAAAGGGGGTGGTTATTATTCCGCGTAAAAAGGATCGCAAAGAGGGTAAGCTGCCTCCCGTAATCAGCGCACCCATGGAGAATGTCCATGCTTATCATCGCAAGGGCAAGAATTTCGTAATCGTTGTCAGCTCAGGCAATGTCCGCGAGTTCAACGAAGAGCAACTCCAAGGTCATGTGCACTATATAGGCTTCTCTAAAATGAGCGGAGCAGGAGACCTTCTCTCCACCATTAAGAACAATGCCAAGAAACTTTTCGAGTCAACATCCAAGGATGATGTGAAAAAGGCATTCAAGAACTATAAGTTTTAAGGAACCTAACGTTCATCTCTATATATATTAGTGGCGTCCGGCGTCGACATAGGTTGTCAGCGCCGGACTTATATTTTGTCAGACATATGTCAGTTGAACGAGGGTGTGTCAAAATTCCTACTGAAGCAAACGCATGGTGCGGAGAGCCTATCCCTTTGTTAGCCGGGGCTTCCCAATGCATTGACAACCAACGATATAGGGCAGCCCTTCCGGGGCTGGGTTGTCGCTACATACATACCGGGGGGCTGAAGCCCCCCGGCTAACAATGGGAAGGCGCTCCGCGCCATTCAGCGCCGGACTTATATTTTGTCAAACATATGTCAGTTGAACAGTTAAGCCTCCCGTCTGATGGCGGGAGGCTTAACTTATACATATACCGAAACTGAGTTCGGCAGAGTTTTAATTAGAACCAGCGGGTGTAGGCGAAGTCCATGCGGTGGGGCAGGGCCTTGTTGTTGGGATACATGCGCAGGCTGTAGCGATAGATGCCGGCGTCTTTCATCTTGTCCTTGAGCTCGAAGGTGAGGATGCCGTTCTCGTCGGCCACTACCTTGAAGGGCTTGGTCTCGAAGAATTTGCTTTCGCCGTCATGCTCCTTGAAGACTACCAGCTCTACGCCGATGCTCTTGCCGAGACCCTTGGTGTCGATGCGGGTAGTGATGTCGAAGGAGGAGCCGCTGTTGAAGGTGTTGCCGGCGCCCTGGTCACCCTTGAAGTCTACGGAAAGAATCTGGATGTCGTTCCACTTGGATGCAACCTCTTCCTTCCAGGCCACGATTTCGCGAGCCTCCTTGAAGTCGTTCTTGCAGAGCTTGGCGGCACGCTTGGCCTCGGGAGCGTAGAAGCGGTCGATGTAGTCGTCGAGCTGACGCTTCATGGTGAAGTGGGGTGCGATGTGGCCGATTGAACCCTTGATGTACTGGATCCATTCGGGGCTGTAGCCCTTGGAGTTCTTGGCGAAGTAGAGGGGCACGATTTCGTTCTCGAGCATGGAGTAGATGGTAGCTGCATCGAGCTTGTCCTGCTGAGCCTGGTCGGTGAAGGTGCGCTTGTCGGTGAGAGCCCAGCCGGCCTTTTCGTCGAAGCGATAGCCTTCATACCACCAGCCGTCGAGCACGGAGAAGTTGAGCACACCGTTCATTTCGGCCTTCTCACCGGAGGTGCCGGAGGCCTCGAGGGGACGGGTGGGGGTGTTCAGCCAGATGTCAACACCGGTCACGAGGCGCTTGGCCACGATCATGTTGTAGTCCTCGAGGAAGATAATCTTACCGAGGAACTGAGGCATACGGCTGATTTCCATGATGCGCTTGATCAGACCCTGACCGGCACCGTCGGCGGGGTGAGCCTTGCCGGAGAATACGAACTTCACGGGGAACTGCTCGTTGTTAACAATCTTGGCCAGACGGTCGAGGTCGGTGAAGAGCAGGTGAGCGCGCTTGTAGGTAGCGAAGCGGCGGGCGAAGCCGATGATGAGGGCGTTGGGGTTGATTTTGTCGACAATCTTCATCACTGCGGAGGGATCACCCTGGTTGGCGAGCCATTTCTCCTTGAAGTCTTTCTTTACGAAGTTGATGAACTTGTTCTTGAGGGTCTGGCGCATTTCCCAGATTTCCTCATCCTTGCATTTGAAGATGCCTTCCCAAGCCTTGGGGTCGCTCTGGTGGTCAAACACCTGGTCGCCGAGCTTCTTGGCGTAGAATTCCTTCCATTCGGAAGCGGCCCAGGTGGGCATGTGCACGCCGTTGGTCACGTAGCCTACGTGGCTCTCCTCGGGGCTGTAGCCTTTCCATACGCCTGCGAACATCTTCTTGCTCACCTCGCCGTGGAGCCAGCTTACGCCGTTGGCCTCCTGGCAGGTGTTGAGAGCGAATACGCTCATGGAGAAGCGTTCGTTGGTGTCGGGGTTCTCGCGGCCCATGTTCATCAGGTCGCTCCAGGAGATGCCGAGCTTGGCGGGATATTCGCCGAGGTATTTTCCGAAGAGGCTCTCCTCGAAATAGTCGTGGCCTGCGGGCACGGGGGTGTGCACGGTGTAGAGGCTGGAGGCGCGAACCACTTCGAGAGCCACATTGAAGGGGAGGTGGTCATTCTGCACGTAGTCCACGAGGCGCTGGAGGTTCATCAGAGCGGCGTGGCCTTCGTTAGCGTGATAGATGTCGGTGTGGATGCCGAGCTTGTTGAGCATGTAGATACCGCCGATGCCGAGCAGGTATTCCTGCTTGATGCGGTTTTCCCAGTCGCCGCCATAGAGCTGGTGGGTGATGGGGCGGTCGAACTCTGAGTTCATGTCGAAGTCAGTGTCGAGCAGATAGAGCTTCATGCGGCCCACGTTCACGCGCCACACGTGGCAGTAGATGATGCGGCCGGGGAAGGGCACTTCAAGAATCATGGGAGCGCCATCTTCGCCGATAACCGGCTCGATGGGGAGCTGGTCGAAGTTCTGGGCCTCGTAGTTGGCAATCTGCTGACCGTCGATGGAGAGTGACTGAGTGAAGTAGCCGTAACGATAGAGGAAGCCTACGGCGGTCATGTTGATGCGGGAGTCGGATGCCTGCTTGATGTAGTCGCCGGCGAGCACGCCGAGACCGCCGGAATATATCTTGAGACAGTTGCAGAGGCCATACTCCATTGAGAAGTAGCTCACGGAGGGGGCATCGGTGCGCATGGGCTGAGCCATGTAGTTCTTGAACATGGCATATACGGCCTTGATGCGTTCCATGAAGGCGCTGTCTGCCATCACTTCGTCAAGGCGTGTTGAGCTGATGCGCTGAAGCAGCATTACAGGGTTTTCGCCGGTGGAGCGCCAGAGGTCATGGTCGAGGTCGCGGAACAGGGCTTTTGCCTCGCTGTTCCAAACCCACCACAGGTTTTTGGAGATTTCCTCCAGGGGTTTGAGCGCTTTAGGAAGCTCGGCACGCACGGTGATGTCGCGCCAGGCGGGAGAGTTGGTGTTGCTTACTTGCAGTTTCATAATCAGTTATATGAATTTGTAGTGTTTTATATTTCTATTATTGATTGCGGTCGGCGCAGCGCTTTTCAGCCACACGGAACGCGTCAAGATAATGCTTGATAAAGAGTTGCCAGCGAGCCTGTGCGGCTGTGTGGCGTGCTGCTTGGCGGAAGGTGTCAAGTGCATCGGCGGGAGCAATGGCGGTGAACTTCACCTTGCGGGCGATGGAGTCAGCCGCAGCAGCGTAGTTGGAGTCGGTGCGCTCCACAACCTCTGCGCCGCAGGTGGCGAAGGTGGCATCGAAGTCGTCGATAATCCACTGGCCGAAGCCGGCTTTGTCGCTGGAGACGGTGGGCACGCCGAAAGCTATGCTTTCGAGCGGGGTGTAGCCCCAAGGCTCGTAATAAGAGGGGAAGATGGTGAGGTCGAGCGCGGGCAGCATCTCGTAATAAGGGATGTCAAGCACGCCGTCGTGTCCGTCAAGATAGCAGGGGAGATAGATGAAAGTCACTTCATCGTCTGCCTGATTCACGTTAAGGGAACGGAGGCGGCAGAAGATGGAGTCGGAGTCTTCGTTGTGAAGCGAATGGGTCGAGAAGTTGGAGTGGAGGGGGGTCTGCATTTTTCCGTTAAGACGGTCGAGCAGCCCTTGGCGGGGTTCGTTGACCCATGCCGGCACCATTATAAATGCCACCACCGGGCGCTTCAGCTCTTCGTCGTGACGCAGAGAGTTGAGCGAGTCGATAAAGAGGTCGATGCCCTTGTTGCGGTATTCATTACGTCCGGAAGTAGCCACAAGCAGAGCATCCTCGGGAATCTGCTTGCCGGAGAGTGCTGAGGCGATATCCAGCAGACGCTTGCGGCAGGCGGCGCGCTGGGAGAGCCACTTCTTGTCGGCGGGCACGAAGCCTGACTCGAATCCATTGGGGGTCACGACCTGCGGAGTTATGTCGAGCAGCTGGGTGCACTCGGCAGCTGTCACTTCGCTCACCGTGGTGAAGCAGTCGGCTCGATGAGCGGCAGTCTTTTCCAATGAATGCTTGCTTTCCATGTTGAGCTCGCGCGCCATTTGGTCGCCGTTGTATCCGGAGAAGTAGTCGTAGAGAGGCTTCCCGTTGCCGCAGATGCTTCGGCCGATGCTTGTGGCATGTGTGGTGAAGATGGTGGCCGTGCGGGGCTGAATCAGCTCCATTTCAAGCAGTCCCATCGAGGTGGTCCACTCATCGAAGTGGGCAATCACCTGTGCGGGGTCAACCTTTAGATGCTCGGTGAGAGCTTTGATGACCAATGCAGAGGCCACGCCGAAAGCGCACCCCTCAGAGTAGTCGCCATAAGAGTGAAGAGAGTCAACACCGAATTTCTCCCACATCTTTCCAAAGATGGCGGGGAGCTGGGGATATATCCCTTCAAATTTCACGAGCACGACCAGCGGTTGGCCGGGGACGTTCCATCGTCCGGTGCGTATCGATAGCCCGAAGGGGAGCTGCACTTTGGAGGCAGCGCCGCGCAGCAGGCTTTTGTATTCCTTAAAATAGGGGGAGGGATTTTCTTGGCTCCAGAGGTCGGGGCCAATGAATATTGTGGCATCCTTGGAAAGCTCCTGCAGAGCTTGTGCTTTAGTGGAAAGCACGGCATAGATGCCACCGATTTTATTGCATACTTCCCAACTTGTCTCAAAGAGGAGCCGGGGCATGTCAGAAATGTTTTGCATATTTAGTAATGAGGGCAGAGGCCCTTTAGAATCTTTTTTACCGATATTTGCAAGGATACTGCTTTTTGCGACAAATCAGGTCGCTACAATACATGCGTACAGATACTTTGAGGTTGCAAAGTTAAGAAAAAATGTGTGACCAACAAAATTATCATCGTTCAGGGAATTGATTTAAGGGTTGAATTAATGGCCGGATATAGCGTATTCAGCCGCAAGTAGGTCATGGAGAAAGTTTTTTTAACACCGAGGATTTTGTGGAGTGGGGAATTTGGTGTATTTTTGGGCAAAATTTGAGACCTTAATTTCCTCATGACTGATATAACCGAACTTTTTGACCGCATTTGGGAGCAGCACAGGATGCTCGATGTGGCCGAAAGCGAATTCAGGCGTATGCTCGTTGATGATGAAGAGCTGCGTCGCGAGTACCGCTCCTGGTGCGAAGAGCAAGAGGTGAGCGAGAAACGTGGATTTATGAACTATTGCCGGCTGCGCCTCGAAGAGGAGGAGAGCCGCTATGATGTGCTTGCCCCTGATGCTGAAGACTATTGACCTTTCGTCCTGCCGCTTCCTCGCTGAGTGGCATGAGCAGCAGGCGCTCTTGCTCGCACTGCCGCATGAGGAGACTGATTGGAATTACATGCTCCCGCAAGTGCATGAGTGCTATCGGGGCATCCTGACGGCATTGCAGGGTTGCGGCACTCCGGTGCATCTGCTTGTGCGAAGTCGCCGGGAGGCTGAGGAGCAGCTTGGTTCTGAGGCTCTGCGTGATGTGACGCTGCATGAGATGGAGTTCAATGACACCTGGATCAGGGATTATGGCCCGCTGAGTGTGCACTCAGCTACCGGCCTGTTGACGCTGGACTTCGGATTCAATGGCTGGGGACTCAAGTTTGCCTCCGATAAGGATAACCTCGTGAACCTGAAGATGGCGCGTTCCGGATTCATGCCCGAGTGCTATGTGAATCAACGGGATTATGTGCTTGAAGGGGGATCGGTGGAGAGCGACGGCTCAGGCACGGTGCTGACCACCACCCGCTGTCTTTGCTCCCCTAACAGGAATGGTGGTCTCAGTAAAAGTCAGGTGGAGGAACAGCTGCGTCGCAGGCTCGGCGTGGAACATATTCTTTGGCTCGACCATGGCGCTTTGGCCGGAGATGATACCGACAGTCATATTGACACATTGGCTCGCATTGCGCCGAATGATGTAATAGTGTACACCGGTTGCAGCGACCGTGACGACGAACATTTCACTGATTTGCAGGCAATGTCCGCACAGCTGCGCGAGCTGCGCACACCGCAGAGCTTGCCATATCATTTGGTGGAGTTGCCCCTGCCTGATGCTATCTTTGATGAGGATGAGGGAATACGCCTGCCGGCCACTTATGCCAACTATCTCATTACCAATCGCAGGGTGTTGGTTCCCTCTTACGCGCAGCCGCAGAAGGATGAGCTGGCGCGCCGCATCCTGGAGGTAGTCTTCCCGGAGCGGGAGGTGGTGAGTGTGGATTGCCGTGCGTTGATTCGCCAGCATGGCTCGCTGCATTGCGCCACGATGCAGATTCCGGTTGCCGATTGATTCTCTCTCCGCAGCCTCTCTCCATATATATAATTATATGTAGATTATGACCCGAAGAATTATACCTGTGGCCTTGTGCCAGCAACAATATTCGGCCGATGTGGCCGCCAATCGCAGGCAGAATCTTGCTTCGATAGCTGAGGCTGCCTCCAAGGGGGCACGACTTGTTGTGCTCTCTGAGCTGCATGACTCACTCTATTTCTGCCAGACGGAGAATGTGGACCTTCATGACCTGGCGCATCCGCTTGACAGCGAGAGCTGCCGGGAGTATGCCCGCGCCGCCAAGGAGAATGGGGTGGTGCTCGTCTGCTCCTTTTTCGAGCGACGTGCCGCCGGGTTGAGCCACAACACTTCAGTGGTGTATGACGCCGATGGCTCTGAGGCCGGTCGTTACCGCAAGATGCACATACCCGATGACCCCGCATATTACGAGAAATTCTATTTTACTCCCGGCGACCTCGGTTTCCGTCCCATAGAGACTTCGCTGGGTAAGCTCGGGGTGCTCGTCTGCTGGGATCAGTGGTTCCCGGAGGCTGCCCGCATCATGGCTCTCTCCGGGGCCGAGATGCTGATTTATCCTACGGCCATCGGCTGGGAGAGCAGCGACACGCCGGAGGAGAAAGCCCGTCAGCGCGAGGCCTGGATAACCGTGCAGCGCGGACACGCCGTGGCCAACGGTCTGCCGGTGGTCACCGTCAACCGCGTGGGGCATGAGCCTGACCCGTCAGGCGCTACCAACGGCATCCAGTTCTGGGGCAGTTCATTCGTGGCCGGCCCGCAGGGTGAGTTCCTTTACCAAGCTCCGGATGATCGGAGCGAAATCCGGGTGGTGGAGATTGACATGAACCGCTCGGAGCAGGTGCGTCGTTGGTGGCCCTTCTTGCGCGACCGTCGCATAGACATTTATTCCCCGCTACTCAAAAGATTTAACGACTGATGGTTAGTCTTCAGAATTTAGGTGTTGAGTTTAGCGCCCGCCCCCTGTTCAGCGGCATCAATGCAGTAATCAACAAGAGCGACCGAGTGGCGCTCGTGGGCAAGAACGGAGCCGGCAAGAGCACCCTGCTTAAAATCATAGCCGGCCTTCAGGAGCCGACAGAAGGCTCCGTGGGGCGTCCGGCAGATCTCACTATCGGCTATCTGCCACAGCAGATGGAGGTGGCAGACGACACTACGGTTATTGACGAAATCAAGAAGGCCTTCTCGCATCTCACGGCTCGCCGGGAGGAGGTGGAGCGCATAACGGCGCAGCTCGGCGAGCGCACCGACTATGAAAGTGAGGAGTATGCCGCCCTCATAGAGCGCCTCACGTATCTCAACGAGCGCATAGAGATTGAGGGTGCCGAGGGGATGGAGGCGGAGGCGGAGCGCACGTTGCTCGGCCTCGGTTTCCTGCGCAGCGACTTCTGCCGTCCGACTTCTGAGTTCTCCGGCGGGTGGCGTATGCGCATAGAGTTGGCAAAGATACTGTTGCGCCGCCCTGACCTGTTGCTGCTTGACGAGCCAACGAACCATCTTGACATAGAGTCAATCCAATGGCTCGAACAGTTCCTTGTCTCAAAGGGGCGGGCTGTACTGCTCGTCAGCCATGACCGCGCGTTCATCGACAATGTCACTAACCGCACCATAGAAATCTCCTGCGGGAAGGCTTACGATTACCGGGTGAACTACTCCCACTTCGTGGAGCTGCGCAAGGAGCGTGTGGAGCAGCAGATGCGTGCCTACGAGAATCAGCAGAAACTGATAGCCGACATCAAGGACTTCATCGAGCGCTTCCGCTATAAGCCCACGAAGGCCGTGCAGGTGCAGAGCCGCATCAAGCAGCTGGAGAAGATTGTGCCTATTGAGGTGGACGAAGTAGATACCTCCCGCCTGAACCTGAAATTTGCCCCGGCTCCCCGCAGCGGCGACTTCCCGCTGATACTCGATAATGTCGGCAAGGCTTATGGCGACCATCAGGTGTTTGACCATGCCACATTCACACTGCGGCGCGGTGAAAAGGTGGCCTTTGTCGGCAAGAACGGTGAGGGTAAGTCAACGCTCGTGAAGTGCATCATGCAGCAGATACCCTTCACCGGCGAATTGAAGATAGGGCATAATGTCAAGATAGGCTACTTTGCTCAGAATCAGGCGCAGCTTCTGGATGGCGAGCTGACAGTGTTTGATACCATCGACCATGTGGCCGTGGGGGATGTGCGCCTGAAAATCCGCGACCTGTTAGGCGCTTTCATGTTTGGCGGCGAGGCTTCTGACAAGAAGGTGAAGGTGCTCAGCGGCGGCGAGAAAACCCGCCTGGCCATGCTCCGCCTCCTGCTCGAACCGATGAATCTGCTGATTCTCGATGAGCCTACCAACCACCTCGACATGAAGACCAAGGATATTCTCAAGGAGGCTATCCGCGCTTTTGACGGCACGGTGATTGTGGTGAGCCATGACCGCCAGTTCCTCGATGGACTTGTGGAGAAGGTGTACGAATTCGGCGGCGGTCGGGTGCGGGAGCATCTCGGCGGCATCTATGACTTCCTGCGCAGCCGCAGTCTCGACTCACTGAAAGATTTGGAGTCGGCGCCCGCAAAAAAGGCAGAGCCTAAGATTGATGTCAAGCCTGAGCTGAAGCAGCCTGAGGCAGCCCCGGCACCGCGTCGCAGCTATGCCGAGCAGAAGGAGCATGACAAGCTTGTGCGCAAGGCTCGCAAGGAGGTTGAGGCTGCTGAGGCGGCCATAGCGGAGATGGAGACCCGTCAGGCAGAAATGGAGAGCAAGATAGCCGGAGGGGACACCTCAGCGGAGCTGCTCGAGGCCTACGCCAAGCTCCAGAAGGATCTTGAGAACCAAATGAGTGTCTGGGAGCTTGCCCAGATGCAACTTGAAGATATTTCCAACCGATGAATATAGAAGAAACAAAGCATGGGGTGCTGCTCGAAAATATGCACCCTGATACCAAACCCGGCACTGATTTCTATGACTATGCCGGCGGGGGCTGGGTGGATGCTCATCCGCTGAAGGGGGAGTATGCACGATACAGCCTCTTCGATGACCTTCGCGAAAAGAACCGCAAGCAGCTGCGTGAGCTGGTTGACTCGCTTGCCTCGCACCCGGATGCTGAGGTGCCCGGCACCGTGGCGCAGAAGATAGGTGACCTTTTCAAGATGGGTATGGATGCCGACCGCTTGAACCGCGAGGGTGCGGCTCCGCTCCGCCTTCAGTTAGAGCACATTGCGGCTGCCCAGTCCGAAGAGTTGCCTGAACTGATTGCCTGGGCGCATGACGGTCTCACCTCTTCGTTCTTCTCCTCCGGCGTGGGGAGCGACCCCAAGGATTCCTCCATGAACATAATGCACATAGGGGAGGGTGGCCTCGGCCTCGGCGACCGCGACTATTATCTGGTGAAGAGCGAGGAGCATGACCGCATCCTGGCTGCTTATGAGAAGTATATTGAAAAAATAATGACGTTGGCCGGCTATGATTCCGCAGCAGCCCTCCGCGTGCGGGAGAATGTGCTCGCCATCGAGCGGCAGCTGGCCGAGTGGAAGAAGACCCGCGAGGAGCGCCGCAACCCGCTGCTCTCATATAATCCGCGCACACTCGCAGAGCTTGACGAGCAGATGCCCGGCCTGCAGCTGCGCCGATACTTTGCCGCTCTCGGCATAGAGAATCTTGAGAGCCTCAACGTCGGCTCACTCAACTATCTGTTGAAGCTGAGTGAGTATCTGCCGAAGCTTGATATGCAGGCTGTGCGTGACTACATATCGTTCCAGGCTGTGGACTCAGCCACGGGACTTCTCAGCGATGATTTTTATGATGCGAGCTTCGAGATGTATGACGTGACCATGAGCGGCATCGAGGAGCAGGAACCCCGCTGGAAGCGCGCCATGGCTATCCCCGGCTCCATGCTCGGGCAGGCTCTCGGTCAGCTCTACGTGGAGAAGTATTTCCCACCCCGTGCCAAGGAGCAGATGCTGACCCTCGTGGAGAATCTGCGGGCAGCCCTCGCCCGGCACATCTCCGCACTCACCTGGATGGGTGAGGACACCAAGGCCAAAGCGCTGGAAAAACTCGCGGCAATGACTGTGAAAATCGGCTATCCCGACAAATGGAAGGACTACTCAGCCATTACGATTGATCCGGAGAAGAGCTATCTGGAGAATGTCTATGAGGCCAGCCGTTGGTATGTGCGCGACAACTACAACAAGCTTGGCAAACCTGTTGACCGCGACGAATGGCTGATGAACCCGCAGACCGTGAATGCCTATTATAGCCCGGTGATTAATGACATCTGTTTCCCGGCCGGCATTCTTCAGCCCCCGTATTTCGACCTGAACGCCGACTCCGCTCTCAACTATGGCGGTATAGGTGTGGTGATAGGCCATGAGATGACTCACGGCTTTGACGACCAGGGACGCCGGTTCGACTCCACCGGCAATCTGAATGAGTGGTGGGCACCCGCTGATGCCGAGGCGTTTAACAAGCTTGCCGATAAGCTCGTGGAGCAGTTTGATGCCATAGAAGTTGCCCCCGGCACACATGCCAACGGTCGCTTTACCCTCGGCGAGAATATTGCTGACCAAGGTGGCTTGAATGTCGCTCTGTCTGCGTATCTCGCGAGCGAAGATGAGGGCCTGAGTAAGGATATTGATGGCTTCACTCCGGTGCAGCGCTTCTTCCTGGCTTACGCCCAGCTGTGGGCCGAGACCATCCGTCCCGAAGAGGTGCTCGTCAGAGTCAAGAGCGATCCGCATTCTCTTGGTCGTCAGCGTGTGAACGCCACCCTGCGCAACCTCTCCGCCTTTCAGGAGGCCTTCTCCCTGACAGAAACCGACCCCATGTACCTCGCCCCTGACCGGCGGGTAATCATCTGGTAATACTCTCGTATAAAAACAGCTCATGAGGGTGTGTCAAAATTCTTACTGAAGTAAACGCATGGCGCGGAGCGCCTATCCTTTGTTAGCCGGGGGGCTTCAGCCCCCCGGTAGCCCGACGGATGGAGCCAGCCCCGGCGGGGCTGCCCAATACATTGACAACCAACGATATAGGGCAGCCCTTCCGGGGCTGGGTTGTCGCTGCATGCATACCGGGGGGCTAAAGCCCCCCGGCTAACAAAGGATAGGCGCTCCGCGCCATGCAGCGTCGGGTACACATTTGGATACACCCTCATCAGCGTCGAATTCCTATTTTGTCCCCCAGCGTCGGGTTCACATTTGGATACACCCTTTTGAGGTTGTTATGAGGCTGTAAGCGGTTAGTTTACGAGGACTTTGGTGGGTTGGCCGTTTTTGACGACAATGTAAATACCCGGGACGGCTCTGTTTTTGTCAATCCGCAGGCCTGAAAGATTATACCATATTTCTTCGGTGTCAGCATCAGGATTGAGCTGCTCAATGCCGGTATATATCCATTCGTAGGTGGAGGTCATTGGGTTGTTGGCTACGGTGTAGTTGACCGTAACGTTCATTCGGTCGTCAGACACCGTCAGACCCTCAACATAATATCTGTTACCGTCGTTCAGGGCTTCGCTCCCTTCAATGGTAACTGATTTGATTTTCACGCCGGGGACAAGGGCTTCAATAACGACAGCTCCCTGCTCAGGGAAAGTGTCATAGGAATACATCTCCACCACTTCCGAAGCAGTGAGGTTTCGGTAAAGGTCCACGCAGCGCCCGGGCACATAGACCCTCTTCCATCCATCGCCAATTTTTACACCCCCTTTGACCATTGAAAGGTAGAGGTCAGCCCCATATTCTTCCTTCTGATTGTCGAGATCCTCGATGTTGGGGTTGTTGACAATAACTTGCGCGTTGTCAACTGTAAACGGGACATTATTGTAAAGCACAGATTTATCGCTGTCTGTGGCCGGGAAATAAAGCCGCATGAAGTCGGGACAATTTTCAAAATCATTGCCGTACCAATTTCTAACGCCCATCATGCTCAGAGCCGTGAGTCCGGAACCGGCGAATGCGCTCAATCCCAATTTGGTTGTGGTCATTT
Organism: uncultured Bacteroidales bacterium; assembly: GCA_947644715.1. Classification (GTDB taxonomy): domain Bacteria; phylum Bacteroidota; class Bacteroidia; order Bacteroidales; family Muribaculaceae; genus Lepagella. The sequence continues at coordinate 57,298 of CANSAP010000007.1, forward strand.
TCAGACTTACTTTTCCGAGATTTTTGCAGTCTTTGAAACATGCCGGAGGCACCGTGGTCAGCGCTGAAGGCCAGTTGACCTGAGTCAGTCCGCTCCCTTCAAACTGATGTCCTCCGGAGGCTTGGTCGTTTATCTCCTGCAGACAGGCGAAGGGGAACGCTGTAAGCGACTCGCATCCGGCGAATGCGTAACTTTCGCAGTCGATGATTTTCATCTTCGAGGTGGCAGGGAACGCGAGGAGGCTCCGGCAGTTCATGAATGCACGATACCAGATCTCAATGCTTTTTGTCTCATCCGAAAGAGTTATGGTCTCAAGGCTCTCGCAGTCGAGAAAGGCATTCGTGTATATCCTGAGCACTCCGGAAGTGTTGCATCCCAACGCCATCGACTTAAGGTTCCGACATCCCGCGAACTCTGCCTGGCCGACTGATGCCAACGGTTGATTGGGTGGCAACACAAGATTCTCTATGTCAGAATTCATGAATGTCATTTTATCCCCCAGTTGGGTTATGGTCTCCGGGATTATGATAGTGCGTATGGGTGCTTCGCAGAAGGCCCCCATGCTGATTTCGGTTGTGCCCTCGCGCGGAGTAAAGGTTTCGGCCACGTTGCCGGGACAGTATGATTTAAGGTCGAAGCCCCAATACAGCGCCCCGTTCTCAAAAGTATAGTTGCGTTGGTGGTTGGTGGGGTCAATCCGTTCGATGCAGCGATTGCCGAGTTGCCAACCGGGCCAAAGGTATTGGTTGCCTACGAGCTGAAGCTCTTTCAGATGATTGTTGGCGGAAAAGGCATAAGCCAGAATATCCTCGTAGATGGCCGGCACACAGAAAGTCTTTGCAGTGGCCGCTGACGGATAACGGAAGAATCTCCACACATCGTCATAGGCATATTCAATCAGGGAGCCGTTGTCGGTCTTGTAGTATGTGTTCCCTTCCGCCACTTCATAGTGGTCGATGTTTGGGCAATTGGCGAACTCCTTGTTGGATATGGAGCGCAGGGGAACCGGTATTCGTACTGCTGTAATGCCGTCGAAGTCCTTAATCGCCGCGGGATAGTGCTCGCCATAGTCACCGTCGCCGAGCATTACGACCGGATAGTTCTTCCCGGCGTATTTGACCGAGTCGGGCAGGATGAGCGTACCCGTTGGGTTGAAGTCCGGATCTGTGCCGACTATGATGGCCTCGCGATTGGTGTTGGTTCCGAAATAAGCGAAGTCGTAGATGAACTTGCCATCACTGAAACCTGTCTGTGATAAGGCTTGCAATGCGCTGATAATCAGCGCGAATAGAAATGTGATTCTTTTCATATGGGATGTGGTTGCAGAGAGACAGCGCAGTTGCTGTCCCGAAATTTATGGTTCGTATAATTGAAATTTTAGCTAAAGCATTTGGCGCAGAATCTCGTCGAGATTCTCATTTGGCTCAAGTCCGAAAGCCTGGCGCAGTCGCCAGCGGTTCTGTTTCACCGACTCAAGACGGATGTTCATCACCCGGGCTATGTGGCGGTTATCCATGCCGATGGCTATGTATTCCGCCATGCGCATAGTGTTGCGACCGATGCGGGGGTATCTCTCGCGCAGCCGTTTCCTGAAATCCGGACTGATGGTTGCGAAAACTTTGCCGAACTCCTCGTCGGCTTTCGATGCGCCTTCTTCGCTGCGGATGCTGGACTCTATTTCGCGTGCCGCATCAGTGTCGATTCTTTCATCATCTGCCATTCGGCTGACCTTTTGACGCAGCTCCGATATAAGTCTCTCTTTCTCCCGCACATAAAGTGTCATTGACAATTCCGCCCGTTTGGCTTTTTCCAACTCCTGTTGCCTCATCTCTTTTTCTTGCCGGAGTTTGCGCATCCGGCGATAAGCCATACGAGCCAGCAGACCGGCGATAAGAATAAACAGCACGACGAGAGTTGAGAACCGGATTTTGGAGTTAAGACGTTCTCTGTCACGGTGATACTCCAGCTCGTCAATCTGTCGTTGAGTTTCGGCTACACTGAATCTGTCGCCGGTGAGCGCCGTCACATTATCTTCCACCACATCGGGATAGGAGTTGAGATAACTTAGGGCCACGTCGGGTTTTCCGCAGGCTTCATAAGCGCGGGCCAGCATCTTAATTAGAAAAGCCTTTTGAAAGGCGTCATCCGTATATTCGAGTCCGGCCTCCATATCACTGATGCGCTGCGCGATGCTGTCATTGTTGTGGCGCTTCAGCTCTATTTCTGTCAGATAAGCCGATGCCAGCGCGTCATAGCCTTTTAATTCAGGGTTATGGCGTGTCCGGTTTTTCAGTCGGATAAGGGCGGCGGTGTCTTTCGTCTCCACCCATTTATTGTAATCAATCAGCGGTTTAAGCAGAGGCGAGACCGGAGTGACACCCTTATCGAGCTGAGTCTGCATCCATGCGTAGTCTTTCAATGCGCCGACGGTGTCGCCGGTGAGAATGCGGTTAGAGGCTACATTCATGCGGTTGGTGAGTCGGTCACCCTCGCGCCCCACATTCGTGAACAGAGAGTCGGCAATGAGCGCATAGTGCAGCGCTCTGGCGGGATTGCCCGAATAGGTCATGATGCAGGACAGATATTGGGCGCGGATTCCGCCAAACACGCGTGCGTCGTTGTTCAAAGCAAAATCCAGGTCGTCGGTCATTTCGCGATACCATTCCCAGTCGAGATTACTCCCATCCAGCACTTTCCCCTCCAAGGGTTCAAGGCAGAGTCTGATGTATCTCGCATCGAATGGATAATTGGCAGAGTCAGTCTCACTCAGCGACTTGCGGAAGAGAGTCAGAGCCTCTTCATAGTTTTCGGAGGCGAAGGCCAGGCGCGCGTCCCAAAAAGTAGCGCGCGCCTTTTCGATAGACGGCGCATCGGGCTTGTCGGCATATTCATGAAACTGATTGACGAGAAGAGTGCAGGAGTCGAGCGAGGTGTCGCCGAGAAAAGCGCGTTGCAATTGCACCATCAGAGAATCAGTCGGACGCTCCAGCGCCTCCCATCCCCACGGATAGAGGGTATCACGTTTTTTGTCGGAAGAAACCACCCATATCACCAACAAGGCGACAGCGGCAGTCGTCAATAGGATTGATGTGCGTAACTTCATTGAGTCACAGTTAAGTGAAATTTCTGCAAACGTAATAAGAAAACCGAAAACCGCGTCTACACCTCAGGTCTACATAGAGTCTACATTGTTGTAACACTCTTGACGTCAATGTGTTAAGGTTTGTTTGCAAACGTTGTAAGGCGATTGTGGGTTGGAGATGCATAGTGCATCTTTTTCGTGAAATGACGGGTATGGTCAGAGGTGGTAGCGGGTGCGGAGGGTTTGGACGGCGGGGGTCGGGAGGTGTTTCTGCAGCCAGCCGTTCAGGAGGTGAAGACGGGTGCTGTCGCCCGGGGCGAGCACGATGCTTTGGAACTGGGTGAAGCTGATGGGGCTGGAGATGTCGAGGTCAGGGAACTGCGCGGTGAGCGGACGGGCTATCTGTTCGTTCACTACGGCGTAGCGGATTTCGCCGGTGTGCACTTTCATTGTGAGCAGTTCGGCCGAGAGGTCGGCGTGGCGCACGACATGGATGCTGTCCCCAATCTCACGGGCGAGGTTGGCCAGGCGGGCTGCGATCGGGCTGTCCTGCTCGATGTGGACCGTGTCTCCGGCGAGGTCGAGGGCGGATGAGGCTTGAAGAGATCCGTCGTTGCGGCGGCGCTGCACGAGCACCTGGCGGTCGAGGTATATCGGTTCGGAGTATAGGTACCTGACTTTGTAGTCGGCATCCACGGGTAGTGCGGCGATCATGTCAAAGCGTCCGGCTTTAAGCTGGCGCAAGCCCTCCTGCAAGCCTCCTACGGGCCAGAACTTCATCGGCACCCCCTCGCGGGCGGAGATGAGCCGCAACAGGTCGTAGTTATAGCCCCCGAGGGTGTCGGCATACATGTAGTAGGAGGCAGGTCCGTAGATGAGTGCCACGTCCAGGGTGTCGCCGCCGGAGTTCCCAAGCGGGCGCGTAGCAGCCGGACGGGAGGGGACGGAACAGCTGCGGATGGCGAAGAAGGCCAGCAGGGCAACCCCTAAGAGAAAGAGATAGAGAATGAGTTGAGCGCGGCGAGGGCGGAGATGACGGGGAGAGTTCATAATCAGTTGGCGAAATCAATGGAGAGACCTATCTGGAAGCGGCGAGGGTTCAGAGGATATAGGGGCATAGAGAACGCATCGCGGCTGAAGAAATTTTGGTTGACGTGGCTCCAAAGGACGTAGAAGCGCACTTTGTAGAGCTTGAAAGTGGCGTAGACGTTCATGAAGGGATAGTTGCCGATTTTCGTCTGTTGCTGATTGACGAAAGCCATGGTGGCCGGTTGATAGGTTGGTGCGTAATAGCGTGTGTACCAGTCGCAGTCCACACCTATCTGGGCGTGCAGGACGCGGAAAGCACGGAATTGCAGGTACATGTTGGAGTAGATGGCCAGTTGTGGCAGAGGCAGGACCTCGGCGCGCGAGGAGGTTTGATAGGTAATCGTGTTGTCCCAGTGCCAGATGCCGAAGGCCATCTGCTGCTTTAGTCGGGCGGAGAAGACCTGTGTGCTCCCCCCTTCTTGGGTGGGTAGTCCCTCGCCTGAGAAGTAGACGTAGTTTTGGAGATTCTCGAAGTCGGCGGAGAGGGTGGTGCGGGTCCAGGGAATGTAAAGTTCACCTCCGAACCGCAGTGAGCGGGTTTTGCCGAAGTCATTGTCCCAGACGAAGTTATTGCTGAAGTAATGCTGAATGAGCCAGGGCTGGGCGCGATTGTAGAAATGGGCGCGAGCCTGGAGCTGCACGGTGTCGCCGAGCATGCGGAAACGTGTCTGCGCCCGGCCGCTCAGCTCGATGTCTGCGGCCACGTCGCCGGTCATGCCCATCCGGAAGTCAGCTTCATAGGTGAAGAGGGAGCCTTGTTGTTTGGTGAGCTGTGCGCCAATCCAGAGCAGCCCCTGGTTCTGCTTCTCGCGGGGGATAAAACCTTCCGGCAGAGGGGTGAGCGGGGATTCGGGCTCTCCGGGCAACTCCTCATCCTGAGCGGGGAGATCCTGCGCCTGAGAGCTTACGGCGTAGTGGCGCAGGGAGAAAGTGGCGTAGGCTGCCAATCCGAACTTGGCCCACTTGCGGAAACCCTCCACGAGGCTCACTCCGACCGTGTTTGAGAAGTCGGAATAGTAGGCTACATCGCGGGTCATCTGCGAATTGAAATAGGCGTTTTGCCAAAAGGCTGCCGCCTCGGTTGCATTGGTATTGATGAATTTATGCTTGGAGGATGCGAAGTCAAGGGTCCAGATGAATTTGGTGACCGGGATGTAGATTTCACGCGTAAGAGTGTCGTTGACCACCTGCTCGCGCCAATAGCCCACGTTGTAGCTCTGATTAAGCAGCAGATGCTGACCGGAGATGCGGGAATGCGCGGCAGTCAGATTCACCGGAATGGAGCGCGCCTCAATCTTGCTGACGCCACCCTGGAGTTGTGCCGGGTCAGTGATGTAAAGCGGGTCGGTAATGCCTCCGTTTTCCTTGTTGACGAGGTTATAGTGATTATAATAGGCCTGGAGCTGGTAGCGGTCGCCGGTGTAGTAGCCCGAGACTCCGAAGGTGAAGTCCTTCGACGACTGATACTGGTACATGCCCTTGGAATACAGATAGTCAAGCATAGCGCCGATGCCGATGCGGCGGTTGACATTGCCGGCGAACGTGGCTCGCAACCGGTCCTGAGCGTTCTGCTTATTGCCGCCGGTGTTGTAGGACAGCTGCGTGAAAGGGATGTAGACGTTATAGAACTTCTGCTCCTCGGGGAGCCAGGGGCGGAGAGCGTCGGCGAAGAAGAATGTTCCCATGGCCGGACGGTTCATGAAAATCTCATTGCGTCCGGCGCAGCCGAGGTTGCCGGTGGTGGCGAAGGCATCGCTGACCATTGAGGGTATGGCCTGACGCTGGTAATTATATGGGAGAGTGTCGAAGTCAGCTTTCTGCCTGAGACCGAGAGGGGAAATCAGAGTCCAGGCCGTGGGCTTTCGCTCAGGCTTGATAGTGTCGGCGGGTGCGGAGCCGGGCGCCGGTTCCTGAGCGGCCATAGGGAGAATTGCGCTGAAAATGAGTATGAAAAGGAGTAAATGTCGCATAGTTTTGGTGTCACAAAATTAGTCATTATTTGGGAATAATTTGGTCAGTTAGCCAAAAAGTTGTAATTTTGCAGCGCCATTACGGAGGGTCGCTCCCTCCATAGATAATGATTTAACGTTAAATAGCACAATTAATCACAATGAAGAAAGACCTCCATCCCTCCAACTACCGCGAAGTGGTGTTCAAGGACATGAGTAACGACGAGGTGTTCATCACCCGTTCCACAGTGGCAGCCAAGGAGACAATCGAAATCGACGGTAAGGAGTATCCCCTGGTAAAGCTTGAAATCACCAGCAGCTCCCACCCCTTCTTCACCGGCAAGCAGAAACTCGTTGATACTGCCGGTCGCGTGGACAAGTTCCGCAGCCGTTATGGCAACCGCATGAAGAAGTAATCGCTTCCGAAACGCATCAAAAAGTATGGACAGCTCACCCGAGCTTCCCTACTTTTTGTTTTTTATGGAGAATACATCCGAAACTTAGTTTCCCAAATATACTATCACTGTAATTATGAAAAAAATCAGAGCTGCCGTAGTGGGATACGGCAACATCGGGCGCTACACGATTGAGGCGCTGCAGGCTGCTCCCGACTTCGAGATTGCGGGAGTGGTGCGCCGCGCCGGCGCTGAGAATTGCCCGGCAGACTTGGCCGGACTTCCCGTGGTGAAAGATTTGTCAGAACTCAAGGATGTGGATGTGGCTGTGCTTGCCACTCCCACACGCAAGGTCGAGGAATATGCCCTGCACGCCCTTGAATTGGGCATCAACACCGTCGACAGCTTCGACATCCATAGCTCTATTCCGGCTCTGCGTGCCACCCTCGGCGAGGCTGCCCGCAAGGCCGGCAAGGTGAGTGTCATCAGTGCCGGATGGGACCCCGGTTCCGACTCCGTGGTGCGCACTCTGCTGGAGGCCATTGCTCCGGAGGGTATCACTTACACTAACTTCGGTCCGGGTCGCTCCATGGGTCACACCGTGGCCGTGAAGGCCATCGAAGGTGTTAAGGATGCGTTGAGCATGACCATCCCCCTGGGCACCGGCATTCACCGCCGCATGGTCTACATTGAGCTGCTTCCCGGTTATGAGCTGGCTGAGGTGGCTGCCAAAATCAAGGCTGACCCTTACTTTGCATCTGACGAGACTCATGTCATCAACGTTGAGAGTGTGGATGCCCTCAACGATGTCGGCCATGGAGTGAACATGGTGCGCAAGGGTGTGAGCGGAAAGACTCACAACCAGCTCTTCTCCTTCGATATGAAAATCAATAACCCGGCTCTCACCGCCCAGGTGCTCGTGGCCTGCGCACGCGCTGCCATGAAGCAGGTTCCCGGCTGCTACACAATGATTGAGATTCCTGTCGTGGATCTTCTTGCCTGTTCCCGCGATGAGGCTGTGGCTCACTTAGTTTGATAGTTCTTACGTATGGATTGGATATTACAATTACTCTCGCCGGGTGAGACCTCTCTGGCGAGCACGATACTTTTGTATTCATTCGTGATTTTTGCCGGTATCTACTTGGGCAAAATCCGATTCTTCGGCATCTCGCTCGGTGTGACTTTCGTGCTCTTCGTGGGCATCATCATGGGTCACTTCGGGTATATCGTTAGTGGCGACACGCTGCACTTCCTGCGTGAGTTCGGCCTTATTCTCTTCATCTTCTCCATCGGTATGCAGGTGGGTCCCGGCTTCTTCTCCTCTTTCAAGGAGGGTGGAGTGAAGCTCAACGGCCTTGCTATGCTTGCCATCGGGCTTGATGTGGTCATCATGCTCGTCATCTACTTCCTTCAGAGCGGTACATCGCTCCCGGAGATGGTGGGTGTGATGAGTGGTGCCGTGACCAACACTCCCGGCCTCGGTGCCGCGCAGCAGACCCTGCTGCAGATTGGTGGTGCCACAGGCCAGGACGCAGCCTATCAGCTCTCGCAGCAAATGTCGATGGGCTACGCTGCCGCTTATCCTCTCGGTGTGATAGGCATTATCGTTGTAATGCTGATTATCAAGGCTGTTTACAAGGTGGATGTCAATGAAGAAATCCGCCACATCGAGGAGGATAACGCCAAGAGCCAGCTGGCTCCTCACGTGCTCTCTTTCCGTGTGACCAACGATCTTATTGCCGGGCTGACTCTCGCCAAGCTGCATCAACTCATCTCGGTCAACTTCATTATCTCCCGCGTGATGAAGAAGGATGGAGAGGTTATCATTCCCACATCGCAGACCGTGCTTGACATCGACGATGAAGTGCTCCTCGTTTGCTCCGCGCAGGATGAGGAGGTGTTCACCCGCTTCCTCGGTCCCATCATTGAAAAGGAATGGGATCGCGAGGCCGACTCTGCTACCTATCATGTAGTGTCACGCCGCATCGTGGTTACCAAGAGCGAGTATAACGGCAGGAAGCTCGGCGAGATGCGTCTTCGCATGGGTTTCAAACTGAATGTAACCCGCGTGAACCGTGCCGGCGTCGACCTGCTTGCCTCGCCTAATCTGCGTCTGCGCATGGGCGACCGCCTTACGGTCGTAGGCAAGGAGGAGGATATCAACCGCCTGGCCGAGCGTCTTGGTAACTCCATGAAGCGCCTGAATGAGCCGAACCTGATTACCATGTTCATCGGTATCTTCCTGGGCATCGTGGTCGGCAGTATCCCCTTGCAGTTCCCCGGCATGAGCGTGCCCATGAAGCTGGGTCTTGCCGGTGGTCCTCTTGTGGTGGCAATCCTGCTCAGTAACTGGGGTCCGAAATACCACCTGGTGACCTACACCTCTTCGGCTGCCAACTTGCTTCTGCGTGAGATTGGCATCTGCTTCTTCCTCGCCTCAGTAGGTATCGCTGCCGGTAAGGACTTCGCCGCCACCGTGTTTACCCCGACCGGCGGCATGTGGGTCTTCTACGGCTTCATCATCACAGTAATCCCGCTGCTCGTCGTAGGCCTGTTGGCTCGCGGCAAATATAAGCTGAATTATCTGAGCATCATGGGTCTGCTTTCCGGTAACTACACCGATCCCCCGGCATTGGCTTATGCCAACAAAATTGCGGGTAACGATGCTCCGGCCGTAGCCTATTCCACTGTCTATCCTCTCACGATGTTTATGCGTGTGATAGTAGCGCAGGTAGTTATCCTGGCCTTCTGCGCATAGCCGAAAGGGGCATCAGCATTCCCCTTTGCATAAGTCCTCCGCCGCAAGCTCTGTGTGAGTCAGCGGCGGAGGATGTTTTTCTATTGACGTGTTGTCGCGTGATTGCTTCGCCGGGGGGCTGCTCCGGATTGTTGAGGTGCTTCCACCTGTGGTGGTTGTATCGAATTGTTCGGTGTGGTTGATGAAAGTAACAGGCCACTAACCGCCTCTCCGAAGCGGACAGTTAATTGAGGGTTTGCGGAGATGTGAAGCGCCACCGTGAATTTTGACTCAGCTCTGTTAACGCAGCGGCCCCCGAAACAATCGTGAGTTTCGGGGGCGGCTGCTTGGCTTAGGCCTTATGTTGCGGAGGGGAGGGGATTATTGGGTTATGATTCGGCGTGCGCGGAGGTAAGCTTTGGCGTAGTAGCCGGTGTTTTCGCTGATTTTCACACCCTTGAGGCTTGCGTGAATGAATTTGAATTTGCCGGTAGCGTTGTCAGCTGACACTACGATGCCTACGTGGCCTACGCCGCCGCCGCTGCGGGGACTGGTGAAGAATACGAGGTCACCTTTTCGGAGGTCTCCGGGAGCTACGGGAACACCGTCGCCGGCCTGAATTCGTGATGCGGGGGAGATTTTATATCCGAACTGTTTGTAAACGTAGCTGGTGAATCCTGAGCAGTCGAAGGTGTTGGGACCTTTTGAGCCATGCACGTAGCGCTTGCCGAGGTGCTTGTTGGCCTCGCGCAGGAGGTCGTCAATCATGGTTGCTGATTCGGAGCTGAGTCCGGGCATTGCGGCTGCTTCGCGGGCGGCTACCTCTTCTTCGAGGAAGTGGTCGATGCGTGCGCGGTCGGGGGCAGTGGTAGCCTTGGCCATGTGCACGCGTTTAGCGTGAGCCTGAGTGTGAGCGTTGGTTGCTTTGTTTTGAGCCATTGCCCCGAGGGGGAGAAGAAGAGCAAGGGCAGGAAGTATTATGGTTTTAAGTTTCATTGCTTAATTAGTTGTTACAATCTTGTCCTAAGAATTTCTATACTTGCGCAGGGCTGGAAAATGCTGCTCTGCTGCCGGGATTCCGATAGTCTCCTACCGTTTTCCGATACAAAAGTAGTAAAAACTTCTGAGGCGACCAAATCTCTAAGTGGTCATTATCAGCTATTTAACGTGTTTTAGGATTTTGCACAGTTTCTTTGGTTGCGTGCAACGGTGCTTTGAATTGCACACCCTGGGGAGGTCTGTGCAGAAGTTTTTGCACACTGAAAGGGCGAATGTGCAGCATTCTTTGCACGTGGCTCTCGCAACTGTGCAGGTCTCAGCGTTTTTTGCGCATTATGGCTGTGGATGTGAAAAAAATTGCGTACCTTTGTGCCTATAATAAGGTTAAAGTTATTTTAACATTTTCTCGAGAACAATTCTCTACTGATTTTATGGAAGGCAACAGATATGACCTGCGTGGTGTCTCCGCAACCAAGGAGGATGTGCACGCTGCCATTAAGAATGTGGACAAAGGAATCTTTCCCGGCGCGTTTTGCAAGATTATTCCTGATGTGCTGGGTGGAGACCCGGAGTATTGCAATATAATGCATGCCGATGGCGCCGGCACGAAGTCAAGTCTCGCTTATGCGTATTGGCGCGAGACGGGCGACCTCTCCGTTTGGAAAGGTATCGCGCAGGATGCACTCATTATGAATATTGACGACCTGCTTTGCGTGGGCGCAACAGATAATATTCTGCTCTCATCGACCATTGGCCGTAACAAAGGGCTGATTCCCGGCTCTGTGATTGCAGCTATCATCAATGGCACTGAGGAGCTGCTGGCCGAGCTGCGCTCCTATGGCGTGAATATCGTGAGCACCGGCGGTGAGACGGCTGATGTGGGTGACCTGGTGCGTACCATCATCGTCGACTCTACGGTGACTTGCCGCATGAAGCGTGCGGATGTCATTGATAACGCCAACATCTCGGAAGGGGATGTGATTGTCGGTCTCGCATCATTCGGTCAGGCTACTTACGAGCACGAATATAACGGCGGCATGGGCAGCAACGGTCTGACCTCTGCCCGCCATGATGTCTTCGCCAAGTATCTGCTGGAGAAGTATCCCGAGACATGCGACCCGGCTGTGCCCGACGACCTGAAGTATTCCGGAGGCTGTCGTCTGACTGACGCTGTGGCTGAAACCGGCTTGGATGCAGGTCGCCTTGTGCTTTCTCCTACACGCACGTATGCTCCCGTAATCAAGAAACTGCTTGAGGAGATGCGTGCCGATATTCATGGCATGGTGCATTGCTCCGGCGGTGCGCAGACCAAGATTCTGCATTTCCTCAAAGGTGGGCTGCATGTAGTGAAGGACAACCTCTTCCCCGTGCCTCCTCTCTTTGCGCTGATTCAGGAGCAGAGCGGCACGGAATGGAAGGAGATGTACAAGGTGTTCAACATGGGTCACCGCATGGAAATCTATCTCCCTGCCGCGCATGCTGAAAAGGTGATTGCCATCAGCGAAGAGTTCGGGATTCCGGCTCGCATCGTAGGTCGAGTGGAGCGTGCCGACGACAGCGGCAAGCACCTCACCATCCGCTCCTGCAAGGGGGAATTCACCTACGAGGGCTGAGATGACCCGACGGGGGCGCATAACCCGCAGCCGCTCCGGCGCTCTGCTGTGGCTCGCAATCTGCTTCCTGCTCGCTTCTTGCCGGGCAGGGGGTGGAACTGCTTCTGCCGACTCTGCGGCCGTCACACCGCCACCGCAGCTGCCTGACACGCTCGTGGTGGGCACCCTTTACAGCCCAACATCCTATTTCATCTATCGCGACCAGCCGATGGGCTATGAATATGAGCTCATCAGTAAATTCGCTGCCGACAATGGAATGCCTGTGCGGGTGGAGCTGGCCGATAACTTTCATCAGCTCGTCACGCTGCTGCGTGAGGGGAAGGTGGATGTCCTGGCCTATGAGATACCCAAGACGGCTGAATACAAGCATCAGGTGCTTCACTGCGGGCCTGAGAATGAGACGCATCAGGTGCTCGTGCAGCCGCTGAATGGCGGCAAACCTGCAATCACGGATGTCACTCAGCTGCCGGGCAAGGAGGTGTATGTGGAGAAGGATTCAAAATACTATTACCGGCTCTGCAACCTCGACCGCGAGGTGGGTGGCGGCATTCGCATCAAGCCCATCGCGCAGGACTCGGTCGTGACGGAGGATATGATAGAAATGGTGTCGCGCGGCGAGATTCCTCTCACGGTGATTGACTCTGACATAGCCCGCATCTCGCGCACGTATTACAGCAACATTGATGTGTCATTGCCGGTGGGCATGGCGCAGATTGCCTCCTGGGCAGTTGCACCGGGTGATACGCTGCTTGCGGGAGCCATCAATCGCTGGGCAGCCTCGTCGGAAGCCACAGCCGAGAGCAAGGAAATCTATCGTCGATATTACGAGTTGAGCAAGCAGCTACCGGAGCCTGCAACTGATATGGCCGCCGGAGCTCAGGGCGCGATGCTCGGGGGAGGACGCATCTCCCGTTATGACGACATCTTCCGCAAGTATGCCGGCGACATAGGCTGGGACTGGCGGCTGCTGGCTGCGCAGGCTTATAATGAATCCCGGTTTGATGTGAACGTAGTCTCCTGGGCGGGTGCCCGCGGGCTGATGCAGCTGATGCCCCGCACCGCCTCGGCCATGGGGTTGCCCGCTTCGCAGATAACCGATCCCGACCTGAACGTGAAAGCTGCTGTCAAGGCCATTGCCGCTCTCGACAAGATGTTCGCCTCCAAGGTGCCAGACCGGCAGGAGCGGTTGAAGTTCATCGTAGCGGCCTATAACAGTGGCGGGGCGCACATACTCGATGCCATCGTCATAGCCCGCAAGGCGGGGAAGAATCCGCAATTGTGGTATGGCAACGTGGAGCAGGCGCTTCTGCTTAAGAGCAATCCGGAGTATTATCGTGACCCCGAGGTGAAGTATGGATATTTCAAGGGGACACAGACAGTGGAATATGTCAAGCGTGTCATGGACACCTTTGAGATGTACTGCCGGAAGGTACCCTCCTGAGCATGCTTGTATCCTCTCGCCTCTCTGAATATGAACGCAATTAAAGAACAAAGAATATGAAAAAGACAATCCTTTCCGTGGCGCTTGTGCTGACCTTGGCCGGCTCCATGCTCTTCTCCTCCTGCATTGGCAAATTCGCCCTCACCAATAAAGTGCTCACTTGGAACAAGCAGGTTAGCAACAAGTTTGTTAATGAGCTGGTGTTCGTGGCATTCTGGATTCTTCCCGTGTATGAGGTGACGGCGCTGGCTGACCTGCTCGTGATTAACTCCATCGAGTTCTGGAGCGGCACTAACCCCGTGGCCTGCGGCACGACAAAGATTGAGACGGAGAATGGCCGCTACCTCGTGAAGTGTGACGGCAAGGGCTATGACATCATCGACGAGACTTCCGGCGAGACCGTGCGTCTGAACTTCGATGAGGAGGAGCAGACCTGGTCAGTGAATCTTGACGGTGAGGATGTGCCTTTCCTGACCTTCATCGACGATGAGCATGTGAAGATGATTACCCCCGAGGGAGACTTCCGCACCGTGGAGCTGAGCGAGCGTGGCGTGATGGCCTACACTGAGGCTGCCGGCGCTCTGAACCTGGCTATGAAATAAACCGTCTTTCCCAACGTTAAAACAGTATGGGCACGCGCGCGCACATATGCGCGGTGTCCATATTGTCCTATCAGGCTATTTCAAGATGAAGAAACTCTTTACCACTATTTGCACCGGAGCCTTTCTGCTCGGCTCATCGATGGCCGTGCAGGCTCAGCAGAACCCCGGGTTACCCGTGATTGACCATGACGGCCACAACTGCTATTTCTACACCATCAAAGGGAATGAGAGCGTCTATGGCATTCTCTCCCGGTTTGGCTGGGATGAGGAGGTGTTCATGACCTGGAATCCCGGAGTGGCCACCCTCAAGAAGGGTGACTTGGTGTACTATCCTGTGGAGCAGGACTCCGCAGCGAGCAAGCCTGTTGACGCTCCGGCTGCGGCTGCGGCTGCGACAGCGGCACCCGCTCCTGCGCAGGCAGAAGTCCAAACTGTTGTGGCTGAGGTGCAACCGGTGGTGGAGGTTATGTCTGTCCCCGGGGCTGCGGCGGAGCTGGAGTACACCGTCAAGACCGGCGACGGGCTCTATGCCCTGGCTCGGGAGTATCGCACGACCGTAGCGCAGCTTTTCAGCTTGAATCCCGGCCTCATGGAGGAGAACATGCGTGCCGGCGACAAGATTCGTATCACCCCCGGTTACCCCAAGTCCCAAATGGAGAATGTGACCGTCACTGATAAGAAAGTGGTCGGCTCGCGCACCTACAAGGTAAACTCCGATGACACTTGGCAGGGCATCGCGGCTGAGGCGCGTGTGCCGCTCGAGACCCTGTTGTCAGTCAATGACACTCAGGAGCAGCTGCGCAAGGGGCGTAAAATCAAGATTCCTCTCTTGGCCGACACCCTCGTGACCCGCAGCCGTGAGGCTATTGACCCTCGCGAGGAGACACCCGAAGGGCGCCTGATGATTTATAATGAAACGCATGGGCTGCCGATGGGGCAGCCGCTTGACGTGACCGTCCTGACAGGCAATTCCGCGGAGTCTCGCAAGCGTGACCTTGAATTCGTGCGCGGCTTCCTGCTCGGCCTCAAGGAGCAACATCAGTCCGGGCAACCGGTCAGCCTGCATGTGCGTCAGATTGACCCGGCTCAACTGTCGGAAGAGAGCCTTGCTGTCGACAGCACCCTCTCCGGCTCACGCATGATTCTTGCCACATTCGACAAGGATTTCCCCTTCTCCCTCTCAGCCTTCGGCGACGCCTCCGGCAAGACGATAGTCAATGTCTTCGATGCCAAGAGCGAGAATTATCTCCAATCCCCCTCCACGGTGCAGGTGCTCCCCCCTTCGTCAGACTTCTATGATGACTGCGCGTCCTATCTGTTAGGGGCCAAGGGTGACAGCAAGTTCATTTTCGTGGCCGAAGATGAGTCTGACGGCGAGTGCATCAGTCTGCTGCTGCTCGAGCGCCTGATTCGCGACGGCAAGAACTACGAGACCATCCCCTCGTATGCCGACCTTGCCGGCTATCCTTTCGATGAGCGGGGTTCCTACGTGATTGTCTCCGACCTCAACAAGCGTGCCGACATAACGAAACTTGCCACCGACCTTGAGGGCGTCATTGACCGGATACCCACCGTGCAGCTCTCCGTCGTGGGGCGTCCGACCTGGGTAGTCTATGCCGATGCCCTCAAAGAGAAACTTCAGAAGATTGACACCTACATTCCCTCCCGTTTCTATCTGAACCAGGAGGATGCCGCAGTCAAGGCATTTGAAAAGAATTACACGGAAGCCTTCGGAGCCGCTCCGCTGAAGTCCTTCCCCGCGTATGCGGCCATGGGGTATGACATGGCTCGCTACTTCCTTGCCTCCCTGATTGAGAACGGCGGTGACCTCAACCGGGCCGGCACGGCTTCCGATGCGCTTCAGCTCGACATGAGCATTGACCGCCCCGAGCTTTGGACAGGCTTCCTGAACGGCAGCGTCTATCTGATTCACTTCACCCCCTATAATACCATCGACAAGATTCGGCTGTGAACTTCCTGCGTAAACTGATAATCCCGGCGGCACTGTGCGCCCTGAGCCTTTCGGCGCAGACTCACTATGAGGGTAACTTCTTCCTGGGAGCCAAGGGTGGCATGAGCCTGAGCCGCGTGCAATTCAATCCCTCCGTAAAGCAGGGCTGGCTTCCCGGGGTGGTGGCGGGTCTCACCTGCCGCTACATTGAGGAGGACCACTTCGGCCTGATAGCGGAGCTGAACTTCGAGCAGCGCGGATGGAAAGAGAATTTTGAGGACACCCCTCAGTTCGCTTATTCACGCACGCTGAACTATCTGCAGATACCCGTGTTGGCCCACATCTACTTCGGCTCGCGCCGCGCCCACTTCTTTGTGAACGCAGGCCCGGAGATAGGCTTCAAGCTCTCTGACAGCGCTAAGGCAACCGGGTTCATACCCGAAGAGGCGGCAAGCACCCCCGGCTTTCCGTTGCAAGGGCGCGAGACCGAGCAGCTGACGTTGCCCTGCTCCTCCACCGTGGACTTCGGCATCTCCGGCGGCCTGGGCATGGAATACTTCCTCAACTCCCGCCACAGCCTCAACCTTGAAGCCCGTTTCTACTACGGCCTGGGCAACATAATGAAATGCGGACGCACAGAGCCCTTCTCGGCCGCCAACACCATGTCAGTCATGGTAACGCTCGGCTACTCCTTCCGCCTCCGCTGACGGGCTTTCAGAGGGTGTTAAGACTGAGGCCGCAGCTTTAGAGGGTGTGTCAAAACGTAAACCCGACGCTGAATGAGGGAGTGTGTGTCAAAACGTAAACCCGACGCTGCGTGAGGGCGTGTGTGTCAAAACGTAAACCCGACGCTGAATGGCGCGGAGCGCCTATCCTTTGTTAGCCGGGGGCTTTAGCCCCCGGTAGCCCGACGGATGGAGCTAGCCCCGGCGGGGCTGCCCAATACATTGACAACCAACGATATAGGACAGCCCTTCCGGGGCTGGGTTGTCGCTACACGCCTACCGGGGGGCTGAAGCCCCCCGGCTAACAATGGATAGGCGCTCCGCGCCATGCGTTTGCTTCAGTAAGCATTTTGCCCCTCTCCAAGAAACTGTTTAAGTTTATGTCGAAATATTTTTATAGCTTGTTATCAATGAATTTTGAGGCTGTTTTTGGCGCTTTTACGCCGTGTCTCATCGGTCGCATAGCCCGCTATGTTCCCCTTCCACTCGCGAAAATCACTCAAAAACACCTCTCAAAATCGTATTGACATAAACTTAGACCCTCTCTAAGGGATAAAAAGAGCCGCCTCATCATCGCGATGGGGCGGCTCTTACCACTAAATCCAGTAATATATGAATTTCATCATCAGATGCTGATGGAGGGGATGCCGCGCGGGCATCCGGGAGTGAGGGACGGATTACTTGCCCTCGAAGAAGCGCTTCCAGAGGCCGTAGAAGCCCTGGCCGTGGCGAGCCTCGTCCTTAGCCATCTCGTGAACGGTGTCGTGGATAGCGTCGAGGTTAGCCTTCTTGGCGTTGGCAGCGATTCGCATCTTGTCAGCGTTGGCGCCTGCTTCGGCAGCCATGCGCTTTTCAAGGTTAGTGCGGGTGTCCCACACCATGTCGCCGAGCAGTTCGGCGAACTTGGCAGCATGTTCAGCCTCTTCCCAAGCGTAGCGCTTGAAAGCGTCGGCCACTTCGGGATAGCCCTCGCGGTCGGCCTGGCGGCTCATGGCCAGATACATACCAACTTCAGTGCATTCGCCCATGAAGTGGTTGTTGAGATCCTTTATCATTTCTTCATCAGCGCCCTCTTTGGCGATGCCAATCTGATGCTCGGTAACGAACTTCAGCAGAGCCTTCTGATCGAGTTCCTTAAATTTTGATTTGGGGGCTTTGCACTGGGGGCACTTCTCGGGTGCTTCCTCACCGGTAGCTACATAGCCACAGATGGTGCAGATCCATTCTTTTGCCATAATGTATTGAATGATTTTGGGTTATGAGATAAATATTCCGGTTGTGTGGACATAGCGAAGGCATGTCCATATACTCATAACAAAGTATGTGGGCAAATTGTTGTGGCCAAACGAAAAAAATATTACTTTTGTGGCAAATTTTTTGTTTCAGGCCAAGGGAACGGGGTGCGAATCCCCGGCAGACCCGCTGCCGTGACGCGCTTAACGTTCTGACAATAAAGGAGTTGCTCTTTTATTTAACCACTGGGACTGATTTCCCGGGAAGGTGTCATGAATTTTGTGCCAAGCCGGAAGACCTGCCTGCGACGGTTTTATCTCTAACCCCACGCGGATTTGGGGCGGGATGCGTGTCTACCCTCATCAGGGCAGTGCGTGATTCACCTTTTCCGCGCATAATCTTTTTTGCATGACACGCCGACATCTTCTCCTCCTCTCCCTGCTCGCTCCCGCTCCCCTCATGGCTGCGAGCCCCTACATCAATAAAGTCTACGAGTTCCGTCCGGCTCCCGGGCAGTTTGTTAACGAGCTTCCCGAGTATGAGTCCGGCGACACCTATGCCGACATGCTCGCCAAGGCGCAGGAAGCGCTGGCGTTTGACAAGCAGCCGGGTGCCGTCTCACTGGGTGCGTTCGGCGGCTATGTCGTGTTTGGTTTCGACCACACCATTGTCAACACTCCCGATGCCTTCGATTTCAAGATTTACGGTAACGCGATAATCTCCGACATCAATAACGCCGGAGGCTCCTGCGAGCCGGGTGTGGTCTATGTCTCGCGCGACGAGAATGGCAACGGCCTTCCGGACGACCCTTGGTATGAGCTGGCCGGAAGTGAGCACACCAATCCCGCCACCGTCAGCCGTTTCTCGGTGACCTACAAGCGCCCTGCCTCAGGACATGTGGCCACCCCCGACCCCTCCAACAAGCATATCACTGACACCACTTATATCCCCTGGAGCGCCTCTGACGCCACTTCAGGCTACCTGCAGGCCAACGACTACCACACGCAGCCCTATTGGCCTGAATGGCTGGCAGATGAGGAGCTGACCTTCACCGGCGTTCGCCTGCCGGATAATGCCGTGGATATCAATGGCGACGGTTCCTACATACTGCTGAAGATGCTCCCCTGGGGCTATGCCGACAATTGCCCGAACAGCAAGTTCGAGGGTTTCAAGATTGATTGGGCAGTGGATGCCGACGGCCATCCTGCGCTGCTCTCCGGCATTGACTTCGTGAAGGTCGTGACCGGGCTGCATCAGCAGTGCGGAACGCTGGGAGAGAGCAGCACCGAGGTCTGCGGCGCCGAGGATTTGCATCCGGAAGCCAGCTCGGTTGAGAGCATCAGAGCAGAGAAGGGGCTGCGGGCAACCGCCAGCGGAGGGATGCTCACCATCATGAATCCGGCAGGGGCAACCCGGGCACTGCTCTGCAACATGCAGGGCGCGCAGGTGGCCGCAATGGAGGTTCCCGCCGGACGCTCCACGCACGCTCTGCCACCCCTCCCCACAGGCATCTATCTGCTGAGCCTTCCCGGGCAGTCCCCCCTCAAGATAGCGCTGTAAATCCATCCGCTGACGGTTAACTCGTCGGGGGGGAAAGCTATGGAGGTGTCCACAAGTGTCCACGTTTGTCCACCCCGAGTGGACAGGCTAAAGCATTGATACACAAGCGAATAACCCTAATTTTAGCCGTTTTGTCCGCGTCCACGCTGAGGAGGGGGGTATTCCGTGGACAGGTGGACAAAAGGCCGATTTTTGGGGTTAAACGCCTGATAATGTGCATGTTAAGGTGTCCACTCGGGGTGGACAAACGTGGACAAACGTGGACAGCTCTTTCTCCCTGCCAAGAGAGCATCATAGGGGAGTCAGATAGTGTTAACGAATGTAAAACGAAGAGAGTTTCATATCAGCGTATAGCGTTGATTATCAGAGAGTTAAAGAGTCTATAAAGCCCAATCTATCAAGCTGTTAAAGAGAAGTCTCAGAGATTCTTTGTACCTTTGCAATACAGAACGAGACAGAGACCTCCCTATATATAGAGAAGTTCCTGAGGGGAGGTGTATTCAATTTTTCTACTTACGTAAAAAAATTTCATTATAAGTAAGAGTTATCGGTAGAGAGGTTAGTTATATATAATATCAGTATTAATTGCTTGTAGTAGTAAATATATTGTATATAATATTACAGGTAGTTGATAGGTGTATATGTATTATATATGTATCAGCAAGGTTATTGGTAGTGTCATTAGTAGATTGTTGAAGGTCAACCGTATTCAGTCATTTACCAGTACGGTACATTAGAATTCCCTATACGCATATTGATTATCAGCATGGTACGTTGCAATCCCCATAGGTAGGTTGATATAAGCATGATACGTTGCAATTATCGTATGTAGGTTGATTATCAGCAAAGTACGTTGAAAATATTGAATGAGGATGTACCAAAATTCAGTCAGCAGCAAACGCATGGCGCGGAGCGCCTATCCATTGTTAGGAGACCGTATCAAATTGTGAATCCGACGGTGTTGGCGCGGAGCGCCTATCCATTGTTAGCCGGGGGGCTTCAGCCCCCCGGTAGGCGTGTAGCGACAATTCAGCCCCGGAGGTGGCTGTCCGTTGTTATCAGCTGTCAATACATGATGCAGGAGGTGTCCTCAACTGTCCACGTTTGTCCACGTTTGTCCACCCTGCGTGGACACCTTAACATACACATTATCAGGTGTTTAACCCCAAAAATAGGCCTTTTGTCCACCTGTCCACGGGAGACCCCCTCCTCAGCGTGGACGTGGACAAAACGGCTAAAATTAGGGTTATTCGCTTGTGTATCAATGCTTTAGCCTGT
>CANSAP010000008.1 GCA_947644715.1 uncultured Bacteroidales bacterium
CATGTGATATTTCTTAAACATATTAACAAATTCAAAAAGTCAAGATGACTTCACAATCTCAGAGCCTGCATCAGCTCGATAATTTGTTAATTCGGTTTAATCAAGACAGGCTATCAGTTATTTTTCGTAATTTTGCACATCATGAGAACTATATATGGATAGACTGAAAGTATTTGAATATCCCAATATTTATATTGCTAATTATAGCACTGACAATCGCGCCTGCGCTCACAGCTGTCGCGAACACACGCTCATATACGTTTTATCCGGTCGGTTGGAAATATCCGAGGGTGACATCAAAACCAATTTGGAGCCGGGGCAAGTGGCTTTCATGCGTCGCGACCACAGGCTTCAAATGGAAAAGCGGGCGCACGATGGCTCCCCTTACAACTCTATCGTGCTCAAGTTTTCCAGAGACTTCTTGCGGAATACTTATCAGAAGCTACCCTCAGGCAAACTGCCTCAGGCTGCCATTCGTTCAAAAAGCAGCTTGATGGTAATGGAAAGCGAGAGATCGGCTCTCAAAAAGCTGCTGGAATCAGTGCTACCATATTTTGAGACTGATTCAAAACCTACGGAACAGGAACTTAATGCACGGATGGAAGAGGCTCTGATGGTTGTTCTATCTACTGACGAGAATCTTTACGCGTCTCTCTTCGACTTCATTGACCCATGGAAAATCGATATTATCGACTTCATGAACCGAAACTACATGCAAGACATGTCACTGGAAGAAATCGCTTATTACACCGGTCGCAGTCTCTCAACCTTCAAGCGTGATTTCAAGAAATGCAGCTCTCTGACGCCTCAGAAATGGATTATCCGCCGAAGGCTGCAAGCAGCCCACAATCTGATAGCTTCCGGCAACAAAAACATTTCTGAAATCTGCTTCGACGTAGGCTTCAAAAATCTTTCACACTTCTCGCGCATCTATAAAGATACGTATGGAGTCTCTCCATCACTGGCAAATCAGTAATCTCTATATACGGTTACGGCTCAATCTGCGCGAAGACAGATTGAGCCGTAAATGTGTGGGGAAGCGACGTGCATCAATCCACTGAAGGAGCAATGAGCTTATAGCCCTTGCCATGGATATTGATAATCTCGATGTCGGGGTCATCCTTCAGCAGCTTACGCAGCTTGGTGATGTAGACATCCATCGAACGGGCGTTAAAATAATTGTCATCCACCCAAATGCTCTTCAAAGCATAGTTGCGCTCCAGCACTTCATTCAGATGCTGGCAAAGCAACGTGAGCAGATCGCTCTCCTTGGTTGTCAATTTCTTGCTGATGCCATCGTCGGTAGTAAGCGTCTGTTTCTGAGTGTCAAACATGAACCGACCGAGCCTGTACATTGTAATCTCCTTGTCCTTCTTGCCGCGCACACGACGCAGGATGGCACTGATGCGGCTGACCAGCTCCTCCATGCTGAAAGGCTTCGTAATGTAGTCATCAGCACCAAGCTTGAAGCCCTCAAGCACATCTTCCTTCATGTTCTTTGCCGTGAGGAACACAATGGGCACCTCAGCTCCGGCCGCGCGAATCTCCTGAGCAAGGGTAAAACCATCCTTCTTAGGCATCATCACGTCAAGCACACAGAAATCATATCTTCCCTTCAGAAAGGCCTTATATCCCTTGTCTCCGTCAGGCATAAGATCCACCGCATAGCCTTTGGCCATAAGGAACTCTCGCAGGAGCATGCCGAGATTCTCGTCATCCTCACAGAGCAGAATTTTCAATTTGTCGTCCATAGTTGTATCTGTTTTTAAGTTATTATTCTTTTAATTATTCCTCAACCGCAAGCGGGAGTGTTATTATGAATGTTGTTCCGGCACCGGGGACACTTTCGGCCTTCACGCTGCCATGAAATGACTCAATAAGCTTTCCGACATAGGCCAGGCCGAGCCCGAATCCCTTCACATCATGACGATTACCGGTGGGGACACGATAGAACCTGTCGAAGATTCTTTTCAAGTGCTCCTTACGTATCCCTATACCATTGTCGCTGATGCGAATCTCGAGTTTGGAGCCCGAAGGATTAAACGTCAAAATCTTTAACTCGGGATCCACATCCTCCCGGCGATATTTTATCGCGTTGTCCAGCAGATTAAACAGCACATTAGTGAAATGCATCTCATCCACATATATCAGGGCATTCATGGCATCGAGCTTCATATCAAGCTTGCCGCCAAATTTCTCCACTTTGATTTTGAAGGTATTAACCACCTGAGCTATTACGGCGTTTGCATCCACTTCAGTAAACTTCAGGTTCGGGCCACGTCCGTCAAACATTGACATCTGGAGCACCTTCTCAACCTGAAAACGCAGTCGCTTTGACTCATCCGTAATCACGCCGGCCAAATGAGCCAGCATCGCCGGAGATTTCCTCACGGAATCATCGGCCAACATCTGGCCGGCCAAAGAAATCGTGGATATGGGAGTTTTATACTCATGCGTCATATTATTTATGAAGTCGGTCTTCATCTCCGTCAGGCGCTTCTGTCGGAAAGCAATCACGATTGTATAGACGAAGACGAGCAGAAGAATCAGTGTCAGGGCAAGGGTCGGAATCAACCAACGAACTGAGTGATAGATATAATCCCCCTTGGTCGGGAAGTAAACCTTAAGGTAATAGAATGTGCGGCTCGCAGGGAACAGCACTTGAGAATACATCTCACTCTCGCGGTCGGATGGTATCTGACCCGAAGTATAAATCAGAGCATGGCCGGAAGTAGTCACCCGGAAGTCAAACGGAAGAGTGATTCCCTGTTCGGCGAGTTTCTGCTTGAGAATAGAACGCAGCTCGCTGGAATCGGCTCGCTCCAAGGCCGGGCGATGCTCTCCCTCACGCATTATATTGAGAATCACTTCATTAAGCAATTCCTTTTGATAGAGATATTGACGACGAATCGTCTGCTGCATCAGCTTATACCGGTGATCCAATCCTCCGGCTGAGTTATCAATTATGGGTCGCGGTGTTTCATCATACAATGAATCTGACGCAGTCGGGAAGAATGCAGCCTCAATGTCCTGCATCTCCTCAATATCCTGTTCCAGATAGTGCAGCGTCTCCATCCTTTCAAGCTCGCCGGCAACCCCGTATAAAGCGCGCCGGGCATTCTCATCGAACTGCTCGGAACGCATACGCGTCATCTTGTCCATATACATAATCTGTATATAGATCAGGCCGCCGAAAGTGATGGCCATTACTATGGTGAGCAACCAGATTGTAGACTTCTTCATTTCTGTAATACGGATGAAGGTTCACCCGGGAATGTAATCTCTCCCCTAAAGCCGGGAGATTTTTACCTATTTAACAATATTATGGCAATATTAGTTTACTTTGAAGTTAGTTAATGCGGGACGACATTTTGATTTCGCGAAGTCCTCAGTCGGGACAAGGGAAAGTATGATGAGTCTTCCCGAATTTTAACATTCAAGTGCAAAATTAACATTTAAGTGTGAAAATAGCAAAAGTCAGAGGGCAAAATTTTTAAGGTAGTAAAAAAATCTCTAACTTTGCACTTTCATTTCGGCTCACAAACTTGGCTAATCAGCCCGCAAATGAGGCCATTTGTCAAGCTCGAGTCGGTTGCTTACTCATCTTAAAGTAAAAAAGACATTACATTATGGGTGGATTTTTTGGCACTGTGCAGAAAAACAGTGTAGTGACTGACCTTTTTTATGGCACAGACTATCACTCACATCTCGGCACCAAGCGTGGCGGCATGGCCACTTACGACTCCGAAAATGGTTTTGTGCGCAGCATTCACAGCCTTGAAAATTCTTATTTCCGCACGAAATTTGAACCGACACTCTCTCGCTTTTCCGGCAATGCCGGCATCGGCGTCATCAGCGACAATGACTCGCAGCCGATTGTTGTAAACTCAAAGGTTGGCAAATTTGCAATCGTCACGGTAGCAAAAATCGCCAACATGCAGCAGCTTGAAAACGAACTGCTCGATGAGGGGGTGCACTTTGCCGAGCTCAGCAGTGGCAAAACCAATCCCACCGAACTGATTGCCACCATCATAGCCGGTGGCACAGACATAGCCGACGGCATACGCCGCGTGCAAGAGCGTGTTAAAGGCTCTGTTTCAATGCTTTTGCTCACTCCTGACGGCATCATTGCCGCACGCGACAAATGGGGACGCACCCCTATCGTAATCGGCTCCAAGCCTGAGGGCTATGCAGCAGTCAGCGAAACAGCCTCACTCCCGAATCTCGGATTCAAGGAGGAACGAGACTTGGGTCCCGGAGAAGTAGTACACATTACCGCCGATGGAATCACCACTCTTCTTCCTCCGCGAAAGGAAATGCAAGTCTGCTCTTTCCTGTGGGTTTACTACGGATTTCCGGTCTCATCTTATGAAGGGCGTAATGTGGAAGACGTGCGCTTCCGCAGCGGATATCTTATGGGCGAAAAGGATGAAACAGAAGTTGACTGCGTCTGCGGCATTCCCGATTCAGGCGTAGGCATGGCTCTTGGTTACGCCGAAGGCAAAGGGGTGCCTTACCACAGAGCGGTTGCAAAATACACCCCCACCTGGCCCCGCTCCTTCACTCCGGGGCGTCAGGAACTGCGCAACCTTGTAGCAAAAATGAAGCTCATTCCCAACCGGGCTATGCTCGACGGGCATCGCATCGCTTTCTGCGACGACTCAATTGTGCGTGGCACTCAGTTGAAGGACAATGTTGAAATGTTGTATCAATATGGAGCCAAAGAGGTGCACATCCGCATCGCCTGTCCGCCGCTTATCTACGGATGCCCCTTCATAGGATTCACATCATCAAAAAGCGACATGGAGCTGATTACCCGCCGAATCATCAAGGACATCGAAGGGGATGAGAACAAGAATCTCGAATTATATGCAACAACCGGCACACCTCAATACAAAGCTATGGTAGCCAAAATAGCAGAACAATTCGGCATTGACTCGCTGCGCTTCAGCACTATTGAAGATCTGATTGAAGCCATCGGCCTGCCCAAGTGTAAAGTCTGCACCCACTGCTTCGACGGCTCCTCCTGCTTCTGACATTTCAACAATCCCCGCTCCCGAAGCGCAAGATAACACAAGCATTCAACTTCAGCCCGCAAAAAAGCGGGCTGAAGTTTGTTATTATGCCGATTAATGAGTAATTTTGCACTGTAATTTGCCCTGACGGGCGGGGCTGATTATTCTCCATTTCCCGGGCTGCCAATGCAGACTTTAATTGCGGTTCATCTCATCCGAATTTTTGCCTGCATCCAAGCCTTAGAAACTGTTTGAACTTCAATGGTTTTAGCACTTAGAGAGAATCAATCACAACACAAATAAGCTCGAATTAACATTCGAGCTTAAATCCAAACACACTCTTAACGCCCGCTTGATTACTAAAAAACAAAACAAATTCATAATGGCTAAGGAACTTAAGAATCTTACCAAACGCAGTGAGAATTATTCGCAGTGGTATAACGAGCTGGTCGTGAAAGCTGACCTGGCCGAACAGAGCGCAGTGCGCGGTTGCATGGTCATCAAGCCTTACGGCTATGCCATTTGGGAAAAAATGCAGCGCACACTGGATGCCATGTTCAAAGAAACAGGTGTCCAAAACGCATACTTCCCTCTTCTGATTCCGAAGTCATATCTCTGCCGCGAGGCTGAACACGTAGAGGGCTTCGCCAAAGAGTGTGCGGTTGTAACCCACTACCGTCTCAAAAATGACCCGGAAGGCAACGGAGTTGTAGTCGACCCTGAAGCTCGCCTCGAGGAGGAACTCATCGTTCGTCCCACTTCCGAGACTATCATTTGGGGCACCTACAAGAATTGGATTCACTCTTACCGCGACCTGCCCCTGCTCATCAACCAGTGGGCCAACGTAATGCGTTGGGAGATGCGCACCCGCATGTTCCTGCGCACAGCTGAGTTTCTTTGGCAAGAGGGCCACACTGCCCACGCTACGGCAAAAGAGGCGGAAGACCGCACTGTTCAGATGATTAACGTCTATGCTGATTTCGCACGCAAATATATGGCACTCCCGGTTGTTGTCGGTGTAAAGAGCGAAACTGAACGCTTTGCGGGCGCTCTGAACACCTACACCATCGAGGCTATGATGCAGGATGGCAAAGCACTCCAGAGCGGCACCTCTCACTTCCTGGGTCAGAACTTCGCAAAGGCTTTCGACGTGACATTCATCAATAAAGAAAATCAGGCTGAGTATGTATGGGCTTCCTCTTGGGGCGTATCCACCCGCCTGATGGGTGCTCTGATAATGGCCCACTCCGATGATAACGGCCTCGTGCTCCCCCCGCACCTCGCTCCTATTCAGGTGGTGATTGTGCCCATTTATAAGAACGACGAGCAGCTGGCTGCCATCTCAGAGAAGATTCAGCCCGTCATTAACGAACTGAAGAGCCTCGGCATCAGCGTAAAATATGATGATGCTGACAACCGCCGCCCCGGCTTCAAATTCGCCGACTATGAGCTGAAAGGTGTGCCCGTACGCCTCGCTGTCGGCGCCCGCGACCTGGAGAATGGCACAGTGGAACTCATGCGCCGTGACACACTTGAAAAGGAAACCCTCCCCATCGAAGGAATTGCCGCTCACATCAACTCTCTGCTCGAAGAGATTCAGCAAAACATCTATGACAAGGCTCTCGCCCGCCAAAAGGAAATGACCTACGAGGTAAATTCCTACGATGAATTCAAGGAGAAAATCGAAGCGGGTGGCTTTATGCTCTGCCACTGGGACGGCACTCCTGAAACCGAAGCCCGCATCAAGGAAGAGACTAAAGCAACCATTCGCTGCATACCTTTGGATGGCGACACCACCCCCGGCGTCTGCATGGTCACCGGCAAGCCCTCCAAGCAGCGTGTCGTGATTGCCCGCTCATATTAATATTTCCCGGGGAGAGTGCTGACTGTCAGCACTCTCCCTCCACTACTCATAATCTCTGCTCAATCAAGAAACTGCTTGAGTGTGTGCTTGGATTTCAATGGTAAATCCATCAAAAACACCTCTCAAAATTTCATTAACCCGAACAGTTTCTAAAACACTACGAATCTATCGGAACATGGAACAACTGCAATCCACTATGATTCAACCATGTTCATTACATCAAACTCGGTTTATTTCCAACATACCCTAAACAGCTCTCTAATTCATGAAGACCGGCCGAATACTGACATACTCACTTCTAACCTGTGCCTCACTCTCATTGGCGCAAGCTCAAGCCTTGACCCCGTCGGAATATTGCGATCCCACTATATCCGCGCCCAAGGCAATCAAAACAATGACACCCATGCCGGATGGCGAAAGCTATCTCTGCATCGGCACTGAAGGCAAGACAATTGACCGGTACAGCTATAAAACCGGCAAGAAGGTGGAGACGATATTCGATGTCGAGACTGTTAAAGGCGACACGAAAATATCTGAGTTTGACGGTTTTTCCGTAAGTGACAACGGTCGCGCACTTCTGCTTTGGAACGACTCTCAGGGAATCTACCGTTATTCTTTCACGGCGCAATATTTCGTCTACGACATTACTCGCGGAACAATGAAGCGCGTCTCCTCCGGCGGCGCGCAGCGAGGAGCTGTTTTGAGCCATGACGGCACTATGGTGGCTTTCACACGCGACAATAACATCTTTATAACCAATCTGGATTTTGATTCCGAACGCCAGGTGACCGAAGATGGTGTTGCCGGAAAGATTATCAACGGTGTGCCTGATTGGGGCTATGAAGAGGAGTTCGGAGTCGAGAACACTATCCGCTGGGCGCCGGATGACTCAACACTTGCTTTCATCACATTCAATGAGAGTCAGGTGCCCTCATATCACTTCGACATTTTCTCAAGCTATTGTGCGCCAAAACCGGAATATGACCTGTACCCGGGAGAATACAGCTACAAGTATCCCTTGGCCGGAGACAACAACTCTGTTGTGCAAGTTAAAGTGTATAACGTAGATTCCCGCATAACGAAAGTTATGGACCTGCCTATTGCGGAAACAGACTATGTTCCGTCAGTTGAATATGGTGGTTCATCTGACCGCCTGATGGTCATGCTTCTCAACCGCGACCAGAACAATCTTCGGCTTTACAACGTGAATCCCGGCTCAACGGTAGCCCGATTGCTGCTGACCGAAACGAGCGAGGCTTGGCTGAGTCCGTCGGCATATCAGATGGTTGACTACCGCTCCGATGCCTTCGTGATTGGGAGCGATAGAAGCGGTTGGCGTCATCTCTACGAATATGATTACTCCGGCAACCTGCGTAAGCAGCTGACCTCCGGAAACTACTATGTTACTGAATACTACGGATATAACGCTTCTACCCGCGAGCATTACTTTCAGACTACACAAAACGGCGCGACCGAACGCAACGTCGCGCGTACATCTGCCTCAGGCGTGCAGATGCTTCATCCCGAGAAGGGCTGGGAATCAGCCTCTTTCAGCAAGGGGATGCAATACTATGTTCGCACTTGGAGCAATGCCGTAACACCTCAGCAGTACACCCTCCATTCGCTGAAAGGCAAAATCGCAGACCTTGAGATGAATGAGGACTACGCTGCAAAGTATGCCTCAGCGCCCAAAATGGAACTCACTTCCATTCCCAATGCCGCAGGCGAACAGATGGATGCCTACATCATCAAGCCTGCCGACTTCTCCCCGACCAAGAAGTATCCCGTGATGCTGTATCAATATAATGGACCCGAGAGTCAGGAAGTGCGTAACAGATGGAGTATGGGCGGCCTCTACTACATTGCGTCGCAGGGCTATGTGGTGGTCTGTGCTGACGGCCGTGGCACCGGCTTCCGCGGACGCGCATGGTGTGACGTGGTTTATAAGCGTCTCGGCACCATCGAGACCGAAGACCAGCTGGCCGCAGGTCGTTGGGCTTCCACGCAGAGCTGGGCCGACCCTCAGCGCCTCTCCTGCTTCGGATGGAGCTATGGTGGCTATATGACTCTGATGGAACTGACCGCCCCCGGAACTCCGTTCAAGGCCGGTGTGTCTATGGCACCCGTCACTGACTGGCGCTTCTATGACGCTATCTACACTGAACGCTATATGCTCTCCCCGCGTCAGAACAAGGAGGGTTATGACAGCTCATCCACACTCCTTCGCACCCCCAATCTCAAAGCCAAGCTCCTCATAATGAGCGGCACGGCAGATGATAATGTCCACATTTACAATACTTATAAGTTTACTTCAAAACTCACCTCAGAGGGCACGATGTGCGACATGATGGTCTGGACCGGCTTCGACCATTCACTCCGCACGTGCGATGTGCGCTCCGTCCTCTATCGCAAGGTAGTTGACTTCCTCGACTCCCGTCTCGGAAAGTAACCTCTTGCTCCGATTCTCTTCTCTCTTCTTGACTTCTTACAAGCTCTTGTGTGTGGTCTCCACTCTAATCAGTCAACCGCACAATGTATTAAATACTCCGGCACAATGACAGAAATTCTTCGCAACCTGTTCAAGGTCAACAGCCGACAAATATTCCTACTCTGGCGCAACTTCGCTGTGTCACTGCTCATCTTCATGGGCATGGTAATCTTGACGAAGTTACTCCCGACATATCTCGCTCCGATAGTTTCAACCGTAGCCTGCGCGGCATTATACTTTTTAGCTTACTCCAGGGCATATTCCGATACGGAATCATGCATGGTCGTGCCTTACACGATGTTCATGATAATGCTCTGCTACACGGTCACGACCGTGCTGCTGAACCTGCTGAACATCTGGTTCATGCTGAACCTGCCGAGCGCTGTCGTTATATTTGAGGGCTACTTTATACCGGGCTTGATTTTCGGGCCATGCGCAATAGTAGTCTGCTGCATTGTGTATCTGCGTCGCCACAAATTGAGCATCTGTGCTGACTGTCGTCTGCAAAACGATTCATCTATGGAAAAGGGGCGTTCCGGCGTTATTTTCTCCCAAGAGAGTGAGCTGCAGATTAAGAACTTGCTCTTGCTTTTTACGATTGTAACAACAATTTTCTGGCTCTATTATGAACTTGAATTTGTTGATGCCAGCATCACCGCCCGCGATGCCTTTGTCTTTACCTACATGATGATGGCTGCCTGCGTCGCTGACATGCTTTTCTTCGGAATGAGATATTACAACCTTTATCTTGACCTGAAGGAGCGTGACGAGCTGGTGTCACCGGGAGAGTTGGCCAACATTTCAACGCGCACCTATCTCCGCTACTACGTTATCTGCGGCGACAATATTCTTCTCTCCTCCTCCAAAAATGATGCCCTGCGAGATATTGAGGGGGAGATTTTCGAGACTCCGTTCATTGTCCGCCAAATAGTGAAGGGTATTCCGGAAGCTGAAGTCAAGGAGATTATTGAGCGCACCACAGGTGTTAAGAATGGCATACTGCGCTTTTTCTTCGGTCGACGAGTGAATGAGATAGGTGATCACCGCATCATGCGCTACTTCTATTTCCTGCCCGGTGAGCCTTCCGATTATCCCGCACTTGCCAAAAAGGGTGAGTGGCTCAGCAGCGAGAAATTCAAGACCATCTACAACACTGCTCCGCTCAAGCTTGGCTCCACACTGCTTGGCGACATGAGCCGTCTTGCAACTATCATGGTGACAAGCAAAACCTTTGATGAGAATGGTGAACGACGACTGAAGCTAATGCAGTATCGCCCGTCGTTCAACTTTGCCGAGCTGCATAACACCCCCATCGACTTCCACGACGAGCTGTGGATTCGTGTTTCACTCTATAACAGCGACCATCGATTCTTCCGCCTTAAGCGCTGGCTGCGTCACAACGAAAAGAAGCGCAAAAACCTTCCTTTCAATCAGACTCCATTGTCCTGATTGCAAAGAAACTGTTTAAGCAGTGGCAACCCGGTAACATTCGATCCCATTCACTTACCCTTCACTTTACACTCATGACTTCCCCTTCTGAGAATCCACTTCCACTGATAGCAATTGTCGGCCCCACGGCCTGCGGCAAAACCTCGAGAGCTGTCGCATTGGCCTTGGCTCTTGACGGAGAGATTCTCAGCGCTGACTCTCGCCAGGTGTATTGCGGAATGGATTTGGGCACGGGCAAGGACATCTCTGACTACGAACCTCTGTTCGCAAAATATCGGGACACTATCGGAGGCAAGATGCCCGGGCTCCACTTGGTAGATATTTGTCCGGCTGGCACTAAATATAACCTTCACAGATATTTGCAGGATTACTACCTGGCGGAAGCAAGCATCCTGCAGCGCGGCAACCGACGCATTCTGTGCGGAGGTACAGGGATGTACGCAGAAGCTGTCTTAAGCGGACTGCGACTGCCGGAAGTGCCCGAAAATCCCGAATTACGAGCAAGCCTGCGAGACATTCCTCTATCAGAATTGCATAGCCGTCTGGCCGCCATGAAGCAGTTGCACAACACAACGGATGTCGACACACATGCCCGAGCAGTGCGAGCCTTGGAAATAGCACAGTACTACCTTCAGCATCCGGAAGCAGCTCAATTGGCTGACCGCAGTCAAGCGGTTCCTCCTCGCTCCGAAATATTCCTTATCGACATCCCCAGGGAGTTGCGCCGCCAGCGAATTACCCGCCGCTTGCATGAACGCATCAACCAAGGGATGATTGAAGAGGTGGAGGGATTACTTGCTCAGGGGATATCCCCGGATGATTTGATATACTATGGCCTTGAATATAAATTCCTGACGCTGCATATTCTTGGCCACATCACACGTGAAGAGATGCATTCACAACTTGAGACCGCCATCCATCAATTTGCAAAGCGGCAGATGACCTGGTGGCGCGGAATGGAGCGACGCGGCTTCAAGCTCCATCCCATTGCACATGACACGACTGACGAGCAGTTTATCTCCACCGTAAAAGAGCGACTGCGCACCGCCGGAGCATCTATCTGAGTGGCTGCATATAATATATTCATGCAGCGCAACCTCTTCTTTTTAATTAAATCACACTTTTCTTTGTAGTTTCGCAAAAACTTTGTTAACTTTGCGTTGACCTTTAACGTTACCATATCAGAAGCAGTTTCGACTGCACTCAACTCTCCCCTTAGAAACTGTTTAAGTTTATGTCAATGCAATTTTGAGAGATGTTTTTGAGTGATTTTCGCGAGTTGAAGAGGGAGCATAGCGGGCTATGCGACCGATGAAACTCGGCGAAAAGCGCCAAAAACAGCCTCAAAATTCATTGATAACAAGCTATAAAAATATTTCCGACATAAACTTAAACAGTTTCTTACAGTCGGCGCTATTTTCCGTTGATAACCTTATTCTCAGTCTTTGATTAGACAATGAGGCTCTCTTGACTTTCCAATGAGACTCAAGAAGACTTCAGCATTAACAATTCAGTGATTTAGCCTGCAACTTTTCACTCTTTCTGCTAATATAATCTGAGACTCCGAAGTCGAAAGGCTTATTTCAAATAATTGTCCAAGTAACCCAATCTTTCTACTGCGGGCAAGCATATTGGTTCAACCGTTTATGTTCCCCGTCAGCAAAACAAACATCTACACACCTATGAGTTATCTTAAATTCGATAAGAGCCTCATGATAAATTTGGAGCAAAGCCTCCCGAAGGAGATGCTGCGCACCAATAAAAGTGGTGCTTATCACTGCACAACCATCGTAGGGTGCAACACACGCAAGCAGCATGGACTGCTCGTGATACCAATCCCGGAGATGGATGACAAGGCGCACGTGCTCCTCTCATCGCTCGACGAGACTGTTATTCAGCATGGTGCCCCCTTCAATCTGGGGCTTCATCAATATGGAGAAGGGGTGTTCAGCCCTAATGGCCATAAATACATACGCGAGTTTAACTGCGACAGTGTTCCCTCTGTAACTTTCCGCGTTGGAGGTGTGATACTTACCAAGGAAAAGGTATTCATCTCTCATGAAAACCGCATCCTCATAAAGTACACCCTTAAGGACGCCCACTCCCCCACTACTCTTCAGTTCCGCCCGTTCCTGGCCTTCCGCAATGCAAATGACCTATGCATGGCCAACGGATCAATCAATACGGCTCTTGAACAGGAGAAGAATGGCATAAGCTGCTGCCTGTATGCAGGCTATCCCCGCCTATACATGCAGTTCAACAAAGAGGTTAAATGGGTGAGCGACGGGCACTGGTACAATGGCATTGAATACTACAAGGATCGCGACAGAGGCATCCCTTATAAAGAAGACCTTTGGGTGCCGGGATACTTTGAACTGCCAATCCGCAAGGGTGAAAGCATTATCTTTTCCGCTTCCACGTTTGACTGTGACCCGAAAGAATTTGAAGCTACCTATGAGGCTGAAATCTCAACACGCACCATGCGTACCTCCTTCTATAATTGCCTGAAGAACTCAGCCAAACAGTTCTACCTGAAGAGGGGTAAAAACATGTATATAATGGCCGGTTATCCCTGGTATAATGTGCGCAGCCGCGATGAGCTGATAGCTTTGCCGGGTTGCACCTTGGCCATTGACCATGAGGAGGATTTCAAGGCTATTGCACACACCTTTATAGAGGCCTACCGCAAGTTCGTCGCTACCGGAGAAACAGATGCTACGATTCATGAGATTGACCTTCCTGACATTCCGCTGTGGCTGACATGGACCTTACAGCAGTACCGCCGTGTGCATGGCGCAGAGAAGTGTCGCGAACTGTTCGGTGAGGCTGTACGCAACATCATATCCGACATCGTCAGCGGGAAAATTCCTAACCTGATGCCCGATGACAATGGCTTGCTGCGCACCGAGGGGCGCGAGAAGCCGGTGAGCTGGCTGTCAGCCTCAATTGATGGGAAACCGATTATTCCGCGCTCCGGATACCTGGTTGAGTTTAATGCCCTTTGGTATAACGCTCTGATGTTTGCCGCTGAACTGCATGAAGGAGCAGCTGATGACTTCTCAGCGGAGTGCCGGAAGCGTGCCGAAAGCATGAAACAACCATTCCTCGATACATTCCTGAATGACTACGGGTATCTGTATGACTACGTGGACGGCGCCTACACCGATTTAAGCGTTCGCCCGAACATGGCCATCGCCGTGGGACTTGACTACTCCCCTCTTGACCGCAGGCAGCGCAAGTGTGTACTGGACTTTGCCACACGCGAGTTACTCACACCCAAAGGATTGCGGTCTCTCTCTCCAAAGAGTGCCGGATATAATCCGACATACGTGGGCGGACCCATCGAGCGCGAATATGCCGTGCATCAGGGTCCGGCCCGTCCCTGGCTCTTCGGATTCTACGCTGATGCCTATCTTAAGGTGTTCGGCACATCTGGGCTTGGATTCATTGAGCGACAACTGATTGGCTATGAGGATGAAATGGCGGAAGGATGCATCGGCTCCCTGTCAGAACTTTACGACGGCAACCCGCCCTACACCGGACGCGGAGCCATCAGCACCGCCAAGAACGTAGGCGAGATTCTGCGCACTGTGCATAACGTCAAACGCCTTAACAAACAATTACTCACCGACTCTAAATCCTGACGCACTATGAAAGCACTAATGTTCGGGTGGGAATTCCCCCCGCATATCTTAGGTGGCCTCGGCACGGCAAGCTACGGTCTTACCCGCGGCATGCACAACTGTGGCAACATGGACATCTCTTTCGTGATTCCGAAACCGGTGGGCGACGAAGACAAATCCTTTGCTCAGATTATCGGTGCATCAAATACCCCTGTGGCCTGGCGCGATGTCAGTTATGACTACGTGCGAGACCGCATCGGGAATGTTATGCCTCCGGAACTGTACTTCGACCTGCGCAACCACATCTACGCAGACTTTAATTACCTGCATCTTAATGACTTGGGCTGCATAGAATTCTCAGGTCGTTATCCGGACAATCTGCTTGAGGAGATTAACAATTATTCGATTGTGGCCGGCGTGATTGCCCGCACCATCCCCTGCGATATCATCCATTCTCATGACTGGCTGACATATCCGGCCGGTATACATGCAAAAAAAATCACGGGCAAGCCGCTTGTAATTCATGTGCACGCCACAGATTTCGACCGCTCTCGCGGTAATGTGAATCCCACAGTCTTTGGCATCGAGAAGGATGGCATGGATAATGCCGACCATATCATCACCGTCTCTGAGCTTACGAGACGCACGGTCATTGACAAGTATCACATTTCGCCGGACAAGGTCACAACCGTGCATAACGCAGTTGTGCCTCTGAGTGAGGAGATTCTCTCGCTGCCACGCCGCAAGAATAAAGAGAAGGTGATTACATTCCTCGGCCGTATCACTATGCAGAAAGGTCCCGAATATTTTGTGGAGGCTGCAGCCAAGGTGCTTAAGAAGAACCGGAATGTGCGCTTTGTTATGGCCGGTTCCGGCGACATGATGAACAAGATGATTCGCCTGGCTGCCAAGCGTGGGATAGCCGACCGCTTCCATTTCACCGGTTTTCTGCGCGGCAAGCAGGTATATGAGATGTTGGCCGATTCTGACGTCTATGTGATGCCCTCCGTCTCTGAGCCGTTCGGCATTTCTCCTCTTGAGGCCATGCAGATGGGTGTCCCATCAATCATTTCAAAACAGAGCGGCTGTGCCGAAATTCTCAACCACGTAATCAAAACCGACTACTGGGATGTGGATGCTATGGCTGATGCCATGCATGCTTTGGTCAGCTACCCGGCTATGCACGAATCTCTGAAGCGTGAAGGCATCGAAGAGATGAAAGGCATTACCTGGGAAAAGGCCGGACAAAAAGTAATCGACATATATAACAAGGTATTACAGCATTAATGCCAAATCCATATTAATCCACATATCACTAACCCTCACAACTACCTGAATAATGAAAAACATCTGTTTTTACTTCCAGATACATCAGCCTTTCCGCCTGAAGCGCTATCGCTTCTTTGAGATTGGCAACGACCACTACTATTATGATGACTTCGCCAATGACGACATCATCACTCGCATCGCCCACAGGTCATATATCCCAATGGCCGACACGCTGCTGACTATGATTAAGGAGAGTGGAGGAGCGTTCAAGTGCGCCATATCCATCACAGGCACTGCCATTGAGCAGCTTCAGATTTATGTGCCCGAGTTCATTGACAAGCTTAAAGCGCTCGCCGACACAGGTTGTGTTGAATTCCTCAGCGAAACCTATGCCCACTCCCTCTCTTCGCTTAAAGATGCTGATGAATTCGTTCGCCAAGTGAAGTCTCACGACAAGCTGATTAAGAGCCTGTTCGGCCAGAAGCCAAAGATTTTCCGCAACACGGAGCTAATATATGATGACGAGATTGCCTGCCTCGTGGCCTCTATGGGCTTTAAGGGTGCAATCACTGAGGGTGCGAAACATATCCTCGGATGGAAGAGTCCTGATTTCGTCTATAACGCAGCCTCAGCACCGGGACTGAAACTCTTGCTGAAGAATGACAAGCTCTCCGATGACATCTCCCGCAACTTTAATAACCACGAATGGAGCGAGTATCCGCTCACAGCCGATAAGTATATCGACTGGATTGCTGGACTGCCCGAGGACCAGCAGATTGTGAACCTTTTCCTCTCAATGGAAACTTTCGGAGAGTTCCTGCCCGCCGAATCAGGAATCTTTGACTTCATGCGCGCGCTGCCCCGTTTCGCTGCCGAACGCGGAATCTCATTCATGACTCCTGCCGAGGCCTGCTCCAAGCTCAAGAGTGTCGGGGAGTTGTCAGTTCCCTATCCGATGTCATGGGCTGACGAGGCCCGCGACGTGAGCGCCTGGATGGGTAATGACTTGCAGCGTGAAGCGCTTGACAAGCTTTATTCAGTGGCTGAGCGAGTGAATCTTACCACTGACCGCCGACTCAAGCAGGATTGGGAGTACCTTCAGAGTGCCGACCACTTCTTCTATATGAGCACAAAGAATCTCTCTGACGGCTCAGCCCATGCTTCTTTCTCCCCTTATGACAGCCCTTACTCGGCCTTTACCAATTACATGAATGTGCTGGCCGACTTCATTGTCAGAGTGGAAGAGCAATATCCCATGGAGATAGAAAACGAGGAGCTGAACTCTTTGCTTCTGACCATACGCAATCAGGCACAGGAAATCGAGACTCTGAATAAGGAGGTTAAGCAGTTACGCACAAATATCCTCAACGCTGACGACTCGAATAATGCACCTGAACCGGCTCGTACGACCAAGAAATCGACAGCAAAACCGGCCACTTCAAAAAAGACCTCCAAAGGCAAATAAACGCAACCACAACTCGCTGTGCGCAGTATTTCGTTTTAATGGAATGCTGCGCACAGTTCATATTTACAGACAATTACATAAATAACAAGTCCTTAAAAGTTTTCCAAAACAATTAATTAAGTACTTAATAATTAGTGTTTTACAATTTTGCAAACATTAAAAAGTTTTCCAAAACAAAAATATTTAGCTCAAATCATTTGGTAAAACCCGTTATAATTCATAACTTTGCATCATCAAAAAACACACCAATTAATCCCATTTTAGAACTCAAATTTCCCAATCTCCAATGATACAGACAGTTGTCAAACGTGATGGCCGCGTAGTCGGCTTCAATGAAGAGAAAATCAGAGCAGCTATCCGCAAAGCGATGCTCCAGACCGAAAAAGGCGAGGATGAGTCTCTGCTTCAGAAAATCACTGACCGAATAACTGTCACCGGCACCGACCAAATGACCGTGGAGCAGATTCAAGACCGTGTGGAACTTGAGTTGATGAAATCTCCCCGAAAGGAAGTCGCTAAGAAATATATCGCCTATCGCGACCAGCGCAACATAGCCCGACGCGCCAAAACTCGCGATATGTTCCTTGAAATCATTGAGGCTAAAAATAATGATATCACCCGCGAAAACGCCAATATGAACACCGACTCGCCGGCGGGAATGATGATGAAGTTTGCCAGCGAAACGACAAAGCCGTTCGTCGACGATTATCTGCTGTCTCCCGAGGTGCGCGAAGCTGTGCGCGGGGGCTATCTGCACATTCATGATAAAGACTACTACCCCACTAAGTCTCTCACATGTGTGCAGCATCCTCTCGACAGGATTCTCAAGCATGGTTTCTCGGCCGGACATGGAGAGAGTCGCCCGGCCAAGCGCATCGAGACAGCATCCATCATTGCTTGCATCTCGCTGGAAACAGCTCAGAATGAGATGCATGGAGGTCAGGCAATCCCGGCGTTTGATTTCTACCTGGCTCCATTCGTGCGCAGCTCGCTGATTGAAGAGCTTAAGCGACTTGAAGAGGTTTCCGGCAAGAGTCTTGAACACCTGTATCACAAGGAGCTGACTGATTATGTAAAGCGGGATATCTCCGGACTTGAGGGGGAAGAACGCCTGTTCGCTCATGCCGTGAACTGCACGGTAAGCCGGGTGCATCAGGCTATGGAGGCGTTCATACATAACATGAACACAATCCATTCCCGCGGCGGTAACCAGGTGGTATTCAGCTCAATTAACTATGGCACGGACACATCCGCCGAGGGTCGATGCATCATTCGAGAGTTGCTGAACTCAACCTATGAGGGTGTAGGTGGTGGCGCTACGGCTATCTTTCCCATCCAGATATGGAAGAAGAAGAGAGGGGTCAGCTATCTGCCTGAAGACCCGAACTACGACCTGTATCAACTCGCATGCAAAGTGACTGCACGCCGCTTCTTCCCCAACTTCCTAAATCTTGACGCCACATTCAACCAGCATGAGAAGTGGGATGCATCTGACCCGGAGAGATACAAATATGAAGTGGCAACAATGGGTTGCCGCACCCGCGTCTTCGAGAACAGATTCGGGGAGAAAACATCCATCGGGCGTGGTAATCTCTCGTTTACGACCATCAACATTGTGCGTATCGCAATCGAATGCATGGTGATTAAGGATAAGGATGAGCGCATCAGTAAGTTCTTCTCAAAGCTCGATGAAGTGCTTGACATCGCTGCTGTTCAGCTATGCGAAAGATTTGATTTCCAGAAGACTGCATTGGCCAAACAATTCCCTCTGCTGATGAGCCGTCTGTGGAATGGAGGTGACTCGCTCGCTCCTGAGGATACTATTGAGGCAGTAATCAATCAGGGCACACTTGGCATTGGGTTCATCGGACTGGCCGAAGCTTTAGTGGCACTGACAGGCAAGCATCACGGCGAATGCGAAGAGGCTCAGGCTCTCGGCTTGCGCATCGTCAGCCACATGCGCTCCCGCGTCAATGAATACTGCGAAAAATATAGGCACAATTTCAGTGTACTTGCCACTCCGGCCGAAGGATTGTCTGGTAAATTCACGGCGAAAGATCGCCGATCGTTCGGCATAATACCCGGAGTGACCGACCGCATTTTCTACACCAACTCCAATCATGTGCCGGTCTACTATCACTGTTCGCCTCGTCACAAAGCCAAAGTGGAGGCACCCTACCACGAACTGACCGGCGGCGGCCATATCTTCTACGTGGAGATTGACGGCGATGCAACGCATAATCCTAAGGCCATCAGCGACATAGTTGATCTCATGGACCGCTATAACATTGGCTATGGCTCGGTCAATCACAATCGCAACCGCTGCATGAAGTGTGGCTATGAGGATGCTTCGGAGAATCTTGAGAAGTGTCCTTCATGCGGAAGTTCTCACATAGACAGGCTGCAACGCATCACAGGCTATCTCGTAGGCACAACTGACCGCTGGAACAGTGCAAAACTTGCTGAGCTGAATGACCGCGTTATCCACAAATGAACTTCAAGAGCCGGAAGAGCTCCTGAAGCAAAAGACTCTGAGAGTTATTGACATAATCGACGGCACAAGCGTAGATGGACCGGGACTGCGGACCTCCATCTATCTTGCCGGATGCCGACATGCCTGCCCCGGCTGTCATAATCCCTCCACATGGGATTTCGCAGCAGGGCAGGATATGTCAATCGCCTCCCTGCTTGATGTTATTGAAGAAGCTGAGTTCCCGGTAACTATAAGCGGTGGCGACCCTCTCTATCAGTCAGAGGGGGTGACACTGCTCGCTCGCGAAATCAAGCGTCGACTGGGATTGGATATATGGCTTTACACCGGGTTTACCATCGAAGAGATTCGCGCCTCAGAGAGACTCTCGCAACCTCTGCCCTATATTGACACTATTGTAGATGGACCCTTTATTGAATCAAAGCGCGACCCATCGTTGCATTTCAGAGGCTCAACCAATCAACGGATTATTCATCTCAAGCATTAGAGCCGGTTATTCAAGCATGGTCGGTGCTGTCTCCGGCTCCTCTGTTTGCACAGGCTCAGTAACGGGCACAACCTGAGGCAGGCTGTCCTTCGGAGTGGGCACCGGAGCGCCAATGCTGTCAACCTTTGCAGCCGGTTTCTTGGAATCGGGAGTTTGTGGCGTACGTGAAACCGGGCCTTTGGCTACGGACACCCACGGAATGCGGTTACCCTCATTTACATTCACCTTCTCGTCCCTGCGACTCGGCGAAACAATAACCGGCATGCCGGGCTTGACATGCTTCACAAGTTCGAGAATATGATCATTCGTGACTCTGATGCAGCCATGAGAGCAGCGCAGCCCGATTGACCCGGGAGCGCGAGTGCCATGGATGCCTATTTGTGTTGTGCCGGGAATCAGCAGGCGGATGAATCGGGGGCCGAACTGTCCTTTGACCTTTGAGACCTTGCCATTGTCATCTCGGAAGAGCCAATCAGTGCTGTCATAGATTCCCTCGACGGAAAAGAAACCTTCGGGAGTGCGGGAATCTCCCTTCTTATGTTTAGTGCCATAATTGCGGCCACAAGCAATGCCATACTTAAGCTGCTCACGGCCATAGCGGTCATATAGTGCCACCTGCATTGACTCCTTGTCTACAATAAGGAAACCGTCATGCTGATTATTAAGCAACTTCATGGCATAGCTCAGGCACTCCTGACTCATCTTAGGGAGAATGCCGCTCATGTATTTGTCAGCATCCGGGAGCGACTGCATCAGTTCTATGGCCTCGTTGCTGGAATAAGCGGTGTAACGGGGACGGTCAGGCTCTGCCTCTTCCTTCTTCTCTTCAACCTTGGCGGAATCGAAATCATCTTCCGAAACGGTTTGCTCTCCAACGACAGCAGCAGTGTCTGCGGCTGATGTGGAGCCATTCTGTCCGGAACAGGCACATAAAATAAATAAGGATGCGGCAAGCGCGGAAAGTATGCAGGATAGTTTCATTATCAAAACGACAGAAAATTCTCTTTAAGAAATCGGAGCGCAAAGTTAACAATAAATCCGCACTTTAGCAAATTAGTGAATCACCCTTTTTGTTCCATTTCGCCCTCTCACTCCCGCGTAGACCGAAAGTAGACTTTGCTTGCCTCAAATTCTGATTATTCTCGGTCTCTTATCGCGCGTCCTTGTGTTTCTTTTTACAGGTTTGTGAAAGTGAGCAGCACGAACAACCGCCCCCTTTTTTACGCGACAAGCGAATAAAACCACGAAGCATCCACACCAGGCAAGCGCCGATTATCAGTCCAATAATTGTGTATTGAAGTTCTATACTCATTTCATTTCAGGCACACGCCCGTATTTTACGAATCTTGTTGAATACCATGGGTTATCCATGCGGCTAACCACAACACCTTTACTTGAGGAGGCATGAATGAAGCTCACATCGTCAAGCATCATTCCAACATGAGTCACGCGCCCCGCCTCTTTTCCTGTGGCAAAGAAGACGAGGTCGCCGGGTTTTACATCCTTCTTCTTCAACGTCTTGCAGAAATCTGCCTGCTTGGCCGAGTTGCGCGGAATCTTAATGTCAAGCTCAGTCAGGTACACCTGCATGACGAATCCGGAGCAGTCAGTACAGACACCTTTCTCCTGACCTGCGTATTTATAAGGAGTGCCAAGCCAGGTTATCGCTTCTTCCACGAGTTTCTTGCGGTCGCCATGCAGATTCGCATCCTTCACATACTCCTGTTTCAGCTCCTTCTCTTCTTTCTTGCGATTGGCTCGCTTGCGCTTGGCCACTCGCTCTTTTCGGTGCTTGTCTTTACGCACGGAACCGGATGAGGAGCAGGATGCAACGCCGGCGGTCAGGCCGACCGTCAGAAGCAGGAATAAAAGAATGCGCGCAAATCGTCTCACACTGCAAAGTTAGCATAAGTTTTCCAAACCGCCAACAAGCCCACGCCTGTTTAATATTTTTAGCACTTTGGCGCCCTCGTATTAATAAATCATAAATAGGCGTTACAGCTGCAGGGAATCTGAAATATAGTTTGTAATTTTGCGTATGTTAAAAAAGGAGCTTTTGAAGCCTCCTGTGTCGGAGTGCGCTTGGTATCAATAACGATAATGAGCTACGCGAAGATGTCCGCCACTCTCTAATTTAACGTATTAACATTTCAAATTACCCAAAATATGAAATTAAGCATCTCTGCCCTTGGTCTGTGCTTGCTCCTGGCCGGCACACAGGGCATCGCCAAGGCCGATGAAGCGACCTTTGTACGCACGGCTGCCACTCAGTCGTTTGACACGGATTTCACCCGCGCTGCAGAGAAGACAATCAACTCTGTGGTATGCATCAAAAGCTATGTATCCCGCCCGCAGCAGCAATATTATGACCCCTTCGGAGGAATGGGTGGCTTCGACCCGTTTGAATTCTTCTTCGGTTCGCCTCAGCAACGTCAGCAGACTCCCCGCAACCGTAATAACGGAGGCTCCAAAAACAAGAAGCAGAGCGAACAGGTGCAAAGCGGCCTCGGCTCCGGTGTTATTCTTACAGCCGATGGCTACATTGTAACCAACAATCACGTGGTGGCTAATGCTGACCGCCTTGAAGTGCTGCTGAATGATAACAACACTTACGAAGCACGCATCATTGGAACTGATGAAGCCACTGATCTCGCTCTCATTAAGATTGACGCCTCAGGACTACAGCCCATGGAGTTCGGCGACTCTGATGCCGTGAAGATTGGCGAATGGGTGCTTGCCGTAGGCAATCCTTTCGGGTTCAACTCTACGGTGACTGCCGGCATCGTTAGCGCGAAAGCACGTTCCATCAGCTCCGGTACCGGCGCCTCACGCATGGGCCTGGATTCCTACATTCAGACTGACGCAGCTCTGAATCCCGGCAATTCGGGTGGTGCACTGGTTAATCTGAAGGGTCAGCTGATTGGTATCAAC
This sequence comes from uncultured Bacteroidales bacterium, assembly GCA_947644715.1. Lineage (GTDB taxonomy): Bacteria > Bacteroidota > Bacteroidia > Bacteroidales > Muribaculaceae > Lepagella. Next base: position 23,083 of record CANSAP010000008.1, read on the forward strand.
GCTGCCATTTATAGCAACACAGGTTCTTACACCGGTTTCTCTTTCGCCATACCCACTACTGTTGTAAAGAAGATTATAACTGACCTGAAGCAGTATGGCACTGTGCAGCGCGCTATGCTCGGTATCACTTATATTGAGCTGGATGCCAAGCTGGCCAAGGAGAAGGAGATCGAGGGCATTGTGGCCGGCATATATGTCGACAGTGTGCAGGATCGCTCCACTGCCCGCGAACTTGGCATCGAAGAGGGTGACGTAATCACGGCCATTAACGGCAAGGATGTCCACACTTCTGCCCAACTCGTGGAACAGATGAATCAGTTCCGCCCGGGTGACGACATAACCGTGACCTTCTGGCGTTCCGGCAAGAAATATACCAAAACCGCTACGCTGCGCAACGACCGAGGCAACACGGAGATTACCAAGAAAGATGATTTCTCATCGCTCGGATGCGCCTTCATGAAGCTCTCGGCTGAAACAAAGAACCACATGGGCATTTCCCACGGTGTGCAGGTACAGGGTCTCAAGAAGGGCCTGTTCAAAGATGGCGGCATCAAGGATGGATTTATCATTCTTTTCATCAACGATGAGCCGGTTAACAGTGCCGACGATGTGGAGTACATCTACAATCAAATCATGAAGAATTCCGACGGTGAGAAGGTGATGTTCATCTCAGGCATCTATCCCACCGGCAAGAAGGGCTATTACGCCGTGGACCTCGCAGCAGAGTAATCACACTCATCAATTATAACCTGAAGGGGTGGTCAGCAGAACCGATAGCTGACCACCCCTTCTCATTTGCCTTTACCGATTCTCATCGGCGCACTATTTCTTTCGTTACTCTATTTCCACGGCGCACGATATATATGCCGGCCGAGGGATTGTGCACCTCTACCCCCTGCATATTGAAGTAGCGGGGCGTCTCTGCATCGAATATATCAACGGTCTCAACAGAGGTGGCTGAGGCAAGCGTCAGCTTCATCGCTTTCAGATCAGCTGTAACAGTGTACTCCCCGGGGGCTACAGCCCAACTGGCTGCCGACATTGCATCTACCATATAGGCATATTTACGTATAGCAACCGAAGAATTCAACTCAGCCTTGGCATCCTCTTCTGTTGCGCCATAGCGGTCACCCTGATTGACTCCATTCCAATCGCCGTCAGAGCTGTCAAGGGAAGTGATGAAAGTGATATAACCATATCCTTTGTCGGCCTCATCAATTGTCACATTACGATAAACATAAACCCCGTCACCGGCTTCATCAGGCAAGAGTCCCAAGGAGGTCTGCCATGTCGCACCATTAATGGTTCCTATCAGATAGAGCTTTTCGGGGAAATTATTGTCACCCGTTCCACTCCCATCATAGGTGCCGGATTGACCGGTCACGGTGTACAGTCCGTTGGCAACAGCAACGAAATCGGAGGTCTTCGTAGCATCTCCATCTCCGGCATTGAAGAGAAGGCCGGTGGTTCCGGCAGGCACTTTGTAAGTCCAAATCTCACCCTCTACTTTGCTCATAGCCACACCGGGCCAGGTGCTTTCCTCCGCTCCCCAGTAGTGAATATAAGGGTTGCTCCAGTGAGTGGAACTGTTGTCAAAATACACATTGAAAGCCTCGCCTCCTGACACGATGCCGCTATCATCGCCACTACCGGTGCCTCCGCTTGTCTCGCTGCCTGAAATGACATTGACCTTCGTCCAGATGCAGTAGTCATTGCCTGAGGCCTTTATGTCTGAATCGGAATAGCCTTCGGGACTAACCATGGCGCTACCGACTTTTACGACCACTTTGCCTTTGGTGCCGGTAATCTCTGCCATGTAGCAGTCAGCGCTTGATCGAAGCACTTTAACGGTCGACATATTGTGAACGCCGGCGGAATTGCGGATATCAATCATTTTTTGAATAGCGGCCTTATTCTCTTTATAATGAGGAAGAAAGACACAGGGAGTGCCGGGAGAGAAGAGCATAAAGGCGTTTGCAGCCGGCACATTGCCGTTAAACTTTGACCCATCGCGATAGGTGTCGTGATTGTCGATAAAGGTCACGGCATATTGCGGATATCCGAAATGAATCAGACCGGCAGGCTGGTCGGTCGTGCCGTTGGCCTTCCACACAAGTTTCGTCAAGTCGCCGGAATGGAACGCTTCATTTACTGCATATTTGAAGGCAAAATCGAACGCTGCACTCTGTCTTCCGGTAGCCTCAATCCATGCAGCCAAGGCGTCGTAGCTCGCATCCCAATACTCCCCGACCGAGAATCTTGGCTTGGCATATTCATTATAAATCTTGTTGAATCTTCCGGCATATCCCTTCACCATGTCATAGCGAAAACCGGAGTATCCCATGTCATCCAGCAGGAATTTGCAATAGTTCTTGACATTATCCTGCACGGTGGGATTAGTGTGGTCAAGGTCGCGGGAACCGTCGAAGTCATCGCCGGTATCGGGTGCACCCGTGGGAGTGGCTTGGCCGGAGGCATTGCGCACTTCGTCAGTGGAGCAAATATGTTCGGGACCGAGTTGCCAGGTCCGGCCGTTCCAAGTCTCCGCAGGGAAGTCAGTCCAGTTGCTTTTGCCGCTGCGATGATTCACGACGACATCCTCGATGATGCCAACATTCTTTTCTTTGTATGCCGCTATCATTGCACGCAGCTCAGCTTCGGTGCCGAAGCGGGTGTTGTGGTTTGTGAACCAATAGACCGGGTCGTAGCCCATATATCCTGATGCGGATTTAGCACTGTTAGGCACCCATATCAGGGTGAAGTACTTTGAGAGTTCGTCACACTGCGAAGTGAGATTGGTCCATTTGGTGTCGGTGTAAGAATCCCAATAGAAGCCTTGCAGCATTACGCCTACATAATTTGCAGGCCATGCATAGTTGGCAGCCCCGGCAATTGTTGGCGCCAAGGTCAATGCTACGCCGGCGAGTGCCTTAATGAGTTTATTCATGAGCAGAAAAAATGTAAGTTGGTAAATAGCTCACGGGGCACCCTTCATCTCACGCATCACTGCATGAAAGAATCGGGTTCCCCGTGAATATGAGGTTAAGAGTGGCTCGGATTTAAGAGTGTGCTTAAATCCGAATTAATCTTTTTATTCTCTATCTCAGGCTTTGGCCTTCGATGCGCGGCGCTTGGGTGCGGGAGCTTCCACTACCTCTTCTTCAAGGCCGGCAAGCTTGGCATCAATCATGATGCGTCCGCAGTATTCGCATACGATAATCTTCTTGTGCATTTTGATTTCCAACTGACGCTGTGAAGGGATGCGATTGAAGCAACCGCCACAGGCGTTACGCTGCACAGTCACGATGCCAAGACCGTTGCGCGCGTTCTTGCGAATGCGCTTGAAAGCAGCCAGGGTGTAAGCATCAATGAGGGGTTCGAGGTCGAGAGCACGGGCACGCAGGTTCTCCTCCTCGGCCTTGGTCTCGCTCACGATGTCGGCGAGTTCAGCACGCTTCTCTGCCAAAATGTGTTCACCGTCGGCGAGCTCTTCCTGAGTGCGTACAATCTCAGCTTCTTTGTTCTCGCGCGCAGTGGTGTACTCACGGATGTTCTTTTCGGCCAGCTCGATTTCGAGTCCTTCAAATTCAATTTCTTTGTTAAGGAAGTCGAATTCGCGGTTGTTGCGCACGTTGTCCTGCTGCTCTTTGTAGCGGGCAATTTTTGCCTGACGGTCGTTGATTTCACCGGTCTTGGTTGCAATCATTTTCTTCAGCTCGGCAATCTCTTCGCGATGCTTTTCGATGCGGGTGTTATAGCGTGCGATGTTATCCTCCAGGTCTTTCACTTCGTTGGGAAGCTCACCGCGGAGAATCTTGATACGGTCAATCTCGGAGAGAATGGTCTGCAATTCAAAGAGGGTCTTCAATCGTTCCTCTACGCTGCGTTCCTTATCCGTTTTCTTGCTTTCAGTAGCCATATATTGATGTTTACTTTTGTATTTCTGAATTATAGGAAGTTAATGGGGTTATGCTCTTCTTCAGAGGTGTATGTCACGAAGTCGGGGAAGCGGTCGGCAAGCAGATGGCTGAATATCTTGCGGGTGCACAGTTCGCTCTCAAAATGCCCGACATCAGCAATCAGGATGCGTTTGCCCCAAGTGGTGAAGTCGTGATATTTTACGTCGCCCGTCACCATTGCATCGGCACCGGCCTCAACAGCCTTGCGGATAAGGCTTGCACCCGCACCGCCACAGACTGCTATCCGCCTGACAATCAGTGAGGGGAATGATGCGGAGTACTTCAGACACTTGACGCCGAACGTATCCTTCACCTTGCGCAGGAATTCGAGAGCAGGGAGCGGCTCAATGAGTCCGATTGCCCCAAGCCCGACATGCTCGTCGGCGGCATCGGGGTCAAGCACCTTTACATCGTGCAGGCCGAGAGCGGCTGCAATCTCCATGCTCACTCCGCCTCGGGCACGGTCAAGATTCGTGTGGGCTGAATAAATAGAGATTCCATGGCTCAGGGCCTTGATGATGATGCGTCCTTGCTCTGTGGCTGTCGTCACACTCTTGGCTCCACCGAAAATCAGCGGATGATGCGAGATAATCAAGTTACAACCTCGATTCAAGGCTTCGTCAATAGTCTGCTCCGTCACGTCGAGGCATATCAATGCAGCGGTGGCTCTGCTCTCGGCATCGCCTACCTGCAAACCGGCATTGTCATAGCTCTCCTGCAGGGATAGCGGAGCATACGATTCAAGCGCCTGAATTATCTCTTTAACCGTGGGCATATGCTGTCAGCTCTTATTTATCAAGGGGTTGAAGTTGCAGCTTCAGCTCGTCGAGCTGTGCGGGGTCGAGCGGTGAGGGTGACTCGTTCATGACATCACGTCCGGAGTTGTTCTTCGGGAAGGCAATGGTGTCGCGGATAGAGTCGAGTTCAGCCAGCATGGAGACGAAGCGGTCGAAGCCTAACGCAAGACCACCGTGAGGGGGTGCGCCATACTTGAACGCATTCATGAGGAAGCCAAACTGTTCCTGTGCTTTTTCGGGGGTGAAGCCCAGCAGTTCAAACATGGTGTCCTGCAACTCGCTGTCATGGATACGTATTGAACCGCCACCCAATTCGGTACCGTTCACAACTATGTCGTAAGCCGTAGCGCGCACTTTGCCGGTGTCGGTGTGCAGCAGCGGAATATCCTCGGGGTTGGGCGCTGTGAAAGGATGGTGCATGGCGTAGTAGCGCTGAGTCTCTTCGTCCCACTCGAACAGGGGGAAGTCAATCACCCAGAGGGGAGCGAATTGATTTTTGGGACGCAGGCCGAGTCGGTTGCCCATCTCCAGGCGGAGTTCTCCGAGCGCTTTGCGGGTTTTGGCAGTTGCTCCGCTCAGAATCAGCAGCAGGTCACCGGGGTTGGCATTCATGGCCTGAGCCCATTGCTTGAGGTCGTCGTCGCTGAAGAACTTGCCAACGCTGCTCTTGATTGACCCATCCTCGGCAATCTTCACCCAAACGAGTCCCTTGGCGCCTATCTGCGGACGCTTGACGAAGTCTGTCAGTTCATCGGTTTGCTTGCGGGTGTAGCCTGCACATCCGGGCACGCAGATGCCTGCGGTGTACTCTGCATCATCCATCACTGCAAAGCCATGACCTTTCACTAAGTCGGTGAGTTCAACGAACTTCATGCCGAAACGGATGTCGGGCTTGTCGGAGCCGTAATACTTCATTGCATCGGCCCAGGTGATGCGGGGGAAGGCTTCCGTGAAGTCGATGTTTTTAACATACTTGAAGATATGCTTTACAAGTCCTTCAAACATATTGATGACATCTTCCTGCTCTACGAAGCTCATTTCGCAGTCCACCTGAGTGAACTCCGGCTGACGGTCAGCACGCAGGTCTTCATCGCGGAAGCATTTTGCGAGCTGGAAGTAGCGGTCGAATCCGCTGACCATCAGGAGCTGCTTGAAGATTTGAGGGCTCTGGGGGAGTGCATAGAACTCGCCGGGATTCATGCGTGAGGGAACAACGAAGTCACGCGCTCCTTCAGGGGTGGACTTAACGAGTATCGGGGTTTCGATTTCCAGGAAGCCATTGGCATCCAGGTAGCGACGAATCTCGAAGGCCATGCGGTGGCGCAATTCGAGGTTGGCACGCGGAGCGGGACGACGAAGGTCGAGATAACGGAACTTCATGCGGAGGTCATCGCCACCATCCGTGTTGTCTTCAATCGTGAACGGGGGGACATCGCTCTTGTTCAGGATTTTAAGCTCTGAGGCTATAATCTCGATTTCACCCGTGGGCAGATTCATGTTTTTGGAGGCACGCTCTTCGACTTTGCCGGTGACCTGCACCACGAATTCGCGGCCAAGCTTTGAAGCGGCATCGCAAAGGTCGGCGTTAATCTCGTGACTGAACACAACCTGAGTGATACCGTAGCGGTCTCGCACATCCACAAATGTCATGCCACCCATTTTGCGGCTGCGCTGAACCCAGCCGGCTATGGTTACTTCTTTTCCACAATCACAGAGACGCAACTCTCCGCATGTAGCTGTTCTATACATATTTACAAGTATGAATAATATTCTTTTGCATAAACAACCCATCCACACCCGGGACAAGCCCTAATCGGCATACAATGAGCCATTAAACATGCAAAGTTAATAATAAATTTCGTGCTTGCAAAATTTTCATTCCGTTTCGTCAGTCTGTCCGTCAGTCGGTCCTTCTCCAAGAGGGTTGCGATTGACCGGTCTGCAACTGCTCGACCGTCAGTCTTTTGGGGTGCCGTCGCTCATGAGTCAGGGTGTTTAATCCCCCTTTTTAACGAGCAATGCGACCCGGCCTGAGTAGAGGCGAGTCGCACTGTGCGATGATTATCATGGTAGGGCTCCGTTACTGCGAAACTATGATTTTGCGGCTTGTGCCGCCCAGGTTCTCGATGTAGATTCCGCTCGATGTGGGTCTGCCTTGAACCATCCGGCCGTCGATGGTGTAATACATGGCTTCCCGGGATACCTGCGAGGGGATTGCGGAGACTCCGGTCTGAATATCGTTGTTCACTTCGATGTAGCCATCCTTGAGGTTTATCTCGATGTGTGAGTAGCCGTAATACTGTTTGACTGACTGCGATACGTTAAAGGTGGCTGAGGTGTTGGTGGCATAAGCGATTGCCACGGGGGTGTCATCTTCCAGTGTGATTGCAGATTCTGAGGCATCGGTCGGGCCGAAAATAAATGCGTCTACGTTATATTGGGGTTCATATGAGATTTTGAAGTCAGCGGGCACTATGACGTCTGCGGCATATTCGCCTGTTGTCGCATCACCTTGCACCTCTACACTTGCTCCTGAGGCATTCATGAGGTAAAGCTTCTGCGGATATTCGGGCACACCGGAGGTGGCTGTGGGCTTTGCTACAATCATGTTGGTGCTAATGCCATCGATGCTTCGGGTGTAGTACTCGAAGTCATATACCCCGGCTCCCGGCAAGGTGATGACTGTGCCTGTGGATGCTATGGTGAGGGGGCTGGGATAGTTGGCCGGGATAGGGGTTACGGCGTAGGGGGGAAGACCGTTAAAAGTAAATTCCTGTGTGGAGCGTTTTTCCACATAGACTGCAAACTTTCCGGAGGTGACGGCTACGTCAGAGGCTGTGTAAGTGTCGCCATCTGATGTGGAGAGCTGCACCATGTCGGAGTAATTGCCTGAGGCATCGGGAGTCACTGTGCCATCGGCTGAGGCGGGGATGATGTAGACATTGTAATCGTAGTCCTGAGCGGAGGCTGATAGGGATACGAGCAACAGAGAGATAATGAGTGTGTAAATCTTTTTCATAGTTTTTCAATTAAGAGTTTGATAGTATAACACTGCTGCTCTGCTCTTGGTTTATAAAGCTACAGCGACAAACACTCCTGTGTGTGGGGGGAGTGTCTGTCGCTGCTTGTATGGGGATACGAGGTAACCTCTTAGAGCAATGCTTCGAGCTTTGAACGGAGTTCGTCGATGGAGACGAGACCCACTGTGCGGTCTTTCAGCTCACCATCCTTGAAGAAGAGGACTGTGGGGATGTTGCGCACGCGGTTTTCTGCTGAGATTTCGTCGTTTTCGTCGACATTGAGTTTGCCTACAATAGCTTTGCCCTCAAACTCTTCGGCGAGCTTCTCAACAGCGGGTCCGAGCTTGATGCAGGGGCCACACCATTCTGCCCAAAGGTCGATTACGACGGGCTTACCTGAATTAATTGCCTCACGGGCTGATTCGTCTGTAAATTTAGTTGCCATAGTTTCAGTATTATAGATTTAAGAGTGTTGTCTAAAAATATATGTTAAGACTGAGGCGGCTGTTTTTAGGAATTTACAAAAAGCAGCCGGACAATGTTTCCGGAAGCCCTTTGTATTCCTCAAGTGTGCTAAAAATAAATGTTCCGTCCCGCATCTTTAAGCCTCTTCAGCCCGTTGGTTCGGTCACATAGCCCGCTATGCGCCCTCTCCTGCATGGCTGAAGCCATCTTAAAACTGCGGCCTCAGTCTTAACATATATTTTTAGACACACTCTAAGTTTCGGCTATGATTGTTGCGAAAATTGCCCCAAAGTTACACCAAATTTCCCACACTACAAAATTTTTATTCGCCTAAAAATTTTCCCAACCGGAATTGAATTATTACCTTTGCAAAATAATCGCGGGCAATCACTTCCTGCCGCAGGATTTCCTGCCGGGTACATATCCACATGCCACAAGACAGGCTCCGGAACTCAGGCAGGATAAATCGTTATTATTTGAAGAGGCTCATATGGACACTAAGACTTTGATTGACAACATCTCTCGCCGCGCAGAACTTGACAAGAGTGCGTGCGCTTCATTGCTTGAATCTATGGTCGACACTATCGGCTCACGGTGCAGCCGCATGGACAGTGTAGCCATTCCGGGCTTCGGCAGCTTCGAACCGAAGAAGCGGATGGAGCGGGTCATGGTGATGCCCTCTACGGGAAAGCGGATGTTGCTGCCTCCGAAGATTGTGCTTTCGTTCAAGCCTTCGGCTATGCTTAAGCAGAAGCTGCGTGAGTCCAAATGATTCTGTTGCAGGGAGCGCATCTCTCTGAGCTAAATTCGATTTCCAAATTCACACCTTAAAACAAGTAACTCCTCTACTATAATATTTGCCAATGAACGCGAAAATAACTTTACCCGACCTTATAACAGCCCTGTCCGAAAATTCCGGTCAGCCCCGCAGTGTGTGTGAACGTTTCATTAAGGTGATGTTTGCCACGGTGGCTGAGACGCTTGTTGCCGGAGAGAATGTGAAGATTAAAGGACTGGGCACTTTCAAGGTGAGTGATGTTGAGGAGCGCAAAAGTGTGAATGTCAACACGGGTGCCGAGATGATTATTCCGGGTCACCGGAAGGTTTCATTTAATCCTGACAAGAGTCTGGCGGAGTTAATCAATTTGCCGTTCGCTCTGTTTGAGCCGGTTGAGCTTGAGGATGAGGTGTCGGAAGAGATGCTGGCCGGCGTTGATGAGCAAATGCCTGAGGCTGCGCAAGTGGCTGAGACGCAGCCCCCGGTGCAGGAGGAAGCTCCAGCCCCTGAGCCGAGCGCCCCTGAAACTGCCGAGCCAACCGAGGGCAGTGAGCCTGACCCTTGGGAGGAGGCTGTCGAGGAGCAATTCTCTGAGCCTGTGTCTACAAACGAACCTGAACCTGCGCCTGAGCCTACACCTGAACCTGAGCCGGCTGAGACGCCACAGGAGCCGGAGGAAGAAACGATTATTGAGGAGAGCCGGCAAGCTCCCGCTGAGGCTCCTGCCAAGCCTGCTACGGCTTCAAGTCGTTACGAATCCATTATAGATATAGAGGATGAAGCGGAGGAGAACCGCAAGAAGGTTGAGATTCATGTGCATTCGCCTGAATGTCATGCACCTCACTTCAGGAAGGGTATTTATATCGGCATAGCGGCAGCAGTTGTCTGCATGGTCCTTCTGCTGGCTGCATGGCGCATTTTCCTTCCGGCATCTTTCTGTGCTCTGACGGCCACTGCTGAGCCACAGTCTCAAGGCGAGTTGATTGCGCAGCAGGCACGTGAGGCCACTCCGGCTGCCGACACACTCCCCCCGGCTGCCGACACGCTTCCGCAGGGGGAGCGCATCGAGCCTGTGCAGGCTGCTGAGGCACCTGACGCTGCTCCCACTCAGGCTTCTGACAAGGCTACCGAGGAGCATGTGCAGGAGGCTCCCGCCAAGGTCTACGACACGATTACGAAGAAACGCTTTCTGACCACTATGGCCAAGGAGCATTATGGCGACTACAATCTCTGGCCTTATATCTATGATGAGAACAAGGCCATTCTCGGTCATCCTGACCGCATCAAGCCGGGCACGAAGGTGGTCATTCCTCCCGCCTCGAAGTATGGCATTGATGCCGGCAATCCTGACTGCATAGCCCGAGCCAAGCGGCGTGGGGCGGAAATCTACGCCAAGTATAAAAAGTAGCTTCATTCCCGGCACCGGAGGGATGGCGAAGCTCTGCGGGCGCACATCTTGCGGGAAAGAATTTGCAGAACCGGAAATAATTTGTTAATTTCGCACGTTATTTCCATCTCCGGGAATAACACTCACACTTACATTAATACAAGAAAACCCCACTACATGGAAGTATCAGGAAAAATCATAGCTAAGCTCCCGCTGCAGAGCGGTGTGGCCAAAGCATCAGGTCGCGAATGGAAGAAGCAGGAATATGTGCTTGAGACGCATGACTCCTTTCCCCGCAAGGTGAAGTTCGATTTCTTCGGCGAGCGTGTGGACCAATATCCCTTGGAGATTGGCGAGGAGGTGACCGTCTCTTTCGACATTGAGAGCCGCGAGTTCAACGGTCGATGGTACACCGACATCCGCGGATGGAAGGCTGAGAAGGGGGCTGCACCCGCTGCCGCTCCTGCCCCTCAGCAGACTGCACCCGCCGCTCCTGCCGACCCCTTCGGAGCACCGCAGGCTCCTGCTTTCTCCCCTGCTCCCGACAGCGCTCAGGATGACCTCCCCTTCTGATTTCCGGCAAAATCCTCGGAAGTAACTGTAAAGAAGACCGCCTGCAGCTCCCTCTACGGCTTGCCGCAGCCGAGTCTTCTTATTCTTTTGCAGCCGAGTCTTTTATTTATGTCTCTTTTACCGGAAGGTTGAGGAACACTTCTCCCCTTCCGATTGTTCTCATTTCATGAACACTACCAACGACAACGACCTGCTCCTGACGATTGTGGAAGCCATTCAGGATCGCAAAGGGCAGGATATAACATTGATTGACCTGACAAGGTTGCATGTCAGCAACGCGCAGCATTTCGTGATTGCCCAGGGTGGCAGCCCCACTCAGGTTTCGGCCATTGCCGACTCTGTGCGCGAACTCGTTCAGCAAAAGCTTGGCATCAAGCCTGTCAACTATACCGGCTACACTAATTCCACATGGATAGTGATTGACTATGGCTATGTTATGGTGCACATCTTTGTGCCTGATGCCCGCCGGTTCTATGACATTGAAACCCTTTGGGCTGACGGCGAATTCACCGAAATACCCAATATCTAATCTATCCATTTATGCCTATTGGTCAGCAAGGAAATAAGAAAGGCAGCAAGCGTCCGATGCTCAACATGTATTGGATGTATCTGCTCATCATACTCTCTCTGGTAGCCCTTTATAACTTCCAGGACAACACCGCCGTGAAAGAGGTTTCGGTGGATCAGTTTGTGGAGGAGGTTACGGAGGGTTCCGTTGAGAAAGTCAAAATCAACCGTGAAGATGCCACCGTCTCGGGTGTGCTCAATGCCGAGGGTCTGAAGAAAAATGGCCTTGCAGGGAGCAACGGGCGCGCCTCGGAGGGTGAAATACGCACACAGGCCGTCAGCGCCGAGCGCTTCGACGAGAAACTTTCGGCGGCCAACGAGGTGCGCAAGAGCCGAGGGCTGGAGCCTGTGCCCTATGAGTTTGTGAACGGCTCTGACCTGATGAAGCTCTTCTGGTACTTCGGTCCCATCCTGGTCTTCGTGCTCTTCATGGTCTTCATGTCGCGCCGCATGAGTGGCCCCGGGGGTGCCGGGGGCATCTTTAACGTTGGCAAGAGCCGCGCCAAGGTTTTTGACAAGAAGACTGACACGAATGTGACCTTCAAGGATGTGGCCGGCCTGGCCGAGGCCAAGGTTGAGATTGAGGAGATCGTAGAGTTTCTCAAGAACCCGCAGCGCTACACTGAACTGGGGGCCAAGATTCCCAAGGGGGCGCTGCTGGTGGGTCCTCCGGGCACCGGTAAAACCTTGCTGGCCAAGGCAGTGGCCGGAGAAGCCAACGTGCCGTTCCTCTCGATGAGCGGTTCTGACTTCGTGGAAATGTTCGTGGGTGTCGGTGCAGCGCGAGTGCGCGACCTCTTCAAGCAGGCCAAGGAAAAGGCTCCCTGCATTGTCTTCATCGATGAAATTGACGCCGTGGGTCGTGCCCGCGGCAAGAACCCCAACATGGGCAGCAACGATGAGCGCGAGAACACTCTTAACCAGATGCTCACCGAGATGGATGGCTTTGGAGCCAACAACGGCGTGATTATCCTTGCGGCCACGAACCGCGTGGACATGCTCGACAAGGCTCTGCTGCGTCCCGGACGCTTTGACCGTCAGATTCTTGTGGACCTGCCGGAGCTGACTGACCGTGTGGAGATTCTCAATGTGCATCTGCGCAACCTGAAAATAAATGCCACGCTTGACGTGGAGCAGATAGCACGTCAGACCTCAGGCTTCTCCGGCGCTGACCTGGCCAACGTCTGCAACGAGGCTGCCCTCATAGCCGCCCGCAATAACAAGGAGGATGTCAGCATGGATGATTTCCGCAAAGCCATTGACCGCATCGTGGGTGGTTTGGAAAAGAAGTCCGTGGTCTACACAGCTGAGGAGAAGGATGCCATTGCCACACATGAGGCGGGACATGCCACCGTCAGCTGGCTGATTCAGTATGGCAATCCGCTCGTCAAGGTCACCATCGTGCCCCGCGGCCGCGCCGGTGGCTACGCCATGTATGCTCCCGAGGAGCGTCATTACACCCCGATGCAGAGCCTGCTTGACACCATCTGCACGCTCGTGGCCGGACGTGCCGCCGAAGAGGTGTTCACCGGCGTTGTGGGCACCGGCGCCAGCGACGACCTTGAGAAAGCCACCAAGCTTGCACTGAGCATCGTGATGTATTACGGCGCTAGCCCCCGCCTGCGCAACCTCAACTATCATGACTCCACAGGTCAGGCCTACGGCTTCCAGAAGCCTTACAGCGAGGCCACGGCGAAGGTCATTGATGAGGAGGTGGAGCGCATTGTCAATGAACAGTATGACCGCGCCAAGGAGATTCTCAAGAAGTATGGCAAGGAGCACAACGAGATTCGCGACCTGCTCATTAAGCGTGAGGTCATCTATCATGACGATGTGCAGGCAATCCTTGGCCCCCGCCCCTGGAAGAGCCGTGAAGAGGACCCGGCCGTGCAGGCGCGACAGAAACTCCTGGCTGATAACGCCCGCAAGGCGCAGGATAACATCAGCTCTGAGACTAAAGAGGACGCCTCGGCACAGGAGCAACCTGCTGCAGAAGAGACTGCCCCGTCGACATCGCCCGACAGCGATGAAGATGCAGGCACTCCTCCCCCATTCAATAAGTAAATAGGATATGATTGAAGATAATATTATTGCCACTGAGGCGAATGAGCGCACCGTGCTCGTCGGGCTGATTACTCAGAATCAGAATGAGACGAAGACCCGCGAGTATCTGGACGAGCTTGCATTTTTGGCCGAGACGGCCGGAGCTGTGCCGGTGCACACGTTCCTTCAGAAGATGGATTATCCCAACCCCCGCACCTATGTGGGCAAAGGTAAACTCGAGGAGATTCGCAGCTACGTTGAGGAGCAGGAGATTGGCATGGTAATCTTCGACGACGACCTCTCGACGAAGCAAGTCACCAACATAGAGCGGGAGCTGAAGGTGAAAATCCTTGACCGAACCTCGCTCATTCTCGACATCTTCGCACGACGTGCGCAGACGGCCACGGCACGCACTCAGGTGGAGCTTGCGCAGTATCAGTATCTGCTCCCGCGCCTCACCCGCATGTGGACTCACCTCGAGCGCCAGCGTGGCGGCATCGGTATGCGTGGCCCCGGCGAGACACAGATTGAGACCGACCGCCGAATCATCCTCGACAAAATCTCCCGCCTGAAGGAGGAGCTGCGCCACATCGACAAGCAGAAATCCATCCAGCGCAAGAACCGCGGCAAGCTCACGCGCGTGGCACTCGTGGGCTACACCAATGTGGGCAAGAGCACCATCATGAACCTGCTGAGCAAGAGCGACGTCTTTGCCGAAAACAAGCTCTTCGCTACCCTCGACACGACGGTGCGCAAGGTAATCATCGACAACCTCCCCTTCCTGCTGACCGACACCGTGGGCTTCATCCGCAAGCTCCCGACTCATCTCGTGGACTCCTTCAAATCCACGCTCGACGAGGTGCGCGAGGCCGACCTGCTGGTGCATGTTGTCGATGTCAGCCATCCCCAATTTGAGGAGCAGATTGAAGTGGTCAATCGCACGCTCCACGAGGTCTGCGGCGCCTCTGACAAGCCTATGATAATGGTTTTCAACAAGATAGACGCCTTCACCTATACCCCCAAGGATCCTGACGACCTCACCCCCTCCACCCGCGCCAACATCCCTCTCGAGGAATTTGAGCGCTCATGGATGGCACGCACCTCAGGGGCCTGCGTCTTCATCTCCGCAAAGAAGAAAATCAATATCGACGCCCTGAAGCAGATGCTATACGAGAAGGCTCGCGAGATACATGCCGAGCGATTCCCGTATAACGACTTCCTGTTTCAGAAATATGACCAGGACTACACCCTCGACGAAGCCTGCAGTCAAGACCCCGACACATGCAACTGACAGCATCAGAAATACTCCGCCTCGAGAATCAAGGATGCTTCTCCACCGATTGGACAGAGGTCACCATAGCCCCCGGCTCTGACCTCTCGCTGCTGCGCGCAGTCAGATTCATGGGCAAGACATCAATCGGGATGCTCCGCAAGCAGCCCGGGCGCCCAACAGGCATCTTCAACGCCGTCATAGCCGACTGTACCATTGGCGACAACCCCTACATAAGCAACATCCATGGAGAGCTGCGCGGCCTGCGTATAGCAAACAATGTTACCATTGAGAACGTGGGACGCATCACCTGCGAGCAGGAAGCCCCCTGCGGCCTCGGTGTGCCCGTAGCCGTGCTCGACGAAACCGGCTCGCGTCCCGTGCCCCTATTCCCCACCCTCACCTCGCAGCTCGCATCACTTATGGCGCGCAATCCCCGCCTGGCTGAGTATCACATTCTCCCGATGCTCAAGGACGCCTGGGAGCATGAACCGACCGGAAGCCTCATCGGCGACGGCGTGACTATCAGAGACGCCGGATGCCTGCGCAACCTGCGCATTGACCCCGGCGTCACCATTGAAGGGGCATCCCGCCTGATTAACGGACGCATCATAAACAACGCCCCCGCTGAACCGCTGGCATACGTGGGTGCCGGCGTCGATGCCGAGAATTTCATGATTGTAGATGGCCGAGTGGACACCGGCGCCATGCTCCGCAACGTCTTCGTCGGGCAAGGGGTCGAGATTGACAAATACTTCTCAGCCCACGACTCCCTCTTCTTCGCCAACAGCTCCTGCGAATGCGGAGAAGCTTGCGCCATAATAGCCGGCCCCTACACCGTCACCATGCACAAGAGCACACTACTCATCGGTGCCGAATACTCCTTCATGAACGCCGGCTCAGGCACCAACTCCTCCAACCACATGTATAAGCTCGGCCCCGTGCACCATGGACTGATGCAACGCGGCGTCAAGACAGCCAGCAGCTCCTACATGATGTGGGAGGGACGAATCGGCGCCTTCTCCCTGCTCATGGGGCAACACAAAACGCACCCCGACACTACCCCCTTCCCCTTCTCCTACCTCTTCGGCACCCCCGAAGGGAAAACCGTAGTAGCCCCCGCCCTCATGCTCCGCTCCTGCGGCCTCGACCGCGACAAAGTGAAATGGCCTGCCCGCGACCGCCGCACTCCGGCTCGCCTCCCACTGATGGACCATCTGCACTTCGATGTCCTGAACCCGCTCACAGTCTCCACCATGCTCGATGCCCTGCGGCTCATCGACGAGATTTCCCGCCTCAGCCCCGAGCCTGACGGCTACATCCACCATGGCGGACTCCTCTTCTCCCCCTCGGCCCTGAGCCGCGGACGTGACATCTACACCCGCGCTATCGTGGTCTACCTGCAACGCGTCACCTCCCGTCCCACCCCCGATACCACCGGCCTCACCACCCCCGAAAGCTGGATAGACCTGGGGGGACAGATAATCCCGGGCGACATCACGGCCAAAGTGCGCGAGTGCGAAACAATCAGCCAGGTCAATGAACTGATAGACAACGCATTCCTGCACTACCCTGCGCTCGAATATCTCTACGTGCAGACCCTTCTTACCCCTGAATGGCAGCAGAGGCTTGCAGATGCAGACACCTACACCATCCCCTTCTACGCCGACATCGAAGCCGACCGCACCCGAGCCCTCTCAGCCCTGACCCGCTGACCCGTGCCGGCCATCTGCCCCGGCCTGGCAGTCGGCCATTCGGTCAGCCACTATGCCAGGGCAGAGGAACACTACTCAGCCGGGAAGAGCGATTTTCTTGTATTCCACTGAGGTTACCTTCAGGAACTGCGGAAGATAACTTTCCCAATCAGCGAGAATACGCGCTGCAAGGGGGCTGCCCGTGAATCGGTGATGACGCTCAATCAGGTCGTGAAGCTCAGCTATCTCATAGTCCTCACGAAGCAGCGTCAGCTCCACGAGATCCATGTTGACATAATAGTCGAGATTGCCGGTGCCGTTCCAGATGTAAGCCACACCGCCACTCATGCCTGCAGCGAAATTGCGCCCGATTTTGCCGAGCACCACCACGCGACCGCCGGTCATATACTCGCAGCCATGGTCACCCACACCCTCCACGACAGCTATCGCGCCACTGTTGCGCACCGCAAACCTCTCGCCGACACGACCATTAACGTATAGCTCGCCGGACGTGGCGCCATACAGCAGAGTATTCCCCGCTATCGTGTTGCGGCAAGCCTCGAAGGTGGCCTCACGCGGAGGAACGACCACGATTCTGCCCCCCGACAAGCCCTTGCCCAAATAATCATTCGCATCACCCTCAAGCCTGAAAGTCAGCCCTTTGCAAAGGAAAGCGCCGAAGCTCTGCCCGGCTGACCCGGTAAACTTGAGCCGCACGCTGTCCTCAGGCAACCCGCTGCTTCCGAAGCGCTTCGTGACATAGCCGCTGAGCATAGCCCCCACCGAGCGGTCAGTGTTGACTATCGGCATTCCCAGCGAAATCTCCTGCTTAAGCTCAATGGCATTCCCAATCAGCTGCAGCAGAGCAGCATCCTTGACCGAGTCGAGCTTATGGTCCTGCTCCGTCTCAAAGTGCAACGCATTCTCCCCCTCGACCCTGAAGAAGAGGCGAGAGAAGTCAAGCTTGGCCTGCTTGCTTCCCTCAGCAGAGGCACGACGCCTCAGCAGGTCAGCGCGACCCACAATCTCATCGAGACTGCGGTAGCCCATCGCGGCCAGCCGCTCCCGCACGCTGCGCGCCATGAACCGGAAGTAATTAATCAGATGCTCATATCGCCCGACGAACTTCTTTCGCAGCTCGGGACTTTGGGTGGCCACACCCTTCGGACAGGTGTTAGTGTGGCATTTGCGCACCATGCAGCAGCCAAGCACCACCAGCGCAGCCGTGCCGAAGCCATACTCCTCAGCCCCCAGCATAGCAGCGACCATGATGTCATGCGGACTCTTCAGCTGCCCGTCGACCTGAAGTCGCAACTTGCCCCGCAAGTTATTCCTTACAAGAGTCTGCTGAATCTCAGCCAGCCCTATCTCAGCCGGCACACCCGCATGTTTCATCGAGCCGGCAGGGCTGGCACCCGTGCCCCCGTCGCAGCCACTGATAAGAATCTTGTCGGCCTTAGCCTTAGCCACACCCGCGGCTATCGTGCCCACACCACTCTCGGCCACAAGCTTGACACTGATTTGAGCCTCAGGATTCACGTTCTTCAAATCGAAGATGAGCTGGGCAAGATCCTCAATGGAATAGATGTCATGATGTGGCGGCGGACTGATGAGCGTAATGCCGGGGATGGAACGGCGGGTGCGGGCAATCACTTCATCCACCTTGAACCCGGGCAGCTGGCCACCCTCACCCGGCTTCGCCCCCTGCGCCACCTTAATCTGAATCTCGGCGGCGTTCACAAGATACTCCGCATCTACGCCAAAGCGCCCTGAGGCCACCTGCTTGACGCTGCTGCGCGCCCAAGTGCCGTCCGGGCGCCTCTGATTGCGTGCCGGGTCTTCGCCTCCTTCACCAGTGTTACTCATGCCCCCAATCTCATTCATGGCGATGGCTAAAGCCTCATGTGCCTCACGACTGATGGCACCAAACGACATGGCCTCCGTGCAGAACCGGCGCATAATGCTCTGCTCACTCTCAACCTCATCTACTGAAATCGGCTCCCGGTCACTCTCCACCCCAATCATGTCGCGCAGGAATATCGGCTCAGGCTTCTCCTCAACCAGCCTGACGAAGTCGAGAAACTTCTCATAGTCCCCTTCGCGAGTGGCAGCCTGCAGGGCGCGCACCACAGGTGGATTCCAGGCGTGCAGCTCCCCGCCGCGACGGAACATATACTGCCCGGCATCCTCAAGCTCCGGAGCATCAGCACTCCAAGCCTTCGAGTGAAGCTTGAGAATATCAGCAGCAATATCTTCTATGTCAATACCTTCAATCGGCGATGGGGTTGTGCCACCCATGTAATGATTCAACAGGCGCGAGCTGACCCCCAACGCCTCAAACAGAGCACAGCCGCGATAGCTGCGGATGGTCGATATGCCCATCTTCGACATTATCTTCAGTATCCCCTTATTCACAGCCTTGATATAATGCTGCTCAGCCCCGTCATAATCAAGCTGAAGCTCGCCGCGCCCCACCATATCCTTCAGCAGAGCGAAAACCATATACGGATTCACGGCACTCGCACCATAGCCCATGAGCAGACTCACATGCATCACCTCACACACCTCTCCGCTCTCCACAATAATAGCTATCTGCGAACGCTTCCGCCGGCTCACAAGATGATGATGCACTGCCGAAAGAGCCAGCAGCGAGGGTATAGGCGCCAGTGCGGCAGTCACACCCCGGTCAGAGAGCACCATATAGTTATACCCCTCATCCACAGCGCATTCAGCATCTCGGCAGAGCCGGTCGATAGCCCCTTCAAGAGCAGTCACTCCCCCCTCGGCCTCGAAAAGCATAGGAAGCGTAATCGTGCGAAAGCCCTTGTACTGGAGATTGCGCAGAATGTCCAGCTCACCGTCAGAAACAATCGGCGAAGGCATCCTCACCACATTGCAAAGCTCCTGCGAAGGGTTCAGAATATTCTTCCTGACAGCCCCGACATAACTCGTCAGCGACATCACCAGCTCCTCGCGGATAGGGTCAATCGGAGGATTAGTCACCTGCGCGAACTGCTGCCTGAAATAATTGAAGAAACGCTGAGGCTGAGCTGAGAGAACCGCCGCAGGAGCATCATTACCCATAGAGACCACCGGCTCCTGAGAATTCAGAGCCATCGGCTTGAGAATACGCTCAATCTCCTCACGATTATAGCCGAATGCCGACAGTTGCCGCTCCATGTCAGCCACTTCATGTGTCACTTTACGTCCACTGCGCAACTTGCTGAGTTCTATGCGGTTATCATTCAACCACTCACCATAAGGATGCTCCGAGGCAAGCGCCTGCTTGATTTCCCGGTCAATCAGGATGCGACCCGCCTCAGTGTCAACCATAAGTATCTTGCCCGGCTTCAACCGAGCCTTATGCTCAATGTCAGCGGCATCAACGGCCAGCACACCCGTCTCCGACGCAATAATCATCTCACCACTCTTAGTCACAAGAGTGCGCGCAGGGCGCAACCCGTTGCGGTCAAGCATACCCCCGGCATACCGCCCGTCAGAAAAAATGATAGCAGCAGGGCCATCCCAGGGAGCCATGAAAATCGAATGATACTCATAGAAGGCCAGCAGCTTGCGAGAAATGGGATTCTGGTCATTACAGCTCTCAGGCACAAGCATCGCAAGCGCATGCGGCAGACTCATGCCCGAACGCACAAAGAACTCCAATGCATTATCCATCGAAGCACTGTCACTCATGCCCGGCTGAATAACCGGACCTATGCCGCTCATCTCCCCAAGATTCTCAGGATCAATCACTGCCTCACGCGTAGACATCCAAAAACGATTCCCACGAATAGTGTTAATCTCACCATTATGCCCAATCAGGCGGAAAGGCTGCGCAAGCCGCCACTGCGGAAACGTATTAGTCGAAAACCGCGAATGAACAAGCGCTATCGCACTCGTGAAATATGGACTCTGAAGGTCCTTGAAATAGAGCCGGAGCTGAGCCGAAGAGAGCATACCCTTGTAAATGAGCGTGCGTGTAGACATACTCACAACGTAGCACCCCTCCTTATCCTCAATCTCACCACTCTCCAGCACCCCCTGCTCAATCCGCTTGCGAATAACATAGAGAAGAACCTCAAGACGCTCCTGATTGTCACAGCCCACAATGAAGAGCTGCCGAATCACAGGCTCACTCGCCAAAGCATCATCACCAAGCACCGAAGAGTCAACCGGCACATCACGACTGTGCATCAGAAACAAACCCTGAGCCTTTATCTCTCGGTCTATGATAGCCTCGAACTCCCGGCGGTCACGCTCCCCCTGAGGCAGAAACACCATCCCAACCCCATAACGACCCTTCTCCGGCACCGGTATCCCATTCAGCAAAATAAACTCATGAGGAATCTGCACCATAATGCCGGCACCGTCACCTGTCTTATCGTCGGCACCCTCAGCTCCTCGATGAGCCATGTGCTCAAGCACCTTCAGCCCCTGATCAACTATATGATGATGCTTGCTGCCATCAATCTTAACCACGAGACCCACTCCACATCCGTCATGCTCATATGCGGGAGAATACAGTCCTCCCCCCTGTCTGCTGTCTTTATTACCCATTTTTCTAAACTGCGTAAACTAATTTTTAGACGACGATTAAACCCTATCGCCTGTAATACTGGCGACAAAATTAATGCAAATATTTCACTTATCCAACTTTTCTACACATTATTTATCAATACGCAGCCCTTATAAGCATCCATTCCGAACACATAATTTCACCAAATGAAGAAGTTTAACTAACTTTGTACTAACAATATACTTCCTCCCATGAAAGAACTTTTGAAAGAACTTCGATGCCCCAACTGCGGCAGCGTTTTCCACGTTGACAAAGACATGTTCGCCTCCCTTGCAAATCAGGTGCGCGACAAGGCCTTCGACGACGAGCTGAAACGCCGTGCCTGCGACTTGCAGGAAAAACTCAAAAGCGACTTCGAACTGCAGAGAGCAAAAGATGAACAGCACTTCGCCCGCCAACTCTCCGAACGAGACCTGTCCCTCGACCGGCGCACGGCTGAAATCAACATGCTCAAGGAGAAAGTAGCCTCCGTGGCCGACAAAACGCGCCTCGACATGGCCGACACCATCGCTCGCCGCGACGAAGAAATCGCTCGACTGCGCCAGCAATTAGCCTCCGCAGAACAAAGCAAAAAGCTCGAAATCGAAGCCGAAAGACTCCGACAACAGCAGCAAATGCAGGCAAAAATCAACGACCTCACCAACACCCTCGAAACATCCCGACGCGAAGCTGCATCCCAACTCGCCTCCCTCAAAGAAAAACACTCGCTCATCGTCAGCGAAAAAGAAAAGGAGATAGAGTACTACAAAGACTTCAAGATGCGCATGTCAACCAAACTCATCGGCGAATCACTCGAAATCCACTGCAGCACCCTCTTCGAGCAAGCCCGCAGCATGGGACTCTTCCCCGACGCACAATTCAGCAAAGACAACGACGCCCGAACAGGCTCAAAAGGAGACTTCATCTTCCGTGACTTCATCGACGGCGAGGAATACATCTCCATAATGTTCGAAATGAAGAACGAAGCCGACACAACGGCTACCAAACACAAAAACACCGACTTCCTCGAAAAACTCAACAAAGACCGCAACGAGAAACACTGCGAATTCGCCGTGCTCGTCTCAATGCTCGAACGCGACAACGAGCTCTACAACGCCGGAATCGTAAACCTCTCACATCGCTACCCGAAGATGTATGTCATTCGCCCGCAGATGTTTATGCCCCTCATTGCCCTGCTATGCCACGCCGCGCAGAAAAGCTCCTCACAGATACGCGAACTACGCTCAGAGCTCGAACTGGCTCGCGCCCAGTCACTTGACGTCTC
This sequence comes from uncultured Bacteroidales bacterium, assembly GCA_947644715.1. Classification (GTDB taxonomy): domain Bacteria; phylum Bacteroidota; class Bacteroidia; order Bacteroidales; family Muribaculaceae; genus Lepagella. The sequence goes on from CANSAP010000008.1 coordinate 45,479, forward strand.
AAAATTCGAAAAACGCCGAAACGACTTCGCGGCAGCATTCTCCAAACTCGTCAAAGACCACAATAAAAAAACCGAAGACGCAACCTCCGGTATCGACAAAATCATAAACTCACTCGAAAAACAGATTGCTGAACTGCGAAAAGTGAGAGACCTCTTCTCAACAGCCGACAAAAAACTCCTTCAAGCCGAAGACCTCATTGAAAACAAATTCACAATAAAGAAACTGACCTACGGCAACCCAACAATGCGTGCCAAATTTGAAGAAGCCCGCAAGCAAAACCCCGACCCCGGCGCAGAACAAAACCCCGACGCCGGTGACGAATAAACATTCCTTCGGAGTCCATTGGCTTTAGTGTATATCTAAGAGTGTGTCTAAAAATGACAGGCGCGTGGAAAACGGGCTGTCACTCGCTTACTTGCCGTATTTCGCTGCAACCTCCTGCGGAATCTCGCCCGCTGCGCGCGTACTGATGCCCAACGCAAAACCCTTCAGAAAGCGATTATAAGTATCCTCATCCTCCCCGCAGGCCTGACGAAAGTCTGCAATCTCCCTGTCAACCTGGCCAATCTTGAGCTTCTTGTCCATAACATCATTAACATACTCAAGCCCCAACTGATAACCAGCCTTGTCAGGGTCAACCAAAGCACTCTTCTTATAAAGCTTCAGCTTGCTGACCAACGGCAACTGCTTTGTGTAATCATCCATCGCAAGAGCATAAAGCTCATACTCCTTCTCGCCCCTATTCATGTAAATATAGGCATCCACATCCGAAAAATTATTGATGCTAACCCCCTTGACCTCACCTATCGCAGCCTTACACAGATACATCGCCAAAGAGTCCATCGGCATCCCGCTCTCAATCAGCATCCGCACCTTAACCGTGTCAGCACTCGCCGCAAAATCCTTCGACATGCGCGACGTCGTGGCATCCTCCGCACTATCACTCTTGCACGAACTCAAGGACACCATAACTACAGCCACAGCCACTAACAAAATCTTCTGTATTGACATAACTCGTTTGCTTCAAGATGATTTAACACTGCAAAAGTAGTTAATTTATTTGAAAGCAGGAAGCAATCACGACATTTTTCGAGGACGGAAGCACACAATATTCCGCGCAGACACCAAGCAGCAGAACGCTGACAATCATTTCTCACGGAAAAAGAAACTGTAAAACAGGCTGTGCCGGCTCACACCCTCACTGTTCCCCGCCTCATAACGCAGCTCTCGCAAATCATCCTGAAGCCGCCGACCCTTCTCCTCCCCCCTGAAATAAGTCGAAAGGAAATGAATCACAAGCAACACAAGCACGACACCCCCGAGAATAAACGAGAGCGTAACCACAGCTGCTATGTTGCTTAAAATCTGTTCCATCGCATGTCCGGAGAGAGGCTATACTCTTAGAACACACAATGGAACAGATTAGTTGCACGAAGGATGTTAAATATATGTTATAAATGCAAAAGAACGCTGAAGCTTACTCTCCGAGCGTAGCCGCAAACTCCATCAGGTAAGCCTTAATGAAATCATCGATGTCGCCATCCATCACGCCACCCACGTCAGAAGTCTGATGTCCCGTGCGATGATCCTTAACACGCCGGTCATCAAACACATAGGAGCGAATCTGGCTGCCCCACTCGATTTTCATCTTGCCTGCCTCAACCTTCGCCTGCTCAGCCATGCGATGCTGCATCTCCTTCTCATACAGAATGGAACGCAAGTGACGCAAAGCATTCTCCTTATTCTTCGGTTGGTCACGGGTCTCGGTATTCTCAATCAGAATCTCCTCTTCCTCGCCCGTATAGGGATCCTTATATTGGTAACGAAGTCGAACGCCACTCTCAACCTTGTTCACATTCTGACCACCGGCGCCACCCGAACGGAACGTATCCCAAGAGATGGCCGCCTGAGAAATCTGAATATCGATAGTGTCATCCACCAGCGGGGTCACGAATACCGACGCAAACGAGGTCATACGCTTACCCTGAGCGTTATACGGACTGACACGCACGAGGCGGTGCACACCATTCTCACTCTTCAGATAACCATACGCATACGCTCCCTCGATATTAATCGTAGCGCTCTTAATGCCCGCATCGTCACCCTCAAGCAGCTGGGCGATTGAAGTCTTGTAGCCATGCTTCTCCGCCCAGCGCAAATACATGCGCATCAACATCTGAGCCCAATCCTGGCTCTCCGTGCCTCCGGCGCCCGAATTGATTTTAAGCACAACGTCCATCTTGTCCTCCTCGCGACGCAACATATTGCGAAGCTCCAGACGCTCGATGTCAGCCATAACCTTGGCATAGAGGCTGTCAACCTCCTCCTCAGTCACCAGCTCATCCTTCACAAAGTCAAAAGCCAGGCGCAATTCCTCAACCTGCTTCGACAGATTCTCATAACCTTCAATCCAAAACCGGAGGTACTTGATTTTGCGCATCTGCACCTCCGCTGCCTTCTGGTCATTCCAGAAATCAGGCACATGAGTGCGCAACTCCTCCTCCTCAACCTGAATTTTCTTGGAATCAATGTCGAGATACCGGTTAAGGTCTTCAAGACGCTGCCCGGCCTCCTTGAGTTGTTCGAGAGTTATCATATAGTCTATTTATCTGTGTCGAGTGTTAAATACCGGCGGAGTCGTCAGGAACTCCTCAGGATACATTGCATTAATCTCCTTCGCATAACGCTCCGCAATCACATTGCGGCGAAGCTTCAGAGTGTTCGTAATCTCCCCCGACTCCATCGTAAACGGATTCGGAAGCAGCGTGACACGCTTGACCGTCTCAAAGGGTGCCATCCCCTTCTGATCCTGCTTGATGCGGCTGAGATAGAACTCTATCACCCTCTCATTCCGGCACAGGCTCTCACTCCGGAAATCAATTATCCCCTGCTTCTCCGCCCATGAGCGAAGAGTGCTGAAATTAGGCACTACCAAAGCAGAGACATACTTGCGGGCATCACCGATGACAGCCACCTGGTCAATATACGGATCGGCAACCAACAGAGCCTCAGTGGCCTGCGGAGAGATATACTTGCCGTTAGAGGTCTTGAACATATCCTTCTTCCTGTGCGTCAGCACCAAAGCCCCCTGCTGATTCATGAACCCCGCATCACCGGTATGCAGGTAGCCGTCAGCAGTGAAAGCCTCCGCATTAGCCGCGGGATTCTCATAATACCCGGGAGTCACCGTCGGACCCTTCACCAATATCTCACCATCATCCGAAATCTTGACCTCAACCATAGGCATAGGGGTGCCAACCGTCCCTATCTCATAATCCGTGTGAGGATAACAGGACACAGTAGCAGTCGTCTCCGTCATGCCATAACCGAAAATCAAGTCTATGCCCATCTTCCGCATAGTACCGCAGATTTTATCAGAAAGCGCAGCGCCGGCTGTCGGAAAGAAATTCGGCGAAGGGATACCGATGGTCTCACGCACCTGCGAGAACAGCTTCCTGTCCCAAAAGGCATATTCCTTCCGGAGAAGCCACGGAGCACGCAGCCCCAATCGCTTGTAATGCAGATTCATGCGCGCACCCACCCTCATCGCTCTGTGCACCATCAGCCGAGCCAAGGGATTCATCCGGCTGATGCGATGAATGATGCCCGTGTAAATCTTCTCCCAGAACCGAGGGACGCAACACATCAGATTCGGATGCACCTCATGGAGAGAACGCTCAATATCCCGCGGGTCATAATTGAAAGCTATCCGCAAACCCTTCGCCATGCAAAAGAAAGTCCAAGCCTTCTCAAAGACATGGCTCATAGGCAAGAAACAGAGCGAGAGCTCATGCTCCTCAATCTCAGGCAGACGCTTCAAGTGCTCACGCACGGCAGCCTCAAAGTTGCCATGAGTAAGCATCACCCCCTTGGGCTCACCAGTGGTGCCGGAAGTATAGATGAGCGAAGCTAAATCCTGCGGTGTGCCCTGCGAAGCCCGAGCCTTAACATCCGCCAGAAGAGCCGAATTCCCCTTGGCCAGAAACTCCGACCAGCCAAGCGTAGTAGCATCTTCGGCGTCAGCCACACCTGCGCGCTCACAAAGAAGCACAATCTGATCCACTGCCTGAGGATGCGCCTCAGCAAAACAGCGAGCCATCTCATACTGCTCCCTCGCTCCCGCAAAGATAATGCGCGCTCCGCTGTGCAACATTATATAGTCAAACTGCTCCTGCGAACAGTAAGCATATATCGGCACACCGCAGATTCTATGGAAGAAACAGGCAAACTCCACCTGCAACGCCTCCGGACGATTGGGAGTGCACAGAGCAGCCTTGGATGCCTCAGCCGCTCCAAGCGCCATCAACGCACACGCAGCCCGCTCCGTGGCATGAATAAAATCAGCCCACGTAAAGGTGCGCCACACCGTCTCGCCCGGAGCCTTGAACGAGCAGAACTCACGGTCATGATAAGTATCCGCTTGCTCATATAACCGGTCTATCAGATAGTTTGCCATATAATTCTAATCAGTTTTTACGTAAAATTCCGAGTCCCGGTGTCGCTAAATGTCAAGCCCGCACTCAGCAAACAGCCGCTTGTCGTCAGCCACCTGATTGCCTATTGAGGTCAACATGTCGCCCATCAGCGCTCCATTCATGCCGCCACGCAGGATGCGGGCAGTCGACTCCCTGCTCAGGCGCATACGCCCACCCGCAAACCGCAACGTCTTTCGAGGCAACAGAAAGCGGAACACAGCCACCGTGCGGATAACCTCCTCCTCACTAATCAGAGGCTGATGCTCCAGCGGAGTCCCTTTTATAGGATTCAGAATATTGAGGGGCACCGAGTCCACATCAAGCTCCCGCAATTCCAACGCGAGGTCAATGCGATCCTCCATGCTCTCCCCCATGCCTATTATCCCCCCGGAGCAGACCTGCAATCCGGCCGCTCGAGCAGCCCGTATCGTAGCCTTCTTCTCCTCCGGAGTATGAGTGGTGCACAAATTGGGGAAGAACCGTGCAGAAGTCTCAAGATTACAATGATAGCGCTTTACACCCGCCTCCCGCAACCGATGCATCTGCTCCTCATCCAGAAGCCCCATCGAAGCACAAAGATACAAGGAAGTCTCCCTCCTCAGTCTCTTATATATATCAAGGAAAGGGGGCATGTCACGCTCAGTTACACGCTTGCCGCTCGTGACGAGCGAGAAACGCCGTATTCCGGCCTTTTCATTCTCAGCGGCAGCACGCATAACCTCATCCTGATCAATCGTGTTATATGTGCGGCATCCGGTGTGATGGCGCGTAGCCTGCGCACACCATTTGCAATCCTCTCCACACAATCCGGAGCGGGCATTCACAATCGAACAGGAATCAACCTTACGTCCCACCAGCGCCTCTCGAATGGCATCGGCTGCATCACACAGTTCATCGATGTCCTCATATCGGGCCAACTCAATCGCCTCCTCGCGGGTGACGTCATAGCCGGCCAACACCTTTTCGGTAAGTTCAGAAAGATTCATTGCTATTGTTCAATATTATTAACAATCGGCAAAGTTAGCAAAAAATCCCTAACAAGCCAAATTCAATTCAGCTCGGCATCCCCCTGCTCACACACGGCCTCATCCTGCATCACCTCCCCGTCCGGCTGAGCAGTAGCCGCAGTCATGGCCAAAGCCAAAGCATGTTGCGAATCAAAGAAGCTCTGGAGCAACTGCCGCAACAAATCCTTGCGATAAGGAATTTCTGACGTGTACAGAATATCAGCGAACGCATGAACCGCCACATATTCATCCTCCGCACCATGCGCTGCATACAGCTTCACCAACGAAAAGGCTCCATTGATTCTGTTAATCATGCGGGCAAGCAGATTCTGCTGCTCCACAGGAGACGAGTATATGCAAGGATAATAGATGCGCACCATCTGCTCCTGCGTATCCATCATCCTGAAGTATCCTCCCTGAAAATGAAAGAAGATGCCTTGTTCATCCCTCACCGGATCCATCCCCATTTCATGAAGGTCAGCCTCAGCAATCTCGTCGGCCAATAACTCACCATCCTTATCCGTATTGCCGGCATCCGCACATACAGGTCGCTTGGCTGCAATTTCCCTGGTTGCGCTCACAAGACGAAGCACCCTCTTGCCAAGAAAGCTCATCCGCATACGTTGCCACGTGGCAATCAATGCAAACACGAGAGCCGTCACAGCCGCCCCGACTATAATTCCATGAGCCGGATTAGCTCCGACATCCGCCGCCGAAAAAACCAACATGACTGAAACCAAGGCAAGCGCCCCGGCCAATAAAAGCAACATCAAGCGACTGTCACGACGCGAAATATGTGAAGTAAAAGTGAATTTCATAGCTGTCTAATTTCATGTGAGTATAATAATTCAACATCCGGAGCTGCCAATGAGTTTAACAATCAGCAGATGGCACACAGAAAAAGTAGCAACACATTTTCACAATTCGCAAAATTTGTTTAACTTCGCACTTCAGAAACGCAAGTTCCGATGCTTGCGGTTGAAAGCCTCTAACTACAAATCTAATTTCTCTAAATCACATATTATCTAATGAGCGACAACAAGACAAATCCTCCACAGGAGGAGAACCTGATGACCCCGACGGGTCTTCCGGAAAACGCGTTCCGCGAGCTGGGTGCCGACGAAGAGTACACTCCGGTCCTGCATCCCGTGCGTGAGCAGAAGGAGGTCACGGTCTATTCCGTTGGCATGGGTCTGCTTATGGCCATTGTATTCAGTGCCGCTGCCGCCTACCTTGGTCTGAAAGTAGGTCAGGTGTTTGAGGCCGCAATCCCGATTTCAATCATTGCCGTAGGTCTGTCGGGCGCCCTGAAAAAGCAGGGAGCTCTGGGGCAAAACGTTATCATCCAGAGCATCGGCGCATGTTCTGGTGTAATCGTGGCAGGTGCGATATTCACTCTGCCCGCCCTCTACATTCTCCAGGCAAAATACCCGGAAATCACCGTAAACTTCTTCCAGATTTTCCTCAGCTCGCTCTTCGGCGGCATTTTGGGTATCCTCTTCTTCATCCCCTTCAGAAAATACTTCGTGAAGGACATGCATGGCAAATACCCCTTCCCTGAAGCCACAGCAACCACTCAGGTGCTCGTCAGCAGCGAAAGCTCCAAAGGAGCCGGAGGTCAGGCCAAAACCCTTGTTATCGCCTCTCTTATCGGTGGTCTCTATGACTACATCGTAGCCACATTCGGATGGTGGGCAGAGACTGTCACCACCACCGCCACCTCCTGGGGTGCGACGATTGCTGAAAAGAGCAAAATGGTGCTCTCCTGCAACACAGGCGCCGCACTCCTCGGTCTCGGCTACATCGTAGGTCTCAAATATGCTTTCGTTATCTTCGCTGGTTCAATCTTCGTATGGTGGATTGTTGTGCCCCTGCTTGGCGAATACTCCACAATGGGACTGCTCGACCTCAATTCGATGGACGCTCAGACCATTTTCGCATCCAAAGCGCGCATGATGGGTATCGGCGGTATCGCCATGGCCGGCGTTATCGGCATCGTGAAATCATGGCCCATTATCCGTCAGGCCGTCGGTCTTGCCGGTCGTGAATTCAAAGGTGGAGCTGCCACTGAAAAGCCCCATCGCTGGCAGCTCGACATCTCAATGAAGCAGGTTGTGTTCTTTATTGCCCTCGCCTGCATCGCAGTGCTGCTCTTCTTCTGGTTCGGCGTAATCAGCACCTTCTGGCAGGCACTCGTCGCTTGGATTGTAGTCATAATGATTGCATTCCTCTTCACCACTGTTGCAGCCAACGCAATCGCCATTGTGGGCTCCAACCCGGTGAGCGGCATGACTCTGATGACCCTCATTATTGCCTCTGCAATATTTGTGGCTATCGGCCTGAGCGGCACCAGCGGCATCGTTGCCTCCATGGTAATCGGTGGTGTTGTCTGCACAGCTCTCTCCATGGCCGGCGGCTTCGTGACCGACCTGAAAATCGGCTACTGGCTTGGCTCCACGCCCCGCAAACAGGAGACTTGGAAATTCCTCGGCACCCTCGTGTCAGCAGCCACAGTTGGCGGCGTAATCATGGTGCTCAACAAGGTGTATGGCTTCTCAGGCCCCGATGCACTCGTGGCTCCGCAGGCTAACGCTATGGCAGCCGTTATCGAGCCGCTCATGATGGGTGGCGACACTCCCTGGATTCTCTACATCTCCGGTGCAGTGCTGGCTCTGCTTCTTAACTGGCTCGGGGTGCCTGCCCTTGCATTCTGCCTTGGCATGTTCATTCCCCTCCCCCTCAACACTCCGATGCTCGTGGGTGGCGCTCTTGCATATTTCGTGCAGAAGTCAAGCAAGAACAAGGAGGTCAGCGCAGCCCGCTACGACCGAGGCACACTCATCTCCTCCGGCCTCATCGCCGGCGGCGCTCTATTCGGCGTCTTTGCTGCCCTGACTGCTTTCTTCAAAGGGTCTGACCCCAACGGAGCCATGTATCGCTTCATCACCTCAATCAGCCCCGAGGGTGTATTCTCCGGCTTTGGAGATGCCTTCATCGCTGACTTCACTCAGGTGGCCGGCTTGGTTATGTACGCCCTGCTGATTGCCTACGTCTACATCGACTCCAAACGTGCGAAAGCTCTTTAAGAGAGTGTGTCTAAAAATATAACGCAGAAAAGGAGATAAGCCGGCATGGCTCGTCTCCTTTTCTACTTTATTCTATGTGATACAAATTGCCTGCCCTAAACCAATCAGCAAGAGCAACACTTTTTGTTTCCGGCCACACAATGAAAGACCTCATTCTCATGGTGCATCATTTCCTCCAGATGCTTGGCATAGGCGGCCATATCCTTAATCGGATTGCGGGCTACGCCACTTGCTTCAGCCGCTTTGGCTACGGCGGGAGCTACATATGTCAGAAGACGCGGGTCGAAAGGTGTCGGCAATATATAGAGCGGCCCGTAGCTCAAATCCTTGCGACCGTAAGCCTCTTTGACACGCTCCGGGACAGGCTGCTTGGCCAAATCCGCAATTGCTCTTACAGCGGCATGCTTCATGTCCTCATTAATGTCAGTGGCATGACAATCAAGCGCTCCACGGAAAATGTAAGGAAAACCGAGAAGGTTATTAAGCTGATTCGGCAGGTCGGAACGACCGGTAGCAAAAATCAGATCCGGACGGGAAGCGGTTGCCAGGTCATAAGAAATCTCAGGGTCAGGATTAGCCAGTGCAAACACGATAGGATTCTCTGCCATTGACTTCAGCATCTCCGGAGTCAACACATCAGCCACAGAAAGGCCAAGGAACACATCGGCATCAACCATGGCCTCAGCCAGTTCCCGAATTTCTCGCTCCGTGGCAAACTCCAGCTTCTGCGGATTCAGACCTCCTCGGCTGCGCGTAATCACACCCTTGGAGTCGCACATGACAATATTCTCACGCTTCATGCCCAGGCTTATCAGCAGTCGGGTGCAGGCTACGGCAGCCGCCCCGGCACCATTCACCACCATGCGGACATTCCCTATCTCCTTACCCTGCAATTCAAGCGCGTTCAGCATCCCGGCAGCCACGATAATGGCCGTGCCATGCTGGTCGTCATGCATCACAGGTATATCACACTCCTTCTTGAGGCGCTCCTCAATCTCAAAGCACTCCAGAGCCTTGATATCTTCAAGATTGATGCCACCAAAGGTGGGAGACATTGCCTTGACCGCCTTCACGAATTCATCGACATCAGTTGTGTCAAGCTCTATATCAAAAGCATTGATGCCGGCAAACACCTTGAAAAGGAATGCCTTGCCCTCCATAACGGGCTTAGAGGCAGAGGCCCCGATATTACCCAGGCCGAGCACAGCCGTACCATTACTGATTACAGCCACCAGATTACCTTTGCCTGTGTATTTCCAGACATTCTCTTCTTTCTCGCGAATAGCCTCACAAGGGAATGCCACACCGGGTGAATATGCCAACGAAAGGTCATAAGAGGTTGCGTAAGCCTTCGACGGCAGCACATCTATCTTGCCCGGAGTCGGGTACTCATGATAATGTAATGCTTCTTCTTCAGTGATTTTCATAATTTATGTTGTGTGCTATAATTAATGGGTTCTAAGAGTGTGTCTAAAAATATATGTTAAGACTGAGGCGGCTGATTTTTAGGAAAATAGCATCTAAGGTGAGGGAGCATAGCGGGCTATGTGACCGAGCCGCCGATGCTATTTTACAAAAAGCAGCCGGACAATGTTTCCGGAAGCCCTTTGTATTCCTCAAGTGTGCTAAAAATAAATGTTCCGTCCCGCATCTTTAAGCGTCTTCAGCCCTTTGGTTCGGTCACATAGCCCGCTATGCTCCCTCACCTGCATGGCTGAAGCCATCTTAAAGCTGCGGCCTCAGTCTTAACATATATTTTTAGACACACTCTTAGAGTAAACTCTTTTATAGGGGGGAATGTTGCATATCAGGGCAAATTTTTGTAATTTTGCACCCTAATTTTCCCGACATGAACACTGCCTCCCCCGATACCCACTCAGAAAGCTCCGTGACCGGCGACGGCGGCCACGTTCATCCCTTTTGGCGTTTCCTCTATCTGCTCGTTGCACCCGTGCGCGGATGGAAACGCATCAAGAATGCACGATATTCCCCCGAATACTTTGCCCGCAGTCTCTTCTTCCCTCTCTTGGCTTTCATGTCAGCGGCAAGCTTTATGGCTATGCTCTATTGCGACGAAGCAACCCTCGCCCACACCCTCCAGACAGCAATTTGCCTTTTCGTGGCAGGCTTCGCTGGCTACTATGCAGTCGTAGTGTTGGCTCGCACTTTCCTTCCCATAGCAGCACGAATAAAGATTGACTCCCGCTTCGGCAAAGTCTACGTAATGACCTGCATGAGTGTGCTGGCCTTGGCTATCAGCATCTATGAACTGGTGCCAGGCATAGGAATGCTGTTTCTTGTAGCGCCAATCTATGCCGCCTATCTCATGGTCAAGGGGGTGAGATACCTCAGAGTACCCGACCAGGAGGTTAACCCCACCGCCATCCTGATGACACTCCTGCAACTCGGCACCCCCATGGCAATCTATTTCATGCTCGAACTCCTCATGCCCTCTGCGGCTTAAAAAACTCATTGGTTATGGCTCAACAGCAAATCAACATAAAGAACCGTCGCGCTACTTTCGACTACGAAATTACCGACACATTCACCGCCGGCATTGTCCTGACAGGCACTGAGATCAAATCCATCCGTCAGGGTAAGGCCTCACTCGTCGACACCTATTGCGTCATCGACAACGGCGAGGTGTGGGCCAAGAATACATATATTGCAGAGTATTTCTATGGCTCCTACAACAACCACTCGGCACGCCGCGACCGCAAGCTGCTGCTTACACGCAAGGAAATATCAAAGCTGATTAAGGCCTCCTCCGACCCCGGCTACACGATTGTGCCTCTTCGCATATTCATCTCCGAACGTGGCCTCGCAAAAATGGTTATAGGCGTGGCTCGAGGCAAGAAGAGCTACGACAAGCGCCAGTCCCTGCGCGAAAAGGATGACCGTCGCGCAATGGAACGCGTAATCAAGAACAAATAATTCAGTCACTTCTCTCCCTTCAATCCCTCTATATGGAACTCATCAAGCATGAATGCGGCATCGCTATGGTGCGCCTGCTAAAACCGCTCAGCTATTACAAAGAGAAGTATGGCACAGAGCTGTATGGACTCAACAAGCTGTACCTGCTCATGGAAAAAGAGCACAACCGAGGTCAGGAAGGAGCCGGAATAGGCTGTGTCAAGATGGACACGCCTCCCGGCTCCGAATATATTTTCCGCGAACGTGCAGAGGGATCCGGTGCAATTCAGGAAATTTTCGGAAACGTACACCGGGCTATCGACAACGCCCGCAAGCTTGGTGAGGCGGAACCGTTTGTAGGTGAGGTCTATATGGGACACCTCCGTTACTCCACCACCGGACGCAGCGGCCTGAGCTATGTCCACCCCTTCATGCGGCGCAACAACTGGAGTGCACGCAACATGCTTCTGTGTGGCAACTTCAACATGACGAATGTCGACGAAATCTTCAATCAGATTACAGCCACCGGACAACACCCCCGCCTCTATGCCGACACCTTCCTGCTGCTTGAGCAACTCGGCCACGCGCTTGACCGTGAGAATGAACGCTTGTTTGCCATTCATCATGCAGCCGGTGAAACCGGAATGACATTGGCCACATCCATTGCCCGCGAGCTGAACACGGCCAACATGCTTCGCCGATGCGCTCCGACATGGGATGGAGGCTACGTTATCTGCTCCATCATCGGCAACGGTGACATGCTTGCAATGCGCGACCCGCGTGGAATTCGTCCGGCATTCTATTATGCCGACGACGAGGTGGTGGTCGTAGCCTCCGAACGTCCGGTGATTCAGACGGCATTCGATCTTCCGGTAGCTGCAGTCAAGGAGCTTGCCCCCGGCTCTGCGATAATCGTAGACCGCGACAGCACCTGGCGCATTGAGCAGATTCTGCCGCCTCTCGAGAATCAACGCTGCTCTTTTGAACGCATATACTTTTCTCGTGGCTCTGACGCCGACATCTATAAAGAAAGGAAAGAACTGGGCAGACTGCTCGGTCCAAAAGTGCGCGAAGCCCTTGACGACGACCTCGACAACTCCGTATTCTCATTTATTCCCAACACGGCCGAGGTGGCGTTCTTTGGTCTCGTGGAAGGATTGGAAGACTATCTAATCAGCAAAAAGATTACTGACATACAAAGCCTTGAAGCCTCAGGCCGTTTGGACAGGGAACATCTCGAGGCTATCCTGAGCCGCCGCATCCGCCGCGAAAAAATTGCGATTAAAGACATCAAGCTGCGCACCTTTATAGCCGAAGGTGAGAGCCGAAATGACTTGGCCTCGCATGTATATGATGTAACCTACGGCTGTGTCCGCTCAGACGTCGACAATCTCGTGGCCATCGACGACTCCATCGTGCGTGGCACAACGCTACGCCAGAGCATCATCCGCATTCTCGACCGACTTCGCCCCCGCAAGATAGTAATCGTCAGCAGTGCTCCTCAGGTGCGCTATCCTGACTGCTACGGCATCGACATGAGTCGCATGGGAGAGTTCATAGCCTTCCGCGCCGCCATCGAACTGCTTAAGCAGCGAGGCATGTCAGAGCGTATAGACGAGGTTTACAAGCTGTGCAAAGCTCAGGAGAACCTTCCCAAAGAGGAGGTCGTGAATCATGTGAAAAAGATTTACGAACCCTTCACCGATGAGGAAATCTCCGATAAGATTGCTCAAATGCTCACTCCGGAAGGAACCCGCGCACAAGTAAAAATTGTTTACCAGACCCTTGAGGGGCTGCACCGGGCCATCCCCAATCACCCCGGAGACTGGTATTTCTCAGGCAATTATCCCACTCCCGGCGGCAACCGCCTTGTGAACCATGCCTTTATTAACTACTACGAAGGACGCAGTGAAGCACGCTGAACCCCGCCCTCTCGAACTTCTTGCTCCCGCCCGCGACCTGCAAGTGGGTCGAGCCGCAATTATGCATGGTGCCGATGCCGTCTATATCGGTGCCTCGGCCTTCGGCGCACGTGCCTCCGCAGGCAACTCGGTTGAAGACATCGCCGAGCTGTGCCGCTTTGCTCATCAATTCAGAGCGAAGGTCTACACTACGGTCAATACGATTGTCTACGAACGCGAACTGGAAGCAGTGCGCCGCCTGATTGACAAGCTATACCAAGCCGGCGTAGATGCAATCATAGTTCAGGACATGGCTCTGCTCCGGATGCAGCTCCCCCCTATTGAGCTGCACGCATCCACACAGTGCGACACCCGCACCCCCGAAAAGGCGGAGTTTCTGCAAGAGGCAGGATTCTCGCAGATTGTCCTTGCCCGCGAATTGACTCTGCCGGAAATCAAAGCGATAACGGAAAGAGTTAAAGTTCCGGTGGAGGTCTTTATTCACGGAGCGCTCTGTGTCAGCTATTCAGGTCGATGCCACGCTTCCCAAGCGCTGTGCGGCAGAAGCGCTAACAGAGGTGAATGTGCACAGATTTGCCGCCTCCCCTACACTCTGACCGACGCTAACGGAAAAGTCCTGGCGCGCGACAAGCATCTCCTCTCTCTGCATGACTTCAATACCACGGCCTCGCTGCAACAGCTTGTGGATGCCGGAGCATCCTCTTTCAAAATCGAAGGACGCCTGAAGGATGAAGCCTACGTCAAGAATATTACGGCTCACTACCGCCGGAAGCTTGATGAAATCATTGCTGCGAACCCCGACCGCTACCGCCGCGCCTCATGCGGAACGGTGAATCTCAATTTTACCCCCTCACCACAGAAGAGTTTCAACCGAGGCTTCACTTCCTATTTCCTTAACGAACGCAGGCCGGCATCCATCGCATCCATCTACACTCCCAAATCGCTGGGTGAGCCGATGCAAAACCTTGACGACCTGCACAACGGCGACGGACTATCATTCTTCACCTCTCGTGGAGAATACACCGGGTTTCTCGTGAATGGTGTCAGAGGAGGCAGACCGGTGCCGAACAAACCGATTCAGATTCCCAAGAACGCATCTTTCTTCCGCACCACTGATGTCGCCTGGGACAAGACCATGTCTCGCACCGACACAGCCTCCCGACGCATCTCCTTGAAAATTAAACTGTTCAGCAACAGGATTGAAGGAGAAGATGAGCGCGGAGTGCGTGTAGTCCTTCCTCATTCTCTTCAGCCTGAAGCTGCCCGCAAGCCACAGAACATACGCGCTTACTTCGAGAAGTTAGGGGATACAATCTATTCCCTGGCTGATTTTGAACTGCATCTGCCCGCCGACAGTTTCATCCCGGCATCAGCTCTGACGGCTCTGCGCCGCTCCCTCACAGAGGCTTTAGACTCTGCAGCCGTCGCCACTTACCGGCGCAATCTCAGAGCGAAGGAGAATCCTGAGGCGAAATATCCGGCAGAGAAGCTCGACTACCGCGACAACGTGGCCAACTCATTGGCTGACAAATTCTACCGCGACCATGGTGTTAAGCAAATCGAACCTGCCATGGAAACAACCGCAGCTCCCGCCAAAGCGGGCACTGTGGTCATGACCACCCGCCATTGCGTGCTGCGCGAGCTTGGGCTTTGCCTGCGCGAGCTGAAAGCCAATGGTCGGGAGCTGCCCAAACTGCCCTTAACCCTGCGTTCATCTGCTCGCAACGGCTCTTCGGGAAGCACTGCCACACTGCATGTCCGGCCCGACTGTGCCCGCTGCGAGATGCAGATTACGCTCTGAGTTCAGCATTATTAAGGTCTTATGCCGGTTATGCCCATAAAGGCTAACCCCATAAGAGCTGCTATGATAAGCGTTATGCCCGTGCCTCGCAAAGGCGCGGGTATCGCTTTATCTACCAGGCGCTCCCGAATGGCTGCAACGCAAATGATTGAAAGCAGCCAGCCTGTTCCGGCTCCCGCGCCATAAATTGTAGCAATCAGAGCATTTCCAAACTCCTTTTGCTGCATGAAAAGCGCTGCGCCAAGAACAGCACAGTTCACTCCTATAAACGGGAACTTCGCACCCGAAGAGTTTTTTTGCACACGGCCGCACTTGGTGCTTATCATCTTCATAAGCTGCACAAGGCAGGCTATAACTGCGATAAACGCGGGGAGGCTCAGATAGCTGAAATCCCGGGAGGCGAACCCTTCACTGAGCCACCGGAGCGCTCCGGGAGCAAGGATATACTGACTGATACACCAACTGACCGGCATTGCAACAACAAGCACCAGCCACACGGCCACCCCCATTCTGCGGGCTGACCTCACATTGCCGGATGCAACCAGGAAGGTGAGCAGACCCAGAAAATAGGCAAGCACCAAGTTGTCGATAAACACCGACCTTATGAACAGGTTCAAACTCTCCATACCATCAATTCTTTAATTCCCCCTTTCTGCGCGCACGTCTGATCCAGATTACGCAAGCCACAATCAGCAACGCTGCCGGAGGCAGAAGCATGACATTATTGTTCATATACCCCGCGTCATACCAGCACTGAGGCACTACCCGGCTACCCCAAAGTGTGCCGCTTCCGGTCAGTTCGCGAACGATGGCCACAACAATCAGAACCACTCCATAGCCAATGCCACTCCACAGTCCTTTAACCAATGCGCGCAGCGGTCCGCAGTGCAGAGCAACCGAGGCTACCTGCCCCATGAGTACAGAGTTAGCCACAATCAATCCGACATACACTGAAACCAGCATACTGACCTCAAAGGCTACGACCGTCAGCACCTGCTCAACGAGCACCGACAGAACAACCACTATCACAATCAGCACCGTCCTGCGCGCAGCGCCCGGAATAGTGCGACGTAACATTGATGCCACGCAGTTAGCCAACGCCAATACCGCAATAACCGACAGAGCCATGAAGACTGCCGCTTTAAGCTCGGTTGTGACAACCAGCGCCGGGAATATACCCAACAGCCATGCCGACTCGGAAGTCCTGCTATTCCGCGACCCGGATGATGAATTGAATGATGCTTTACTCATGCGCTTATCTTGAGAGCGTTCTGAAGAATTGTGTGTAAGGTTCGAGGCTTTCTCGCAACATGCGGCTCACACCCTGTGAAGTAACAGTGCTGCCGCTCACTCCATGCACCCATGAGCCTGAACGCGGTTCCCGACCCGGCTTGCAGATGACCACTGACTCAAACCGCCCACGTTTTGAAAATATATCCTTACCCTCAAATTGAGAGGAGAATGCAGCCTTTTCAATCTCAGCGCCCAGCCCTGGTGTCTCACTCTGCTGTGCAAAGTAAGCGCCATATATTGTGCTTCCATTGGCATCAAAAGCCACATAGCCCCAAATCGGACCCCACAAACCGCAGCCATAGACCGGCACAATATACTTTATCCCATGCGGGGTCGCACACTCGAACACCGCCAGCTTCCTTCTGTCAGCCGGAGCCTTGAAAATCGCAGGCAGCCTCATGCAAGCATTGAAGGCATGTTCCGGATTCCTGTCAGCCACGACACCATGATAGTTTACAATATAGCTCCTCTTGATGTGGGTTGAGAAGACTTCCGCCACATTCTTGCCATCAGCTGAAATGCGAGCTGCGCGCAATATTCCGCAGCGCACCTCATTCGCCTTATTCTCCTGCTGCTTTGGACGCGACCACTGATTCACTAACCCGAGCAGCCCTACCGCAACCAGAATCAGCAGCCCGGAATAAACTATTGCGTAAATCCTCCCCTGTTTCTTCATCTCTGCATGGCATTAAGACGGCGCAAGCGACGGTTAATATTTACTCTCACCACACATCTGTCAATGAGCGATGCAAAAGCATTCATAATCAATACGGCTGACATGGCACCCTCCGGATAACCCAGGCCGTAACAACGAATAACTATGGTCAACAGACCTATAAGGAATCCGTACACGCACTGGCCGCTGCGTGTGCGACAAGCCGTCACGGGGTCAGTAGCCATAAAGACTATCGCAAAGGCAAACCCACCGACACACAGCTGCTGCAAGGGCGACAGATATGCAGCCGGACAAAGTGGCGACGCACTGACCCAAGCTATGCAGGCCATCAGAACCGCTCCCGCTACCCCACTGAGCATTATCCGCCAGCTGCCGACACCGCTAATCAACAAAATAGCAGCGCCAATCAAGATGCAAAGTGTTGAGGTTTCTCCCCAGGAACCCGGCATGAATCCGAGGAAACAATCAAGAGTGCTGAGCGGATTCCCAACGGCGTCGGTCAGTTGCACATCGGCAGGATGCAGTGCCGATGAAATTTGACCCAGGGGAGTCGCACCGCTGAATCCATCGACCGCTGCACTGCCGCCAAGGCTCACAAAGACTTGGTCGCCGCTCATCGCAGCCGGATAAGCAAAGAAGAGGAACGCACGGGCAATCAGAGCTATATTAAAGATATTATAGCCGGTGCCCCCAAACGCCTCTTTCGCAAATATAACGGCAAAGGCAACTGCAACAGCAAGCATCCACAGCGGGGTGTCTATGGGGCATATCATCGGAATGAGCAATCCCGTCACCAAGAATCCATCTTGCACGTCACGACCGCGTATCTGCGCAGCCGTAAACTCTATACCCAGCCCCACTACATATGCCACTACAATCTGAGGCAACGCGCGAGCCGCACCGTAAAGAAATGTCTCCCAAAAGCCGCAGGTCAGACCGCATGCCAGATTATGCTGAAAGCCTATGTTATAAAAACCGAAGAGCAGACTGGGCAATAACGCAAGAACCACGAGCATCATTGTGCGCTTGGAATCATTAGCATCATGCACATGCACTCCGGCAGTAGAGGTAACGTTTGGCGTATAGAGAAAAGCGTAGACTCCATCGAAGACACTATGCAGTTTCTTCCATCGTCCTCCAGGCTCGAATTGCGGTCTGAGTCTGTCTAAATGTCGCTTGAATCCCTTCATCTCCCTTGATTATCGATCTGTTTTGCGCGCAGGCTCATCAGGGCGTCGCGCACAATCTGCTGAAGCGGCTGCTTGGATGTGTCAACAAACTCCGGCAGGGCAAAATCTTCGGGAGCAACCTCGTAGATGCCAAGTTGCTCCATCCGCTCAATATCCCCGGCCTCAATTGCTTTCAGCAGAAATTCGGGATATATGTCCATCGGGAAGACCCGGTCATACTCTCCGCTGAGAATCGGAGCGCATCTCCTCCCCCTCAGTCGAGCATCAAAGCGCAAGGCTCCAAGCCGCAGCCCGAGTCCCGACAGGAACGAACGTTTTACGCTGAAGCTTCCTGCGTTCACCGAAGCCCACCCCATGAATTCATCAGCATCATCCCCCTCCTCCAACAGTGTTATCTGCCGATACGGAAATCTGAGGAATCCTCGCTCAGGCTCCACCCGTTGACCTGTAAGCACATTTCCGCTCACCACTCGCAGATGGCGCACGGTCTCCTTAACATGCCCCCTCAACAATTGGCTGACGTCGGCTCCAACAATAGTATGAATCATGCAGGGGTGCTCTGCTTCGGGACCTGTGACGACTACCTCAGCCGAGGCATCAGTTTCACCTGTAAGCATCAGACGCCCTATTCTCACAGCGGTGCGGGCATCGAGAGTCCATATAACCTCTCCCTTGTTCACCGGATTAATCCAGGCCGCCTGCACCCCCGCATTCCCCGAGGGATGCGGCCCTTGAAATTCATAGACTCTCGCAGCCTTGCTCGTCAGCGAAGAGTCATATGGAATGCCAAGATAGACTCTGCCGGTTGTCAGCCGGGCAAGAACCGAAAGTCCCGATTCAAGATCAGATGCCATTTGTTCGTCGACAACCGGCGGAGCCAACGGGGCTGAGTCAAAAGCTGTCACAAATATATCACGGGGAATTACATCCGGATCAGGCACTATGTCGAAAGGGCGCTGCCGCATCAAGACCCAAAGGCCGGCTCGACACAGCAGCCTGACTGTCTCCTCGCGTGCAGAATCCATTGTCGGAATCTCATGACGAATCAAATCGGATTTTGCACCCGAGGGCTCCACAACAACCGCCTCAACGAAACGGTCGGCACCAGGACGCACCTCACTTACCCGGCCGGCCACCGGAGAGACCACGCAGAGCTGCTCCTTTTCCCGCGCCACCAATAGGGGGGCTCCCGCAACCACTTTGTCGCCGGGGCTAACAATCGGAAGCCACGTGTAACCGGGAAAATCCTCCGGCATGACACCCACCCTGTGAGGCACGCAAGCCTCGACATGGCCGAGGTCAGCGGCACCGGGCAGAGGGATATCCAAGCCTTTCTTGATTTGTATAATATTCGCCATACTATCTCTATTCTTCCTCGGGGAAGAATCATGGAAACTCAGGCAAAGTTACCTAAAGTTTCTCAATTTGCCAAACGATTTCCTCGCCGGAATCAGACGGGATCCACATCATAATGCAACTGCAGCTGATTCATTCCGGGCAATGCCGCAAGACTGACGTAGATGCGGCGAAGCAGTTCCTTCACTTTAGGCATGGATGCTCCCGCCTCGATCTTGAGCATCAAAGTGCGTATATGATAGTTACTTACACGGCCCACGAAGGGTGTCTCCGGCCCCAGAACCCGGCTCCCGAACACCCTCTGCATCTCCTTCGTGTAACTCACAGTCAGGTCAATCAGTGTCCGCTCATCCTTATGGCGCAAGAAAATATTGATTACGCGTGTAAAGGGAGGATACGCAAAATTTCTGCGCTCTTCCAGCTCCCGGGCATAATATCCGGCATAGTCATGCGCCACAACCCGGCGGATAACTTCATTCTCCGGATCGGTAGTTTGAATCAGCACTTTGCCGGGAGCGCCATGACGGCCGGCTCGGCCGGCCACCTGCTCCATCATGTTGAATGCCCGCTCGTCACTCCTGAAATCCGGGAAATTCAGCAGCGTGTCGGCATTCAAGATACCCACAAACTTAACCTTCTCAAAGTCAAGGCCTTTGCTTACCATCTGAGTTCCGACAAGCAGGTCAGTCTCATGACGCGAGAACTCACCGATAATCTCCTCATATCCCTCCTTGTTGCGTGTGGTGTCGAGATCCATGCGGGAGATGCGAAGGGATGGATACAGCTCATGCAGATCATCGGCCACGCGCTCTGTGCCGTAGCCATACGTGCTCAGAGCATTCTCTCCACAGGCGGGGCAAACCTTCGGCAAAGTCATTGAGAAGCCACAGTAATGGCAACGCAACTCGTTGATTTTCTTATGATAGACAAGCGACACATCGCAGTTCTCGCATTTTGGAGTCCATCCACATTGCCCGCATACCACCACCGGTGCATAGCCTCTTCTGTTCTGGAAAATTATTGCCTGGTTATGCTCTCGTGCGGTCTGCTCAATACCCTCAAGCATCGGTGCAGAGAAAGTGCCGCGGCTAAGTTTCTTTCGTCGCTGCTCACCCATGTCGGTCACAATCACTTCCGGCAATTGCACATCGCCGAATCGGGTCAGCAGTTCCACCAAACCATACTTTCCCTCCCTCGCCTTGTAATAAGTTTCAACCGAGGGGGTGGCACTGCCGAGGAGCACCTTGGCTCCATGCATCGACGCAAGCACAATGGCTGCATCGCGCGCATTATAACGAGGAGCCGGGTCATACTGCTTATAGCTGCTCTCATGCTCTTCATCGACCACCACAAGGCCCAGCCTCGCAAACGGAAGAAAAACCGACGAGCGCACCCCAAGCACCAGCAGAGGCTCCTTTGACACAAGCAGCCTGCGCCATATATCAACCCTCTCATTATCAGAGAATTTAGAGTGATACACGACTAACTGCTTCCCAAATATCCTCTGCAATCTCGTGGTCAGCTGCGTCGTAAGACTGATTTCCGGCACCAGGAACAGCACATGGTCACCATGATCCAGACTCTCCTTGATCAGATGCGAATAAATCTCGGTCTTTCCGCTGCCGGTCACCCCGCGCAGTAGGGTCACCATATGACCCTGCATCTCGCGCCGCAAATTTCTCAAAGCCTCTGACTGGGCTTCTGACAATGGGGGTAAATCAATTCTGCCCCCGGCCATCGGTGGCAGAAATCTGTTGACGGCCTCCCTGTAAACCCGCAATACCCCCTTGTCAATGAGTCCCTTCAGCACGGCCGGAGTCGCGCCACTTCTTTCCAGCAGCTCGCTCTTTTCCACCGGGCGCACAGGGCTGCCAAGCTGAAGCCAACCCGATAAATCCAGATAGGACACAAGCAATTTCTCCTGACGGGCCGAGCGCCCCGTCAACTCGAAAAACTCGTGGAGTTTACCCTGATTCTCCCGCTCACATGTGAGGGTGACCATCGAGACTTTCTTACTGACATATTTGTCAACCACCCTCTCGGCCACCTTGACCAGCCCCTTCTCAATCAGCTTGTTGATAACGGCTCGCGGATTCGGGAAATCCATCTTGCGTTCAATCTGCGCCACCCGCGCCCGCTTCTCATGAGTCACACACGCAAGCATCAATGCCTGCCGCTCCGTCAGCTGCGCGACATCCTCAGAATCAGGATTTTGCACCGGCTCAATCCAGGTCTCACTCTCCACCTTCAGAGCGGCCGGAAGAGCAGCCTTCATCACCTCACCCGGGGCACAAAGATAATAGTCGGCAATCCATTGCCAAAACTTCAGCTGCGGATGCCTGAGCACCGGCTCGCGATCCAGCTGCGCCATAATCGTCTTTGGCTCAAAATCCTCAGGGCGCCTCCCATGAATATGCTCCACAATGCCGGTGTAGACTTTGCTGCGACCAAACTGCACAAGCACACGGCACCCTGTCTTCAGGTCAGGAAGCATCTCCTCAGGCACTTCATAAGTGTAGGAAGCATAAAGCGGCAACGGAAGTATTACATCGGCATACATGGCAATCTAATCAAAAAGAGTCAGCTATGAGCGGCATTCCCCTCATGTCTGACTCTCAAATATCAATTATATTATGTTTAAGAGAGTGTGTTTACTTTTAACTCGTATTAAGATTGCGAGGATTTTTTGAATGATTTTTGCGAGTTGAAGAGGGAGCTATGCGGGCATAGCGACCGATGAAACTCGGCAAAAAGCGTCAAAAAATACCGCGAGATTAATGCGAAACACTCTCCTTAACCTCCATTGTAATTGTGTGTTAAAAGCAAACACTCTCTTACTTAATGAAGTAAACCACTTTCACCTGCCAGCCCTGTGGCTTGGCACTGAAGTTTTCGAGTTTGCGGGTGCGGGTCTCATATGTCATGTCCCAATAATATCCGGCAGTCACCTGCAGCTTGGTAAACAGTTCTGCACCCAGTGCGCACTGGAGGCCGATAGAGCCTGCGCTGTACTCCAACGGTGCGACACCATTATGGCCGGCCTGAATATTGAACACCGGACCACCATACAGCAGCGGAGCTATCTTACTCTCAATCCCGTTCAGGCGAGTGTACTTGAACCGCAGATTTATCGGAATCTGAATCAGATGAATAGTGCTGCGCATGGCATCGAAGCCATCGGATGCCCAGATTTCCCGCTGCTCAAAATGCAGCTTGGAACTGTGCTGTTCATAGTTCAAGCCGAAGTCAATACCCAAGCCTATGCCGGGAAACATCAGCTCACCTAAAACGCCCGCACTGAATCCGGCCTGCGCATCCACATCTATCAAATCCTGCTTGAAGTGCTGCTTCTCAAAGTTGAAGCCGGCGGTCACACCCCAACGGAACTGAGCGCTTGCCGTGAGCACACCCACGGCAAGCAGCACAAGCGTGAATATTCTTTTCATCTATACTTATTAGAAAAGATAAGCAGCTGTAATGGTCCAGTAGTTATTCTTCAGCTTGAGATCGTCGGTCACATTAACTCCGGCAAGGCTCTTTGCTATGTTGTTCATACCAAAACCATAGCTGCCGGCAATCTGAAGATGGTTGAACACCTCAAAACCGATACCAATGTTCCATGCGCACTGGAAGGTCTTAGTCTTAAACACATCCTTGTCGCCGCCGAACTTGAACGCAAAGTCCGGACCGGTGAAGATGAACGGCTTAACAACCGGCACGAGACCGAAACGATACTTCAGGTTGATGGGAATATTGAAGAAGTTCTTGGAGGAAGCCTCGGCGGGAGTCGCCACATTATTGTCATCCATCACCATCAGGTCAGTAGTTGCTGACATGTGGGTGTACATCAGCGATGCGTCTACACATATACCCACGATGGGCACAGTGAACTCCGTCATAACACCACCGGTGAAACCGCAGCCGTTATCCTTGCTGAACGCAGTCTTGTTGAGTTTCAGTGAGTTGAGATTCACACCGGCCTTCACACCGAAGCGGAACTGAGCGTTGGCAGCCTGTGTGCCTACCAATGTAAGCAGAGCCACGGCCAGGGCTTTCCAGAATATTTTCATCTTTTTTCGGGTTAATTTTGTTATATGATAGGTGCAAAGTTAGTAAAATTATCTGAACCACAGATGCGCGCCCAACTTTTTTTCGTAATTTTGCAACATGGAAGAGAACAAAACCACCGACAAAACCCTCGAAATAACTCAGAAGGCCATCGACGTGCTCCGCACTGTCTTTGACCCCGAAATCCCTGTAAATGTCTATGATCTTGGCCTCATATACAAGATTGACTACGACCCCTCTGACGAGACTCTGCACGTCGACATGACCCTGACAGCTCCCGGCTGCCCCGCCGCCGACTTTATTATGGAAGATGTGCGCCAGAAGCTCCTCAGCATCGAAGGCCCGAAGGCCGTTGACCTGCGCCTCGTCTTCGACCCCGTCTGGTGTCAGGACATGATGAGCGAAGAGGCCAAGCTTGAACTCGGTTTTCTCTGATGCACGGAAAAGCCACCTACTTTCTCAGCGACCTGCATCTCGGCGCTGCATACTTTGCCTCCACCCACGAGGCCGAGCGGCGCGTCGTGCGCTGCCTGCGCGACATGGCCAAAGATGCCGAAAGAATCTACCTCGTCGGCGACGTGCTCGACTTCTGGTTTGAGTACCGCCACGTGGTGCCCCGCGGCTTTACCCGTTTCTTCGGCTGCCTTGCCGAGCTGGCTGACGCCGGCATAAAAATCACTTGGCTCATAGGGAACCACGACATATGGATTTTCGACTATCTCCCCCGCGAACTGGGCATCGAGGTGGTCGACGGCGTAATAACCCCCGAGCTTTACGGCAAAAAACTCTTCATCACCCATGGCGACGGAGTCGGCAAAAATCCTCCGGGCTTCCGGTTTCTCCGCGCCCTGTTCCGCAACCGCCTCTGCCAAAAGCTCTTTGCCTCCGTCCACCCCCGATGGACCATCCCTCTCGCCTTTGGCTGGAGCAAACAGAACCGAGGCTTCCACCCCGTGCCCGACCCTTACGGCGGCCCCGACCGAGAACCTCTCATTCAGTTCGCCGCCGAATACCTCGCCTCCCACCCCGACATCAACTACTTCATCTTCGGCCACCGGCACATACTGGCTGACCAACCCCTCTCCCCCACCTGCCGGGCAATCATCCTCGGCGACTGGATAAACCTCTGCTCCTACGCCCGCCTCTCACCCGACGGCACTCTCTCGCTCCATTCCTTCAGCTAAAAAACTCGACGGAATCGCGCCTCCGTCTCGAAAATTTTTACTACTTTTGTGCGCGAAAATCCAAAGATAGAATTCCAAGAATAAATACCCTATAAAAGATAGAAATTTAATTATGAAAATCGAAAAAATCATCGGTCGTGAGGTACTTGACTCACGCGGCAACCCCACTGTGGAAGTAGACGTAATCCTCGAAAGCGGCGCACGCGGTCGTGCTGCCGTTCCCTCCGGCGCTTCCACCGGCGTTAACGAAGCCCTCGAGCTCCGCGACGGCGACAAGAACCGCTACATGGGCAAGGGTGTGCTCAAAGCAGTTGCCAACGTCAACGGCCCCATCGCCGACGCTCTCCGCGGCATGTCTGCTCTCGACCAGATTGCTATCGACGAAAAGATGATCGAGCTCGACGGCACCGACACCAAGAGCAACCTTGGCGCCAACGCTATCCTCGGCGTGTCTCTCGCTGTGGCTAAAGCTGCTGCCGACTATCTCGACCAGCCCCTCTACAAATATATCGGTGGTGTGAACAGCTACGTGCTCCCCGTGCCCATGATGAACATCATCAACGGCGGTGCTCACTCCGATGCCCCCATCGCTTTCCAGGAATTCATGATTCGCCCCGTTGGCGCATGCTGCTACCACGAAGGCATCCGCATGGGCACCGAGGTTTTCCACAACCTCAAGAGCGTGCTCAAAGCTCGCGGCCTCAGCACCGCTGTTGGTGACGAAGGTGGCTTCGCTCCCGCCCTCGACGGCACAGAAGATGCTCTCAACGTTATCATCGAAGCCATCAAGAAGGCCGGCTACGAGCCCGGTAAGGACGTAACCATCGGTCTCGACTGCGCAAGCTCCGAATTCTATAAGGATGGCAAGTA
This sequence comes from uncultured Bacteroidales bacterium, assembly GCA_947644715.1. Classification (GTDB taxonomy): domain Bacteria; phylum Bacteroidota; class Bacteroidia; order Bacteroidales; family Muribaculaceae; genus Lepagella. The sequence continues at coordinate 71,321 of CANSAP010000008.1, forward strand.
TGACTACACCTGGAAGCAGGCTGACGGTCCCGTTTACACCAGCGAGGAGCAGGCCAAGTACCTCGAGAAGCTCGTGAACGAATATCCCATCGACTCAATCGAAGACGGCATGGCCGAAAACGACTGGGAAGGCTGGAAGATTCTCACCGACCTCATCGGCAACCGCTGCCAGCTCGTGGGTGACGACCTCTTCGTGACCAACGTTAAGTATCTCGAGCGCGGCATCTCCGAGGGTTGCGCCAACTCTATCCTCGTGAAGGTTAACCAGATCGGTTCTCTGACCGAGACCCTCCGCGCCGTAGAAATGGCTCAGCGCAACGGCTACACCGCTGTTATCTCCCACCGTTCCGGTGAGACTGAAGACGCTACCATCGCCGACATCGCAGTAGCTACCAACGCAGGCCAGATCAAGACCGGTTCCGCTTCACGTTCCGACCGTATGGCCAAGTACAATCAGCTGCTCCGCATCGAGGAAGAGCTCGGCGCTGCCGCTCAGTATGGCTACAAGAAGATTGCCCGCAAGTAATCTCCATTGAGGAGGCAATTTAATTACGGAGCATATGCTCCGATTCCCCCTCGCCAACATATTAATCGTCGTTACCCCACCCGGGTAGCGACGATTTTCTTTTTGCTCAAAAACAGAGCCGTCAGTTTTGAAGCGCAATCAAAACGCCGTAAAAGCAGCAGGAGGTTACCCAGCACCCGCCTTTCGATTATATCATCCTGCCGCAAAACCCGCATCACAAGCCACATCTCGCGGATTTCAAGCACTCGAAAACGAAACACATGAATGGCCTACACGCCACTATTCATATAGGAATTTTAAGAATTATTGACGAAAAGAGGCACAATAATTTTGGTTTATTAAAATTATTGCTTAACTTTGCTGCAATTAATTGTTTCACTTAATCTAACGCTTATGCGCAAAATTACTTTACTAATGGTAGCATTTGTGCTGTCAGCACTCGGACTGACCACCAATGCCGAAACCATTACCCAGGACTTCTCATCCTTCACAATGGAGGGGAACTATCCTATCCAAACATTGGCATGTCCTGATGGCTGGACATACACAGGAGGAATGATGACCGTAGACATACCTGCATCAGGTGGCATCAGATTTACCGGTTACTCGAGTGGGGTCGGTTATTTGGTCACCGCCGCCAAAGCAGGCTCCGTGTCCATCTCTATCGCTGCTCCTGATCCGGTAATTCAATCGGGTGCTTCTTTCAAGGTGTGCAAGATGACCGCCAACGGCAGCTCCTACACCGCAGGTGAAGAACTCGTCTCTTACACTAAGGATCAGCTTCCCGCCGACTTCCTGACCGGCAGTGTGGTAACCTTCAATCTCGACGAGGATTGCTACATCGGCATCACCGGAGCTTACGTTAACGTAACCAAATACGAGAACACCACCGGCGGTGGTGGTGGCGGTGCTACCGTAACCGTTGAAGAAAACTTCAACTCACCGGCTGACTCCAAATCCGGCGACTATGCCCTTTATGCCTCTTCACTCCCTAACGGATGGTATCTTGCCGGTGCTATCGCATCAAATGCATACAGAGTGAGCTGGCGTACATCAGGCGGTGTAGACGGCTCTCGCTGCCTGCGATTCAGCAATATGATGTACAACAACGGCCCTGCTTCCGAAATGAGCTATATCATTACCAAAGCAAATGCCGGCACTGTTACAATCTACGCTAAAGCTACCAGCTCAACTTACGTTAGCGACTCTCGCGCATATTTCGGACTCTACAAAATGATTGACAATGGTGATGGCACATTCACTCCCGGAGATGCTATCAAGACATTTGCAACATTAGGAGCAGCCGGTATCAACGCAACAGAGTTCTCTCCTGTTACTTTTGACATTGAAGAAGATTGCTTCATCGGCATATCCGCCAACTATTGCGATATTGACAACTACTCCAACACTTACACTGCTGCCGCCATTACCTATACACTCTCAGGTAAGGTAACCAACGAAGCCGGCAATGCCGTTGTTGGTGCTACCGTAAGTGTTCCCGGCTGCGAGGCCGCAACTACCGGCCAGGATGGCACTTACACCATTGCAGCTGTGCCCGCAAGCGAAGTAACCGTAACTGCTACTGCCGCAGGCTACAAAAACTACACTGCCACATTCGAGATGACCGGCGACCTCACGCATGACATTACTCTCTCCCAGGTAGAGTCAACCCTGAGCCTTACTTGCACCAATCTTTCATCCGGCGGTTCCGTGACAACTGCAACCATGTCTCTCTTCGATGGCGACACTGCTATTGCTGAAAATGTTACCATCAATGCTGAAGGCCGTTACGTATTCACCATTAAGGGTGAACTTAATCCTGATGGCTACACTCTGCGTGCCACTGCTCCTTGGTTCCAAGCCTATGAAAGCACTGTAAAAGCATCCTCTGCCTCTTCCCACGACATAGCCTTCAAATATGGCGAAATTGCAACAGGCCTCGTTTACCTCACTTCTCAGAAGGTATCTTTCAAGGCTACCGTACTGAATGAGGATCAGGAATACATCACTAACGCTATAGTGAAAATTTCCTACGGTACCAACAATCAGACTGCTACCAACCTGCATGACGGCACTTATGTCGTAAATGTTGTTAACGCAGCCGTAGCTGCCGACAATGAGTGCACTGTGACCTGCGAAGTGGCCGACATGAAGCCCATCGCTCCCCAGACCATCGTCTTCAACGGCGAAGACAAAGAGGTTACTTTCTTGGCTATCGCTTATCAGCCCACATACGTAAAGGGTACCGTCCTCAAGGCTGACTCAGAGGATGTTGTGGAAGGCGCCACCGTTACTCTGCTCAACGGCACCACTTCTCTCGGCTCCGCCACTACCGACGCCGCCGGTAAGTATAACATCTCCTTCACCGGTGCTGTGCCTGAAACCCTCACCCTCTTTGTGCAGGCTCCTTACTACGAGGATCTCGAGTCCGAACTCACCGACATCGAGCGCGAAGGTGTTGCCACCGCCAATGCTGAACTCACTCCCGTGATGTACACCTTCTCAGCAACCGTAGCCGACAAGAACAATGCCGCTATCGAGGGTGCCAAGGTTGAAATCGCAGGGAAGGCTCTCGAAACCGCCGAAAACGGCGACTTCGTAGCTGAAATCTGGGCTGGTGATGCCGCTGACGGCGCCACTTTCTCCGCCACCGCTTCCGCCCCCGGCTATGTGCCCGCAGTATATGCTTTCTCTTTCACTGAAGAGCAGACTGAAATCGCTTACAACTTCATCCTCGAAGAACAAGCTTACACCTTTACCGCCAACGTAATCTCTGACTACAGCAGCGAACCTCTTGACAATGCTACCGTTGAAATCAGCAGCGCCGCCGGCGAAAAGATGACAGTTGTTAACGAAGGCAACGGTAACTACGTATTCTCTTGCTCTGGCACTGACCTCCCCGAAGGTGACTTCACTGTAAAGGTTAGCTGCGACCTCTATGAAACTATCGAATCAAGCTTCAACTTCGACGAAGAGAGCAACGTATTTATGCAATTTGCTCTGGCAGAAGCTGATCGCACTCTGACTGTTATTGTGCTTGACGCAGCTGACGACAAGCCCCTCCCCGGCGCTACCGTAACCGTATTCCCCGGCACTGAAGATGTTCCCGCCGAACCTACCGGCACACCCGGCGAATTCAGCTGCAGCATGGGCGCAGTCTTCACCAACGGCATTGAAATTCCCGTGCTGGTGTCCGCTCCCGGTTATGATGACCAAAAGTTCACCTTCTCCTTCGGCGACAGCGAGTCTTACGAAAAGACTGTTAAGATGAGTCTGGTTGGAGGTATCGACAGCATCCTCGCTAACGGCCAGGGCGCAACCAATGTAGCCGGTAAGATCTACGTTAACGGCGAAGCCCGCATCTTCAGCATCGACGGTAAGCTCATCCGCGTGGTACGCACTCAGGCTGCCGAAGAGGTAACCGGCCTCCAGCCCGGCATCTACCTCGTGCAGGGTCAGAAGATGATCGTGAAGTAATCCAAAGGAAAAAAGATAATCCAAAGGAAATAATCCCGGGAGAAATCCCCTGAAAAAACCGACGGCGACTGCACCGGCAGCCGCCGTCGGTTTTTTGCAAGCACTGCTCCAGTACAACTACAAAGGGGATGCAGTTCAAAATAGGAATTTTTTTTGCAAGCATTGCCCCCGTACAACTACAAAAGGGGATGCATCAAAATAGGAATTCGACGCTGATGGCGCGGAGCGCCTATCCTCTGTTAGCCGGGGGGCTTCAGCCCCCCGGGAAGCGTGCAGCGACAACCCAGCCCCGTAAGGGCTGCCCTATATCACTGGTTAGCAATACATTGGAAATCCAGCCGGGCTGGCTCCGTACGTCGGACTACCGGGGGCTAAAGCCCCCGGCTAACAGAGGATAGGCGCTCCGCGCCATGCATTTGCTTCAGGAAGACTTTTGACACCCCCCTTTTTGTGAGTGAATAGTCGCTTTATTCGGATGGTTACGACCCATTACTATGCGTCGCCCCGACTGACGAATAGGGAAACACGGCAAAAAATAAAACTCCGCAGAAAGCATTAGATGCAATCTGCGGAGTTTTTGGTGTCCGAGATGAGATTCGAACTCACACGCCCCAACGGGCACTACCCCCTCAAAGTAGCGTGTCTACCAATTCCACCACCCGGACTCTTGGGTTATTGCTCCTGTCTTTGTTTATGTTGCCCTGAGGATGACAACAGACTTGGAGACTTTTGAGCGAAAAACGGGACTCGAACCCGCGACCCCGACCTTGGCAAGGTCGTG
>CANSAP010000009.1 GCA_947644715.1 uncultured Bacteroidales bacterium
CCTTTCACCTCAAATAGACATCACGCACTTTGCACGCTTCGTTTTGTGGCCCATACATTCCCGCCTCCGTGACCGAGATAGGGGAGAGCTGCTTCGAAGAGTGCAAGGCCCTGACCGAATTCACCCTGCCCGCCACAGTGACCACCCTTGGCTCCGACATGTTCTACGGTTGCGCATCGCTCAAGAGCATCAGCCTGCCCGAAGGAATGACCCTCCTCCCCTCAAGCTTCTTGCAGGGCTGCGAGGCTCTGACCGAAGTGTCTATCCCCTCGACCGTCACCGAGATAGGCGCATTCTCCCTCTCTGAATGCACGCTGCTGGCGAAGGTCGACCTGCCAGAGGGTGTGACCCGCATCGGCAAATTCGCTTTTGCCTACACCACCGAGCTGCGCTCCCTCCCCCTCCCGGCCGGAGTGCAGGAGATTGGCAACGGCATCTTCTATCAGAGTGGAATCGAGGCCTCAGAACTCCCTGACGCAATTACAGTTATCCCCGACGGCACCTACCAGTGCTGCACCAACCTCGCCGATTTCACCGTGGGCAACAACGTGACCGAAATTGAGAAAGAAGCCTTCTATTGGTGCTTCGCTCTCAAGAGCATCAGATTCGGCGAGAAGGTAGCCAAGATTGGAGCTGACGCCTTCCTTAAGGATGATGCCATCAGAGATGTTGTCTGCCTGAATCCGGAGCCTGCCACAGGCGCTTCCTTCCCTCAGGAGGTCTATGACAACGCGCAGCTCCTCGTGCCCGACGGCGCGCTGGAAGCTTACCGTGCAGCTCCCGGCTGGAAGGAATTCAAGAACATCACCACCCCCATCATCCTCGGTGTGGATAGCGCCGCAGCCGTTAGCCCCTTCAGCATCGACGGCCGCACCGTGACGCTTCTCGAAGCAGGCTCCATCGTTGATGCCGCCGGACGCACACTGCTCAATGGCGCCGGCTCCATCGAGCTTGAAAGCGGCATCTACATCATCAGCACCGCCACCCGCACTCTCAAGATTCGCCTGTGATCCTAATCCGTTCTCGAGTCCCGCCCGGGAAGAGCTCCCTTATCCATTGGTATTCAATCGGAAAGGGAGGCTCTTCCCGGGCTGTTTTTCGTCCTCACGCGCTCATCCCGGTAGAGATGCCGCCCGGCCTCAACTGATTTCGCATTTCCTGCGGTCGGAGAGGGATAAAAATATGTTTTGCAACACATTTAACGTAAATTAACAAATTGGGGGGGGTAGAATTGACCATTTTGATTGTAATTTTGCACAGCTTTTTGGGGCGGCTGTGCGCCGACATGCGGAAGCCCGACTCCCGACGCACATAAACTCCAAAGGCAACTGACTACCGTAGCGCCTAATTTCTTGCGGCTTTGACTTACGACATACATGCTTTCTTATCATAGGTTCAGCCTACACACATGGGACTCACTTAACTCCCTTTGTTAGACCTCACCTTTTGGCTTTGACTTTAGGCACCACGCATCCATACTAAACTCAGACTTCCCGTTCTCGCGGGAGGCAGCGGTCGTATTCCGGCATACCCCTGTCGGCAGACGACTAATCTGACGTTACACACCTGCGTGTGTAGCTCAGACCACGGCTTGACAAAAAGAACAACCAATAAAAAATTAAACTAACTAAAAAACTTACAAATGTTACGAGAAAAACTTAAGAGCAGGTTCCTACGGCCCCTGCTCCTGCTCGCAGCCCTGTTGGCCCTGAGCCAATCATCATTGGCGCTCGATTTCTCCGCCTATGGACTGCGCGGCAGTTGGGACTCCTCATGGAGTACCACCCGAAGCTTCAATGCGGACGGCAAGCTCACCATGACCTACGACAATTATGAGTTCAAGCTCCATGACGGCGGCTGGGTTGAGTTCAATAACGGCTCAATGACCTACGACACTTCTGTCATTGAGGCTTCTAACAACAACTTGAAGCTCAAAGATTGCCCTTCCGGTACTGAGGTAGTATTTACTCTTACTGAAGTGAATAGCAAACCTTATCTGAGTGCTTCATGGGGAAGCAGCAGTGATAGTGACTACACCAAATATGGCCTGCAAAGTGATAAGGCCGGTTGGTCAACTCCCGCCGGAAAGTTTAATGCTGACGGCAAGCTGACTCTCACAAGTGGTGTAGACTTTTCTGTAATCAAACTTTGGGACACCGACGGAACTTGGTATGGTGATAGTGATTGTGACTATGATGCATCTGTGTTTGAGAAAAATGACACAAACTATGCACTCATAGGTTGCCCCGATGGCACATCAGTGACCTTTACTCTCACCATGAATGGCGGCAAACCCTCTCTCACAGCCTCCTGGAATACTCCTCTGCCCGAACATACTTACTACCTGCGTGGTGACTGGGCTTCATTTGATGCCGGTTGGGGTTCTACCGACCAGCGTGCTTTTGTGGCTGACGAAGATGGCAACCTTGTCTATACATTCCTTGGCCTGAATCTGCAAACGCAATTCCGCGTTTGGTATAACGACGGTAACGAACACTGGACATCTCCCACCGGTACCAACGTAATCCCCTCCGGCAACGGCGAAAATCTGAAACTCAACACCCTTCTGAAGGGCACTGCCGACATCACTTTCACTCTGTCTCTGAATGCTGACGGCACCCCCAAGAACCTGAGCGTAACCTGGACCAACGTTCACCTCGACGAGACCGTTGTTGTGCCCGGTATGCCCTTCTATCCCTACGGCGTAAGAAACGAATCTCAGTTCCTGGCTGCCATGAATGAAGGCAAGCCTTACTACTATCTGCTCGGCCACGCGCTCAACAACAAGCAGCCCTCTCCCGAGTGGGAGCTTGTGCCCGGTGAAAAACTCTTCCCCGGCGATGCCCGCTATGCCGGCAAATATGTCTGCGACTTCACTTTCACCAAGCACCTTGACGGCACAACTGCCGACGGCTATGGCGACAATGACGGCAACACCCGCTGGGTATATGTAGGTTCCTATGAGAATGCCGGCGCTACCGAGATTCACCACGTCTACACCGGCCGCGACCTCTGGAACGGCTTGACCGTGCCCCAGGGCAGCATCAACAATTCGCTGCGTCTGCGTGCTGTCTATGACCCCTCGCTCGGCGACACTGATGCCTCCCTGACAATTGAATACCTCCGTCTCACTGAAGACAAGACTTGGGAGGTGACCGAAGTGCCTGACGCTCTCCCCTTCATATCCCTCGTGGGTGCTGAATGGAAGCAGCGTGAGGGTGTGCCCACTAACCTCGTTAACATTCCCGCTGACCAGTCAGCCAAATACGACGGTTGGAACACCACCACCGGCGGCTGGCAGCAGAGCTGGATTCAGTATAACGCTGACGGTGAGGCCGTGACTAACCGAACCAAAACCGGCGTTTACTTCAACACCCAGTGGCCCCCTTACCACGATATCATCTTCACCTCTCAGTTCCAGCTTAACGGCAACGACTATGAGATGGGTCTCTCATCCGGCGAGCTGACATTCTCCCCCTCATCTGAAGCTACAGGTGCGGTGTGGAAAAATGATCCCCGCTTCATCGGTCAGGAGAATCTGATCCTTGATGACAATGCAACCTATCGCCTCTATGAGGTGTCTGACCTTTGGGCTAACGGCAAGTTCAAACTCTGGACCGGCTGGAGCGGTGCCCGCAAGAACGCCAACGGCGATGGTGCCGAATGGGAATATAACTGGAACTGGGGCGAATACCGCGAAGGAGCAGAGGCTGTGGAAATCGGCTTCAATCAGACTGTTATGATGGGCCTCCAGAACGGCGACATGGTGTTCAACAAGCCGACCTATCTGTCTCACGTTTACTTCTTCCTCGACGTAAACAATCCCCGCGTCAACAGTGCCTGCCGCCTCTACACCACTTTGGCTCCCGGCGGTGCGCAGATTCACGCCCTCTCCAACTCCACTTACACCGCAGGTGTCTTCAAACCCGAATTGACCTACGTGCTTGAAGAGGACACCAAAGTAACCGGCGTGCACGTGGTTATCTACCGCCAGTCTGACGACCGTGTGATGGGTGAGATTCTTGAGGAGGATGGCCTCGATGTAGCTGCCGCTGACTTCTCCTCTATCTTCGCCGCTGACTTCGCTTCTGCTGACGACTATGCCGAGGGCTACTTCCACGATGGCTTCAACTATCGTAACTCCGGTTGGTACTACTACACCATGGAGGTTTCCTTCAGCAACACTACCGAGAAGGCTCTCGTGAAGTCCAACCCTTACTACGTGCAGGCAGTTGCCTCTACTCTCTATGTCGGTCAGCTCATCAAGGTTAACAAGGAGAATGCTCCCGAAGAACTGAATAAGTATGATTTCGTGACCTATTCTCCCGGTGCTGTTGAGGCTTACGGTTATAACCTCGAACCCTCTGAAGAGATGGGTGAATGGGGCTATCACGTGACCATGCTCGACAAAGTGCCCGAACCCTCTTTCTATGCAAGCAGCGAGCAGGCCACCTGGACCCGTCAGATGCTTATCTATGCCCGTCGTCCCTGGATGGGTCCCGACGCTGACGAATCAATGGCCGGCTCCACCGGTGTCAAATGGAATTTGAGTGTGCCCAACGCAATGGACTCTCCCACTGCAATTCAGACTACTGATGATAGAACAGTTGAGGGTGATGTTCCGTTGGAATATGTATTCCCCGCTCCCGACGTGTTCCGTCACACCTACTCCGTAACCCTGACCTATAAACCCGCTTCCGCCGGAACAGATGCAGGCGAAATCGGCGAACTCACCACACAGCCGATGACTTACTACATCGCTCCGCGTGTGCCGACTCCCCGTATGCAGCCCGGCCGATTCGATGCCATCATCTCCTATGATGAGGACAATAAGGATGTGACCGTCAGCGGCGCTCTGCACACCGGTCTGACCAACGGTGAGTACACCGCTTCTGATATTGAATACAAGAACACCCGCGTGCGCCGTCTCCACATCAAGACTTATGTGGATATGCCGAACGCCACCCAGGAGCTGATTAGCCTCATCCCCGACGATGAAGACTATTCCGGCACTCCCGCCAATGAGCATCAGCTCGGCAAGGCTACCCGCGATACTAACTTCGAAGGCGACGAGCGTCTTCAGGAATACCTGAAGGGCACAAAGCTCAACCTGAAGGATGTGACTCCCGAGTCTTACATCTACTTCGTGAACCAGGACATCAACCGCTGGATTCAGTACAATGAGACAACCGGCCAATATGAGGCTATCCCCCGCAAGCTCGTCTTCGACTTTGTGAAGAACAAGGGCCTCGTAATCTTCTACGAACGTAAAGCCGAGGGTGTGACCATCGAAATCAATCCTGAGCTGCAGGCTCCCGAGATTGCAGCCGAGACTCCCCACGTTTATCGCGTGATTCGCGAGAAGGCTCCTGAGTCAAACGACTATGAAGAGCTGCTGATTCTGGCTAACACTCCGGAGATTACCCCCGCAGTGAGCAAGCTCGCTGACACTGAACTGACCATCGACACCGAGCATCACGACCCCTACTATGCTTTCCGCATCAATGGTCAGGCCGTGGGCATCAACGGTTGCGACGACGAGACCGAAACCAACGCCTTGCAGCATCACTCTGCACTGTGTAAGGATGAGACCACCTGCTACGTAATCCAGAAAGAGGATCTCGGTACTTACTGGTCCGGCATGGGTGCAACCTCTCAGCTCAGCAACCAGTTCAGTGTTGAGGTGGCTCATGGCTACATCTTCGCAACCTCCGGCGAGAACATGGATATGCAGTACTACGGCGCTATCTTCAAGCCGGGTCAGGAGGAGCTTGATCCGACTCCCGCAAACGCTCCGATGCGTGCTGCTGCCAACAATGCTGAGAACTACATGGTATTCGTCTCCGTGCCTGCCAAGGCTGACTTCAACCTGACTGACATTCAGACCTCTATCGAGAATGTTGAGATGAACGCCGCAGGCATCGTGGCCGGCGCAGGCTTCATCGATATGATGGGCAATGAGGGTGCAGTCTACAGCGTGGATGGCCGCGTGCTCTATCAGGGCGCAGGCCGCGTGGAACTCCCCGCAGGCATCTACGTAGCCGCCACTGCTTCCGAAACCATGAAGGTAATCGTTAAGTAATCCCTCGCGACGCCCGATAAATCGGGTCGCGATACACCACAGGCTGCGGGCGAATGAACCCGCCCGCAGTCACCCGTAAATCAAGAAATTAGTTTTAGTTAAAGTTAATTTATTAAGTCAAAGGAAAGAAAGCCGGGCACGTCGAGATGATGTCCCCGGCTATTTATTTCCCCCTGATGCGCATGAATTTGCACGGGTTGTGCCCGTATATAATTGATTGTCAGTTATTTACTGACTTTATTAACACTTTAAGACAATTTAATACTTCGCGGGCTTGGTTTTCCGCGGTTTATTCGTTACTTTGCAGTTTGAAACCGATAAAAGTCAAGATGACTTCCAAGTAAGTGGCTCAAATAAAAGAGTTAATGTTTATTTCGGATGGCTTTTGTGATGGATTTCGCAAAAGCCGCTCAAATAAACATTGACAACGAGAGCCACTAAATACATTAACTCATTTATTTGAGACACTTACCATATTATGGGTAAAATTATTGCCATAGCTAATCAGAAGGGGGGTGTGGGCAAAACCACCACCGCCATCAACTTGGCATCCTGTCTGGCCGAGGCCGGCAAAAAGGTGTTGCTCATTGATGCCGACCCGCAGGCAAATGCCACCTCCGGCCTTGGGATTGACCCGCGCGAGGCGCAGGCAAGCATCTATGAGTGCCTGGTGGATGACTATCCCGTGGCCTCCGCCCTTCAGAAGACCTGCATCAAGGGGCTGAGCCTGGTGAGCAGTCGCATCGACCTGGTGGGTGCCGAGCTTGAGCTGATCAATAAGCCGCAGCGCGAGCGAGTGCTCCGCAGCGCCCTGGCCACCGTCAAGGATGACTTCGACTTCCTGCTGATTGACTGTAGCCCCTCGCTGGGTTTCATCACCGTCAATGCTCTGACGGCAGCCGACTCCGTGATTATCCCGGTGCAGGCGGAGTATTTCGCTCTGGAGGGTATCACGCAGCTGCTCAACACTATACGCATCATCAAGAGCCGCCTCAACCCGCAGCTCGAAATCGAGGGCTTCCTGCTCACGATGTATGACGCGCGCCTCCGCCTGGCCAATCAGATATATGAGGAGCTGAAGGGGCACTTCGGGCAGATGGTGTTCAGCACCGTTATCCCCCGAAACATCAAGCTCTCCGAGGCTCCCTCCCACGGCCTCCCCGTGATTCTCTACGACTCCGATTCGCGCGGCGCCATCTCCCATCGCCAGCTGGCCAAAGAGCTGATTGCCCGCAACAAACCGGAGGCCGCGCAGAAAGCAGCCAAGTAACCACGCTTAACTCTCGATTATGGCTCAGAAACGAAACGCATTGGGACGCGGCCTGGATTCACTCATCTCCATGGGCGACATTCAGACCTCCGGCTCATCTGAAATAAACGACATTGAGATTTCTCTCATAGCCCCTAACCCTGACCAGCCCCGCAGCAATTTCTCGCAGGAGGCGCTGGAAGAATTGGCCGGCTCCATACGCGAACTGGGCATCATCCAGCCCCTCTCGCTGCGCACTATGCCTGACGGCACCTATCAGATTATTGCCGGCGAACGCCGCTGGCGCGCCGCCCGAATGGCCGGCCTCACAAGGGTGCCCGCCTATGTGCGCACAGCCACTGATGTGGAGATGACCGAGATGGCTCTCATTGAAAATATTCAGCGTGAGGATCTGAATGCAATCGAGGTGGCGCTCACCTTCAAGAAACTCATCGACCAGTATGACCTGACGCAGGACCGCCTCTCCGAACGCATCGGCAAGAAGCGCGCCACCATAGCCAACCATCTGCGCCTGCTCCGCCTGCCGGCTGAGGTGCAGCTCGGCCTGCGCGACCGCCGGATCGACATGGGCCATGCCCGCGCAATCCTCTCGGTGGAGGACCCGAAGAATCAGCTGAAGCTCTACAATCTGATTCTGAGTGAAGGTCTCTCCGTGCGCCGCGTCGAGGAGCTGGCCAAGGAAATCAAGGAGGCCGAGCTGAAGGGTGAGACTCCGAGAATCAACAAGAAGCGGGCGGCGGCCACAGCCCCCTCGCATGACTATGACTTCTTCCGTCGTGACCTGCAGCGATATTTCGCCACCCCGGTGAAATTCTCGCGCAAAACTGACGGTCGAGGCTCCATAACCCTCTCCTTTGCTAATGACGATGAGCTGCAGCAGCTCGTCATGTTGTTTGAAAAACTGAAACAATGACCTTGAACTTCAGCCACATACAGGGCGGTTTGCGTCGCGGCCTCGCAGGGGTTGCGACGGCCTTGTGCTTGGCTGCTTGGCTCCCGGCACGCGCTCAGGAGGCGACTGACTCGCTGCTTGATGTGGAGGTGCTGGTGCCCGTCGACGGGTCTCGAGTGGCCGGCCACGAGGCTCCGGCTGACTCGATTGACGACGGCCTCGACTACTTCACCGAAGCCGGCTACACACCCATGATGGGGGGCAAACGTGAGTTCAATCCTGACCCCACGAGAGCCGTGTGGCTCTCGGCGCTAATCCCCGGCCTGGGGCAGGTCTACAACCGCCGTTACTGGAAGCTGCCGATCATCGTGGCCGGATACATGGGGCTGGGATATGCCACCTCCTGGAACAATTCGCAGCTCCGCGACTATTCGCAGGCCTACCGCGACCTGATGGATGCCGACCCCTCGACCAACTCCTACATGAACTTCTTTCCCCCCACCACGGTGGAGGGTGACCTTGACCGGCAGTGGCTGGAGAGTGTGCTCAAAAGCCGCCGCACCTATTTCCGCCGCAACCGCGACCTTTGCATCATAGGCATGGTGGCGGTCTATCTCCTCTGCATGGTGGATGCCTATGTTGATGCCACTATGGCTCACTTCGACATCTCCGACGACCTCTCGCTCGATGTGCAACCCGCTCTGTTTCAGGCTCCCGGCGAGCGATTGCCGGCCGTCGGGGTGCAATGGGCATTTAATTTCTGACTATTTTTAACCTCCTCATATCCACATTATTATGAAAAAATATCTCCTTCGCATAGCTCTCGCGGCGTCGCTGGCTCTCCCGGCGGCTCAGGGCTTGCAGGCACGCAATGTGCTCGACATAAAGGAGTCTCTCACCGACTCGGCCATAGTCTTTCCCGAATCTTTCGAGCAGAACACCCAAAAGCTGCTCGAGGGGTGGTATCTGAAGAACTATACCACCTCCGACGACCGCTACTCCCGCTCCAAGGATGTCCCCGTGAGCGACGACGAGCTGCGCCGCCGCCTGGCCGAGCTCCCCACGCTGCTTGACATGCCTTACAATCAGGTGGTCAAAACCTATATCAATAACTACACCTCCAAGTCGCGCGCACAGGTGGCCGCACTGTTGGGGCTGAGCCACTATTACATGCCCATCTTCGAGCAGGCGCTCGAAGCAGCCGGACTTCCTCAGGAGCTGAAATATGTGCCGGTCATCGAGAGCGCTCTCGACCCCAACGCCGTCAGCTCAAGCGGCGCCGCCGGCCTCTGGCAGTTCATGGTGACTCCCGCCAAGGCTCTCGGCCTGGAGGTCAATTCGCTGGTTGACGAGCGCCGCGATCCCTATCTCTCCTCTGAAAAGGCCGTGCAGCTCCTCAAGGATCTCTATGACTCCTACGGCGACTGGTATCTGGCCATCGCTGCCTACAACTGCGGCCCCGGCACCGTCAACAAAGCGCTGCGCCGCGCAGGCGGCGATCCCAAGAAGCATGACTTCTGGAGCATCTACAAGTTCCTGCCGGAGCAGACCCGCGGCTATGTGCCCAAGTTCATCGCCGCCAACTATGTGATGAACTACTACGACAAGCACAACATCTCCCCGGTGCTCGCTACCAAGCCGCTGGTGACCGACACTGTGGCCGTCAACAAGCGCCTGCACTTCAATCAGGTGAGCGAGGTGCTGAATATCCCTGTTGAGGAGCTGCGCATCCTGAATCCTCAGTTCCGCGCCGACATTATTCCGGCCACTCAGGATCATCCCTATTATCTGATTCTCCCCTCACAGCAGGTGTATGCCTACATCGTGAGTGAGGATGCCATCCTTGCTCATGATGCCGAGAAGTATGCCCGCCGCGAGACAGCCGAACCGGGCGACGCAGCCCCGGCCGCGCTCTATGAGACGGCGCAGGCTGTTGAGCCTCAGCCTTCGGTGCAGGATCAGCAGGTGGGTCAGGAGGTGGCCGAAGTGCGCACCGCTGCCGCCGCTGCCCGCGGAGGCAAGAGCGTGACCCACAAGGTGGCGCAGGGTGAGACTATCACTACCATTGCTCAGACCTATGGTGTGAGCGTGGCCGACATCAAGGAGTGGAACAATCTGCGCCGCAACGCTGTGCGCACCGGCCAGCAGCTCGTGATTTATACCGCCGCGGCTCCCGCCAAAGCAGCTCCGGCCGCTGCCCCCGCCTCTGCTCCCAAGCAGGCCAAGGCTGCCACTCCGGCTCCGGCCGCTCAGCCCGCTGTTGCTCCCGCCGCCCAGCCGAAGAAGAGCAAGAAGGGTGCACAGGCTGCCGCTCCCGCCCCGGCCCCCGCAAAGGGTAAGAAAGGGAAAAAGGCCAAGAAGGAGGCTGCCCCCAAGGACACTCAGCACACTGTGCGCGAGGGTGACAGCCTGGAGCGCATCGCAAAGCGCAACGGCGTGACCGTCGACCAGCTCCGCAAGGCTAACCCGGGACTGAAGGGTGACATGATTCATCCGGGCGACAAGGTTAAGGTGCCCGCCAAGGGTGGCGCAGCCACAGCCAAGAGCGGCAAAGGCTCGAAGTCAAAGAGTGCCGCTCCCAAATCATCTACCAAGAAAAAATCCTCCAAGAAGAAAAAGAAATGAAGATAGCTATCATAGGACATGGCAAGATGGGTCGCGAGGTTGAGAGTGTTGCTCTCAGCCGCGGGCATGAGGTGGTGTGCGTGATTGATGTGGACAATCGCGCGGACTTCAGTTCCGAGGCTTTCCGCTCGGCTGACGTTGCCATTGAGTTCTCGGTGCCTCAGGCCGGCTTCGATAATGTGAAGGCCGCCTGGAGGGAGGGGGTCAAGGTGGTGTGTGGCACCACCGGATGGCTCAACGCTGAAACTGCTCCCGAGGTGGAGCGGGCCTGCGCCGAAGGAGCCACGCTGCTCCATGCCACCAACTTCTCGCTGGGCGTGAATGTGACCATGGCCGCCTCCCGCCTGTTGGCCCGCCTGCTGGCTCCCTATCCGGAGTATCGCGCGGAGCTTGAGGAGGTGCACCATATCCATAAGCTCGACCATCCGAGCGGCACGGCCATCACGCTGGCCGAGCAGCTCGTGGCCTCCTGCCCCCGCTACACCGGTTGGCAAGAGGGGGAGGCTCCCGCCGACAAGCTCCCTGTGACCGCACTGCGCGAGGGGGAGGTGCCCGGCATCCACACTATGACCTGGCATAGCCCCGACGATACAATCACCCTGCGCCATGAGGCCAAGAGTCGACATGGGTTTGCCGTGGGTGCCGTAGTGGCTGCCGAATGGCTCGCTCAGGCGCCTCGCGGTCATCGCTACACAATGGCCGATGTGCTCGGCTTAAAAGACTGATTATCATGTATTCAGAAAAAATAAACACCTCTCCCTCCCCCGCTTCCGGCAAGCGCTCGTTTGCCGACCGTCTGCGCGAAATCAAGCCTACCCGATGGGTGCGCTTCGGCGTAGTGGCTCTGCTCTACACGCTTTGGTGCATCTGGATGGGCAACCTGTGGCTGCTGCTCGTGCTGCCGCTGCTGTTTGACATCTACATCACCGGCTATATCCCCCTGACTTGGTGGAAGAAATCGAATAACAAGGTCACCCGCACCCTGATGAGCTGGGTGGATGCCATCGTCTATGCCCTGGTGCTCGTCTACTTCATCTTCGCGTTCATCGGCCAGAACTACAAGATACCCTCCTCCAGTCTGGAGAAGACGCTGCTTGTGGGTGACTTCCTGTGGGTCAACAAGGCCGTCTATGGTCCCCGTGTGCCGCAGACTCCAATCCATTTCCCGCTGGCGCAGCACACTCTGCCCATCACCAACTCAAAGAGCTATTCCGAGCTGATTGAGCTGGATTATCACCGTCTGCCCGGCCTGCGCGATGTGGAGCGCTACGACATTGTGGTCTTCAACGCCCCCTGTGCCGACACGGTGCCTCTGAAAGTGCCTGAGCCTGACTACTATCACCTGGTGCAGATTCTGGAAGAGGAGAAAGGTGTGCCTGACGGACGCGCTTATATTGCTGAGAATGAAGATATTTTCGGTGAGGTGGTGGTGCGTCCCGTGGACCGTCGCGAGAACTTTGTGAAGCGTGCCATCGGGCTCCCCGGCGACCGACTGAAGATTGTGAACGATGTGGTCTACATCAACGGCAAGCCGCTCGAGGAACCGCAGTATGTGCAGCACAATTACGTAGTGCCCGTGAGTGGCGCCATCTCCGCCGAGCAGTGGAAAGAGGCCGGGGTGTCGCTGGCTGATGCCGGCGTGCAGCCTCAGACTGATCCCTCCATCCCCTTCCCTTTCTATAATATCCCCCTGACCAAGGAGGCGCTCGCCAAGGTGAAGAGCTTCCCGCAGGTGAACGGAGAAATCAAGCTGCTCTCGGAATGCAGCTTGCCGCTCGTGCAGGGAATATTCCCGGTGGGGCAGGGGCTGGGATGGAACCTGCGCAACATGCCTGAGTTCTGGATTCCCAAGCAGGGTGTCACGCTGCATCTGACCACCGCCAACCTCCCCATCTATCGCCGCGCCATCGAGGCTTACGAGGGGAACAAGGTTGATGTGCGCGACGGCAAAATCTTCATTAACGGCAAGCAGACTGACTATTACACCTTCAAGCTCGATTACTACTGGATGATGGGCGACAACCGCGACAATTCATCCGACTCCCGCTTTTGGGGCTTCGTGCCTGAGGATCACATTGTAGGCACTCCGATGACTGTGCTTATCTCCTTCGATCAGGATCGCTCCTTCCCTGCAAGCATCCGCTGGAACCGAATCCTGCACACCCCTAATCCGGATAAGTGAACAAAGAGTGTATCTGCCCTCCATAGCATATTACCGGGCGCAGCTGCGCAGTGAGCTTGGCCTTGGCGAAGCCCCCGCAGCTCCTGTTCCCCCCACACGCGCTATCATCCGTGGTGCCTGGGGGGAGCAGACGCTCACGGTGCCGGTGGAGGGGGGACGCCGCCGTCTGCTCCACACCCCTTTCCGGGAGTTGCGCCTGAGCGAGCATGGCAATTGGCGCCACACTCATTGGCAGGCCATCACGAGTGCCTACGGCGCGTTGCCCTATTTCCATTTTCTGGAGGACGCATTTGCTGAGATTTATGCGCAACCGGCCGGGCGCCTCTGCGACCTTTGTGCCTCCCTGGATGAGGCTTTCAGGCATGGAGCGCAGCTCCCGCAGGCTATCGAATGGCTGCGTGAGCATCCGGAACGCAAGCTCTCCCTTCCTGCTGACGCTTCCGATTTTCCATCCCATATCTCAGCTGTTGAATTATTGTTCTCCCGCGGTCCCGAAACCGTTTTCTATCTGTTAGGAGATTGATTATGACCCGTTTGCTCTCCATACTTTTATTGCTCGCTGCCGCCGTTGCCACCTCCTCGGCTCAGGAATTGCCTGAGATTGAGGTTAAGGCTTACAGGGGCTTCTATCGCTTTGTGGATGAATATGGCGACACATGTCGCATGACTCTCATCCGCGACATCTATGTCTATCCTCCAATGAAGTTCAAGAACAAGAAGGAGGAGGATTTCTATTGGAAGACGGTGCGCGATGTGCGCAAGACGCTTCCCTATGCCAAGCTCGCTTTCCAGACCCTCTGCGAGACCTATGAATACATCCGCACCATCCCCGATGTGAAGAAGCGCGAGGCGCATCTGAAGCGGCTGGAGAAGGACATCTTTGAGCAGTACAAACCATGCATCAAGAGCATGACCAAGAATCAGGGAAAGGTGATGCTGAAGCTGATTAACCGAGAGACTCATCAGAGCACCTTCAATATTGTGAAGGCCTTCCTCGGGAGCTTCCGCGCCGGCTTCTGGCAGACTTTCGGGCGCTTCTTCGGCATCAACATCAACCAAAGCTGGAAACCGCAGAAGAACAAGGAGGACGCCACCATCGACCGCATAGCCACCCTCATAGAGCAAGGCGCCCTGTAATCGCGCATTAAGAGTGTGGCTAAAACAATAAGGCGTCCGGACTGTGCGGGGTTATGAACATGACATAATATACAGGCATATACGTCACACTGCCTTTGCTACTGACCTCGCGGTAATTGGATAATACGTATCCCTTGTCAATATGATAATCTTCATTGCTGACCAAACGCGACATCGCAGCATGAACTGTATAGTCTTTGCCTGACTTCACCTCAATAGGCAAAGCGCTCAGGTTGGTGAAATCGTCAACAAGAAAATCTACCTCTCCCGCCTTGCGATTGTCATAATAGAACAATCGCTGGCCATGAGCCGCAAGTTCCATTGCAACGACAGATTCATACACACCACCTAAGTTTACACTGCTCCTATCCTCAAGCACTGCCGCTATATTAGTGCGATAAAGCAAATATGTAAGCAGTCCCACATCATTCAGATACAGCTTTATCAGATTCTTTTGCTCTGACTCAGCCAAGGGAAACTTAGGATTGGTTACGGCCTTGACATCAAGCGTGATTCCGGAAGAAATCAGATATTCTATCTCATCGATATAATCAGCACTGCGTCCCCCTTTCTTTTCTTCAATATCACTGAATATCAAGCGTTTTTTCTTGTTTTCCATATAGGATGGAACAAGATTGTATATGCGTCGGATTTTAAGCCGGTGGGCATCATCATACTTTGAGGCATCAATCTCGTAGAGTTGATGGATGTCGCGCTGCACCTCTCTGACTTTCACGATGTTGTGCGTGTCTAAATATGTATTGACTGCATCGGGCATTCCTCCAACCAATAAATACCTCTTGAACAGTGACAGCAGACGCGTATGTAGCGCTTCATCAAGACTTTTCTCATGCTTGAACTGCAGCCTTACATAATCAATGACCTGTTCACCCACCTTATTAGCCAACAGAAACTCTTCAAAATCAAGAGGATACATCTGAAGTATATAGACACTTCCGATAGGCACTGATGTTGTCTGACGCAACGTGAGACCCAAGAGTGAACCACTGGCCACATATTTATACTTTCCCTCTTCGCGCAAGAATTTTAACAACGTGAGCAAATGAGGATACTGCTGTATCTCATCAAGAAAAATAAGCGTATCGGTAGCGTCACCCATCCTGTCTCCAGCCACACTGCTTACCGCGAGATAAAAATCCTCAGTGGACCGGACATGCTCAAAAATTCTTTCATGTTCACTATCCTCAATCAAATTTATTTCTATGAAGTTCTTGAACACCTGCTGCCCCACATGGCGTATCAGATACGACTTACCAATTTGGCGCGCCCCGCTCACTATAAGCACCTTGTCGGACAAACCCGTAAGGTGCTCAGTAATAATCTTTTCCGCTTTACGATACAGCATAGCTTACACTTTTCAATGGTTTTTACACCCGCAAATTTACACTTTTCAATGAAAATAGACAAGCAAATTCCACACTTTTCAATAGAATTTAGTGGGTCAAAACCACACTTTTCAAAAAAAGCAGGTCAGAGAGGGGCGCAGCGGTAGCCCTCGGCGCGGAGCCAGGCGAGGGTGGCGGGAAGGGCGGTGCGGAGCTTGTCGATGCTGCGCAGGGAGTCATGGAAGACTATTATGCTGCCCGGGCGGGTGAGGCGCTGAACGGTGCGCAGTATGTCGGTAGCGCTGACGCGGCGGGCGTAGTCGCGGGTCAGCACGTCGTAGAGCACGATGCGTCCCTGCGCCAAGAGGGCATGGCGCTGCGCAGCGCGCATCAGTCCGTGAGGGGGACGGAAGAGCCGGGCGGCCTCCGGGGGAAGATACCTCAGAGCCTCGCGGGTGTCGGCGAGGTAGTCGGCAGTTGAAGTGTGCAGTCCCTGAATATGATGCATGGTGTGGTTCCCTATGCCGTGCCCCTCAGCCTGCACGGCCTCCACAAGATGCGGATAGCGGCGGGCATTATCGGCCACCATGAAGAATGTGGCTTTTACTCGATGTTCGCGCAAGCAATCGAGCACCCAAGGGGTGGCCTCGGGAATTGGGCCGTCATCAAAAGTAAGATAAACGGTGCGCTCGCCGGGAGCCTGAGGCATCCGGAAGAGCACACCGTTCATGAGAAGGCGCAACAGAAGTGGCGGCCGTTCAATCAGCATTCAGCAGGAGCAGACTTTTTGGCAAACCGTCCTTTGATAAAGTAGAAAGCCACTGCCAGTACGCTTATGGCCATCAATACGCCGAGCCAAATGGCTGCCGTCTCAAACCGCTGACAGAGTTCGTTGAGATTACCATCGATAAATATAGCTCCGACGCAGGCCATGACTATTGCCACGACCGCTTCAATTCTATAAATAGATGATAGAAGTCCTTGCTTGACTGCGGGCGCAGGTTTTCCCTCCTGTTTTACGCTGCCGGGAATCCCCTTCAAGCCTAACAGCAATCCGATAAGCCCGATTGCAGTGGCCACTCCATAGCCGTCATTATTGAAGTTGGCAATGAAATAGATGAAGGAGAAAAACAAAAGCAGGTTGCCGGTTATCAGCAACGGCTTGTTCTCTGTCCTGACCGGCTCCGCAGCAGCGGGAGGCGTGCCGCCGGGGGGGACAGGCGCGGAGGGGTGTGTCCTTTTCGCATGTGGTGTAGGGGGCACAGGGGGAACCGGAGGCTGAGGGGGTTGTGGACGGGATAACTCCTCGAGCTTGGCGAGGAGTTTCTCGGTGGCGCGGCCACGGTGGGAGATTGCGTTCTTGGCATCGGGTCCCATCTGGGCGAAAGTTAGGCCGGTGTTTTCGGGGATGAAGATGGGGTCGTAGCCGAAACCGTCGGCGCCCCGTTCCTCAGTGGAAATCTCACCCTCTACGGTGCCGGTCATCACATATTCCTTGCCGTTGAGAATCAGGGCTATTACGGTGCTGAAGCGAGCCGTGCGCAGCGGGTTACCCTGCAACTTCTCCAGCAGCAGAGCCACATTGTCGGCCGGAGTGCAGTGCTCTCCGGCAAAGCGGGCTGTGAGCACGCCGGGGGCGCCGTCGAGGGCATCGACCATGAGGCCGGTGTCGTCGGCAAAGCAGTCGTAGCCATAACGTTCCTTCACCCAGCGCGCTTTGATGAGGGCGTTACCTTCGAGAGTGGGTGCCGTCTCGGGAATGTCGTCGTGACAGCCGATGTCGGCAAGTGAGAGTATCTCGAAGCGGGAGCCTACAATGCGGCGTATCTCGCTGAGCTTATGAGCATTATTACTTGCAAATACTAATTGCTTCATACGACTACGTTGACAATCTTTCCGGGCACTACGATTATCTTGCGGGGCTCTTTGCCGTCAAGCCACTTGGCGGCGGCGGGATTGCTGAGGGCAGCCTCCTGCACGACCTCGCGCGGAGCGTCGGCGGGTTGCTCGATGGTGAAGCGCACTTTGCCGTTGAAGCTCACGGGGTATTTCACGACTGACTCCTTGAGGTAATCTTCGTTCCAAGAGGGCCATTCGGCATCCACTACGCTGCCTTCGTGACCAAGCTGATGCCAGAGCTCCTCGCTGATGTGGGGAGCGAAGGGGGCAAGCACACGCACGAAGAGTTCCAACGCATGGCGGGAAGCTTTCTTGGTGGCAGTCAGTTCGCCGAGAGCTACCATGAAGGCAGCCACAGAGGTGTTGAATGAGAAGTTCTCAACATCGGCGCTAACCTTCTTGATAAGCTTGTGAACGGCCTTCAGTTCCTCTGGTGTAGCGGGGCGCTGCGGGTCGTCGGCCAAAGCCTTCTCTGCGTAGTTCCAAAGCTTCTTGAGGAATCGGGAAACGCCATCGATGCCGTTGGTGTCCCAGGGTTTGCTCTGCTCCAGAGGGCCGAGGAACATTTCGTAGAGGCGGAGAGTGTCGGCGCCGTAACGCTCCACAATGTCGTCGGGGTTGACCACGTTAAACATTGACTTACTCATCTTCTCCACAGCGTAGCCGCAGAGGTATTCACCATCTTCGAGGATGAATTCCGCGTCCTTGTATTCGGGTCGCCAGGCGCGGAAGGCTTCGAGGTCAAGACGGTCGTTGCTGACTATGTTGACATCCACATGGATGGGGGTCACGTCATGCTGATCCTTCAGGCCGCGTGAGACGAATGTGTTGGTGTCCTTGATGCGGTAAACGAAGTTACTGCGACCCTGAATCATGCCCTGGTTGACGAGGCGACGGTAGGGCTCATCGCGACAAACAAGGCCGAGGTCGAAGAGGAATTTGTTCCAGAAGCGGGAGTAGATGAGATGGCCGGTGGCATGTTCGGTGCCGCCGATGTAGAGGTCTACATCCTGCCAGTAGTCGTTGGCTTCGCGACCTACGAGCGCATCGTTGTTGTGCGGATCCATGTAGCGCAGGTAATAGGCTGAGGAGCCGGCGAAACCGGGCATCGTGCAAAGCTCGATGGGGAAACCGTCGGGGGTGTGCCAACCCTGGGCGCGACCCAACGGGGGCTCGCCGCTCTCGGTGGGGAGGTAGGAGGGTACTTCGGGGAGTTCGAGGGGAAGAGCGGACTCATCCATGAGATAGGGCACCTCATCCTTGTAGTACACGGGGAAGGGTTCACCCCAGTAGCGCTGGCGGGAGAAGATGGCATCGCGCAGGCGGTAGTTCACTTTGACTTTACCGAGTCGGGCCTCTTCGATGAATTGCTTGGTGCGGGCGATACCCTCCTTGACGGTCAGGCCGTTGAGGTTGAGCGTGGGACCTTCGGAATTGCAAATGATTCCCTCTTTGGCCTCGAAGCACTCTTCGCTCACGTCAGCACCCTCGATGAGGGGCACCACGGGGAGGTTGAAGTGGCGGGCGAAGGCGTAGTCGCGGGAGTCATGGGCAGGCACGGCCATAATGGCTCCGGTGCCGTAGCCGGCAAGCACGTAGTCGCTCACCCAAACGGGTATCTCCTTGCCGGAGAGGGGGTTGATGGCGTAGGCGCCGGTGAAGACACCGCTCACTTTCTTCTCTATCTGACGCTCACGCTCGGTCTTGTGGCGCACCTGCTCGAGGTAGGCCTCCACAGCCTCGCGCTGCTCGGGAGTGGTGAGCTGCTGCACATATTTGCTTTCGGGAGCGAGCACCATGAAGGTCACGCCGAACACGGTGTCGGCGCGGGTGGTGAAGATTTCCAGCTCCAGGTCGCTGTCCTTTACCTTGAAACGCATCTCCGCGCCCTCGGAGCGACCAATCCAGTTGCGCTGGGTCTCTTTCAGAGAGTCGGTCCATTCGAGGGTCTCGAGTCCGTCGAGCAGGCGCTGTGCATAGGCGGAGACACGCAGCAGCCACTGAGTCATCTGGCGCTGTTCCACGGGATAGCCACCGCGCACCGATACACCCTCGCTCACCTCGTCGTTGGCAAGCACGGTGCCGAGCTTCGGACACCAGTTGACTACGGAGTTGCCCTGATAGGCTATGCGCCAGTTCATGAGGGCCTGACGGCGCTCCTTCTCCGGCATGGCGTTCCACTCGGCAGCCGTGATGTGAAGCTCCTTGCTTTGGGCGGCGTTGAGCCCCTCGGTGCCGCGGGCTGCGAGGTGAGCCTCCAATTCGGATATGGGGCGAGCCTTGTTCTGAGAACGGTCATACCAGGAGTTGAACATCTGCATGAAGGCCCATTGGGTCCATTTGTAGTAGCCGGGGTCGCAGGTGCGCACCTCGCGGCTCCAATCGTAGCAGAAGCCGATTTTGTCGAGCTGCTCGCGATAGCGGGCTATGTTGGCGCGGGTGGTCACCTCGGGGTGCTGACCGGTCTGGATGGCATACTGCTCGGCCGGAAGTCCGTAGGCGTCATAGCCCATGGGGTGAAGCACATTGAAGCCCTTCTGGCGCTTGTAGCGCGCGAAAATGTCAGATGCTATATAGCCCAGCGGGTGACCCACATGCAGTCCGGCCCCGGAGGGGTAGGGGAACATGTCGAGCACGTAAAACTTCGGGCGACTCTTGTCAATCTCGGCGCGGTACACCTGCGAGTCCTTCCAGAACTGCTGCCAGCGCGCCTCAATGTCCTTATGATTATATTCCATGATTTTTCGGAAAAACGATTTTAAGCCACAAAGTTACAAAAAACCGTCAAGTCCGCCAAATCCTCGGAGTGCGCACCGTTATTTGCGCCAGAAGGAGGGAAGGAAGAGGGCAAGCACGGTGAAAATCTCGAGACGCCCGATGAGCATTTCGGCTGAAAACAGCCATTTGACGGCTGCCGGAAGGGTGCCGAATCCGGAGCCGGTGGCGCCGTAGCCCAAGCCGTTGTTGCCCACGCAGGAGGCACTCGAGAAGAGTGAGTCGAGCGGGTCGTAGCCGTAAGAGGCCATCACTACGGAGCCGAGCGTGAGCAGTGTCAGATAGATGCCGATGAAGGCTCCCAGACGAAGCATCATGTCGGCTGTCACCTCTTTGCCTCCGATTTTGATGTGGGAGATGTGATTCGGATAGATGGTGAAGGTCAGCTGCTTGCGCATGCTTTTGAAGGCGGCGGCTATGCGGTCAACCTTTATGGCTCCGGTGGTGGACCCGGCGCAGGCTCCGATGACCATCAGCAGGATGGTCAGCATCACCGCAAGACTCCCCCAGGCACTGAAGTCGCTGTAGCAGAAGCCGGTGGAGGTTATGGCCGATGATACATGGAAGAAGGAGCTTACCAAAGCGTCGCCGAACCCGGAGTAGTGGCCGTTCAGGGCTGCCGACACTCCGATTGCAACCATGGTCACGAGAATGATGCTGAGGTAGACACGCAGAATGTCGTTGCTCCACAGTTCGCGCCAACGGCCGCGGCAGGCGTTGTAAAGCAGAATGAAGTTCATGCCACCAATGGTCATGAAGAGGGCAATAACGGTGGCTATGTAAGGACTGCCCCAGGCTGCAATGCTCGCATTGCGCGTGGAGAATCCGCCGGTGGAAAGAGTGGCCATGGCCTGGCAGACGCTGTCGAAGAAGGACATCCCTCCGGCCAGGAGGCTCATGATGAGCAGGAGCGTCAGCACACCGTAGACGAGCCATATGGACATGGCCGTCTGCTTGATGCGCGGATGCAGCTTGTCGTGAGTCATGCCCGTAATTTCGGCGTTGAACATCATTATGCCGCCGCTGTCGTTCAGGGCAGGGAGCAGCGCAATCAGGAAGAGCACAATGCCCAGCCCGCCAAGCCATTGCGTCATGGCACGCCAAAGCAGTATGGCTCGGCTCTGCCCCTCGACATCGGAGATGGTGGTGGCGCCCGTGGTGGTGAAGCCGGAGATTGACTCGAAGAAGGCCGAGGGGGCATCAAGCGGCGCAGAGGCCATCATGAATGGTATCATGCTCACGAGCGAGAACAGAATCCAGATTACGGTTATCAGCAGATAAGCGTCGCGACGCGTGAGGCGCG
This sequence comes from uncultured Bacteroidales bacterium, assembly GCA_947644715.1. GTDB lineage: Bacteria > Bacteroidota > Bacteroidia > Bacteroidales > Muribaculaceae > Lepagella. The sequence continues at coordinate 21,512 of CANSAP010000009.1, forward strand.
TGGGGGTGTGCCGGAACCACAGGGCGCCAAACAGTCCGACCGCTGCGCTGACGCCGACCGCCACCAGAAAGCCGGCCGCGTCAGCCTCATGCTCAATCAGCGCCAACGCGAGGGGCAGCAGCAGCATTATGCTCTCAAGAAGCAGCAACCATCCGCAGATGCGCGGCACAGGCGAGCTGAAACGGAAACGGGAAACGGAGTAGCTCATAGAAACAGACGTTCAATGTATTTAAGATGTCCGTGCAGGCAGAACACAACCACATGGTCGCCGGGCTGAATCAGAGTGTCGCCCGAGACGAGCGACGCCACGCCGTTCTGCACCACGGCCGCAATCGTCATCGGGCCGGCGAGCCGCAGCTCCTTGACCACCTTGCGCGTGATGGGCGATTTCTCGCGAGCCACAATCTCCGCTACCTCGGCATCCTCAAAGGCCAGGCAGCGGGGGGAATGGATATAGGAGTCAAGCAGCATCTGATAGATGGCGCTCGAGGTGCGCAGCTTCTTGTTGATGACCACATCGATGTTCAGGTCGTCAGCCTGCGCGAAATACTGTATATCCTCAATCTGCGCCACCGTATATGGCACCCCGAGTGTGCGGGCCACCAGCGACGAGACGATATTCTTTTCCGAAGAATCTGACAAGGCAATGAAAGCGTCGCAATGCTTTATTCCCTCCTCGCGAAGCACATCCACATCGCGCGGGTCAGCACAGACGACCGTCACCCCTGAACAGGCCGAGGCCATGCGGTCACACCGCTCGCGGTCAGGGTCAATGACCGTCACCTTATAGTCATTATGAATCAACTCCACAAGGCTGCGGGTCATCTTTCCGGCACCGCAGATCATCACATTGTGAATGTCGTGAGCCTGTCGGCCAAAGAGCCGCATGAGAGCCTGCTCGTCAGCCCCGGGAGCCGTAGTGAAATATATGCGGTCGCCCGCCTCGATAGAGTCGGCACCCCCCGGAATCAGAATCTCGCCGTCACGCTTGATGGCACAGATGTGCATCTGATAGCGCGTCTTGTCGAAGTCACTCAGTCGCAACCCGGCAATTGGCGCCCGATGCGGAATGCGCACTGACCCCACCGAGATAGCGCCGTCATGCAATGGATAAAGCGCCCGGAGCCAAGGATGCCGGAGCGCCCGGCGAATCTCATGCGAGGCCAACCGCTCGGGGTACACCAGCTCGTCCACCCCCAGCGAAGCCATGTGACGGCGCGCATCCTCATGCAACAGCTCGTCATTGTCAATGCGCGCCATTGTGCGCGAAGCTCCCAGCCATTTTGCCAGCTCGGCGGAAATCAGATTATGATTCTCGCAAGGGGTCACGGCAATAAACAGGTCACACCCTCCCCCGCCGGCCGCACGTATGTGCGACGGAGTCACCGGATTGCCCTGATACGTGAGCAGATTATAGCGTCCGTCAAGCTCTTGCAGCACCGAGCGGTCGTCGCCCAACACCACAACATCCTGATTCTCACGGCTAAGCATCTTGGCCAAGTGCACGGCAGTGTCACCCGTGCCCGCAATAACAATCTTCATAAACGCTAAGAGTGTCTCTAAATTTCGACTGCAAAAATACAAAAAAGAACAGAGCTTTTCATCAATAACAGAAATTAACTGAAGATTGTGCGGCATAGAAGGCAAAAATCATTTGCACAAATGGAAAACAATTATTAACTTCGCGCACTTTTTAGCCCCCTCGCGCGTTATACACGCGTAATACAAGAATAAAACCAAATTAAAAAGACACAAATATGTACTGGACACTTGAACTCGCGTCAAAACTCGAGGACGCACCCTGGCCCGCCACGCGTGAAGAGCTGATAGACTACGCCCAACGTTCCGGCGCTCCGCTCGAAGTAATAGAAAACCTTCAGGAAATAGAAGACGAAGGTGAGACCTACGAAAGCATAGAAGACATTTGGCCCGACTACCCCTCCAAAGAAGACTTCTTCTTCAACGAGGAGGAGTATTAATCGTTCCGGGCGACATAAACAAAAGACAATCAATCGGATAAACAACCTTGAGTTTGTTTGTCCGATTGATTTTTTGCGTTTTAGCCAAAGAAATCCAACTTCGCAAGTGGCTGATGATTAAAGTTATAACAATTTGTATAAAACCCAAAAATCGGGTTTGTTTGGCTAAAATACAGCACTATTTCCATCTTCGTGAATACTGAAATATACCCCTGAATTTATCCTCCTATTTCCTTCGAAACATAAAATTAGCGCTCTACTCCTTGAAGAAGAGTATTATGCATGTCAAATTTATAATCGAATGTATTTCAATGGTATATCTATGTTTCTCTCTTTCTGCCGATTGTCAGGGAATGACAATGAGTGACAACTTTATTTGGCCAAAAGCAGTAAATACGAGGGAGATTTGCTATAAACCAGTGATAGCGGCACCACTGAATAGGTGTCGCTATCACTGGTTAGATTCTGATTGCTGTCAACTAATGTTGACGATGTAGGAGTTCTGAAGGACCTCTTCAAGCGACTTACCGTCAATTTTGACGGTATCCCAAACGCTCTCGTCGCAAGGCACCATATAGAGGATTTCGCCCTTTGCGTAGTCGTGGGTGTCTTGATATCCGAGCTGGTCGTAGGTGAAATTACCTTGTTCTTTCTTAAAACGGAAAACAGGAGTAGGACATTCTTCGGCATGTATGCCGTAAAAATTGCCATCGCCAAGATAGTAGAAAATCATGTTGCGTGCCATATCTTCCACGAAATGGTGGAAGATTTTTTTTGAGACGGATGATTTGGCTTCTACCTTTTCGTCTTGCTGCCAGCCAAGTTGCCAAGCCTCGAGGTTTTCTCCTTCACCGAAGAAGTCCACTGCAACCACTTCATGGTTGCGTTTCTGCTCATTTGAATATGCTCTTTTCATTTGTATCCTTTCTTGTTGAATTCAACAATCTTTTGAATCAGAGGGTCATACTTGCTGTCAATCGGATGGATATTGCTTTTGTCGTGACTTTTCCTTCCTACGTCTCCGCGTGACATTCCTCCAGGAAATGTATGGAAGTGCGAGGAATTTTTATCGCTTTTCGAATAGGGGATGACATTTCCGTTCCTGTCAAACTTCAAGTCAATCTGGCCGATACATTTATGCTTCTCATAGATGCCTATTGAAACAACTTCAACTTCTCCCTTTTTGTTGACGCGCCCTAAGAGATAAGTAGGTGACTCAGAGTTTGAATTTACCGGCAACTTCACTTGCTTCTTATTCTTATTTTGAAGCAATATTTTATGACCATCAATCCGATGATGGAATTCCTGATGGGTTCGGCTTTTGCCTCTGACCCGATCAAGGGTTTTGTTGTATGAAGAATTACCACCCATTTGCAGATCTGTTATTGTCGTTGTCGAAATAGGTGCAATTCTCTGTGTTCTCTCCGGGGATTTTGGGTCCATAGCGCAGGATGTGGAGAGGCTTCAGTTCCGTCCTTATACGTTCCATACCCTTGAGCCAACCTTCGGGATTTCCGTGTGACAACACTCCTACACTGCTGACTGCAATGATGGAATGCTTTGGCCACCCTTCGAGCCAATAGTTTTCCCAATACTCATCCGGGAAGGAAACATTGGGGATAACTTTGTGTCCGCGTGATTGGAGCCAAGCTGCCCAGAGCTTGTTTAGGGTGGTTATGTCATAAGATTCCTCCTTCCGTTTTAAGGGTTAATATTCATTTCACATCTCAAAGACATGCCGCTACACGCATAAAATCAGGCAGCCTGCTGGCTCGTGAATGGTTATCTAATTGTTTGTCTAAATTTCAAATCTATGGATTAAAGATAAAGAAACGAGGACAATGCCGGGAGTATATTCGGTATCGCTCTCGTTCATTTCGATTTGTCAGACAGGAGGCTTACTGCATTACGATATCCCTGACGTCATTTATTATGTCAATGATTCGTTTGCCGTCGACGGTACACGGCTATGTGCTCAGGAAAAGCACTGAATGTTCCAGGATGTACTTCATATCCTTGCCGTCGATTTTGAAATTGTCCCATACTTCGGAGACCTCCTCAAAATCCATGAGCTCATTTTCTTCAGGAACAATTTGGGGCTCGACGTCGACACTGCTTAAGATGTACTTCCCATCCCAATCTTCGCGGACAGGAAGTTTACATACATACTTATCAATCTGATTTATGTAATAGAATGTGCGAGTGGGGAGATAGAAGAAACCTAAGTCCCAACCTATGCCCCGAATATGGCTATCTTCCATTAGGTTGAGCCAAATGTCGTATGTATCGGTATATCCTCCCGATTCTACCTGATATTCAATGACCCACCCGAGCTGATCCTGATAGAGAGTGGTGTCTGGCTGAGTATCTGTAGGATACCAGAAGTTTCTTACTACTGGTATCCTACGATTGTTTTTTGGAATTATTTCGTACATTTTGATTGTATTTTAATGCTTTGTTGACGAACCGCATGTAATAGCGGTTGACGGGTTCGATATTATCTTCCTTATGTGGCGTACGCCCCTTGTCGCCATTCTCTTGTCTTGGCCAGTCACGATGAAAATGACATATGTTCATTGTTGTTAATCGCAACAAAATTGCAAAATATTTTTGAAATGTCAACCATGGGTCTCCATTTTTTAGAGCCTGCTTTGTGGTAGTAGTTTTTTCGGTTGTTCGGAACGCGAAAACAAGTCGGGGCAGCTCTCCTTTCCGCATCAAAGTGCATGTGGTGGTATGCAGGCATATTCGTTGAACATTATTTTGAATGGTGTGTTGGAATAAGTAGATATTTTTATTTTGACAATATGCGTAATTCAATTCTAAAAGGTGCGTTGTGGCACTCTCAATCTTTTTTGGCACTATGAGTATGACAGCTAAAACTTCGTATATATTCCTCGCTCCCGGTGTGGAGGAGGTGGAGGCCACGGCTACGGTAGATGCTTTGCGCAGGGCTTCTATTGATGTAGTGACTGTGGCTGTTGGAAATGATCTTCAGGTGAAGGGCGCCACCGGCCAGGTTCTCGTGGCTGACTCTCTTATTTCTCAGGTCAATCCGGCGGATGCCGACTGGCTTATTATCCCCGGCGGGGATCCGGGGGCTCAGAATTTGGCAGCGAGCAGTGATCTGAGGAAAATGATAATGGAGCATGTCGGGAAGAATGGACGAATAGCCTCAATTTGCGCTGGCCCGGCAGTGGTGCTCGCACCCCTTGGTGTGCTCAAAGGTAAGAAGGCCACCTGCTATCCGGGTCTCGGAGATGCCATCAATGCTAATGGCGGAGAGTATGTCAAGCAAACCGTGGTGGTTGAACCGGAGCTTATTACCTCTGAAGGTCCCGGTACAACTCTCCCCTTTGCCATAGCAATAATCCGTGCCACAAAGGGGCAGGACGTGGCTGATTCAGTTGCTTCGGGAATGCTTGTCGAAGGCAACTGAGCCGAGCCGAGGCAGTCTCTTAGGCGTCGGCATTATTCAGCATTATTTTTTGTCGGTTTGGAATAGTTTGCATACCTTTGTCTTCGTATCAAGACCTTTTTTCTATGACTCGTGAAATCTTTTTGGCCGGTGGTTGCTTCTGGGGCACCGCCCATCTTTTCTCCCTGGTGCCGGGGGTGATATCTACTACTGCAGGGTATGCGGAGAGCCGTGTGCCCAATCCTTCTTATGAATTGGTGTGCACCGGCGAGACTCTTGCGGCAGAGACTGTTCGAGTGGAGTATGACGATTGCCGGGTGAGCTTGACCGACCTTCTGATGCTCTTTTTCCGCAGCATTGACCCGGTGGCGGTCAACCGTCAGGGGGGTGATGTTGGCACGCAGTACCGCACCGGAATTTACTATACCAATCCTGCCGACGCCCCGGTCATCGAGACTCTGCTGGCCACCCTGCAACGCCGCTACACGCAGCCGATAGCCATTGAGATGAAGCCGCTTGAGAATTTTTATCCGGCGGAGGAGTATCATCAGGACTATCTGCGGAAGAATCCCGGAGGCTATTGCCATGTGTCGCGAGAGCTTTTCCGCGAGGCTCGCGAACTGAAGGGGCATCCCGTCAGTCCCGATAAGGAGGAGCTGCGAGCGCGGCTCACTCCGCTGCAATGGGAGGTTACTCAGAATGCCGCCACGGAGCGCCCCTTCGTGAATGAATATGATGCAGAGTTCCGGCCGGGCATTTATGTGGATATAACAGACGGCACACCGCTGTTCGTTTCCTCGCGCAAGTTCAATTCCGGCTGTGGATGGCCGGCATTCTCGCGGCCTATCGACGAATCGCTGCTCACGGCTCACGAGGACACCTCTTTCGGTAGGGTGCGCACCGAAGTGCGTTCTGCAAGCTCCGGGGCTCATCTCGGACATGTCTTCACTGATGGACCGCAGCAGGATGGAGGACTGCGTTACTGCATTAATTCCGCATCGCTCCGCTTTATTCCGCGTGAAGAGATGGAGGCTCAGGGATATGCGGAATATATTCCCTTGATTGACAGCTGATTTAAGAGTGTGTCTAAAAATATATGTTAAGACACACTCTAAGCAGTGGGTTAACCTCGGTAGATGGCTTCAAAGCGAGAGGCGAATCGGGGCCAAGCGAGGGTTGCGGCATATGTGGCATGAGCGTTGCGACCCATTGCTTCGAGGCGTGCCGGATTCTCGAGCAGCTCAATGAGATTACGCTCCAAAGCCTCATGGTCGCCGGGGCGAATGAAGAGAGCCTCGCGTCCATGCGTGAGGTATTCGCGTTGCGCGCCGTTGGAGGTGCATATCTGCGCTCTACCGACAGCCATTATCTCGATGTTGGCCAATCCGAATGATTCCTCTGCCACGGAGGGGAGCACTGCCAGATGAGCTGCACGGATAGCCTCGCCGGTGTCGGCCACATGCCCTTTCCAGTCAATCAGATCCATGACACCGAGGCGTGTGCCGAGCCGCTTCAGCGAGTCGACATAGTCAGCCTGCCCGGTGCCGCAGATGCGCAGGCGGGCGCGACGTCCGCGCAGCGCCGGGAGCGCCCGTAGCAGAGTTTCAATCCCTTTTTCCGGAGAAAGACGCCCCAGGAAGAGAATGATGCGAGGCCCTTTAGCAGGAGCCGGTGAATAGGGCGGCTGCGTGATATTCAGCGAGTTATGCAGTGTGTGCATGCGCTGAGCCGGGAACGGGAGTTTTTTGTCAGGCCAGGAAGAAAGGAAACGGTCGCGCGCCAGGCGTGAAACGAAAATCTGCGCATCGAGGTTGCGATAGATGCGTCGGGCCAATCGGGAGCGTTTCCCGGGTTTCACGAGATGGCGGGTGAGAATGACCCGCACGTCGCGGCGTCGGGCCAGCTTGCGGGCGAGCAGCGCGGTGAAGGCATCTTTGTATTTATGCACATGAATGACCGTAGGCTCGCGCCGCATACGCAGCAGCGAGGCGAGCCGCAACGGCGAAATCAGGTCAGCATAGCCGCGCAGAGAGAAGTGGCGCACACGAATGCCCTCAGCCTCGAAGGGGAGGTCAACGGCATTTGCGTCGCGTGTGAGCGCAAGCACCTGCCAGCCCAAGGCGCGAAAGTGGCGGCAGACGTCGAGCGCGTAGCGCTCGCCCCCGCCCCAGGTGGTGGCTGAAATCAGGTGTATGAGCCTCATTGTGTTAATTGGGTGTGGCGGAAAGCAGCATCGAGAGGTTGACAGCATAGAGGCCGTGGCGCACAGCTATCAGCTTGTTAACCAAGTGACCCTGATAGGTCACGACGGCCGCCTGCACGCCGGGCAGGGTCTGAATCTGGCGCTGTATGCCCCCCATCTGCAGAGTCTCGGAGAGGAAGTTGATGAGAACGTTGCTCACGGCCATGGCCACCGTGCGGGGCACGATGAGCGAGGGGGTGGTGACGGAGAGGTCGAGCAGGTAGACGTTATCCTTCATTGCTGCCGAGAGCTGCTTGGGGAAGGAGAACTCCCGGGTGCAGGCATCAAGGATAATCACGTCGGCACTCTTCACTTTGTTATACAGCACGTGAGGATGAATGGCGGTCGTGTCAAGCATCGGCCCGCAATTGCGTTCAGCCTCGAAGAGCGAGGATATGTCGTTGTCCATCAGCGTCACACGGGCGCCGGCGCTCAGAGCCGCTTTGGCTGCACTTTGCACACGCCATCCCTCGCCGATAATGAGCACTTCACAAGGCTCGATGCCGGCCAGCCCGGAGAGCAGCACACCTTTACCCTCACCCAGGAAGGACAGCCCCTCCTGAGCATAGAGAATAGCGGCGCGACCGTCGATTTCATCGAGCACTCGGGCGAACGTGTATTGCTTGTTGGCCGAGTGGATTGAATCGAGAGCCAGCAGCGTGATGTTGCGGTCGAGCAGCGCTTGCACGGCATCGCGCGGCAGCTCCGGATCGGAGAGGGTCATGAGGGTGGCTCCGGGGCGCATGTGATTGATGTCGTTGGCATGCAGCGAGCGCACGGAGAGCACCACGTCGCAGTGCAGCGCGCGGGTGCGGGTGGTGATTTCCACACCGTTGGAGGCGTAGGCCTCATCAGAATAAGTTATATCAATGCCGGCCTCACTTTCCATGAGAATTCCCACACCCATTGTGACGAGCATTCCGCAGGCCTCCGGGGTGAGGAAGAGACGCGTTTCGTCAGAGTCACGATAATTGTTGAGTACGCCGAGAGTGAGTTTCGGTTTGCGGGTGGCGGTTGCGGATTCGCAGGGCTGGGGTGTGGGTGAAGTCATGGGGTCAGAGTGCTTGAAGTTGATAAAAGTCTTGTAAAAGAGGGAGGAGGCGGGAGAGAGAGTCAGATATTTGGTCGCGGTCTTCGAGCAGAGTGGAGTCGAAGGTGAGGCGGGCGCGGGAATAGACGGGGAGGCGCTCAGCCTCGATGCGGTCGATGTAGCAATATATTTCCTCATCGGAGAGCGCCGAGACCTGCGGTCGGCGCGCACGCTTGCGGCACAGGCGCTCATGCAGGCGCTCCCGGGTTGTGCGCAAGTGGATAGTCAATCCGCGCGAGAGCATGTAGTCCATTCCGGCGAAGTGGCAGGGGGTACCCCCGCCGCAGGCTATGACGACGTCAGCCATTTCTCCGACCTCGCGCAGCATGTTCCGCTCAATCTCCCGGAAGCGAGGCTCCCCATAGCGGGCGAAAATGTCAGCCACGGAGCAGGAGAAGCGGGCTTCGATATACTTGTCAAGGTCGATGAACTGCAACGAGAGTTCGCGGGCCAGAGCGCGCCCCAGAGTGGTCTTGCCGCAGGCCGGCAGACCAATCAGGAAAATCGGGGGGCGCATCTGGAGCTGACTCATTACTTATCAGTCTTGGGGGCAGAGAGAATAGCCTTCAGCTCAGCCGGGTCACGCAGAATGGCAGCGGCACGGTCAAGAGCTTCATCCTCATTCAGGTCAGCTATGACCTCGCCGCGATTGTAATAGTATCGACCGATGAGGTCAGTGGTCAGATAGCGGGCAATTTCAGAGCGGCGCGTGTCGAGGTCGCGCTGGAGATTGTGGGTGAGCAGCGGCTTAAGGGCATCGAGCGCCTGCGTTGTGGAGTCGTTCATGTACCCCTCCTTCTCGGCGGCAGTGCGGAGCTTCTCGAGCAGGTCCTCACAGGTCTTGTCATATTTCAGGCGCTCCGGGTCAATCGAAGCCTTGAAAGAGTCGTAGATTTCGTCAGTCACAACGAAGTCCTGCGGGGCGGGAATCTGCGGATGCTCGGCGGCGTAGCGGGTGCCGAAGTCGAAAATCCAGTTGTCGCGCACGAGGGCAATCGTCAGCGGGGATACCTGCGGCCATTCCACTTTTATGTCGGGCTGGAGACCGCCACCATCCTTGACGAGGCGTCCGGCGCGGGTGGTGAATGTGTTGCACAGGGAGTCAGGAGTGACAGCCACAGAGCCGTCGGGGTTGCGGCGTGAGTAGTCGAGCGCCTGGATGAGGCGGCCGGAGGGGATGTAATACTTGGCGGTGGTCACCTTAAGCATACCGCCGTAGGGGAGGGGGCGGGTGCTCTGCACAAGCCCTTTGCCAAAGGAGCGGGAGCCGATGAGCACGGCGCGGTCGAGGTCCTGAAGGGCGCCGGCCGTAATCTCGGAGGCGGAGGCGGAGCCGCCGTCGATGAGCACAGCCAGGGGCATGTCGGGCATCAAGGGCTGCTTGGTGGTCTTGTAGACACGTTCGCTACCCTTTTCGCGCCCCTTCATGCGGAGCACTTCGGTGCCCTTGGGCACAAAGAAATTAACGATTTCCACGGCGCTCTCCACCAGGCCGCCGCCGTTGCCGCGCAGGTCGAGCACAACACCTTTCACAGCAGGGTTCGCCTTGAAGGATTCCAGAGCCTCGCGCACCTCTTCGGGGGATTTCTCCATGTAGGAGGTGAGGCGTATGTAGCCTATGTCGTCGCGGGTCACTCCGTAGTAGGGCACGGAGGGTATATCGAGTTTCTCTCGCTTGATGTCGAAGGTGAGCAGAGAGTCGGGGCCTGCCCAGGGGCGCTCCACCTGCACTTTGACAATGGTGCCGGGCTGACCCTTGAGCAGAGCAGAGACACGCTCGTTGCCGGCGTGGCGCACGTCGGTGGTGTCGATGGCAATGATGCGGTCGCCGGTGCGCAGGCCGGCACGCGCTGCGGGGGAGCCTTCGTAGGGACCGCTGATGTAGACGAGGCTGTCGGGGCGCATACCGATGTATGAGCCGATGCCCCCGTATTGACCGGTGGTCATCGTCTTGAAGCCTTCGCGCTCCTCGCTGGAATAGTATTCTGTGTAGGGGTCGATGCTCATTAGCATGGCTGAGATGGCCATGTCGAAGGTGCGGTCAACCGGGAGGGTATCCACGTAGTTCTCAGCCAGTTCGCGCACCAGGGCATTGAAGGTTGTGAGCTTGCGCGTGAGCGCCTGGTCGCGGTTGCGCTCAGCTGCCGGGGCTGCCACGCAGGCTCCGGCCAGCAGCAGGGTGAGGGCTACGGGGAGCAGGTTCTTGTATCGGGGGAATATTTTCATTATCAGAGAGTTAGAGATGTGGATAATCCACAGTATAGTGCAGGCCGCGGCTCTCCTTGCGCGCCATGGCCTGACGCATTATGAGATAAGCCACGTTGATGAGATTTCGCAGCTCGCAGAGCTGGCGGCTCGGTTTGCTCACCTTGAACAGTCGTTCGGTCTCTTCAAAGAGGATGTCCAGACGGCTCCAGGCGCGCTTAAGGCGCAGGTCGCTGCGCACTATGCCAACGTATGAACTCATGATTTGGTTCACTTCCTTCATGCTTTGGGTGATGAGAACCATCTCTTCGGGGTGAGCGGTGCCCTCGTCGTTCCATTCGGGCACGTCGCGGCGCAGCTCATAGTCGCCGATGTGGCCGGAGGCGTGGCGCGCAGCTGCGTCGGCATATACGACGGCCTCTATCAATGAATTGGATGCCAAGCGGTTGCCGCCGTGCAGACCTGTGCAAGAGCATTCTCCCAGAGCATAAAGACGCTTGATGGAGCTTTCCCCGTCGAGGTTCACTTTGATGCCTCCGCACAAGTAGTGGGCTGCCGGAGCCACCGGGATGTAGTCGCGGGTGATGTCGATGCCCAGCGAGAGGCATTTCTCATATATATTGGGGAAATGGCGGCGGGTCTCCTCCGGGTCTTTGTGGGTGACGTCGAGATAGACATGGTCGGAGCCTGCGGCCTTCATTTCGGAGTCGATGGCACGGGCTACAATGTCGCGCGGCGCGAGCGAGAGGCGCGGGTCATACTTGTGCATGAACTCCTCGCCGTTGATGTTGCGGAGCACGGCGCCGTAGCCGCGCATGGCCTCGGTGATGAGGAAGTTGGGACGGTCGCCGGGATGGTACAGAGCCGTGGGATGGAATTGAATGAACTCCATATCCTCCACCGTGCCTTTGGCTCGGTAGGTCATGGCTATGCCGTCGCCGGTGGCAATGAGGGGGTTTGTGGTGGTGGTGTAGACGGTGCCGCAGCCGCCGGTGGCCATTACCGTCACGCGGCTCAGGAAGGTGTCGACGGCGCCGGTGGCATCGTCGAGCACGTAGGCGCCGTAGCAGGTGATGTCCGGCGAGCGGCGGGTGACGGTCTTGCCAAGGTGGTGCTGGGTGATTATCTCGATGGCTGTGCGGTGAGTGAAGATGTCGATGCCCGGGTGAGCCTTGATTTCCTCTATGAGCGAGGTCTGGATTTCGGCTCCGGTGTTATCGGCATGGTGGAGGATTCGGAATTCGCTGTGTCCCCCCTCGCGGTGCAGGTCATATGCACCCTCGGGAGTACGGTCGAATTTCACTCCATGGTCCACGAGGAAGCGAATCTGCTCCGGGGCGCCCCGCACCACCATCTCCACTGCCCGGCGGTCAGAGAGTTGGTCGCCGGCCACCATAGTGTCGTCAATATGTTTCTCGAAATTATCAAGCTCAAGATTAGTGACGGAAGCCACGCCACCCTGCGCTAAAAATGTATTTGCCTCCTCGAGGTCGGTCTTGCAAATAATAGCGACGCGACCTTTCCCGGCCACCTTGAGCGCAAAGCTCATGCCGGCGATGCCGCTGCCTATGACGAGATAATCGTATTCTAAAATCATTGCTACATGAATTTAACCCGCAAATGTAGCGATAAAACCCGTAGCCTCCAAACATTTCCCCCGTTTTTTGATGTTTGCGAGCCCGGAGGAGAGTCGACCGCATCACAGAGGCGATTATCAGGCACAAAAAAAGATGCCCCGGGAGGGGACATCGAGTATCGTGTTCTTGGGAATCAGAAGATGTCGGAGTGGGAGCCGGTGCGGAGCATCAGCAAAGTGAGCGCAGAGTCGTTATGCTCCCACACCAACAGCCAGTCGCTTCCCTGCCCGTTGATGTGGCATTCCCATTTGCCGGCATAATTACCTACTAATTTGTGAGGCCGAAACTCAGGCGGCAGAGTGCCGGTATTCTCCAGTATTCGCATAGCTTCTTTGATATTCTCCATAGGTAAGCCACGCTTTATGCATCGTTTGAAGTCTTTCTTAAACTTCGTGGAGACTTCGAGAATATATTTGCTCATACTCCCATTTCTTGGAAAAAGTCTTCTACTGAATCATAACGGGTAACGCGTCCGGCGGCTACGTCCTCGAGAGCTTCGTCGAGGCCGGTCTTGCGCTTTCGCGAGGGCTTGGATATTGTTACGCTGTCAAACTTGGCAAGAAGTTTTCTGATCAGGGAAGCATCCTTGGGATCGTTTATTGTCAATGTAAGTTGTGTCATATCAGAGAGGATTTATATGTGTATTAACAAATGAAGGCGGGAGGATACTCTCTCGCCTTCACAGGATTTGGGGGTGATTCGCACAGGATTCAAACCTGTAACCTTCTGATCCGTAGTCAGATGCTCTATTCAGTTGAGCTAGCGAACCATGTTTTACGGGTGCAAAGTTACGGCTTTTTTCTTATCCCACCAAATTTTTTCGCATCTTTTTTATTCAGCCCATGCTGTGCCCGCGAAAAAATTGCTAATTTTGCAGTGTATAAGCCTCATTGAAATGGAACAATCTTCCCCTCTGAATAATGAAAAGCCGGCAGCCGCAGGTGGTGCGAAGTCGGTCATTTCCACAGTCTTGCGTTATCTTATACCGCTGGCCATCACAGTGTTGTTGGTGTGGTATATGTTTACGAAAATTAATTTTTCCGAGCTGTGGGACACGATTCGCCACGGTGTGGACTACCGTTGGATTCTGCTGGCCATGGGCATCAGCGTTTTCTCGCATGTGTTCCGCGCACTGCGCTGGCAGCTTCAGCTCAACTCAATGGAAATAAAGCCGCCGCTCATGGCTCTCTGTTGCAGTATCTTCGGCACATATGCTTTGAATCTGGTTTTTCCTCGCCTCGGCGAAGTATGGCGCTGCACATATATCGCGCAGCGCGAGAAGGCTTCCTTCACCAAGGTGCTGGGGTCGATGGTGGCTGACCGCCTGAGCGACACCCTCATGGTGCTCATGCTGCTGCTGCTGACCCTCGTGGTGGCCCATGACAAGATTATGGCTTTCATGGATAAATATCCGATAGGTCAGGGGCTTCTCTCGCTGCTTTCCTCCCCATGGTTCTGGGTGGGAGTTGTCGGCGTGTGCCTGTTGGTGTGGGGGGTATTTCACTTCCTGCGCGATGCCGGCCCGGTCAAAAAGGTGCGCCGAATGCTGCTTGATTTGTGGAATGGATTCGCCTCCGTCGGAACAATGAAGGGCAAATGGCTGTTCCTTTTCTATACGTTTGCCATCTGGGGTTGCTACTTCTTCCAGCTCTATGCGGCGTTTTATGCCTTCGGATGCACCCGCGCTCTCTGCGAGCAGAGCGGAACAGTGGCCGGACTGCTCCCCTGCCTGGTAGCTTTCGTGTTCAGCTCCATAGGTATGGCCGTGCCATCAAACGGCGGACTGGGGCCCTGGAATGTAGCCGTCGTGTTCGGCCTGATGCTCTACGGAGTGGCCGAGAGCGAGGCCACCTCAATGAGCATTGTGGTTTGGAGTGCTCAGACAATCATGTTGATAATCCTGGGCGTGTACACCGCTATATATATTGCAGGCGGCAAGAAGCGCTCACGTAACCTGAAAGAGAATGTTCAATAATACTGACGACGATGATAAGGAGGGGTTCTATGACGGCTTTGAGCCGGAGGAACCCAAGCAGCCGAAAGAGCCGGCGCTTCGCCCGGACGATCCCCGCTACTGGGATCGGGAGCCGGGGCAATGGGAGCACCTGCGCCCCTCGCGCTGGAAGCGTTATCTGATTTCCGGCGGAGCGCTTCTGCTGGCCGCCATACTGGTGTGGCTCGGATGCCGGCTCGTGTTCGGCCCGATGGTGGATGACGCCGTGCAGTATGGCTACATCGACCACATAGAGCGGCGGGGAGCCATCTTCAAGACTTATGAAGGGGTGCTCCTTCCGTATAAGAATCTGCATGACACGACGCGTGTCTATGACCATGACTTCATTTTCTCAACTTCAGAGAAACTGGGCAAGACGCTGCGGGCGTTCCAGAATTCCGGAAGGCCGTTGCGGGTTGAGTACCGCACATATCGCTACGCCCTCCCCTGGATGGGTGACGAAAAGACAGTCGTAGTGCGTGTGGACACAGTCAGCCCTGACAGTATTCTGCCCCCGAGACTCTATCAGGTGAGATAGGGAAAAGAGCCCAAAATGACAGCGGCGGAGCGTCTCTCGACGTTCCGCCGCTGCATCTCTCCTGCACGAGGAGGGATGATAGAAATTAAATGTATATAACCCAAAATTATAACTGTGTCAGCATGGTTTAGAACTCATGCCTTCGCAACCCCCGGGAGGGGGAGCTGTGCAGAGCGGTATTGTGAAGTTAGAACAGCATATTTGTAACAATCTCTAAAACAGTGCTTTATAAAAGAGGAGGCGGCTCAGTGGGGTGTGCCGTCTCCTCGGGATTGAGGAGGGAGGTGGGGGATTAAGATTAGGAAAACAGTTGGTAAAAATGATTGTGACGATGGGTAAGTTATTCGTTTAATTCAGTCATATAACGCAAACAATTATGCAAATATTAGTGCATATAAGTTAAATAAACTTTATAAAAACAAAATGCAGACAGCGAATCTCATGTCGCTGTCTGCATCTCTGTATGGTCGGAAAGTCTTTCCTCCTATGATCAGGAGAGGCGGAGGTTGGCCATGGCTATTGCCGTGGCGGCTGCTTCGGAGCCTTTGTTGCCCAATGAGCCGCCGGCGCGCTCAAGCGCCTGACGCTCGGTCAGGGTGGTCAGCAGTCCGAAGATGACCGGCACGCGCCCGGTGGCATTCAGGGTGGTCACCCCTTGAGTCACACTCTCGCAGACGTAGTCGAAGTGAGGGGTATCACCCTTGATTACGCATCCGAGCACGATGACCGCCGAGGGGTTCTCCCGTTCAATGGCCAAAGCGGCACCGTAGGTCAGCTCCACGCTGCCCGGCACATGAGTGACTTTGATGGAGGAGCTGCTCACTCCGGCGCGGGAGAAGGTCTCCATGGCGCCGCGCAGCAGGGCGTGGGTGATGTGACTGTTCCAGTCGGCCACAATAATTGAAGCTTTGAACTGGCCGGGGTTCAGGGGGAGAGGACAGGCGGTTGAGGTGTGGAGTGCTGTGGCCATAAATTACTTGTCTTTTTGAGTTTTAGCGCGACGCGCAGGGGTTATTTTGGTAAGGAAAGCGCGCCAACGGGGTTCGCGTTCGTCGTCGTGGCTGAGCACTTCGAGCAGGGCGAGGATATCCTCCTCCAGCTCAATGGTCTCAAGGGCGATTGCATGGGGGAGCACAGCTCCGAGCAGTCGGGCCGCACGGGGTCGCATGGCGCGGATGCGCATCATCACCTCGGCCATTTCGATTGACATCTTGACCTCTTTGCGGGTCACCTTGCCGGTGCGCTTCTTTGAATATTTTATTGCCTCGGCAAAGAACTTGAGAGCGGCGCGGTAGTCGCCGGCCGAGGCTATGAGTCGGGCGGTCTTGCAGAGAGAGTCGACGAGGCGGTCAGTGGCAGCCACTACTCCCGAGTTGACCTTCTCATAGAGCTGATTGGTGAGCGCCTGCTGACGCACGAGCATCTCCATGGCTTTCTTGCGGGAGCGGAGGATGCGTGTGCTCAGCTCCATGGCCAGGATATGATAGGGGGCGAAGCGTTCGGCGTCATGGGCGAGCAGCACTTCGAGCACACGGAAGAGTGTCTCCAGCTCCCGTTCGCTCTGCTTATAGTCGCGGATGGCGAAATGCAGCTCGGCAATATCGTAGAGCACACCGACGAGCAATGCGCGGAACTCCACATTCTCATAATCGGAGAATGAGCGCATGAGTCGCATGATTTCCACCGAGCGCTCGAAGGCATCGAGATAGCGCTCCTCCTTCATGAGGTCGCGCACGGTGAGACGGCAGTTTTCGGCTTCGCGGAGCACTTCGGCGTCGGGCGAATGCTTGGTCAGTGACTTAAGGTTGAGGGGAATGTGCAGGTAATTCATTGGTGTGTGTGGTATGGGGGTTGAGGGTTGAGGATTCAGTTCTTGGTATCTTGGGCACGCATGCGGCTCTGGGAGCCGAGGTAGCCCCCGTGATGACGCAGGGCATACTGCGAGGCGGTGAAGTCGATGGTGCGCATGACGGCCACCACGAGCACATCGCCGATGACGGTCATCTGAGTGGTTGAGGTGGTGGGGGTCAGGCCGAGGGGGCAAACCTCCGGGGCTGCTCCCGTGAAGAGACAGACGTTGGCTTCCAGCGCCAGGGGGCTGTCCTCCTTGCCGGTGATGACGATGAAGGGCACCTGGGGATTCAGGCGGCGGGCCAAAGCGGTCAGCTCTACAATCTCGCGGGTTTTGCCGGAGTTGGAGATGAGCAGCATGACGTCGTCGGGCTGAAGGATTCCCAGGTCGCCATGCTGCGCCTCGGAGGGGTGCAGGAAGATGGCCGGGGTGCCGGTGGAGGAGAAAGTGGTGGCAATGTTCATTGCAATCTGTCCGGCTTTGCCCATGCCGGAGGCTATGAGTTTTCCGGAGCGGCGGTGCACATGCTCCACAATCAGCTCCACGGCGCGTTCGTAAGCGTCGCTGACCGGTATGGAGGCCACGGCGCGGCTCTCGGCCTCAAGAATCTCGCGCATAAGCGCCTGGGTATCAATGTTCATAACGTCACAAATTTTCTTTTAACAATGTGGGAGAGGGATTAATCAGCCCCTCCTCATATAGAGTGATTCCTTTGCGCCACTTCTCAGGCACTTCAGTGGTGGTGTGAGTGTCAGGATCAAAGGCCACCATGACGGTGCGGCAGATGCTTTTCACCTGTCCCGTCTCCTTGTTGGAGAGCATTTGGAGCAGCGTCAGACTCTTTGAGCCGAGGCGCTCGCAGCGGGTGCAGATTTCAATTGGCTCACCGAAGTAGATTGAGTTGATGAAGGAACAGTCTACGTTGGCTATAACGCTTTCCACACGCTGCCAGTTCATTTTACCTCCGTTCACGGCCTCGAGATAGTAGGCCTTGCCGGTGTCATAGAATGAGAAGTAGACGGTGTTGTTGAGATGCCCCAGGATATCTATGTCGTTGAAGCGTATCTGAGCCTCCACACGGTGGCGGAAGTCTTCGGGGCGGGGGAGGTTTTCGGGGTCTATGTGAGGCATTGTGCAGAAAGGTCTATATGAATTTTATGTCGGTGATCACTTGCTTGCCCACCAGCTCGTTGAGAGCGGCCACGAGGCGCGTGCGATGCATTGAGAGCTCCTGGCGCATCGGGGCGGAGACGACCCGCAGCCAAAGCACGCTGCCGCTGACGCGGCGCTCCACCGTGTTGCGGTTGATGATGGGTCCAACCACTTGCGGCCACACCTGCAGCGCCCTGTGGCGCAGCAGCGTGTCCTCCATGTCGCGATCCTTGAAAAGGGTCTCCACAATCTGGGATATTTTCATCGGTTCGGTGCGCTTCATGGTCTTTGGGAGAGGGTTGAGTAGGCGCCGTTGCGGGCCTCCAACAGCAGATAGGGGGCTGAGGTCTGACGCAGCAGGGAGTCTATGTGTTCGCGGCCGGTGTCGGTGATGAAGGTCTGGCCGAGCTGTTCGGCGCTGACCAGCTCCAGAATGTTGGACACACGGGCGGCGTCCAGTTTATCGAAAATATCATCGAGCAGCAGCAACGGGGTTACAGAGGTGCACTCGCGCATCCATCGGTGCAGAGCCAGACGCAGAGCAATCGTATAGGTTTTCATCTGCCCCTGGGAGCCGAGGCGGCGCAGGTCGTATCCGGAGAGGGTCAGCTCCAGGTCATCGCGGTGCGGCCCCACAGTGGTGTGCCCCACTATGCTGTCTCTCATTCGGGTTTCGGCCAGGGAGGCGGCAAGCTTGTCGGCCTCGCGGGAGGGGCGATAGGAGAGAGCCGGTTGCTCGGCGCCGCCGGAGACGCAGGCGTAGAAATGAATGAAAGGCTCCGCCATGGTTCGGGTAAAACGTTGGCGGGCTTCAATGATAGCCGAGCCGGCAGCCACGAGCTGCGACTCAATGCCGTCAAGCAAGATGGGGTCGGTTATGCCGGCTTTCAGCGAGGCATTGCGCTGGGTGAGCGCCCGGTTGTAGATAAGCAGATGTCGCAGATAGGCTCCGTCGGCCTGCGATATGGCGGCATCCATCAGGCGGCGGCGCTCTTCGGGGGCACCGGTGATGAGGAACGCATCAGCCGGGGAGGCTACCACCAGCGGCAGAGTGCCGATATGTTCGCTCATGCGCTTATGCTCCTTGCCCCCCTTGCGGAGTACCTTGCGGCGGGGAGGCTCATAGCCTATGCTCACCTGCTCCTCGCTGCCGGAATCAAGACTGTATTCACCCTTGATGAGCATCGAAGGGGCATCATGCATAAGCACCTCCGAGTCAGGCAGACGCAGAAAAGAGCGGGTCATCGACAGATAATAGATGGCCTCCAGCAGGTTACTTTTTCCCATGCCGTTAGCTCCCACCACACAATTAATGGATGGTGAGAACTGCAGAGAGGCCTCCGCAATATTCTTGAAATTGACTATCGAAATCCGGTCGATGCGCATTACAGTGCAAAATTAGCAAAAAATCCCGTATCCACCGTGTCTCTTTTTAATGAAATAAAGATTTGTCGCCAAGAAACTGTTTAAGTTTATGTCAATGAAATTTTGAGAGATGTTTTTGAGTGATTTTCGCGAGCCAGAGAGGGAGCATAGCGGGCTATGCGACCGATGAGACTCGGCGAAAAGCGCCAAAAACAGCCTCAAAATTCATTGATAACAAACTATAAAAAATTTTTCGACATAAACTGAAACGGTTTCTTAGAATATTTTGCTAATACTCACCGAACTTCTCACGGAAGATATCGAGCGTATAACGGCTCAATACCTTGCTGTTGTAAACAGTTGAAGACTTCACGAGAGTGTGTCAAAATGTGAACCCGACGCTGAATGAGAGTGTGTCAAAATTCTTATTGAAGTAAACGCATGGCGCGGAGCGCCTATCCTCTGTTAGCCGGGGGGCTTCAGCCCCCCGGTAGCCACGCGGACGGAGCCAGCCCCGGAAGGGCTGGCCAATACATTGACAACCAATGATATAGGGCAGCCCTTCCAGGGCTGGATTGTCGCTTCATGCTTACCGGGGGGCTGAAGCCCCCCGGCTAACAGAGGAAAGGCGCTCCGCGCCATGTAGCGTCGGGTTCACATTTTGACACACCCTCATGCGTTTACTTCAGTAAGAATTTTGACACAGAAGTCAAGATGACTTCCCACCCTCGGTTTCTGAATCAACGGGCGCGTAGGCCGGTCAGAGTCAGCGTATAGTTGTCGCCGTCGATGTTTACGCGCGGATGCTTGTAGTCGAATTTTCCGGACTTCAGGATTGTGAACTTCACGGAAGGTATCTGCTTGTGAGTCAGCGAGAAGGAGCCATCCTTATTGCGCTTTACGGTGTATAGCTCTTCCGACTCGAAGAACGGCTCATTATCTTCAAGAATCTCCACAGCCACCGTGTTGTTATCGACATAGGAGATAACCAGGCGTATATCGCCAAGGGTTTCAGGGGAATCACCGGCGAGGGTCAGGGTGCCTGAGCCTGTGTATTCGTCTACCACCTGTTCTGCAGCTGTTTTGCGTTTCTTTTTAGCCTTTGAGG
This sequence comes from uncultured Bacteroidales bacterium, assembly GCA_947644715.1. GTDB lineage: Bacteria > Bacteroidota > Bacteroidia > Bacteroidales > Muribaculaceae > Lepagella. The sequence goes on from CANSAP010000009.1 coordinate 42,091, forward strand.
AGCCGGTTGCGGCGCCCCTCTTTGCTTTCGAGGTGTCGGTGGCAGGCTCGGCGCTTTTGGCTTTACCTCGCGCGGGAGTCGTTTTCTCTTGGCGCTGTTCACCCTGAGGAGCAACGTAGCCTGTGAGCAAGAGGTCAGTGTTAGTGCGTTGCGACTTCTGATAGCTGAAGTTGTATTGGTAGCTGAGTTGACTCAATCGGGCACTTGCCGGCAGCCCCAATCCTATGCCGCCCAACGTAGCGGCACCACCTGCACCTACCCCTATTACTCCTACCGGAGACTCAGAGTCTATACATACGGCCACAGTGCCTGCAACCATACCAATGAGACCAACAGTGGAAAGTGTGTAGCCGGCAACCACGGCAGCCTTAGTGCCCGCACGGCTTTTCTTACGCACGTCCAGCGCGAAAGGCACCCATTGGTCCAGAGCATCATCATGCGTCAGGAGGTAACCCATATAGGCATGGCTGTCAACTTTTATAGTGGCTTTGCCACTCTGCGGAATTACGTCAAGTTCTTTCTTATCCGGGGTATATATTTTAGTGCCGGGATTACCGTGGACAGTGAATTTCTCTGTTGTCGAGCAACTGCCGAGCATGCACAGAATTAATGTTCCGACGAGTATTTTTGAAAGGATGTTCATAGGATAGGCATTATTGATAGTCATACATCATGCCCTGCACGATGTTGTCGAAAGTTACATTTTTTGTAGAATATGAAGGAATGTAGAAGTCATCTCCTGTGGTGTCAGCAATATTATTTTGCAGATAAATCAGATACCAGGGTTGAGCCAGCAGGTCGGACTTTGTGCCTATCAGACGGCGCATGGCAGCGTTCACCATCCCTTGGTTTTCCACGGGCACATAGATGCTCGCCGTGAGATAAAAATCGGTCACGAGTTTCTCAAACGTCTTTCCATCATCAAGCGAGTAGGAGATACACACACTGAAATGCCTGGGTGACTGCTTGAACGTCAGCAAGGTAGCGGCATCAGATGGGCTAACGCTATTCTTGCCGATACCTGCGACCGGATAGATTTTTGACATGGCTGCCCCGCCGCGGGGGCCGATGTTAATGCGCTTTTGGTCAGCAATGTAGACGGTGTTGGATGTTGATACGCCGGACGTGGAGGAACCTCCTACACTGATGCCTCCCATTAGAGTGCCGAGCGGACCACCCACGCCGAAGGCTGATGCTATTGCGCCGAGGTTCATACTCGCTCCTGATGTCCCTGAGGAGAAGTCAGTGGTTGTGTTGGAGCGCACCGTCGGGTCGAAGTAGCTGATTGAGCGTCCGTCGGTGTTGATGAAGAAGGACATCTCTTGGTCGATAATCAGGATTTCGTCGGTCAGGTTTTTTACGAAGACAGCCAACTTGCCATTCTCGTCAATGGCATAGGAGGCCAGGATTTTAGCCGACGCAGGAATAGGTTCGTTCTTGCCGGGCTGCGGCACTTTGGTGTTGATTGACTGATAGGTGACGGCGCTGACCTGCAGGGTGCCGGCAGTGTGGCAACTCGTCAGCAGCAGAGCGGAGAGAGTCAGCATCAGGCCATACGTCAGGACAGGCCGAAGCCTGCGGCATCGGTGAATAATGATGTTCATGGATGTTCTTTTGCCGACGGCCTCCCCGAGAGTCGCGGCGGGCGATTTTTGGGATGGATAAAAACGAAAAAGCGCGGGGACATTTCGCCGCATCGCTCCATCCCGGTATCGCCAAACACCTGTTCCAAAACGATGCAGTCCACCCCCACGCGTGCCGTTATGCTCTGGTGTTCCCTCGCGTCAGCGGGGGAGTGGAGAATTACGACAGACATGAGCGCTTTGACTGCCTTATCCTTTGGAACTTGAAAATTGGCGATTTTCGGATGAAGGATAATAGCAAAAACGCTTTTCTGACAAGAAAATATGGAGCACGCGGCCTCTGCCGGTGCCATTTCGGGGGGCGGAGGTGTGTTTCTGAACCTGCCGTCCGGAGACAAAAGTAATAATAATTTTGCGTACGGCAAAATCCCGACCGGTTTTGAAAAACTTTTCCGGTTCGGAATTGAGAAACTGTTTAAGTTTATGTCGGAAATAATAGCTTGTTATCAATGAATTTTGAGGCTGTTTTTGGCGCTTTTCGCCGAGTTTCATCGGTCGCATAGCCCGCTATGCTCCCTCTTCAACTCGCGAAAATCACACAAAAACACCTCTCAAAATTGCATTGACATAAACTTAAACAGTTTCTGAGATTTTTTCACAGGGGTGATTTTGCGGGTGCGGGAAATTATGCGTACCTTTGCGAGTTAATTGGCTCTCCGTGTGGGAGAGCGCTTCATTTCTCTGATTATGACTTTCACCCGTCAATACAATCGCATTAACAATCTGCTTGGCTGGGGCGTGTTTATCATTGCTCTCGCCACTTATTGGCTCACTTTGGAGCCGACCGCCTCTTATTGGGACTGCGGTGAGTTTATCACTCAGGCTGACAAGCTGGAAATAGGCCACCCGCCCGGCAACCCGATTTTCATGCTCACCGCCCGTTTCTTCGCTAACTTTGCCTTCGGCGATGCCGCTCGTGTGGCGCTCATGGTCAATGCAATGAGCGGATTACTGAGCGCTCTGACAATTCTGCTGCTCTTCTGGACGGTGACCCACCTGGTGCGTCGCCTCGTGATGTATTCGCCGCGAAGCAATGTGAGCGAAGATGGCGAACCCTCTCTCATTCAGTATCTTATCATTATGGGCTCCGGCCTGTGTGGCGCATTGGCATACGCTTGGAGTGACACCTTCTGGTTCTCGGCCGTTGAGGCTGAGGTGTATGCCTTCTCCTCCTTCTGCACCGCGCTTGTGTTCTGGCTGATTCTCAAGTGGGAGAACCGCGCCGAGGAGCCTCGCTCTGACCGCTATCTGATTCTGATTGCTTACGTTATAGGCGTTTCGGTCGCCGTGCACCTGTTGAACCTGCTCTGCATCCCGGCCATTGTGCTCGTCTACTGCTACAAGCGTTTCCCCTCCATGAACGTCAAGCGCTCGCTGCTGGCTTTGGTAGTGAGCTTCGCAATAATTGTGTTGGTGCTCTACGGACTTGTGCCCGGCTTCATCAAGGTGGCTCAATGGTTTGAGTTGCTCTGTGTCAACAGTCTGGGGCTCTCCTTCAACTCCGGCACAACGCTCTACGCACTCATCACGCTGCTCGTCTTCATCTGGGCGCTCGTGGAGTTGTACCGTCAGAAGTCGGCCACGCTTATACGCGTCTCCTTCTTCGTGGCCGTGCTTCTCTCCGGAATGCTCTTCATCGGCAGCAGCCTGATATTGGGGCTGATTTTGGCCGCCGTGCTCGCCTTCTTCCTGTTCATGCGCTGGAAGCGGACGCTGCCGGTGCGCTGGCTGAATGTGGCCATGTGGAGTATCTGCGTGATTTTCGTGGGTTACAGCTCCTATGCGCTGATTCTTATCCGCTCCGGAGCTGCCACGCCGATGAATCAGAACCAGCCGGACAACGTCTTCGACCTTTCTTCTTACCTGAACCGTGAGCAGTATGGTCAGACCCCGCTGCTCTATGGCCAGACCTTTGAAAGCTCCCCGATGCAGGAATACACCTCAGAGGTTGACCCTCGCGAGAATATCCCTGCCGGCCAACCCACCGAGCATACGCGCACGCTGATAAACAAAGGCAAGGCGCAGTATGCCAAGGGGGTCAAGAATGCTGTGCCTGAGAATGACAACGGGTTCCTGACAGAGGAACAGGTGGAAAAGGTGAAGGAGCTCGGACGCTCCGGCAAGGAGTTCTATGCTCTGTATAACTACGCGTCGGACTACGAGATGAATCCCGAACTGAACGTGCTGCTGCCGCGCATCCACTCCTCGGCTCCCGGTCATCCGGAGGCTTATCAGCTGTGGGTTCCCTCGCTGCGCGAGGCTGAGCGCGTCGAGCTGACAGCCTGGGATCCGGTGCGTGAGGAGCTCGTGCCGCTGCAGTCCATGCAGCCTGAAGTGAATGAGGCCGGCGAGTATTACTACCCTGCCGAGACTGCCCGCAAGCCCTCGTTCGGACAGAACCTCGCCTTCTTCTTCAACTATCAGCTGAACCACATGTACTGGCGATATTTCCTTTGGAACTTCGCCGGTCGTCAGAACGATATCAATAACCAGTACGGAGAAAAGGATGCAGGCAACTGGCTGACCGGTATCCCTGTAATTGACAACGCCCGCCTGGGAGACCAGAGCCTGCTCCCCGCCGAGCTTGGCAAGGAGAACAAGGGGCACAACGTCTACTTCATGCTCCCGCTGCTGCTTGGCATCATCGGTCTGCTTTGGCAGGCACTGCGCGGCCGCCGGGGCATTGAGCAGTTCTGGGTGGTGTTCTTCCTCTTCTTCATGACCGGCATAGCCATCGTGCTCTATCTGAACCAGCCCCCCTTGCAGCCCCGCGAACGTGACTACGCCTTCGCCGGCTCCTTCTACGCCTTTGCCATCTGGATAGGCATGGGTGTGGCCGGACTCTACTACGCCATCAATGCCTTGGCTGTCAAGCGTGTGCATGCAAAGCAGGAGGATGCTTCCGCCGAACCTGCGGATGCCGCTGCGCAGACTGACAAGCCTGCCCGCACAATTGCTTGGGTGGTTGCCGCCATCGGCCTGATTGTGCCCCTGCAGATGGTGTCGCAGACCTGGGATGACCATGACCGCTCCGGCCGATATGCCGCGCGTGACTTCGCGATAAACTATCTGGAAAGCCTTGAGCCGAACGCCATAATCTTCTGTAACGGCGACAATGACACCTTCCCCCTGTGGTATGCTCAGGAGGTTGAGGGTGTGCGTCCCGATGTGAAGATTGTCAATCTCTCCTATCTCGGCTCTGAATGGTATGCCAACCAGCAGCGCCTGCAGACCTATTCCGCAGCCCCGATTGAGTTCACAGCCAAGCCGGAGGATTATGCTTACGGTCGCCGCGACGTTACCTATGTGACCCGCATTTCTGACCGCACAACGCCCGTCACGCTGCTTCAGTCGCTGAAGGAGATTTACTCACCCGAGGCGCTTGACCGCGGCTACAACCTGCCGGCTGTGCTCCACGCCAACACCTACATTCCGGTTGACTCCGCAGCCGTGGTGCGTTCCGGCCTCGTGAATGCCGAGGAGGCCAAGCTGATTGAGAAGCAGATTCCCGTGCAGCTCTCATCAATGAGCCTGGGCAAGCTGCTGATGCTCGACATCATTGCCACGAATGCTCAGAACGGCTGGAAGCGTCCGATCTACTGGGCTATGACCGTAGGTTCCGACCAGTATGCACAGTTTGCTCCCTATATCCGCTCCACCGGCATGGCTATGCAGCTCGTGCCCTACCAGGCCAACCAGGCCACAAGCACCCGCCTCACTTACCCCATCGTGATGAACAAGTATCGCTGGGGTGGTGCCGAGAATGGCACAGCCTATTTCGATGAGACGGCCGGCAGGATGCTCTCGGGCGTGCGCATGACAGTGCTTGACCTTGCGAATGCCCTGACTCAGGCCGGAGACTACAAGAAGGCGCTCGAGGTGGTGCGCACCTATGAGAAGAACCTCGGCGACGGTGTGCGTGCCTGCGGCTTCAATGATATCTATACGCTTGGCTCCGTCTACTGCGTTATCGGCGATGAAACCAAGGACAAGAAACTCACAGAGCATGGCTTGAAGATTTTGGCCGACGGCCTGAAACGCTATGCCTCCAACGTGAACTATATGCTCGCGCTCGGCGACAAGTATGGCACCTATTATGCCGACAGTCGCGACGGCACTCAGACCATTCAGGTGAATGCCATGACCACTCCTGAGAATCAGGCTATCCTCTATACCTATTATCCGATGGTGATTGCCTACGAGACTTATGCCGGAAAAGGTGCGGCCGCCAAGCTGCTCTCCTCTGCCGGTATCTCAGCCAAGAAGCTGGAGCGCCTGCAGGAATACTATCAGCGCTCCATCGAGCCGCAGGCTCAGGGTGGCGGCGCCGGCGACCTGGATGGCTATGCTTCCGAGCTGGGCAAGTGGGCTGAGATTGTAGTCGTGATGCAGGCCAAGTCGCCCGAGGAGTACCGCAACAGCGACGAGATGGAGCAGCACATCGACTCAGCGTTCGCATTGGCGCTGGCTGAGTTCCTGAAGAGCGGCGGCACGGAAGAGATGCTTGCTCCCTACTCTGAAACAATCGGCAAGGTTGATCTGGATCGCAGTATGCGTCTCTCGCAGAGCTATAAAGAGGCGCATCCCGAACTCGGACAATAAGAGATTTAGATACACTCTTGACAATGACAATCACAATTCCCTCGATATCCGCGCTCCCCGAGGCCGCCGCTGAATTTGCGGCAGCTCTCGGGGAGCGTCGTATTGTGGCTTTCGATGCCCCGATGGGTGCCGGCAAAACCACTTTCATCTCAGCGCTCTGCGCGCATCTCGGGGCTGACCCTCTCGAGGTCAACTCCCCCACGTTTGCAATCGTGAATGACTATGCCACCCCGTCAGGCTCCATCTATCATTTTGACCTGTATCGTCTCAAGGACTTGGGCGAGGTGATGGACATAGGGCTGGAGGATTATCTTCACTCCGGGTCGCTCTGCCTGATTGAGTGGCCGGATGTGGCCGACGAGCTTCTGCCTGACGACACGCTGCGCGTCACTCTCTCGGCTGACCCTGACACAGGCCTGCGCACTCTCACTTTCTAATCCCCCTCGCGTATGAAATTTCTGGAATTTCCGCAGTTGGAGTCAACCTCAACCTATGTGGCCGACCATGCCTCGGAGCTGGAGAGCGGCACGCTTGTGCATACCCCCTGCCAAAGCGCCGGACGCGGACAGCGAGGCAACAGTTGGGAGAGTGAGCCGGGCAAGAATCTGACGTTTACCGCCCTGATGCGTCCTCCGCATTGGGAGGCCAAGCGCCAGTTCCTTATCAGTGAGGCTGTTGCGGTAGCTATTGCCGACACGCTCCGGGAGCAGACCGGGGTGCGTTGCAGTGTGAAGTGGCCCAACGATATATATGCGCATAACCCGGCTGACGGGTCAGTAGGGAAAATCTGCGGCATACTCATCTCTCATGCGTTGGAGGGGATGCTGATTCGCCACACGCTGATAGGCGCCGGCATTAATATCAATCAGACCCGCTTTCTCTCTGATGCCCCCAACCCGGTGAGTGTCAAAGGTATAACGGGGACGGAGCATGAGCTTCAGCCCCTGCTCCGCGCTTTTGCCGAGGCCATAGAAACCTCGCTTGACAGGTTGTGGAATGATGCCGCTTATCCGGCTGAATTGCATCTGCGCTACATGGAGATGCTGTGGCGCGGCGACGGGGGTATTTACCCTTGGCTCGACACCGCTACCGGGGAGCGTTTCGAGGCCACTCTCTTCGCCATAGAGCCGCTGGGACACATGGTGTTACGCACCACAGAGGGCACCCTGCGCCGTTACGCCTTCAAAGAGGTGGCCTTTATATAATGTTTATCGGCGGTCGAGCCAGTCGGCTATGGCTGCGAGGGCTTCCGGAGATATGTCTTCAGCTATCCCCTGATATTCCTGAGGATAACCGGTGTGGCAGCGTTGAAGCAAGTGATTGTGGTCGGGCAGCAAACGAGTGTCGGCCTTTGAGTTCAACTCCTTGATAGTCGTCAGGTTCGCGGGAAGCACCTGGAAATCCTTGTCGCCGTTGAGAGCCAGCCAGGGCTTGGTCACACTCTTGATGTCGTCGGCAGGGTCGAGGCGCAGGAAAGTGCGGTACCAGGGAGAGACGAGCATGTCAACCTGAGCATTAATCTGCTGCTGCACGGCGGGAAGCTTCGCCATGTCAGAGCCAACGGATTCAGCCACAGTCATATACAGCGAGATGCGAGCCTGGGTGTTAGGCATGTCGGAGCCGGCTATGTCGAGAATCTTGCGTTGGAGCGGTTCCGCGTCCCATCGACCGGTCATGGCTGTTGTCAGTGCGCGCGCCTGCGACATGATAATGCTGTCCCCCTTCCAGGCCGGACAACCTATGGTGACTATGAAATCGCAGCGGGGATTCTCCACAGCATTCTTAACGGCTACCAAGCCACCTTCGGAATGCCCGAGCACCCCTAAGGGAATACCGCCGCATACACTGTCGGCATACTCCAGTGCAGCAGCTATGTCAGAGACGTAGTCAAGCGTAGTGGCCGAAGATGGGTCACCTTGACTGCCACCCACTCCGCGGTCATCCATCCGCAAGGAGGCGTAGCCGCGCGAAGCAAGATAGTCGGCAATAGTCTTGAACGGCTTATGCCCGAGCAGCTCCTCGTCGCGGTTCTGCGAACCGGAGCCTGAGGCAAACACCAATAGCGCTTTGGGCTTCCCGCCCTCAGGAAGAGTGAGAGTTCCGGCCAAAGAAATTCCGGCCTCACGATTCCGCACGGTCACTTCGCTGTCAGCGGCACGCAAACCGAAAGCCACCGCCACCAAGGAAACAATCAAGATGTAAATTCGTCGCATAAGATAAAGTCTTTTGTGCGAAGTTACAAAAAGTTTCCGAGGTGGCGGTGACTTTGTTCAAAAATTCTTCTTGGGTCAGAAGATGATTTGGAAGCGGGTTTGGATGGCTCCGAGGTTTACGTCGGGAGCGCCGGAACGGTCGAAGCGGTGGGTGTAGGCTGCGCGGAAACGCCAGATCATGTATTTGTTGATATACCAGTTTGCCGTGAGGCTCACGTCGTTCAGACGACCGCCGTAGATGCCGGTGCGGTTGGAGGAGAGGCAGGTGTAGTTGTAGCCGAGCACGAACTCCAGGCTCTTGGGCTTGGGGGTGCCGAGGCCGGCGTCGGCGTGTGAGTATTCGTAGTTGCCACCGATGGCCAGGCAGCGGAGCAGACCGTAGGCACCGTAGGCACGGTAGGCAGGCTGATTATCCTTGCGGCCTATCTGCAACCAATAGTATTGGCTCTCAAGAGCGAAGGGGCCTTTGCAGAGCAGCAGCTCGGGAGTGAACTTGAACATGGTGCGGGCATCGGTGATGTCTACTCCCACGGCGCTTACCTGATTTACGCGGGTGGGGAAGTTGGCGTTAAGCGAATAGAGGTGATGGTTGAGAGTAGGGTCATCGGAGTGCTGGGCGTTGGAAAAAGCTGCCGAGAAACCGATTTGCGCTACATCTCCAGTGGAGTGAAGGGGACGCCACACGAGGCGTGTTATGCCGCCATAACCGGTCTCGCCGAGCTCTCCGGCGCGCAGTTTCATAGCTGAGCTCTCGGCGTGCAGCGAGGCGGTTGCGAAGTAGTCACCCTTGTCGAAGACATACATGACGCCGAGCAGGCGGGGATAGCCGAACACCTCGTTGGAGGTCGGTTCCTCCATGCTTACCTTCATTGAGGAGGAGGTGGCTGACTGAAGACCGAATTGATGCACGAAGTAGCCGAAACGCAGCAGGTTGTGGTCATTGAAGTCCTTCTCTACAAACACATCCTTGAGGCCGACCTTGCCAAAGGCGTAGCCTATGTCGATTTTTGCCTTCCAGGAGCCGTAGGTTGCCTTTACGCCCACGCGTACGTCGGGCACATCGACACCATCCTTGAATTCCTCAGTGTCATTGGTTATGAAGATGCCGCCATCCATGAGGATGCGTCCGGTGGGGGTAACCTTCAGCTTCGGCTTGTCAGGCGCGGCTTCCTCGGTGGTAGTTGTGGTGGTCGTAGTTGTTGTTGTCGTGACGACCTGTTCGGTCGGGTCGGCGAAAGCTGTCAGAGCAGCCGCTGCCATGGTGAGAGTCAATATGGTTTTCATAGTAGTAAGTGTAGATTTGTAGAGTTTATAGTATCAATGGGAGGTTCAGAACACGAGTTCGCTGGGTTTTACTTTATTCTCTTTGATGAGACGGGCCATTTCCTTGCGGGCTTTCTCAAGCTGCTTCTGGAAACCGGGGTCAGCATGAAGACGGGCTACAACGCCGCTGGCCACGAGCCGGGCTGCGTCCACATCGCTCTGGAAATGATAACCGCAGATTACGCGGCTTTCGCCCATGTCATAACCACGTTTCAGGATTTCATTCTGGCGGGCGGGATTCAACTCGGCAAGCACGAGAGCCGTGGCCCAGCCGATGGCTGTATGGCCGGAGGGATAAGAACCGTTGGTTGAAAGTTCAGCCTGCTGGGCGGGGTTACAGGTTTCTTCGCCGAAGAATGCAAAGGGGCGGGTGCGCATGTAGTGGTTCTTTGCATCGCGGGTGGAGAGGTCGCCGGCATCCTCACGCATTCCAATTATGAGCTTCAGGATTTCCGGCGTATTCTCTTCGTTTATTTCGATTCCGAATGCTTCAGAGAATGCTTCGGGCACACCGTTGGCCTCGACATTTGCATCGGAGAAGGCCTGGTCGCCGCGCGGAGTGTTGCGCTGGAGTTTGCCCCAGTCATAGCGCTCCTTGTCATAGAGGAACAGAATGGAACCACCCTCGGGCGGGGGAGGAAGCAGATAGAGACTGTTGGCTACGTCGCCCTCGTTGAGGAAATATACATCCGGGTTAGTGGTGTGGTCTTTGACTTTGTGCTCCTGAGCAGAGAGAGGCAGAAGGGCTATGCCAAGAAGCATAGAGGCGATAATGCGAAGGCTGAAAGTTGAGTTTTTCATAATGAAGAGATTATAGTTTTTTTGATTGTTATGATTCTTTAACACGTCAGCGAGGGTTGTGGTTGCGGGAAAATATATGTTTAATAACAGGTTTTAAGACAAATTAAGTCCCGTTTGGCCTATCTTTGAGGCTGAACGGGACTATATGAATACATTAAGTATCTGTAAGTCAGAGATGTTACTTATATAGGTATCGCTTTATGGAGCGTTTCGGGGTCTTTTCAAATTCTTTTTCGACCACCTCGATAATGGCTATGCGCTCGTAGGGGGCGAGCTTGCCGTTGAGTTTCACGCGGATTTTCTCCATGAGTGCCGGAATCTTCTCGGCTTCGATGTGGCGGCTTTTGAGCGCCTCATGGTCGGGGAAGACGAGAGCCGTGAGTTTTCCTCCGCGGTCGATTACGATGCTTTCGGCCACGAAAGGCATTGCATTCAGGCGGCTTTCCAGCTCCTCGGGATATATGTTCTGGCCGGAAGCGCTGAGAATCATGGTCTTTGAGCGTCCGCGCAGGAAGATGGTGCCGTCCGGCGAGCGGGTGCCCATGTCGCCGGTGTTGAGCCAACCATCCTCGGAGAGCACTTCGGCCGTTATGTCGGGTGCTTTATAGTAGCCTGCCATTACGTTCTGTCCGCGCACGAATATCTCGCCGGGGATGCTCTGCGGGTCGGGACTCTCCACGCGGGTCTCCATGATGCGCGGCAGGGTGCGTCCGGCTGAGGAGGGGATGAAATCTTTCCAAAAAGTGTAGCTCACGAGCGGGCCGCATTCCGTCATGCCGTAGCCCACGGTGAAGGGGAATTTAATCATGCGCAGGAACTGCTCGGTCTCGGCATCCATGGCGGCGCCCCCTACAATAACCTGGCTGAACTCGCCGCCGAGTGCTTTCATCAGCTTCTGCTTCAGCTGCTTGTGGACGAGGGTTTTGACCACGGGCATAGAAAGCAGGCGTTGCATACGCGGGGTCTTGATAACCGGCTCGATGCGCTTGCGATAGATTTTCTCGAAGACGAGGGGAACACTGAGAATCAGGTGGGGCTTGACCTCGCTCATAGCTTTGAGCAGCACAGCCGGGGTCGGGGTGCGTCCGAGCACCGTAATGTGTGAACCGGCAGCGAGGGGAGTGAGCATATCAAAGGTGCATCCGTAGGCATGAGCCAAGGGGAGGAAGGTCAGCACGCGTGAGCGCGCCCAGTGCAGATGGCTGCTGACGCCGAACACTACGTTGCCGGCCAAGTTCCAGCCGGTCAGCATCACACCCTTGGAGAAGCCGGTGGTGCCGGAGGTGTAGTTGAGCACTATCAGGGCGTCGTTGCTGATAGGGTTATATGCTATATCACTCGGTTTGAAGCCGTTGGGATAGGTGTCAGCAAAGCGGGCGGGGAGAGTGTCGAGAGCCGCCTGCACCTGCTTCATGTGCTTGCCGGCAAGCAGTCGGCCTGTGTCGAGCGAGAAGATGGCCTCGTTATCCTTGAGCTTGCCCAAGGGCAGGTTGTGAAAGATTGACTCGCTCACAATCAGCAGACGAGCCTCGCTGTGGCGCAGGATATGCACAATATCGTCGGGGGTGAAGTCGGGCAGGATGGGCACGACCGTGGCGCCGTATGTAATGATAGCCATAAAGGTTTCAATCCACACGTCGGAGTCCTTGCCGCAGAGAGCCACTTTGTCGCCGGGGTTAATGCCTATCTCCTTGAATAACAGATGAGTATAAGCAATATTCTTGGCCAGATGAAGATAGCTCTTAACGCCCGGCTTGCCATACATGGAGATAGCGGGCAGATGCGCATGCCGTCGGAAACTTTTCTCAAACAGCTTTATAAAATTGTCAGGATAACGATACATAAATTCAAAGGTTGGTAAGCACGAGGGCACACGGGAATGGTAAGAGAGGAGGGAGCGAAGCGCCCTGCGTCTCATGTATAACAAGGAACCCGCCCACAAAGTTAACAAACTTACTCGAAAAAAGCGAATCTACCCGGGAAAACTTTGCGTTTCCCGGGTAGATTATGTAATTAAAGCGGTCGATTAGCGAGCAGCTTCATAGATTTGGCGACAGTCATCCATGCTCAGAGGCACGTAGAAGCCCAGCGTGTCACCGATGTTGCCTTGCAGCGATTTTACGAGGCAATCTATGTCAGGCTCCTTGCCGATGAGTTCACGGATGGATGTGGTCAGCCCCAGGGTGTGGTAGAAACCGCGCAGCGCTTCGATGCCGAGGCGGCAAGTCTCCTGTTCGGTTTTCCCCTCAGGGGATATGCCCATGACATTGACGGCGAACTGAAGCACCTTGTGCGGATGGCGGTCAGCCACGAATTGCATCCAGGCGGGCACCATGACGGCCAATCCGGCACCGTGAGCCACATCATACCAGGCTGACAGCTCATGCTCCAGGCGGTGGCTGCTCCAATCCTCCTCCTTGCCGGTGCCGCAGAGGCCGTTGTGAGCCAGGGTGGAAGCCCACATGATAGAGGCGCGCGCATCGTAGTCATCGGGGTATTCCTTGAGAGCCAGTGCGTTGTCCATCACATCGCGCATGATAGCCTCGGCAATGGAGTCGGTCAAGTCGGTACCTGTGGTATTTGAAAAATAGCGCTCATAGATGTGGCAGAGCATATCGACTATGCCGCAGGCCGTCTGGAACCAGGGGAGCGACATGGTCAGCTCGGGGTTCATCACAGCGAAGCGGGGGCGGAGAATCATCGGATAGCGCACCGAGATTTTGTGGCGACCGTCGATTTTTGTAATCACGGAGTTGCCGCTCCCTTCGGAGCCTGCGGCGGGAATTGTCAGCACTACACCCAGCGGGAGAGCGGTTGCCGGCTTGGCCTTGGCGCAGTAGAAATCCCAGAAGTCGCCGTCATAGGGCACACCGAGCGCGATGCCCTTGGCTGTATCAATCACGGAGCCGCCACCGACGGCGAGCAGGAAGTCCACCCCCTCGCGACGAGCCAGCTCAATACCCTCATAGACGCGGTCATCAGTTGGGTTTGGCGCAATCCCTTTCAACTCGCAGAAGGAGAGCCCGGCCTCGGTCAGCGACTCGCGCACCTGCGCCAGTAAGCCGGAGCGCTCAGCGCTGCTGCCGCCGCTGATAATCATTATTTTATGAGCACCGTAACGGGCGCATAGATTGCCGGTCTGCGACTGAGTGTCGCGACCGAACACAAATTCAGTAGGCGAATAAAACGTGAAGTTTTCCATATTATATTAGTCTTGAAGAAAGTATGATTTTAGACATACTCCTAGAGCATGGCAGCAATCTGTTTTTCTACGGCGGACCGTATGAAAGCGTTGATTGAAAGCCCAGCTTGCTTGGCAAGCATAGCAACCTTCAGGTGTACCTCAGGGGTGATTCTGACATTGAGTGAGCCTGAGTAACTTTTGTGAGGCTCTTTACCTTCAGCTTCGCAAAAGGCCACATAGTCGTTGACGGCAGCGTGGAACGCACTTTTGAGTTCGCTGACGCTCTCTCCTTCAAAGTTTACGAGATCGTTTATGCCTTCTATTTTACCGAAAAAGACATTATCCTCTTCGCTAAAAGCCACCGACCCTATATAACCTTTATATTTCAATGTGTTCATAAGAGTTTATCCTTTTTAAGTTGGTCCAACACTTGTTTCATCAGATGAAACTACGCGTTAAGATACGATGGAGGTAATCTCGCCGGAAGAGAGTATGGAGCGTAACAGGGTTCCTTCGGGAGCCTGCGAGGGAGTACGGAGCGCGCGTCCGTCGGGGGTGAGAGTTATGCTGTAACCTCTGGCAAGCACACCCTTAGGGGAAAGCAAAGCCACTTTTTCCGTATTGTTTTGCAGTCGGACTTGCTCACGTTGCAGTTTATTCAGGGTCGATTGGCGGAGCAACGGGATGAAGTTGTTAAGCTTGGCTGAGGCTCGGGTGATATTATTTTGGCCGACGCTTTCCACCGCTCGGGATGCTCTATCCAGCAGTTGGGATGAGCTGTCGATGCGGCCTCTGACCAACAGGGGTAGCGTAGAAGTCAACTTATCCAGCAGGGCGCGGGCGGCGTCCCGACGGTTGCGGGCGAGCATGGGGACGAGCTGCTCGAGTGAGGCGAGATGGCGGGTGTCATCGGTGAGGCGTGCCTTTACGTCGGTGGCTATTCGACCCGCGAGGTCTATGGCTTGCGACAATGCTTGCGCGCCTTGAAGTATCAGCCATTCGGCGGCGGCTGTCGGGGTCTTGCAGCGGGTGTGGGCTATGAAGTCGAGCACGGTGTTGTCCCTCTCATGGCCGATGCCCACAATCACGGGCAGTCCGCAGTTGGCCACAGTGCGGGCCAGCTTCAGGTCGTCGAAGCCGGCGAGGTCGGTGGTGGCGCCTCCGCCGCGGATGATTACTATGCAGTCAAACAGGTCGCAATAGGATTCCACCTCCTCGATGGCGGCGCAGACGGTCGGAGCGGTGTTCACTCCCTGCACAGTGGCTTCGAAGAGCTTGGTGTAGAATTGCAGTCCGTATTGATTGCGGTGCAGCTGATTCATGAAGTCGCCATAGCCGGCAGCCCCTGCCGACGAAATTATAGCCACGCGCTGCACAGGCCAGGGCATCTCGCGCTGCTTGTTTTTCTCCAGGATACCCTCGCGGGTGAGGGTGGCGATTATTTCGGCTTGCAGGCGGGATGTGTCACGACGGTAGTCCGGGTCGAGGTCAGTTACATTGACCGATAGCCCGTATTTCTCATGGAAGCTTACTGAGCAGCGTAGCTTCACTTCATTGCCGTTGGCAAGCAAAGCATGAAACTTCTCGCCGTAGCGCATGGCCAGGGAGGAGGCTGTGCCGCGCCATAGGGTGGCACGCATGTTGGCTACCACCTGACCGGAGTTATCCTTCTGTATGATAGAGAAATATCTGTGTCCGCCACTTGGTCGCAGGTCGCTGATTTCCGCCACGACCCATTGGCTTTGCAGCTCCGGCGATGTGTTGATTGTAGAGCCGAGACGGCGGAGCAGTTCAAGAAGAGTGATAGGTTCTGCCATAATCAGGGAGTCGGTATCGGACGTGAGGCGGCACCGTTGGGAGTGCGCATGTGAAGGATAGAAGACAGGGTCGGGGCAAGAGAGGTTGCCTCCACCGGGGTGTCGATGCGTGCCGGGTTGAGATTGCCGGGAGCCATGATGAAAGCAGGGGTGGTTATCGCCCCGCGTCGTATGGGGGTGGTCAGCACCGGATAGGTGTGGTCCTCCACGAGGTTCCATCCGGGGGTGAGCATCAGAGTGAGTTGAGGGGCGGTGCGCGGGTCAGTGCTCAGACGCAGGCGGCGGGTAGTCTCATCTGTCGGGTTAAGGATATCGGAGAGGGTATAGATATTGTTCACACCGCTCATTTTGAGCAGAAACTCCTTGGCTCCGCGCGAGGCGTCTTCCATATCAATCCCTTTGCTTTCAAGTAGTTTGGCTGAAATATGGAAGCCCCCGGAGGCATAAGAGTCAACGTAGTTGCCCGGTCCGTATTTGGCTGAGAAGTAGCCGTTGAGCAGTGCTATCGCCCGCTTTGTTGAGAAGTCGCCCGAGGGGATGCGATACTTGGTGTCGGGAGCCACAGCATCATCATAGTAGCCGGTGCCGGTGATGAAAATCACGCAATTGGAAAGTCCTACGGTAGAGTCAAGCGTCTTGAAGAGCCGGCCGAGCTGTGCATCGAGACGCAGATAAGTGTCCTGCAATTCAAGCCGGTAGTCACCATCCTTGACGGCGCGGAAGGGAGCAGCCGTATATCCGAGGCAGAGCATGTCGATGGTGTCGCCGCGCCGCCCCATGTTCAGACTCTTGATGTAGTCGATAGCCAGAGTGGTCACCTCTTCATTTCCTTTCGGGGAGGCGGCAAACTGCTCATATACCTCTTTCAGGCGTGAGGGGAACGTATGTCGGAAGTCATACTGCCGTTTCTGCGCCGGGAGTCCCGGATAGCTTTCAATGGGGAGCATCGGTTTCCACTGCATTGTGTCGATGCGTTGGGAGAGCGGCGCGCGGAAATTCCGGTTAGAGGCGGGGGTGGGGAGTTCCTTATAATAAGAGGAGGTGGCCCATCGGCCATCGGCAGTGTTGAGCCAGACGGCGCCGCTGCCGGCATGTCCGGCCATGGCCACAGCCATCTGCGGGTCGGCGGCAATAGAGTGCACGAGAGCCAGACCGGCGCCGTCAATCATCAGCTCGTCGGCGATGGTGGAGAGCTGCATACGTGCCGGCGACAATCCCACCGAAGTGTTTACCCCAACCGTGGCGGGGTCAGTGAACACCGGATTGGTGCGCAGTGCGGAGGCATCCCAGAGGTTGGCGCCGGGCACACCGTTCTCCCCGGGGCAGGCTCCGGTGAAGAGCATGGCCGTCGAGGAGACGGCATCCAGCCGCGCGGGGTCGAACTCCACATCGCGCATGTAGACTCCGTCGCGTTGCAGCCGGGCGAAGCCATCGGCGCCCATCAGCGGACGGAGGTATTCAATGTAGTCGGTGCGCAGCTGGTCAACCACGATAGCCACCACGAGCTTCGGGCGCGGGGCGGCTTTGCCTGTGTGGGCAAGCGCGCCGAGACTGCCGAGCAGCAGGCAGAGAGGAATCAGAAAGCGCCTCATGCCTCAGTGG
Source organism: uncultured Bacteroidales bacterium (assembly GCA_947644715.1). Taxonomy (GTDB): domain Bacteria; phylum Bacteroidota; class Bacteroidia; order Bacteroidales; family Muribaculaceae; genus Lepagella. The sequence goes on from CANSAP010000009.1 coordinate 59,276, forward strand.
ATTCATGGGTAAATTCCCGGCTGCACAGGTCGCGCAGCCATCCGAAAGCCTCGCTCAGCTCTTTTTCTCTCAGTGAGGCGGGAGCGGCCAGCCCGGCTATGGGTGCAGTGCGTTCGAGCATTATGGGCACGACGCTCACACCCCCATGATGAAGCACATATTCGTCGGTGTCGGTGGCTTGAGGCTCGGCATTTTCAAAGTGGCCGGCAAGCATATAGAAGAGGTGGCCTCCCGGGTCTTTGTATTCCACATATTCGTCGCTCCAGTTTCCCTTGCATTCCCTCACGAGGTGCATTCTGACAGGGGGCTCCGGAGAGTCGGGAATGTTGACGTTCAGGCAGATGCCTTTCGGCAGTCCATGCTCAAGCATACCGGCTACAATGGCACGCACGAAGGGGCGGCAGGCCGAGAAGTCAGCCGAATGGCTGTGGTTGGTGAGCGAGAAACCCACGGAGGGGACACCGAAGGCGCATCCCTCTTGCGCCGCGCCCATCGTGCCGCTGTAAAGAACGTTGATGGCGGCGTTGCTGCCATGGTTTATGCCGGAGACCACCAGGTCAGGCTTGCGGTCGCGCAGCACGGTGTGCCAGGCAAGCTTCACACAGTCGGTGGGGGTTCCGTTGGTGCTGTACATCTCCGCACCCTTGTACTGTCCCCAGGCTTTCAGGCGGAGCGCCCCCTTCACTGTGAGCGCCATGCTGCCGCCGGAGCGGGGGGAGTCGGGACAGAGGCAGACGATGTGAGCCATGTCATGCAACATGTCTATGAGGCGATGCACGCCGGGGGCATCCAGCCCGTCGTCGTTGGCTATGAGTATGAGTGGTTTGTCAATCATGAAATATCAGATATTTTTTTGCGGCGCAGCAGATAGTGCTGCACGATTATATTCTTGTCAGCGCCCGGAAGAGAGCACATTATGTCCTTGTCAGGCAGGTTGTTATACTCCTTGCGCATCCGGGCGAAGTCTCTGTGGGCACGCACCACGGCGCGGGCGTTGGCCATGTCACCCTTGAGCAGGAACATGCCCCAGGCGAGCGTGTCCCACAGTCGGCGCACAAACAGCAGTCGCCTCCCTCGGCTCTTCGGCAGGTTCTTGTGGAGCAGCAGCAGATTGTTGCGGAAGTTCAGATAGGTTTTCTTCGGGTTCCCCTGATTGAGCGACGCGCCCCCCACATGATAGACATGCGAATCGGTGCAGCACATCACGCGGAACCCTTCGCGGCGTATGCGCAGACAGAGGTCAATCTCCTCCATGTGGGCGAAGAATTTCTCATCGAGTCCACCCACCTTTTCATATAGGTCAGTGCGCACAAGCAACGCGGCGCCTGAGGCCCAGGCCACCTCTACGGGCCGCCCGTCATACTGCCCCTCATCCTTCTCCACGCACTCAAACAGGCGTCCGCGGCAGTAAGGATAACCCAGGCGGTCTATGTAACCACCTGCGGCGCCGGCATATTCAAATGAGTCTTTCTGCTTGTAACTCAGAATCTTGGGCATCACAGCTCCCACATCAGGATTGGCATCCATGAAGTCAAGCAGCGGCTCCAGCCAACCTTCGGGCACCTCCACATCGGAATTGAGCAGCAGCGTCAGCGGATAGCGGGTCTGAGCTATGGCGCGGTTATACCCTCCGGAGAAACCGAAATTCTCACCGAGTTCCAGCAGCTTCACCTCCGGGCAGTGCTCGCGCACCCAAGCCACCGAGTCGTCGGTGCTTCCATTGTCAGCCACGATGAGATCCGCCCGCTCCGAAATAGTGTGGGCGGCACCCGAGGGGAGGAACTGCTCCAGAAGGGAGCGTCCGTTCCAGTTGAGTATTATTACAGCAGCCTGTTTCAACTTAAGAGCTTGTGTTTAATGAGGACGCGGGGACGGAGCGCATCACGCCCGCCCCCGCGCATGTGTTTTTTCTAATTATTTGCCGTGGCAGTTCTTATACTTCTTTCCGCTTCCGCAGGGGCAGGGATCGTTGCGACCCACCTTCGGCTGAGCCTGAATGGGCTGAGTGGGACCCTGACGGCGGCCGGCGTTCTGCGCGGCCTGGCGCTGGGCGGCCTGACCCTCGTAGCTCTCGCGGGTAGTGGAATAGTTGGCATAGGGATTGGCCGTTGAGGAATAGCCGTTATACTCGCGGCGCATCTGCCCCTGCTGGGCATTGCGGGCGGCATGGGCTGCGGCGGCCTGCGCACGCTGCTGCTCCTCGGCGGCAGCCTGCTGCTCGGCGGCCTTGGCCTGAGCCTCCTCGAAGTCAGGCACATTCAGGCGTCCGCGCATCAGTGTGGCTACTGACTTGGAATTCATCTCATTGAGCATCTTCTTCCACAGCTCATAAGCCTCAAGCTTATAGATTACCAGCGGATCCTTCTGCTCATAGGATGCGTTCTGCACCGAGTGGCGCAGTTCATCCATCTCGCGCAGCTGCTCCTGCCAAGCCTTGTCGATGGACTGAAGCAGTACTGACTTCTCCCAGTCCTTGGTGAGACTCTTGCACTCAGTGGCGTAGGCCTCATCCAGATCAGTCTTCAGGTAGATGCCTCTGCGACCGTCAGTCATCGGAATGCCAATGATGCCGTGGGCACCCTGATTGTCAACGAAATTCTTAATCCAAGGCATAGCCTTTTCGCGCATCTTCTCCTTGTTGCGGTTCATGTGCTGAAGCGCTGACTCGGCCAAAGCCTCGCCAATGGCGCCGCGGTCCATGCGGGAGAACTCCTCCTTGCTGAAAGGCATCTCGATAGAGAAGTTCTTCACAACCTGCTCGGAGAGACCCTCGTAGTCACCCGTGTAGTTTGAAGCCATTTCGCCGGCCAGCTCATAAATCATGTTGACGATGTCGGTGCCGATGCGCTCACCCTTCAGGGCGTTCTGGCGACGACCATAGACACCCTTACGCTGGGCGTTCATCACATCGTCATACTCCACGAGGCGCTTACGGATACCGAAGTTGTTCTCCTCAACGCGCTTCTGAGCATTCTCGATTGATTTGCTGACCATGTTGCTCTCAATCATGTCACCCTCCTTGAAGCCGAGGCGGTCAAGGGTCTTGACCACACGCTCGGAGGCGAACAGACGCATCACAGTGTCCTCGAAGCTTACGAAGAATACGGAGCTGCCCGGGTCACCCTGACGGCCGGCACGACCGCGCAGCTGGCGGTCCACTCGGCGGCTCTCATGGCGCTCGGTGCCGATGATGGCAAGACCGCCGGCTGCCTTAACCTCCGGCGAGAGCTTGATGTCGGTACCGCGGCCTGCCATGTTGGTGGCGATGGTCACAGTGCCCTTCTGGCCGGCGCGGGCCACGATGTCGGCCTCCTTCTGGTGGAGCTTGGCGTTCAGCACCTGGTGAGGTATCTTGCGCAGTGTCAGCATCTTGGAGAGCAGCTCGGAGATTTCAACGCTGGTGGTGCCCACGAGCACGGGGCGTCCGGCGTCAACCATCTTCTGCACCTCCTCGATTACGGCTGCATATTTCTCTTTCTTAGTGCGGTAGACACGGTCGTTCATGTCGTCGCGCTGCACCGGACGGTTGGTGGGAATCTCCACAACGTCCAGCTTATATATATCGTAGAACTCGCCTGCCTCGGTCATAGCTGTACCGGTCATGCCGGCGAGCTTGCGATACATGCGGAAATAGTTCTGAAGAGTGATGGTGGCATAAGTCTGGGTGGCGGCCTCAACCTTCACACCCTCCTTGGCCTCGATGGCCTGATGCAGACCGTCGGAATAGCGGCGACCCTCCATGATACGGCCGGTCTGCTCATCCACAATCTTAATCTTGCCATCGTCAATCACATACTCCACATTCAGCTCAAACAGTGTGTAGGCCTTCAGCAACTGGTTCACGGTGTGCACACGCTCAGCCTTCTCTGAGTAGGCCGTCAGCAGGTCATCCTTCTTCTGCACCTTCTCCTCCGGGGTCAGCGGCTCATTCTCCACGGCGGAGAGCTGGGCGGCAATGTCGGGGAGCACGAAGAACTGCGGGTCCTGAGTGGTGCCGGTGAGCACATCTATACCCTTGTCAGTCAGCTCAATGGAGTGGTTCTTCTCGTCAATCACGAAGAAGAGCGGCTCCACAGCCTTCGGCATCTCGCGGTTGTTGTCCTGCATGTAGTGAGCCTCGATGCGGAGCATCAGCTGCTTCACACCATCCTGGCTGAGATAGCGGATCAGCGGAGTGTACTTCGGCAGCGCCTTGTACACACGGAACAGGGCGAGACCACCCTCCTCCTCAAGCATCTTGGCCGTGAGCTTCTTGCCCTCGCCGGCCTGACCCTTGTCATACTTGGCTATCTCGGCCTCGTCGCCGCTCCAGGCGGCTGCTATCTTGGCTTTGGCCTCAACGAGCAGGTTGTTGGCCAGCTTGCGCTGCGCGTCTACAACTTTCTGCACATTGGGCTTGAACTCATTGAACATCTGGTCATCACCCTTGGGCACGGGGCCGGAGATGATGAGCGGTGTGCGGGCGTCGTCAATCAGCACGGAGTCAACCTCATCGACGATGGCGTAGTAGTGATCCTCGCGCTGCACAAGCTCCGAGGGGAGTGTGGCCATATTGTCGCGCAGATAGTCGAAGCCGAACTCATTGTTGGTGCCGAAAGTGATGTCGGCCTTATAGGCGGCGCGACGTTCGGCACTGTTGGGCTGGGTCTTGTCGATGCAGTCAACGGTCAGGCCATGGAACTGATAGAGCGGACCCATCCATTCGGAGTCACGCTTGGCCAGATAGTCGTTCACGGTCACTACATGCACACCCTCACCCGTCAGAGCATTCAGGAAGACGGGGAGCGTGGCCACGAGGGTTTTACCCTCACCGGTAGCCATCTCCGCGATGTTGTTGGTGGCTTTGCCGTTCTGCATCATGCCGTGGAGCACCTGGCCCCCTATGAGCTGCACATCATAGTGCACCATGTCCCACTTCATGAGGTTGCCGCCGGCCATCCACTCATTCTTATAGATAGCCTTGTCACCCTCGATGGTCACGAAGTCCTTGCCGGCAGCCGCCAGAGTGCGGTCAGCCTCAGTGGCGGTCACCTCGATGGTTTCATTGCCGGCAAAGCGGCGGGCGGTTTCCTTCACGATTGCGAACACCTCGGGCAGAGCCTCGTCGAGCTTCTTGGCATAGAGGTCGAAATACTCCTCCTTCAGCTCATCAATCTTGCGCCAGAGCGGCTCACGCTTGTCATAATCGAGAGTCTCGATTTCCTTGCGTGTCTCGGCAATCTGATTCTTGTATTCCTGCGCGGCGCCGCGAATGTCATCGCGGATAATGTCGATGCGATGACGCAGCTCATCATTGGAAATCTCTGCGATTTGTGCGGAAATAGGGTTGATTTCCTTGCGCAGACGTTCCCAAAGCGGCTTTACGGCGCGCTCACTTTGGTCGCCGAATATCTTCTTGAGAATAGAATTAAATCCCATTAGTTGTATGTTAAAAATATAGTAATCAGCGAATTAGATGCAAGCGGACACACCGCCGGCCATCCATCGCCACACAATATCCCGCAAAGGTAACAAAAAATCCGCAAAACACCAAGCCCGTGACCCCTATCAAATTGCAAATGCAGATAATTTTAACTTTTTCACAGGTGGATGCAATGAGGAAGTGAATATTTATAACTGCCGGTGAGTTGCGTCGCGGTGTCTGCTCCGATGTGAATTGTCAAGCGTAATGCCTGAATTTAGTGCGATTTTAGGGCTGTAAATGTTTCTAAATGTTAAACATATTTAAGAAACCTCAAAAGTGGGGGGTAATTGGTGGTCTCGAAATCTCTTCGTAGCTTTGTAAAGCTGTGATTGTAAATTTACTACCAAAATCAAAATAATACATAAAACACAAATAGTTACACAATTACGAATAATGAAGAAAGTTTTACTCCATGGTGGGGTTGCAGCTCTTCTCTGTGCGTTCGGGGGAGGTTACTCCTATGCGCAGGAAGCCGCAATCGGTTCCACCTCTTACACTACCTTAGCCGACGCTTTTTCAGCAGCTCAGTCCGGAGACGTCATCTCCCTCAACGAGGATGTAACCGTGTCCTCCATGATTCCTGTGACCACGTCGGTTAGCTTGAACCTGAACGGCCACACCATCACTAACGACGTAACCGCCAACCGCCTGTTCCGTCTCTCAGACGTCACCTTTACCATCAACGGTGATGGAGGCAGTGTGGTAACCCCCTCTACCAATACGCAGTCCTACGGCTTTGTAGACTTCCGCGATGCAAACGGCACCGCCGGCGCATCAACCTCGCTCATAGTCAATGATGCTAACTTTGAGGGCGCGACAGATGAGGGTTCTCTGTTCGCGTTCCGAGCAAATGGCCAGTCAATAGAATTGAACAATACGAATGTCAACCTCACCGGCGGCAACACCTACAGTATCATAAATGGCTATCAGCTGAAGGTTGACGTCAACGTCACCGGCGGCAAGTATGTATGTAATAGCACCAACACTACAGCCGGAGTTTTCCAGGCCGGCGCCGGCAGCACAATTGATTTCGATGGAGTGACGGTAGAAAGCTCAGTAGGACCTGTCTTTGAAGTCATTCAGTCGGATGCAACCTTCACTGACTGCACGATGGTCAACACCTCCACCAACAGTTACTTCGCGAGCTGCGTAGCGGTCTCCAATGGTGGTACGGCCACTGTTAAGAACTGCGACCTGACGGCTAACTATCCGCTGTATGTTTACAACAGCGGTGGCAAAATAAATGTAGATGGAGGCACCTACACCGGTAATGTCGCAGCTATTAAGGTTGATGACTCCACCACGACTACAAATACCTCGGAGGTTGAGGTCTCAGCCGGCACATTCAAGGGTAATGTGCAAGTGGGCGAAAAGTCTGATTTGACAGTGTCAGGAGGTACTTTTACTGCTGATGTCAGCGAGTATTGCGCCGAGAACGCATCTTCATATCCCTCCGTTGACAGTGAGGGTAACACCATCTACATGGTGCTTCCGGCTGATACAGATGCAGTTGCAGCAATCGGCTCTACCACCTATACTTCACTTGAGGATGCATTCGCGGCAGCACAGGAAGGTGATACTGTTTCTCTCTTTAAGGATGTAACCGTGTCCTCTATGATTCCTGTAACCACGTCGGTTAGCTTGAATCTAAACGGCCACACCATCACAAACGATGTAACCGCCAACCGCCTGTTCCGTCTCTCAGACGTCACCTTTACCATCAACGGTGATGGAGGCAGTGTGGTAACCCCCTCTACCAATACGCAGTCCTACGGCTTTGTAGACTTCCGCGATGCAAACGGCACCGCCGGCGCATCAACCTCGCTCATAGTCAATGATGCTAACTTTGAGGGCGCGACAGATGAGGGTTCTCTGTTCGCGTTCCGAGCAAATGGCCAGTCAATAGAATTGAACAATACGAATGTCAACCTCACCGGCGGCAACACCTACAGTATCATAAATGGCTATCAGCTGAAGGTTGACGTCAACGTCACCGGCGGCAAGTATGTATGTAATAGCACCAACACTACAGCCGGAGTTTTCCAGGCCGGCGCCGGCAGCACAATTGATTTCGATGGAGTGACGGTAGAAAGCTCAGTAGGACCTGTCTTTGAAGTCATTCAGTCGGATGCAACCTTCACTGACTGCACGATGGTCAACACCTCCACCAACAGTTACTTCGCGAGCTGCGTAGCGGTCTCCAATGGTGGTACGGCCACTGTTAAGAACTGCGACCTGACGGCTAACTATCCGCTGTATGTTTACAACAGCGGTGGCAAAATAAATGTAGATGGAGGCACCTACACCGGTAATGTCGCAGCTATTAAGGTTGATGACTCCACCACGACTACAAATACCTCGGAGGTTGAGGTCTCAGCCGGTACATTCAAGGGTAATCTTTCAGTCGGTAAAGCCTCTGCGCTGAGAATTACCGGCGGTATGTTTACCGACGAGAGTGCCAAGAACTACTGCCAGGGTGGATATACCATCACCGGAGAGCCTAACGAAGATGGTCTGTATGAGGTTATTATTGACCCTCAGACCGGTGTAGAATCCATCACAGGTGAAATTCCGGTAGACACTGCGGTTTACAATTTGCAGGGCATCAAGATTGCCGACTCAATAGAGGGGGTAGCCCCCGGTCTCTACATCTGCGGCGGCAAGAAAATCATAGTGAAGAAGTAAGAAACAATCAGATAGCCATGGCAGATTAGCCCCGGTTATTTTATCATTCGGGAGAGCATCTTCCATTAAACCTACACATGCAGGCCACCCCCTCGGGGGTGGCCTGCATGTGTAGGTTTAAGAGTGCGTTAAAAGTACGTCTGAAGCAAACGCATGGGGTGAGTCAAAATGTGAACCCGACGCTGTATGGCGCGGAGCGCCTATCCCTTGTTAGCCGGGGGGCTTTAGCCCCCCGGGAAGCGTGCAGCGACAACCCAGCCCCGGAAGGGCTGCCCTATATCGTTGGTTGTCAATATATTGGGCAGCCCCGCCGGGGCTGGATCCGTCCATCGGGCTACCGGGGGGCTGAAGCCCCCCGGCTAACAGAGGATAGGCGCTCCGCGCCATGCGTTTGCTTCAGTAAGAATTTTTACTCACCCTCATTTTTCGGTGGTCCAGAGGATGTCTTCCACTCCGGCGGCGTAATTGTAGTAGCGGGCCAGGATGAAGAGCCAGTCGCTCAGGCGGTTGAAGTAGCGGAGCACGAGGGGGTCGACGTAGCTTTCGTCGGCCAAAGCGAGGATGCGGCGTTCGGCGCGGCGTGCTACGGTGCGTGCCACGTGTGCCTCGGCAGACTCGCGTGTGCCCCCCGGCAGAATGAAGGCTTTGGCCGCAGGCACTTCGGCATCGAGGGCATCGATGGAGCGTTCAATGTCGCGGATATCCTCTTCGGAGAGTCCCTTGATGGCAGGGGTTGTTCCGGGCTGCACGTCAGTGGCAAGATAGGCACCTATATCGAAGAGCCGGTGCTGCACGGCCAGCAGCTCGCTGCGGATGGCCACAGGGTTCTGCTCGTAAGAGGCAAGGAGGCCGAGGTGAGAGGAAAACTCGTCGACTGTCCCATAGGCCTCAAGACGGGTGGAATTCTTTTTTACGCGTGTGCCTCCCACCAGGGAGGTCATGCCGGCATCGCCTGTGCCGGTGTATAACAGTGATTTACTCATGGCATAAGTGTTATGATTTCGTACAGGTTAACGTCGCGGGGGCGCTTAAAGTTCAGGGGGAGTGACATACCAGTCAGCCTCATCCTCATCCGCGCGCTCCGGCGGGTCGGGAGCGGGAGGGGGCGGGGGAGGAGCGAGGTGGCGGGGTGCAGGAGGCACGGGAGTCAGCTCCAGCTCCGTGTCGCGCAGTGTGCGGTTGAGCGCTCGGCGGGCATCGGCGAGCTTATGCTTGAGGCGTGAAATGCGAGCCTCGTAGGAGTCCACCAGTTCCTGCACACGGTCAAACTGCTCGGCAATCTCCTGAATCTTAACCTCTTGCTCGTCATACAGCTGCCGGTCGTCGGCCATCTTCCGCTCCAAAGAGAGGAGTCGGTCAGTGAGGCGTTGCTGCTGCGACTCCGCTTCGCGGAGCGCCCCCTTCAGGCGGCTGCTTTCCAGCCGCTCAGCCTCCAGAGACTCTTGCAGAGAGGCGTTCTCCGCGGCAAGAGAGTCGGTATTCAGCCGGAGTTCCGTCAGCTCCGAAGCTGTGCGGCGGGGATGAAAGAATGCGTGCCAGGCTCCCATTAATCTTCAGGTAATGAGGGGAATGCGTCGACCCCCTCCTTAAGCACAATACCCTTCGAGGTGCGGCCATTGATGGCGATGGTCAGCGGAGAGTCGAAGCGCACAACGCGCAGCGCATCGCTCTCATACTCAGCCGGGCGGGAGTCAAGATACTCATGGTCGAAGAGCCCGTTGCCTCCGGCCGGATTGACCGTGAAGTAGCCCACGCCGAAGCTCGTGAGGTTCTGGAAGAAGTGGGTGCCCTGACTCGGTTCCACACTGTAGCCGGGCAGGGAGGTCTCCACAATCAGGCGTGCGCCGGCAATCTGCGGCCACTTCACCGGAATGCCGAGAGCCGGGTCAGAACTGCCCCAGCGTCCGGGGCCAACAAGAATGTAGCCCTCCCCATTCTCCACGAACTTCTTGTTAAGTTGTTCAATCTCAGCGCCTACGGCCGGATTGCGCATCGAGTCGAAGGCTTGCGGCTTGACATAAACCACATGGTGCACACCATCCATGAGCCCATGCCCCAAAGCAGTTTCCGAGCGCAGGATGAGGTCTGAGTCAGGGTGGTTGAGAATCGAGTCGTCAAGCATCTCCTTTTTGTCGACGATGGGGCGGATTTGCAGCCAATAGATGGTGCCTTTCTCTGCCGAGGACGGGGTTATGCCCCTGTTGATAACGCCGGCGAATTCAATCTCCACCGGGCGCCCCATGGCCTCCTGGCCGGTGCGCAGCATGAAGTCTACGGCCGGCGCAAGCGGGAACATGTCATGCTTCAGCACATTTGCGAAAGTGACCACCTTGCGGCCGCGACCCTGATCCGTGTCGCGCATGATGTGGTCGATGCCGTCGTAAGTGCTGACCATGTATTTCAGCGCCCCCTGCTTGACCCCCTCGGCTATGTCGAGGGTGGCTATGTTAAAGTCATCTTTCACCTGGAAATCCTGAGTGAGGTCAGCGCAGGGGAGGGCATTGAAGCGTGTCTGCGTGTCGCGGAGCGCCAGGTCAAGTGTTGAGGTCTGGAGCACGTTGCCGGGATGCGTGGGTGAGAAGCGCAGGGCGCGACCCCCATCCACGATATATTTGCCGAGACCAACGGCCACTTCAGCCACCCCCTCCTCCGGCACCTCGGCGCCGATGGGATAATAGTTCAGCGAGCGGCCTACGCCCGAGAACGAGGGGTAATGCCAGTCGCCATGCGTCTCGCCGGCCACCTCCTGAAGAATCACGGCCATCTTCTCTTGGTCGATTACGTTGCGTGTCGCGTTCATGTAAGCCTTTGACTCTGAGAAGAATACGGATGCATAAACCCCCTTGATGGCATCGGTGAGCAGGCGGAGCATACGCTCGCGGTCCCCCAGGCGGGGAATCATATATGTGCTGTAAACGCCGGCAAACGGCTGATAATGAGAGTCCTCCAGCAGCGAAGAGGAACGCACGGCCAGCGGAGAGTCAACCACCTCAAACAGGGCCAGCAAATCTTCGCGCACACTCTCCGGAAGCTTTGCCTCCAGGAAGCCGCGCAGGATATCCTCGTCAGAGGCGTTGGAGAGGGCGAGCGGATAGAGTCCGTTGCTCTCCATGAACTCATCGAAGATGTCGGTGCAGAGCACCACGGTGCGGGGGATGGTTATCTGCGCACCGCGGAAATTCTCGCACTCCGGGTGGCGCTTGATGATTGAGTCAATGAACGCCAGGCCGCGCCCTTTGCCTCCGAGCGAACCCTGGCCGATGCGGGCGAAGTTGGAATAGCGGTCGAAACGATCCTTTTTGAAGACGGCCACCACGCCGCGGTTCTTCATGCGGCGATACTTCACGATGCATTCCGAAATGAGGTGGCGCACGGCTCCGGTCTGGTCAATGCTTTTGATGCGCAGTGTCTTGAGCGCCGAGGCGATGGGGAAGAGTGCGCGGGAGTAGAGCCAGCGGGAGATGTCGTTTCGGCGCGAGTGGGCGAAGAGGGCATCGTCAGGAATATCATTGATTTTGCGTTGCAGGTCTTTCAGGTCATGCAGACGCATTATTTCGGCGCCGGTCTTCGGGTCTTTCACCTGGAAGTCGCCGAAGCCGAAGAGGAATCGCACGGCGGAGCGCAACTCCTGCGGCAGCGTCTTTGAGGTTTTGTCGATGAAATGGCCTCCGAAGTCACCCACCTTCTCGCGGTTCTCGATTTCGGAACTTTCCACAATGATGGGGATGCAGGGGTCATGGCGACGCACATAGCGGGAGAACTTCAGTCCGGCCTCCCGGTCCTTTTCTCCCCCACGGTTGAAGGAGACGTCGGTGACGATGCCGAGCATTCGGTCGCGATAGCGGTCATAAAGCTCGCAGGCCTCCTCGTAGTTTCGGGCGAGCACCACCTTCGGGCGGCCGCGCATACGGAGCATCTGCTCATGCTCGTTGAGCGCCTCGGTCGAGAACTCGCGGCTCTGGGTGAGCAGGAAGCGGTAGATGTGAGGGAGCACGGCTGAGTAGAAGCGCACGGAGTCTTCGACCACGAGAATCGTCTGCACGCCAATCTCCGAGACATCCACCGGGGCATTCATCTTGTCCTCCAGGAGCTTGATGATGGCCAGGATTAGGTCAACGTTTCCAAGCCAGGAGAAGACGTAGTCCACTCCCGAAAGGTCCTCGTTCTCAATGCGTCGGCTCACCTCCTTGCTGAACGGGGTCAGCACCACGAATGGAATGTCAGGGTGGGTGCGGTCAATCTCCTTAGCCTCGCGGAAAGTTTCGGAGATGTCAACGCCGGGCATGGCAATGATTAGGTCGAAGGACTGGGAGGCCAGCAGCTCGCGTGCCTGTTCGAAAGTTGCGGCCTTGGTGAAGCGGGGCGGGGATGAGAGATTCAGGGAGACATACTCCATGTACACCTGCTCCTCCACGCGTCCATCCTCCTCCATCATGAAGGCGTCGTAGGGGGTGGCTATGAGCAAAACGTTGAATATTCGGCGCTGCATGAGCTGGCCGAAAGCAGTGTCCTTGAGATAGAGCCGGGAGATGGCTTCTTCGTTGATGCGGTCCATGGTCGGGAAGAGTTATGAGGAGTTTCGATAACGAGGATATAAAAAATCAGGCGGCCAATGCTGAGTGCATCGGCCGTCAGATGAATGGTAGCGGGATCGAGAATTGAACTCGAGACCTCCGGGTTATGAATCCGACGCTCTAACCAACTGAGCTATCCCGCCAAACTAAAATCTTTGCTATGAAGTATCTATGCTTGCACGCATCACGCGCTTAACGAGTGCAAAATTACGGCTTTTGGCTGAAACCACCAAATTTTTCCGCAACTTTTTCGCGCGAGCACTGATTCTCAGAAGGTTGCAATCAGAGTTTTGCGGTGATTGCAGCGGCTATCTGCTTCATCTTCTCCGGCGAGGGATCAGAGATTTTGTTGCTGAAGTTCATGTCGCCCTCATTCTTCAGGGGCACGAGATGGATGTGGGCGTGGGGCACTTCGAGACCGAGCACGGTCACACCCACCTTGCGGCAGGGGATAGCCTCCTTGATGGCGGCGGCCACTTTCTTGGCGAAGACCATCATGGCGCCCAGCTCCTCGTCGGAGAGGTCGAAGATGTAGTCCTCCTCGCGCTTGGGCACGATGAGCGTGTGGCCCCAGTTAACGGGGTTGATGTCGAGGAAGGCGAAGAAGCGGTCATCCTCAGCAATCTTGTAGCAGGGGATTTCGCCTGCAATGATGCGGGAGAAGATAGTCATCAGATTTCGATTTTAATGATTTCAAACTTCATTACGCCGGCCGGAGCCTTGATTTCCACCACATCGCCCACTTTGTGGCCAAGCAGTCCCTGGGCAATGGGGGTGGAGGAGGCTATCTTGCGCTCGCGCAGGTTGGCCTCGCTCTCGGTCACTATGGAATAAGTGACCGTCATGCCGTTGGCCACATTCTTGATAGTCACCTTGTTAAGCAGCTGCACGGTGTCGGTGCCCAGCTTGCTCTCATCAATGATGCGGGCAGTGGCCACCAGCTCCTTGAGCTTGGCTATCTTCATTTCGAGCATGCCCTGCGCCTCCTTGGCGGCATCATACTCGGCGTTCTCCGAGAGATCCCCCTTGTCGCGGGCCTCGGCTATAGCGTGCTTGATGGCCGGACGCTGCGCTTCCAGCTCGGCCAGTTCCTGCATTTTCTTGTTGTAACCCTCTTGGGTGAGGTAAGTTGCCATGGTGTTATTCAGTTATTCTTTCTAACGACTTCGGAAGTCGTGTTCAGATGATTTGACAATAAAAAAAGCAGAACCCCCGACCGCCTGAAGCAGTCCGGGACCCTCTATCTTGGGGGCAAAGTTAGCAATTAAATCCGAAACCGCCAAATTCCCGCTCTGTTTTAGAGTGTGTCTAAAAATATATGTTAAGACAGAGGCGGCTGATTTTTAGGGAAA
>CANSAP010000010.1 GCA_947644715.1 uncultured Bacteroidales bacterium
AGCCATCTTAAAGCTGCGGCCTCAGTCTTAACATATATTTTTAGACACACTCTTATTCCCGGTATAGGGGATTCACAGCTGCAAAGATACAAAAATTATGGTGAAGAACATGTCTCGGCACAAGTTTTTTTGAAAAAGTGAGGTGGTGTGAGGAATTTTTGCTAACTTTGGCGTTATAATAGATAGAGATTATCAAAACCCAAGAAAATACCCAAGTAGATACTTATGAGTAATAGTGAACTGATCAAGACTGTGATGGAGAAGGCTGAGAAGTGGCTTTCTCCCGCGTATGACGAGCAGACCCGCGCCGAGGTAAAGGCGCTCATGGAAGCCGAAGACAAAACCCCTCTGATTGAGGCTTTCTATAAGGATCTGGAATTCGGCACCGGCGGCCTGCGCGGCATTATGGGTGTCGGCTCCAACCGCATGAACATCTATACAGTGGGCGCTGCCACACAGGGCCTCGCCAACTATCTCAAAGATACATTCAAGGACCTGCCGCAGATCAGCGTCTGTGTCGGTCACGATGTGCGCAATAACTCCCGTCGTTTCGCTGAGCTGGCTGCCGATATATTCTCGGCCAACGGCATCAAGGTCTATCTGTTTGACGACTGCCGTCCCACTCCCGAAATTTCCTACGGCATCCGCCACCTCGGTTGCCAGAGCGGCGTGGTGGTGACTGCCAGCCATAACCCCAAGGAATATAACGGCTACAAGGCTTATTGGAGTGACGGCGCCCAGATGATTGCTCCCCACGATGTCAAGACCATCGAATATGTGAACGCAATCACCTCCGTTGACCAGATTAAATTTACTCCCAACAAGGAGCTTATCGAAATCATCGGCTCAAAGATTGATGATGAATATCTGACCGACGTCAAGAAACTCTCCCTCTCTCCCGAGGCAATCGAGCGTCACAAAGACATGAAGATTGTCTACACTCCCATTCATGGCACCGGCATGATGCTCATCTACGATTCACTGAACCGTTGGGGCTTCAAGAATGTTATTCATGTGCCCGAGCAGGATGTGAAGAGCGGCGACTTTCCCACCGTTGATTCCCCCAACCCGGAGAATGCTTCCGCAATGGCCATGGCCATCGCCAAGGCTCGCGAAGTGGGCGCCGATGTAGTAGTGGCCTCCGACCCCGATGCTGACCGTATCGGCCTCGTGGTGCGCGACAAGAAGGGTGAGTATCAGCTCGTAAACGGCAATCAGATTGTGATGATTTTCCTCTACTATCTGATTACCCGCAACGTGGAGCTTGGCCGCCTGAACGGCACCGAATACTGCGTGAAGACCATCGTGACCACCGAGTCAATCAAGCGCATTGCCGACGCCAACAACATCACCTGCTTCGACTGCTACACCGGCTTCAAATGGATTGCCGACGTTATGCGCAACCATGAGCAGACCGCCCGCTACCTTGGCGGTGGCGAAGAGAGCTACGGCTTCCTGGCTGAAGACTTCGTGCGCGACAAGGATGCGGTGTCAGCCATCTCCCTGATGTGCGAAATCGCTGCTTGGGCTGCCGACCGCGGTCAGAATCTCTATGAGATGCTGATTGACATCTATGCTCAGTATGGCTTCTCCCGCGAGCGCGGCATCAGCGTGGTGCGTCCCGGCAAGAGTGGCGCCGAAGAGATTGTGGCCATGATGAAGAACTTCCGCGAAAATCCCCCCGCAACCCTCGCCGGAAGCCCCGTGACCGCAGTCAAGGATTATCTTGATCTCAACTGCCGCAACCTCAAGACCGGCCAGGTTGAGAAACTCGACTTCCCCACCACGAGCAATGTGCTCCAGTTCTTCACCGAGCGTGGCGACAAGGTTTCCATCCGTCCCTCCGGCACCGAGCCCAAGATTAAGTTCTATATCGAAGTGCGCGAGGATATGCCCTCCAAGGAGGCCTACGAGGAAACCGTGGCCAAGGCCGAGGAGCATATCGACGCAATCCTCGCTGACCTTAACAAGTAAATATAGAAAAGAGTGTTTGATTTTCTTCACATACATAAGGTGAGACGTTTGCCGGAATTATTCTGGCAAACAGACCTGCACAGTCATGTCTGTCCGGGCATTGACGATGGCAGCCCTAACGCGGAGCGCTCTGTGCAGCTCGTGGCCGGGATGCATGAACTCGGTTTCCGGCGCATGATTGTGACACCTCATGTCACTGACGAAGTCTTTCCGAACACTCCTGAAATAATAGCGGAGTCTTACACAAGACTTGTGGAGAGTTGCCGTCAGGCCGGGGTGGAGATGAAGTTCAACTATTCGGCGGAATACCGCATTGATGAACTGCTGTTCCACTTCCTGCGCACCGGGCAGGTGCGCCCCCTTCCGGGAGGCTACCTGCTGGTGGAGAATTCCTGGATGCAGGAGCCGGCCAACCTGGATGCTTTCCTCTTCGAGCTGCGGAGCAACTACGGGTATATGCCCGTGCTTGCCCATCCCGAGCGTTACCAGTATTACCAGCGGCATCGCGAGCGCTATCGCCTCTTGCGCGAGCAGGGAATCATGTTTCAGATAAATCTGCTCTCCTTGGCCGGACATTATGACAAGGCCTGCAAGAACACGGCCGAGTGGCTGCTCGAAAACAAGATGGTGGAGTTCATCGGCAGCGACATGCACCGTCCCAGTCATCTTGAGTCAATTCGTAACTATCTGATGTCGAAGGATTACAGACGCTTGGAAGCCGTGGCTCCGCTAATACTCAATGACACATTGGTGCAGGACACGTAACGCCTGTACATCTCCCACACTCCTGACCGGGGCATCTGCCGATTTATTGGCGGATGCCCCGGTTCAATTATCGTTAGACCCGCTCCACATCATAGGTGAAACCGATTTCAGAAATCGTAAAAATCCTCGGACGCCATGCCGGCTTGCCGTTGCAAACGATGTAATTTTGCGGAGTGATTTTTAGACTCAGAAGTCAAGATGACTTCACACTCTTAACTATTAATGATTATGATGAATCCTATGGTTATATGGTATCTCCTTGTGAGTGCCGTCTTGATTGCGTCGCTTTGCCGGCTGATATGTTATTTGAAAGGGCAACATCGCTTGCCTCATATGTTTGGACGTTACAGAGAGAAGGAGATTTGCTATGTGCCGGGCGACAAAGACACTGATGACCTCGATGCAGACTGAGCCGGCGGAGGTTGAAGATTCGATGGCGCTCGCCGGTCGCTTCCTGACTGACTACACGGCGAGTCTTTGGGGCTGTGGCGCAACATGCGTGCGCGTTGAGAAGAATGTGCGTCGCATAGCCGGCAGCTACGGCTATCGGTCAGAGATAACGATTCTTCCCGGGCATCTCTCAATAGTGCTCAGCAGAGAGGGGGAGGAGCCTCGACTCTTTACGCAGATTATTCATCCCAAAAGCATTGACTTCACTATGAATGCCGAGCTGAGCGCCCTGAGCTGGAATATCAGTGACAACCGTGTGCCGATAGCGCAGGCGCGACGTGAGTTCAATCGCATTGTTGAGCCGCATCGCCATGGAGATATGCGCATCGCGCTGCTGGCCTCGATGGCTAATGCCTCCTTCTGCCGCTTGTTCGGAGGTGATGCCGGGGCTATGGGTGTGGTGTTTGCCGCAACTTTGGTCGGGATGTTTTTCAAGCACATTCTGATGGGCGCTCGTGTGGATAACAGAGTGGTCTTCTTTCTGTGCGCCATGCTTTCGGCAATGCTTTGCGCCGGCGCCACACTCTTCAACATTAGTGCTACGCCGGAAATAGCGCAGGCCACATGCGTGCTCTATCTCATTCCCGGCGTGCCATACATCAATGCCGCGGGCGACTTCATAGCCCGCCACTATCTGTGTGCGGCCAGTCGTCTGGCTGATGCTGCGGTGCTGACCGCAGCGCTCTCCGCCGGACTCTATCTCGGACTCTATTTAGAGCGGATTTAATAATTAATGCGATGTTACTCAACGAAATAATCAGTCTGTCAGCCCTGGGAGAGGATGCGCTTTTTGCCGCCATGGCCGCCATAGGGTTTGCCTGCATAAGCCACACTCCGCGCCGCACGGCACTCATCTGCGGACTGGCGGGCGCAGCAGCTCATGCCTTCAGAAGCCTGCTGATGGCTCCCGGGGTGTGTGACATGAATATCATTCCGGCCGGCACGATTGCCGCTTTCCTCGCCGGGGTCATTGCCGTGTTGCTGTCACCCTTGGTGAAGGTGCCGGCAGAGGCCTGCCTCTTTCCCGCTCTGCTTCCGATGATTCCCGGCATGTATGCATATAAAGCCGTAGCCGGACTGGCCGGATGTCTGACCTGCGCCTCGGAGGGTGCGGCGGCTCATCAGATGTATCTCTTTTTCAGCAATGCACTGACCTGCACGGCGGTAGTAATAGGGATGGTGCTGGGGGCCAATCTGCCGATATTCATGCTTAAAAAGATTTCTTTTCAGGCCACCCGATGAAGTTTTTGTAATTTTGCAACCTCAATATTTCGATAATGGAACTACGCCAGATAAAATACTTTGTCAAAGCAGCCGAATTGCTGAGCTTTTCCGAGGCTGCCAGGGTGCTGAACATAGCTCAAAGCACCCTGTCGCAGCAGGTGCGGGTGCTTGAGGATGAGCTTGGTATTCAGCTTTTTGACCGCCATTCCCATGTCATCTCTCTGACCGAAGCCGGGCGCGAGCTGCTCCCCTTGGCTTTGCGCACACTGCATGAGGCCGACAGCTGTCTGGCTCGAATGCAGGATTTGGGAAAACTGGCCACCGGCACTCTCAATATCGGTGTCACCTATTCCTTCTCGCCGATTCTGACCGAAACCCTCCTGGAGTTCGCAAAGCGTTATCCCGGGGTACGGCTCAATGTTCTCTACAAACCGATGGCGGAGCTGATGGAGCTTCTGAGTGCACGCTCGCTTGACTTTGTGCTTGCCTTTCGCCCCTCGGAGCGGATTGAGGGGATAGAGTCACACGTGCTTTTTGACAACCATCTGGGGGTTATCGTGCGCGACTCGCATCCGCTGGCTGCCAAGCAGAGCGTGGGTGCCGACGACCTGCGCCGCTATAACCTGATTTTGCCTTCGAAAGGGTTGCAGGCCCGCAATGCTTTTGACCGATGTGTGGCGCAGGCCGGCCTGGCGTTCGACATCCACATCGAGCTTAATGAGGTGAATATTCTGCTGGAGCTAATCAGGCACAGCAATATGATTACCGTGCTCTCCGAGGCCACCATCTATAACCGCACCGGCATCAAGGCCATACCTCTGGAGCTGCCCGGGAGCGAGATGGAGGGTTGTGTGCACATGCTCCGCAACTGCTATCGGAAGCACTCGGCTTTGGAGTTTATCCGCCTGCTTCGTGACTCTGATGCAGTGCGGGCGAGAGCCCGGAGCTGGCTCGATTAATCGCCGTTGGAGAGCATTTTAAGAAACTCCTCTTCGGAGAGCATCGGTATGCCGAGCTTGGCGCACTTCTCAGCCTTGGCCGGACCCATGTTCTCACCCGCCAGCACGAAGCTGGTCTTCTTGGAGATGGAACCGACGTTCTTCCCCCCTTCGCGCTCAATGATTTCCTTATATTCATCGCGGCTATGGCGGGAGAATGTGCCTGAGATTACAATCTGTTTTCCCTCGAGCGCAGTGCCTTTGGGTTGCATCTGCTCCTCGCTCAGACTCATCTGCACTCCGGCCTCGCGGAGGGCATCGATGGTTGAGATGTTGGCCGGCTCGCGCAGGAAGTCGAATATGCAGCGGGCAATTATTGGTCCGACGTCAGGAATACTTGTCAGTTCTTCTTCACTCATTTCCAGTAATCGGTCCATGCTCTGCACGGTGCGGGCAAGCCGCTTGGCCGTGGTCTCACCCACGTTGGGAATCGAGAGAGCATACACCACTCTCTCAAACGGCACTGACTTCGAGGCCTCGATGCCACGGATTATGCGCTGCGCGCTGCGCTCTCCCAGTCCTTCGAGATGCGAGAGGTCAGCAGTCGTGAGCTTATATAGGTCGGCAATGCAGGTGACGATGCCATGCCGATAGAGCTGCTCGACGGTCTCTTCGCCTATGCCGTCGATGTCCATCATGCGGCGGGCGCAGAAGTGCTCGATGCGACCCGTGATTTGCGGAGGACAACCGTAGCGGTTCGGACACCACCAGGCGGCTTCACCCTCGATGCGGGTGAGGGGTGTGCCGCAGGAGGGACAGTGCGAAACAAACTCCACCGGGCGAGAACCCTCAGCGCGTGCTTTGAGGTCGACGCCGGTGATTTTAGGAATAATCTCGCCCCCTTTCTCCACGTAGAGCCTGTCATGCTCATGGATGTCGAGCTGCCGGATGATATCCTCATTATGAAGCGATGCGCGCTTGACGATGGTGCCGGAGAGGAGCACCGGTTCAAGATTGGCCACGGGGGTCACGATGCCCATTCGCCCGGTCTCGAAGCTGACGAAGCGCAGCGGAGTGCAGGCCCGTTCGGGGTTGAATTTATAGGCAATAGCCCAGCGAGGAGACTTGGCTGTGTAGCCCAGGTTGAGCTGCTGGCGCAGAGAGTTGACTTTGAACACGAGTCCGTCGGTGGCCACCGGCAGTTTGCGTCGTTCCTCATCCCAATAATTGATGTAGGCATTCACCTGCTCCAGGCTGTCCATGAGTTTCATGGCCGAAGATACTTTGAAACCCCAGCTGCGGGCCGCCTCCATATTCTGATAATGGTCAGGGAAGGGGAGGTCTTCTCCCAGCAGATAGTAGAACCGGGCATCCAGGCGGCGTGCGGCCACGATGCGCGGGTCGAGCGTCTTCAGTGTGCCGGATGCTGCGTTGCGCGGGTTGGCGAAGAGGGGCTCCTCATTCTCGAAGCGCTCGCGGTTCAGCCGTTCGAAGCTCTCCCAGGGCATGAGAATCTCGCCACGAATCTCGAAGCGTTCGGGCCAGTTGCCCGGCTGCAGCCGGAGCGGAATGGAACGGATAGTCATAACGTTGCGGGTCACGTCGTCCCCTTGGGTTCCGTCCCCTCTGGTTACGGCGCGCACCAATTGACCCCGCTCGTAGGTCAGGGAGATGGAGGTGCCGTCGAATTTCATTTCTCCCACCACTTGCCAAGGCTCTCCACCCAGACCGTCGCTCACACGGCGGAACCAGTCGTCCACCTCCTCAATGCTGTAAGTGTTGGCAAGCGACATCATCGGGCGTTCATGCACCACATGCTCAAACCCTGAAGAGAGGTCGGAGCCGACACGCTGAGTGGGGGAGAGGGGATCATGCAGTTCCGGATGCTCACGCTCCAGCTCTTCAAGCTCACGCATCATCAGGTCAAATTCCTTGTCGGAAATCTCGGGTGCGTTCAGCACATAGTAATTATGGTTGTGGCGGTGAAGCTCCTCGCGCAATTGCTGCACACGCCCGGCGGGGGTCAATTCAGTCATGAAGTTAAAAGTATTTCACTGCAAAATTAAGAAAAAACGGGTGAGCTGTAAAATAATCAGGCTAAAATGTGAAAATGCAGAAAATTATTCTTACCTTTGCGCGTAATTTGGCCTGCGCGTAAAAGCGCATCTATCCATAGATTAGACTCAAAAGACAGTTAACTTAATAAATCTTACATTTTATCTACATGTTGAAGAAACTCTTTCTCTCGCTCGCCTTGGCAGGTGCAGCGCAAGGAGTCTTTGCAGCAGGATCTTACAATTTCCCGGACAATATCCAGGATTGCAACATCCTCCATTGCTTTGACTGGAAATTCAGCGACATCAAGGCCGAACTTCCCAATATTGCAGAAGCCGGTTTCGGCGCAATTCAGGTGAGCCCCGTGCAGGGCAACTGCGCTACGGGCGCCGAGTGGTTCTATGCCTATATGCCCTATGACTTCGCTTTCAAGGCTAACGGCAACGGCTCACGTGCGGAATTGCAGGCTCTCTGCCAGGAAGCAGAGAAGTATGGAATCAAGATTGTTGTGGACGTTGTGGCCAACCATGTTAATCAGGCTGCCGGTTATCACGACACTTGGTGGGACTCCAATAACCGTGTGCGTTGGAACGGCGGCGTGGACTACAATAGCCGCTACTCAATCACTCATAACCAGCTTGGCGAATATGGCGACGTGAACTCTGAGGATGCTCAGGTGCAGGCGCGTGCCAAAGCCTTTATCGAAGACCTCAAGAGCCTTGGTGTCAAGGGTATACGTTGGGATGCCGCCAAGCATATCGGCCTCCCCTCCGAGAGCTGCGGGTTCTGGTCAGCCGTGACCTCCGTGCCCGGCATGTGGCACTACGGCGAGATTCTCGACGGCCCCGGCGGCGACAAGTATGGCCTGCTCAAGGAATATACCAACTATATTTCAGTGACCGACTCCGAATACTCTGAATGGGCTAAGAATCAGGTGCTTAACGGTCAGGTGCCCACCGGTGGCGGTTCTTGGACTGCCAATCAGGTTCCCTCAACCGGCATCGTGTACTGGGGTGAGAGCCATGACACCTACTCAAACGACGGTCAATATGGCTGGAACTCCTCTCAGACCTCTCAGGACAAGATTGACCGCATCTGGGCCATCGGCGCCTGCCGCAACGGCGAAAGCTCTCTCTACTTCTCTCGCCCGGCAGCCACTACCCGCACCTCAATCAAGATGGGTCAGAAAGGCTCCACTCACTTCACCAGCAAGGAGATAGCAGCCGTTAACCACCTGCGCAACGCAATGGTTGGCACAGCTGACTGGTACTCCCACAGCGACGGTGTGGCCTGCATCACCCGCCAGGGTGGCGGTGCCTGCATCGTGGTCGGTGCCGGCGGCAGCCGTCAGGTGAGTGTGACCAACGGCGGCAGCTATGTGCCCGCAGGTGAATATATCGACGAAGTGAGCGGCAACAAGTTCACTGTGACTTCATCCACCATCTCCGGCCAGGTTGGCTCCACCGGTATCGCCGTAATCTATGGCGAAGTGAAGCATGACCCCGCCGTAAACTTCACTCCCAACGGCGGCAACTTCCGTGAGACCATCACCGTGACTGCCACCACTCAGTATGCCACCTCTGCCTGGTATAAGGTCGGTTCCGGCTCACAGGTAAGCTTTACCGGCACCAAGACCTTCACCATCGGCGAAGGCATGGAAGTGGGCGACGCAGTGACTGTGACCTGGAGCGCTACCGGCGACGAAGGCACCAAGACCGGCTCCGTAACCTTCACAAAGGTTGACAAGCCTGTGGCTGAACCCAACACTATCTACTACGATAACTCTCTGACCAACTGGGCTACTCCCTATATCCACTATTGGGATGCAACGACATCAAGCACATGGCCCGGCGAGCCGATGGAAAAAGTCGAGGGCAACATCTGGAAAAAGACTGTACCTGAAACCACTACCGGCTGCTTGTTCAACGCAGGCGATGGCGATGCCACCAAGACCGGCGACATGGTAGTCGTTATGGGTCACCTTTACAATAAGAACGGCGACCAGGGTGAGTATGGCGACGGTGGCGGCCAAGGCAGCGGCGGCGACGATGATGAGACCGTTACCGTGCCTGATGATGGCAAGATGCGTATCTTCTACGACAACTCCGTATCCCGTTGGACCACTCCTCACATTCACTACTGGGGTGGCACCTCAGAAAGCACCTGGCCCGGTGTGGCTATGCAGCCGTTCAATGGCGACGTTTGGGTAGCCATCGTGGCTGACGGCACTACCGGCTGTCTGTTCAATGCCGGTGACGGCGATGCCACCAAGACCGGCGACATGGTTGCAACCAACAACCACAAGTATAATCAGGGTGGCGACCAGGGTCAGTATGCAACCATCGGTGGCGGTGGTGGCGACGATGATGTAGAGATGCCTGCCGCTCTCTATATCCTCGGCACTATCCGCGGCATCACTCCCGCCTGGAACACCGCTCAGTCTCTGCCCATGACCAAGGATGGCAACACCTTCACCATCAGCAACGTGACCATCGACAAGGCTGAAGAGGGCACCCTCGGCTACTTCACATTCGTAACAGTGCTTGGCGCTGACTGGGATGCTGTCAACATGTCTGACCGCTACGGCTCTGAGGCCGGCCTGACCGACCCCGACGGCAACACTCTCGTTACTCCCGGCATGGACGCAACAATCGTTCGCTATCCCGTGAACGTAAGCGCAATGGGCGCCACCTCCTGGAGCATTGACCCCGGCACTTACAACATTGTGGCTGACTTCAAGACCATGAAGCTCACCATCAACAGTGTGACCGGTGTGGAAATGGTAATCGACATGCAAGCCGAACCCCTGTACTTCGACATGCAGGGTCGCCGCGTGATGAACCCCGAAAAGGGCATCTATATCGTGCGTCGCGGTAACACCGTTACCAAGGAATATGTGCGCTAAACCAACTCTTAGAAAGATAGAGTTTAATTAATATATCGGAATCCGCCGCGTCGAGAGATACGGCGGATTCATTTTTTTTACATGCATGATGCAGCCCCGGATTCAGAACCTTTTTCCGGCGCAGATTGTTATTATTACAAAACACACAAAGAAAACTCTGCTATGTCAACACACAAGGAAAACCGCGAGGAGCAAGCTCGCGAACAACGCAATCACCAACGTCTGAGTAAACTATGGTTATGGGTGGGAGTGCTCGTGCTCTGTGCCATCCTCTTCTTTTGGATTTTCGATATAGGCACCTTCATCGGCCCCAATCAGTAAGATGGTGTGTCGAAAATCCATCTGAATCCGACGCCCGGCGCAGAGCGCGCAGCGTCGGATTCCTGTTTTTATACCCACATGCGTTTGTTTATAAGCGCTTATATATTTTCTTAGTTGCCGGAAACAGGCCGGAGTCTGCAAACTTTTTAGTAATTTTGCAGTTGTTTAGCACTGAATCCATATGAACCTCAGTAATTATTGTGCTGATCCCCGAAAAGAGGGGAAGGGACAGCCCGGCAATTCCGGGTATAGCGATCTTGATGAAAAGACACGGCAACGTCGTCCTCATTTCCGTAAGGCATGGTTCTACATTGCCATAGCGGTGGTGGTGCTCGGTTTTGCCGCCATGGTGATTATACCTCTGATAAATCTGCGCGCTCCGCACACAGCCATCATTCGTGTGCCCAAAGGGGCTACCGAGCAGATGGTGGAGGATTCGGCGGCGAAGTATCTTGGTGCAGACTACGCCAAACGTCTTCGTCAGGCTCTCCCGATAGCCACCGGCGGAGAGGCGCTCCGCCATGGTGCCTGGAAAATAGACCAGGGCATGACGGCCATTGCTGCCGCCCATCGCATTGCCAAGGGTGCTCAGGCAGGCATACGCGTGACTTTCCTGAACGAGCGCACCCCCGAGCAGGTGGCTGCCAAAATCGCTGCCAAGCTCGACATCCCCAAGGATTCCATGCTGCGCGCAATGACTGACCCCACGCTCCTCTCAAACCTGCGCACGGATGCCGACCACGTTATCGGCTATTTCCTGGCAGACACCTATGAGTTTTATTGGACTGCTACCCCCGAAGAGGTGATTAAAAAAATGCATGACCATTACAATCGGTTCTGGACTCCGGAACGTCTCGACCGCGTTGAGAGTATGCACATGCTCCCTCGAGAACTGGTGGTGCTCGCTTCCATCGTGGATGAGGAGACCAATCAGACCTCGGAGAAAGGCACCATAGGACGCCTCTATCTCAATCGCTTGCAGAAGGGGATGAAGCTTCAGGCTGACCCCACGGTGAAATATGCCGTAGGTGATTTCAGCATACGCCGCATCACGGGCGACATGCTTCGCAATCCCTCCCCCTATAATACTTACATGCATGAGGGGCTCCCCCCGGGTCCCATCCGCATTACCTCCGCGGCTACGATTGATGCCATTCTTTCCGCTCGTCCGCACGGCTATCTCTACATGTGCGCCTCCGAGGATTTCAGCGGTCATCACAACTTCGCAGTTGACTATGACACCCACCTGGCCAACGCCCGCCGCTATCAGCAGGCGCTCGACCAGCGAGGCATCAAATAGAGTGACGGCATGAACCTTTGAGTCTCAACGAGTGTTTTAGTGTTACAAACCATCCTTAACACACACACATTAGTACTATGAGACTCCTTAAAATTTATGACACCGAGGCCATTGCCTATATTGACAAGGGCTTCCTTGAGAATAACGATATACCCGCATTCGTGGAGCAGAACGCAATGTCAAGCGTTTTTCCCGCTCCCGATTCAGGCACCTCCAGCATCGGCCTTTTTGTGGATGATGCCAAGTATGGAGATGCGGCGCGGTTGCTCGCCTCCCGGCCCAAATGAAGCTCAGACTCACAGCATTACTTACATACCTGCTGCTTCGGCTGACAGCCTCTCCGCTGTCGGCCGCTGATATTTTGCCCCCTCCCGAGGACAGCCGGGCTGATTCATGCCTAACACCGGCTTGCCACCTTCAGCACCCGGACTCATGCCCGGAAGAGGTTGCGCCGCTCCGGTCGCTCCCTCCCGTATATGAAAACCGAAAGGATAACCCGAACTTCTGGACAAACCGAATCAGGAGCAAGACCTTCGATATCTCTGACTCCACCATAATCTATCCCCGTTTTCCCGGCTTCTGCGTGAAGGTCTACAATTGGGCTGACCGTGTCTTTAATACCTATGACCATGACTACGTCGTGCCCACCGGAAAGAAATGGAAAGTCTGGTGGAAGACCTCGGGATGGACTGACTCCTATTCGCTCGACATGCCCGACAACATCCATATCCGGATGCTCTCCCACATGTATATGTCCACCGGCCCCTACATCTCCTTCATGGCCGTCTCAGTGGGCTATGCGGCCAACCTTAACCGCCTGATATCGCATGAGCCTGCCCGCCAAAAACGCTTCGATTTCAGCTTCTCCACCTCCCTGTTTGAGTTTGATATCTATTACACCCGCAACCGTGGCGGCACAGCTATCCGCCGCTTCGAACCTTACAGCCAGGGTAAATATATCGACGTGGATTTCCCCTCATTACAATTGGAAAACTACGGCTTGGCCGCTTTCTACTTTCTGAACCATGGCCGGTACTATCGGGGTGCCGCTTACAATTATTCAAAGATTCAGAAACGCACGCAGGGCTCCTGGATTTTCGGCGTTGCCGCATCTCATCAGTACATAGACTTCGACCTCTCAACCCTCCCTTACGAGATGATTATGTACATGCCGGCCGACGCCCGCATGCACTTCAAGTTCGTCTATAATGACTACTGCCTGATAGCCGGTTACGGCTGGAATCTCGTGTTTAATCCTCATTGGGTGTTCAATGTGACCGGTATGCCCGCCTTCGGCCTTCGTCACTGCATGGCCGACAATGATGATGGCCGAAAGAATCTTCCGGCCATCAGTCTGGCAGCGAGGTCCGGCCTCGCCTATAATCTGAGAAATTTCTTTGTGGGGGGATATGCCTCAATTCAGGCCAATTGGTATCTGAACAAGCAATACTCCTTTATCAACGGTGTCGGCTCCTTCGGTATGTGCGTCGGCCTTCGTTTCTAATCAGATGCGGTCGAGCACGGTCTTCATCAGCTGACGCACCGCCGGCTTGTAATTAGTGTTGGCTTTCGTCAGGCGACGCTCGGCTATGATGCAGCAGGCCGTGAGCGCCTTGTGGCCGAGCAGCTTGGCCATGCCTTGCAGGCAGGCGCTCTCCATCTCGAAATTGGTGATGGGGCGGTCCTCATAACGGAAGCTCTCAAGCTTCTCCACGAAGTCCGGAGCAGCCAGCGGCAGGCGAATCATGCGCCCCTGAGGAGCGTAGAAGCCCACGGCTGACACCGTGAAGCCATGAATCATGTCTGTTCCGCCAATGCGCTCCACAAGCTCCGGGTCGGCATCCACGATGTATGGGTCAGCCCAGGAGGGGAGCCAGCCGGTGTGACGCATCAGCTTGTCCTGCATCACCAGGTCGCACACGGCATTGCGCCCGGCATAGAAATTCAGAATGCCGTCAGTGCCGATACCCTTGGTTGCCATCACGAAATCACCTGCATGAATATCCTCCTGAAGGGAGCCGGAGGTGCCTACGCGCACCATGGTCAGAGTGCGGTGCTCAGGCTTCACCTTGCGGGTCTCGAAGTCAATGTTGGCGAGCGCATCCAGCTCCGTCACTACAATCTCAATGTTGTCAGAACCGATGCCATGAGAGATGCACATGAGCGGCTTCCCCTGATAGGTGCCGCCTATGGCATGGAACTCGCGGGAGCGCACATCATAGTCGATGGTGTCGAAAAACTCCGCAACCACATTGACGCGGTCGGGGTCACCCACCATAATGATTTTGTCACGCAGCTGCTCGGGAGTGAGATGTATATGAAAAGCGGAGCCGTCGGAATTAATAATCAGCTCCGAGGGGGGGATAACTCTTGAAGTCATAGCTATGAGTATTAGTAAGGTTATATAGAGTTAACGCATCCCGACGTTGAAATGTTGCCTCAACGGCTTATCTATCTTATCATTCTTGTTGTTTTGGGCATAGTCTTGGGGATGGGGAAATCATTCATATAAGAGTGTGGAGATGTTTTATAACATAATTCATCCGGGACTTGAAAAAATTGAGTACCTTTGCAATTGAAATGACAATGAATGATCTTGAAGAAAACGATTATATTCTATTTTTAAGTTTTCGGAAAAAGTCAAGATGACTTCACAAAATTGTAATTATGGCTAACATTCAACCCCCTTACAATCAGAATCAACAGGTAATCTATGTGGAGCGCAAGCGGAGCAACGGCTTCGGCGTGGCCGGCTTTGTGCTGGCTGTGCTGGGACTCGTCTTCTGTTGGGTTCCCGTGATGGATTGGATACTTTGGGCTTTGGGGTTCATATTCTCGTTGATAGGTCTATTCAAAGCTCCTCGCGGCCTGGCGATAGCCGGATTGATAATTTCGTTTATCGGAATGATATTGCTTGTTGTGATGCTCGGGCTGCTTGCCGGAGCTGTGGCGGGCGCCGTAGCCCTGCAATCATGACTGTTTTTGCTCATCTCGCGAAAAATCGGTAATTTTGCAGCCGAAAACTACGACAAGACATGATTCAGACCAATAATCTGGGCATACAGTTTGGCAAGCGTGTGCTCTTTCAAGAGGTGAACCTCACTTTCAATCGTGGCAACTGCTACGGTATTATCGGTGCCAACGGCGCCGGAAAATCTACTCTGATGCGTATGCTCTCCGGACAGCTCACCCCCACTACGGGCAGCGTGACGCTTGGCCCCGGCGAGCGCCTTTCGGTGCTTGAGCAGGATCACTTCAAGTATGATGACTGCACTGTGCTGGAAACCGTGCTGCGCGGCCACACTGTGCTTTGGGACATCATGCAGGAGAAGGATGCCATCTATGCCAAGGAGGATTTCACTGACGCCGATGGACTGCGTGCCGCCGAGCTCGAAGATAAGTTTGCGGAAATGGAGGGCTGGAACGCCGAAAGCGATGCTGCCGCCCTGCTCTCCGGCCTCGGCATCAAGGAGGACCGCCACCAGATGCTCATGAAGGACATGAGCGCCAACGAGAAGGTACGCGTGCTGCTGGCCAAGGCTCTCTTCGGCAATCCTGATAACCTGCTGCTTGACGAGCCTACCAATGACCTTGACCTGGAGACTGTGGCTTGGCTGGAGAATTATCTTGCCAATTTCGAGAATACGGTGCTCGTCGTCAGTCACGACCGTCACTTCCTGGATGCCGTCAGCACTCATACGCTCGACATCGACTATAATAAGGTGAGCCTCTTTGCCGGCAACTACAGTTTCTGGTATCAGAGCTCGCAGCTCGCCCTGCGTCAGCAGCAGGCAGCCAATAAGAAGGCTGAGGAGAAGCGCAAGGAGCTGCTGGAGTTCATCCGCCGTTTCTCGGCCAATGTGGCCAAGAGCAAGCAGACCACCTCACGCAAGAAGATGCTTGAGAAACTGAATGTCGAGGAGATTCAACCCTCCACGCGTCGCTATCCGGGCATTATCTTCACCCCCTCGCGCGAGGTGGGCAACAAGATTCTTGAGGTCAAGGGTCTGAAGGCAAGCGTGGATGGCGAGGTGCTGTTCTCCGACGTCAACTTCCAGATTGAGAAGGGTGACAAGGTGGCTTTCCTCTCGCGCGACCCCCGCGCCATGACCGCTTTCTTTGAGATAATCATGGGCAATCGCAAGGCTGACGAGGGTGACTTCGACTGGGGCCAGACCATCACCAATGCCTATCTGCCGCTCGACAACTCCAAGTTCTTTGAGACCGACCTTAACCTCGTGGACTGGCTCTGTCAATATAGCTCCGACTCCTCGGAAATCTATCTGAAGGGCTTCCTGGGCAAGATGCTTTTCTCAGGTGAGGAGGTTCTGAAGAAGGCATCGGTGCTCTCCGGCGGTGAGAAAATCCGCTGCATGATTGCCAAGATGATGCTTACGGATGCCAACACTCTCGTGCTGGATTCACCCACAAACCACCTCGACCTTGAATCCATCCAGGCGTTCAATAACACTCTCCAGGGCTACAAAGGGGTAATCCTGATGTCCAGCCATGACCATGAGTTTATCCAGACCGTCTGCAACCGCATCATTGAGTTGACCCCCGGCGGCATCATTGATAAGATTATGGACTACGACGACTACATTACAGACGAAAAGGTAGCCGCCGCCCGCGAACGACTTTATCCCGCACAATCATGATAAAACACATTGTAACATTCAAGCTGAAGGGCACCCCGGAAGTGCGCCGTCAGTATGCACAGGATTTCAAGGCCGCGCTCGAAGCGCTGCCTGAGGAGATTGATGTGCTCGAAGCAATCGAAGTAGGCATCAACGAGAATCCGGCCGAGAGCTGGGACGTAGTGCTGACAGCCACTGTGCCCACCATGGCCGATGTGGCGGTCTACGCCACTCATCCCGCGCATGTGGCCGCAGCAGCCATCATCAGTGAGGTGAAGGAATCGCGCGCCTGCGTGGACTACGAAGTCTGACCATACTCAATATAACTCATGCAGGGGTTGTGTCTGAATGCGACACAACCCCTGCATGTGGTTTTTTAGCAATTACAGCTCGAAGCCTTGGGCGCGGAGGAAGTCGGCGAACTTGGCCGAGAAGGGGTCGGAAGTGGAGCGGGGATAACGAACGTCGGTGAAGACCTGTGCGAGGGTCTGCTTGCCGTTCTCCTCAACGAATTTGCGGTTGGGCGCGAATTCATCTTTTGCTTTGAAGAGGGTTAGAATCTCTTCATCTGAATGTTCGGGATATTCCTCCTCATGCCAGAGAGCATCCAGCGGCAGGCGCTCGCATTGCGCGGGGCGCTCCTGCGGATAGCCTATGGCGAGTGTGCCAATCGGCACAACCCCCTTGGGGAGGTTCAATGCCTCGGCAATCTCCGGCGCATTATAGGTAGTGGTGCCAAGCCAACATGTTCCCAAGCCCTGCATTTCCGCAATTACGGTGAATTGCTGGGCGAAGAGCGAGGCGTCAAGAATAGCAGCCATCAGACCTTGCAAATTGCGGAAAGCGGGAGCGGCATTGCTCAGTTCACACCAGCGCTCGAAGCGGCGCACGTCGGCACAGATGGTGATGAGCACCGGCGCCATCGAGGCCGGCTGATTGAAATGGGCGCCCCGCAGGATGGTGAGTCGCTCAGGATCGGTGGTGACCACTGCGCTGTAAAGCTGCATGTTGCCGGTGGTGGGGGCACGCATTGCCTGCTGTGCAATTTCGCGAAGCAGCTCCCGAGAGGGTGCCTCAGGTTTGAAATTGCGCACAGTGGCACGCGAGGAGAAGTAACTGCTTGTGGGTGTTGTCATTATATAGATTTGATAGGTTCTTTCAGGGCAACAAAGATAATAAAACCCTGCGAGAAAATCAAGCACAAATTTCATGTTGCATAACATTGTTTTGGTGATAGTTTTCCGATTTGGTTCGGTTTGGCTTTGATTACTAATGTGTTAGGAAAATTGTCGTGTCTGAAAGTTTTCCAAAAGAGAAAATTTCGGTTTGGGAGGCTTGGAATTTTTGCTTACCTTTGCATTGAATTTTCCGTACACCCGAACAGGCAATTTATCTCTAACTCCCTATATAACAATGGCAACTGACCAACTGCGACCATACACCTACGATGAGGTCTATCAGGCCTCGCTGGAATATTTCAAGGGCGACGAACTGGCCGCCCGTGTATGGGCCAACAAATATGCGCTGAAGGATAGCTTCGGCAACATTTATGAGCGCACCCCCGATGACATGCACCACCGCCTGGCAAAAGAATTTGCCCGCATCGAGGCCAAGTATCCCAACCCTCTTTCCGAACAGGAACTGTTTGATCTGATGAAAGGCTTCCGTTACATCGTGCCCCAGGGTAGCCCCATGGCCGGCATAGGCAACGGTTTCCAGGTGGGAAGCCTCTCCAACTGCTTCGTAATCGGCCTCGATGGTCGCCCCGACTCTTACGGCGGTATCATCAAGATTGATGAGGAGCAGGTGCAGCTCATGAAGCGCCGCGGCGGAGTGGGTCATGACCTTAGCCATATTCGTCCCAAGGGAAGCCCCGTCAAGAACTCCGCATTGACCTCCACCGGTTTGGTCCCCTTCATGGAGCGATACTCCAACAGCACCCGCGAGGTGGCGCAGGATGGACGCCGCGGAGCGCTGATGCTCTCAGTCAGCATCAAGCATCCCGATGCCGAAAGCTTCATCGATGCAAAGATGACCGAGGGAAAAGTGACCGGAGCCAATGTCTCCGTGCGCATTGACGACGACTTCATGCGCGCCGCCTCCGAAGGAACTGAATACACTCAGAGCTACCCGGTGGATTCCGACACACCCCTCTATCCGCAAAAGCAAATCGACGCCGCTTCCCTGTGGAAGAAAATCGTGCATAACGCCTGGCGCAGCGCCGAGCCTGGCATCCTCTTCTGGGACACCATCACCCGCGAAAGCCTGCCTGACTGCTATGCCGACCTCGGCTTCCGCACCATCTCCACCAATCCCTGCGGCGAGATTCCCCTCTGTCCCTACGACTCCTGCCGCCTCATTGCCATCAATCTTTACAGCTACGTGGAGAACCCCTTCACTCCCCACGCCCGATTTAATTTCGACCTCTTCAGCGAACATGTGGCCAAGGGGCAGCGCATGATGGACGACATCATCGACCTGGAGATGGAGAAAATCGATCAGATTATTGCCAAAATAAAGAGCGACCCCGAGACGCAAGAGGTGAAGCACACCGAACTGCACCTCTGGGAGAAAATACGCGAAAAAACCCTCAAAGGTCGTCGCACAGGCTTCGGCACCACCGGCGAGGGTGACATGATAGCCGCACTCGGACTGCGCTATGGCACTCCTGAAGCCACGGAATTCTCCGTGAGCGTGCATCGTGCCCTTGCGCTCGCTTACTACCGTGCCTCCACTGCCATGGCCGAGGAGCGCGGCGCCTTCGAGATTTTCGATGCCGAGCGCGAAAAAAACAATCCCTTCATGCAGCGCCTGGCCGAAGCCGACCCTGAACTCGTGGAAAAGATGAAGCGTGTGGGTCGACGCAATATCGCCTGCCTCACAATAGCCCCCACCGGCTCAACCTCACTGCTGACGCAGACCACCTCCGGAATCGAACCGGTCTTCCTCCCCGTCTACAAGCGTCGCCGCAAGGTTAATCCCGGAGACCCGGATGTGCACATCGACTTCGTGGATGAAGTGGGCGACGCCTTCGAGGAATATATCGTCTACCACCACAAGTTCCTCGAATGGATGCGCATCAACGGCCTGGAAGTCAAAAAGAATATGACGGCCGAGGAAATTGAAGCCCTCGTCGAGAAATCGCCATACCATAAGGCCACGAGCAACGACGTCGACTGGATGGAGAAAGTACGTATGCAGGGTGCTGTCCAGAAATGGGTGGACCACAGCATCTCCGTGACCATCAACCTCCCTAACGATGTGACCGAAGACCTCGTAGGTCAGCTCTACATGCAGGCATGGCAGGCCGGCTGCAAAGGCTGCACAGTTTATCGCGACGGCTCCCGCAACAACGTGCTCGAGAGCGTAAAAAAGAAAGAACCCAAGGCCGACCTCATAGCACATCCCTCCAACACAGTGCTCAAACGCCCCATGGAGCTTGAGGCCGACGTCGTGCGTTTCCAGAATAACAAAGAGAAATGGATTGCCTTCGTGGGACTCGCTGAGAACGGAATGCCCTACGAAATTTTCACCGGTCTTGCTGACGATGAAGAGGGCATCTTCTGCCCCAAGAGCGTAAGCAAAGGCAAGATAATCAAAGCCATAGATGGCTCCGGAAGAAAGCGCTACGACTTCCAGTTCGTCAACAAGCGCGGCTACAAAACCACCATCGAAGGCTTGAGCGACAAATTCAACCCCGAATTCTGGAACTATGCCAAACTGATTTCCGGCGTATTGCGCTACGGAATGCCCATCGACCAGGTGCTGAAACTCGTAGACGGACTGCAACTTGACTCCGACAACATCAACACCTGGAAGAACGGCGTGGTGAGAGCCCTGAAAAAATACGTTCCCGACGGCTCCAAAGCCAGCGGCCAAAAATGTCCGCATTGCGGCCAGGAAACCCTGATATATCAGGAGGGCTGCCTGATCTGCACCTCCTGCGGTAACTCCAAGTGCGGTTAATCCCGGACCTCTCCAACAGTAACGGCTCGCAGCGTCAAACCGCGCTGCGAGCCGTTACCGTTTTTAGAAGCCTTTTTAGAATGCCATGTAGAGGCTTATGCAGGATGGTTAGACGAGAGTGCAGAGGCAAAGCGAAAAGCTGTAACCCAAGCTGTCGAAGACCGCACTCATAAGGAAACCGGCGTAATCATTCCTGCAACGATGAAAGTTGATGACAGGCAGGTGTATATCATTGCCCGCAATGTTGTGATGCATGAAGATGTCAGCGGTGTTGATGTCCGTAATTCCGATTCAAGTGTAGTCGTGATGGATGCCGAGAGCGGTAAGCTGGAATTCGCCTCGCCTGACTGAATGTAGAGTATGACCCGCGCAAGATTCGCGATGTTGAGTTTGATTTGTCTATCGTAGAGAGTACGGCAACCCCGGCATACCGAGCAATCAGGAATGAGATGCTGATGCAGTTGTGGCAGGCGCAGGCTATCAGCGTAGAGCAATTGCTTGAGCATGGCGACTTCCCGTTTGCCGACAAGCTGCTGCAAAGCATTCAGAGCCAGCGGGAGCAGATGGAGCAGGGACAAATGCCTGATGGAGTCTCCCCCGAGCTTGCTCAACAGACACAACAGGGCGTGAACATGCAAGCTGTACAAAATGCGCAGAGAATGTTGAAATAATTAGCAGCTGGTGTATTCTGAAATCGAATACGTCAGCTGCTAAAAATAAAGCCTTATTGGGGGGAATAAGAATCAATAGAAGAATTGTTTCTTCTCCTTTGGCGAAAAAAGTTTACTTGCGCGACAGGCTTCAAGTATAGTAGTCAAATCTTCATTGGTCAATTGTCCGACAATGGAGGTTTGTCCAATCTGCATTGTATTTACCAAATCTGACACAGAACGCGTAAGCAACTCATTGGCGCCAAGGAAAGAATCATATCGCAGGAAATCATAATCTTTTTTGCGAAGTTGATATTGCATTGCAAACTGTTCAGGCTTGGCCTGCAAAATCGGATGAATACGCGAATTTATGAAAAAGAACCCCGCTATTCTATCCTCATAGACACCTATTACTGCAAAAAATTTGGCGTGATTGATATCTTCGAAACTTTCAGAGAGCAGGACTGAACCACGTCTGATGCCTTGTTGTAGCAATTGTATTGGCAAGTCCATTATAAGAAAGCGGCTTGAAGTCTCTGACAATCCGCAATGTATTCCACGTAGGCCTCCTCATCACCAATCTCACGTAGAATATCCTTCACTGACATCTCACGGTCGCGCCGTGTATTGTTCCAAGCAAGACCATGCGAGTATTCTGTTAATTCTGCGAAATTCTTATTCCTGCATATATCTATTGCATATGACAGGCATTCAACATCAGTTTCTGATAATTCGTCCATATCGGGAGCCACGAGAGAGCGCACGATATATCTGTTATCAAACACAATAGATTTCTTGAGGGGCTCTATTTCTTCGCTCGCAGAAAAGAAGCTATCTCCTCGCAGGGCCTTGAGTATATCATCGACACATGAGGGGACCGGTCCAAATTGCATGGCGATATATGTATCGCCGGTTATACTGCGACCATACAGAGACAAATGACGCTGGTCTGCAAAATATAAAATCTTGCAAAGCTTGTGCATGTCTGTTTTCCCTCCCAATTGTTGTAGAGAGAATAGAAGTGAGTTTACTGCCTTATCGTATTTGAATAATTTATTCATGATATCAAAAATTGAGCAGCTAAACATTGCTAAAACATTCCCAACCGTGTGACCTCAAATCAGCGACCAAAGTTTTGTGAGACAGGCCAAAGTCAAGAAACTCAGTTTCCGCAATATGGAATGATTCCTTTGCTTCCTCATCAGTATAGCCTGAGCCGCATAAGTCCAACGCAGGGCTATATGCGATAACGGTATTATCTTAAGTAAAGATATACACGTCTAATTTTATGGACATTCCGGTCGAGGTCTGTCTTATTTCGTTAACTGCAGCCATATCAGAGGTTATTTGAAATTTAGTTGGTTGCAATGCGGTATCATTGATGATGCTGCTGTCGAATGCAAAGTTACAAAAAAGTAACTAAAGCACCAAAGTAGTAACCGCAAATTATAGTTAAAAGTTTAGAGAACAGCTTCGGAAACGGAGCTGTTTCTTTTTGGTGGCCTAAGTTGTTTCCTTGGAATAATCCGTGGAATCTCCATATCGTGAAAGCAGATGTGCAGACCGATAGCTCGGGTCATGAGCATGTCGTCATGCTTGCCCACTATAGCTCCATATGCACCGTTGGGTTTACGTTCATAGACGAGGTATTCGTCAAGGCAACGGCGGTCACGCTCTGTATATAAGTGCTCACGGATGACTTTCACCAATGAGGAAATAATCATGGGTTTGGTGGCCACATTGGTGTGGAATCCATATTTACGTGGAATTCCTTGTAATATCTCATCCTCTGACTGGCGACGTGCATAGAGATTAGGATAAATAGACGAAATCTGATTGAGGATGTATTGCGATTGGTCGCCACCTTCAACCTGACGCTCCCGGTCGTGAGTCTCTAATGTATTGCTTTTTTGGTGCAATTGGTGCAGAAATTTTTCCTGCACCAATTTTGTACCATTAATTATTACTGCTTTAATATGGAAACGATATACCTTGCTGAATTATTATAACAGTCTTAAAAGTTTGTGATACAGTGCGTTATATCGAATTTATATCAGGGGTATATCGTGGCTATATTGCAGGGGAATTGCCGTTAGAACTCGCTCGCGAAATGGAAGCGGATGGCGGGGAAGTCGCTTTGAGCCATCTGGAGGACGTAGCCGCTGTCGGCCAGGAAGACGTCGCGGCCATCTTTGTCTGTGGCCATGAACTGGTGTTTGCGGCGCTTGAAGGCTTCCAGCTCTTTCTCGTCGTCGCTCTCAATCCAGCAGGCTTTGTAGAGGCTTATCGGCTCCCAACGGCACTGCGCGCCGTATTCGTGCAGCAGGCGGTATTGGATTACCTCAAACTGCAGCTGGCCAACGGTGCCGATAATTTTGCGGCCATTGAATTGGTTGGTGAACATCTGTGCCACACCCTCATCCATGAGCTGGCGGATTCCCTTGTCAAGCTGCTTGGCTTTCATGGGGTCGGCGTTCTCGATGTATTTGAACATCTCGGGGCTGAAGGAGGGGAGTCCCTTGAAGTGCAGTTGCTCACCCTGAGTCAGCGTGTCGCCAATCTTGAAGTTGCCGTTG
This sequence comes from uncultured Bacteroidales bacterium, assembly GCA_947644715.1. GTDB lineage: Bacteria > Bacteroidota > Bacteroidia > Bacteroidales > Muribaculaceae > Lepagella. The sequence continues at coordinate 23,762 of CANSAP010000010.1, forward strand.
TCAGGGATGCCGACGATGTCGCCGGGGAAAGCCTCGTCCACAATATTTTTCTTCTGAGCCATGAATGCGGTGGGGGCAGCAAAGCGGAGTTGCTTGCCCAGGCGCATGTGGCTGTAAGGGGCGTTGCGCTCGAATTTGCCGCTGCATACCTTCACAAAGGCTATGCAGGAGCGGTGATTGGGATCCATGTTGGCATGTATCTTGAAGACGAATCCGGTGAACTGGTCCTCTCCAGGTTTCACTTCGCGCTCCTGAGCCATGATGGGTTGCGGACAGGGAGCAATCTCCACGAAGCAGTCGAGCAGCTCCTTGACGCCGAATGTGTTCAATGCCGAGCCGAAGAAGACGGGTGCCACTTCGCCGCGCAGGTAAGCCTCGCGGTCAAATTCCGGATAAACGCCCTCGATGAGTTCGAGGTCTTCGCGGAGCTTGGCGGCATCGGTCTCACCCACGAGTTCATCCACTTGCGGGTCGGCTACATCGGCTATCTCCACGCGCTCGGAGATGGTCTGCTTCGAGGGGGTGAAGAGATCGAGCCCCTGCTCATAGATGTTATACACACCCTTGAACTTTGCACCGATATTGATAGGCCAGGAGAGGGGGCGAACACTGATTTTCAGTTCTTGCTCCAGCTCATCGAGGATGTCGAAGGGATCGCGACCCTCGCGGTCAAGCTTGTTTACGAAAATGATTACCGGAGTGTTGCGCATGCGGCATACCTCCATGAGGCGGCGGGTCTGGGTCTCTACACCCTTGGCCACGTCCACAACAATGATTACCGAGTCCACGGCCGTCAGCGTTCGGAACGTGTCTTCAGCGAAGTCCTGGTGGCCGGGGGTGTCAAGGATATTGATTTTATAGTCACCGTAGTTGAAACCCATTACGGAGGTAGCCACCGAGATGCCGCGCTGTTTCTCGATTTCCATCCAGTCTGAGGTAGCGGTCTTTTTGATTTTATTGCTTTTCACGGCACCGGCCACATGAATGGCACCGCCGAAGAGCAGCAGTTTTTCAGTGAGAGTAGTCTTACCGGCGTCAGGGTGAGAGATGATGGCGAACGTGCGCCGGCGGTTTATTTCGTCTTGTAACATTTCCGGGTAATCTATTGTGGAAGTGTGGAATCAGTTTGCTTTAATGGTGTTGATGCAATCGCGCAATGAGGCGCGCCAGTGGGGAAGAGTGACCCCGAAGGTGTCGCAGAATTTCTTTTTGGAGAGAAGCGAATAGGCGGGGCGGCGAGCCGGGGTGGGGTATTGCTCGGTGGGTATAGGGAGTACGCGGCAGCTGCGGATTCCGGCCTCTTCGAGCGTGGCCACAGCTAAGTCATACCATGAGGCCACGCCGGCATCCGTGAGATGATATATGCCGGGTTGCCAGCAGGGCGCATCAATCACGGTGAGGATAGCCCGAGCCAAAGTCAAGGCAGAGGTCGGGGTGCCTATTTGGTCATCCACCACTGAAATCTGCTCACGCTCCGAAGCCAGGCGCAGCATCGTTTTGACGAAGTTGGCGCCGTAGGGGCTGTATAACCAAGCGGTGCGCAGAATCAGGCAATCTGCGGGGAGCAGCTGCAAGGCCATCTGCTCGCCGAGCAGCTTCGTGCGTCCATAAGCCGAGCGCGGGTTGGGGATATCCTCCTCTGCCCAGGGGCGGAAACTCTCGCCTGAAAACACGTAGTCGGTGCTGACATGCACCAGCCGAGCACCATAGGCGCGGGCAGCCTCAGCTAAATTCTTAACGGCCTCAGCGTTTATGCGCCGGGCTGTTTCCTCGTCGCTCTCAGCCTTGTCGACAGCCGTATAAGCCGCGCAATTGATAATGTAATCCGGGCGGAGGCGTGCCACATATTCGTTGACAGCCCCGGCATCCGTGATGTCAAGGTCAGCCACATCAGTGAAATGGGCATCAATATCCGTGCCCCGGTCAAGCAGCTCGCGCAGCGTTGAGCCGAGCTGACCCCGTGAGCCGGTAATCAACAGGCGCTTCATTCTGAAAACTCCAGCTCGTTATTGAAATCCTTCTTGTAGAGCGCCGAGAGAGCAGCCAGATACTTAGAAATCTGCTGAGTGGCCTTCAGCGTCTCCTCGCTGATCTCCTTCCCCTGCATCCGGAGAAGCATGAGACCGTAGAGAGCGCTGAAGCAGGCTTCCAATTCACCCGGCTTATTGTCGCCGGCCTTAGCGCGCAGCTCCACAATGAACGGAAGCGTGGCGTAGTACTGGTTGGCATAAGCGGCATACTTCGGGTCGGCCATCAGGCGGTTATGCAGGTCGGTCAGGGTGAGGATAACATTCTTGTTGATTTGCAGATGTCCCTTCTCAGTGACCCCTTCACGGCGCATCATGTCGATGAGACTCTCATACCATTCCTCCATCTGCCGGCGCTGTTCATCCGACAGGTCAGAGTACCGGTCTATAATATTCTTGCGGATGAGGTCCATATCGAGCTTGCAGGCACGGATAAGATCCTCAATATGCCACATATAGAGCAGATACTCAGCAATATTTTCCTTCTTCTTAATACTGGCGTTAATCATAGTGCAAAATTAGTAAAAATCCCTCAGACGGCGAAAACCATCAGCAGCAAAGTGCGGGAGTCTTGAGGAATCGGAGTGAATATTTTTTTTATAACGTTGCGGGAGTGAAAAAGTATTGTTAACTTTGCGGCGCTGGCCGACAATGCAGAAGCCCGGTTGCGGGCAAAGCGGGAGGGTTAGCGCGACATACTAAAAGCGTTTACTGACGCACATTCCTGGCACTTGGAAATCTGGAAAATTTCAATTGGAGTCAAGAATGCGGCAAGCGGTAGATGTCTTAGTGGATATGTGTATTCTGCCTGAACCGACGCGAGAGCGTGGGTGTCGGGCGCATAGCATATTCTGCGTGAGGCTTCTGCATGTTTGCTCGTTCTACTCCAATGGGCATTCCAGAGCCTCCAAGTGTGGGACGGGCAACAAAGTGGCTTCACGCCTTTGTTTTTTCGGAACCTTTGGGAGATGTCGTGATTCAGTCGCTTTTTGCAGCGTGAGAACAGAACTTATACATATAACCACTTAAAATCAAATAAGATGAAAAAAATCATTTCCGCCATCCTGCTGTGTGCCATCGCACTCCTTGGCCTGTCAACCACATCATGCAAACGATTCAAGATTCCCGTTGGGAAAGTGGCGAGCCACATGTCGTCCGGTTCGCACTCCGGTAGTGAATTGACCGATACAGAGGAACAGCTCCACGGCACCTGGACGACGACATCCACCGAAACCGAATATGAGGATGGAGAAAAATTTGAGTACAAGACAATTGTTTCAACTTATTACATCAACCATTCGTTTCATACGACAGTAAAATATCAGCAAGTGTCACCAATGCCGATGACTTTGTTCGTTATCAAATATTCAGGTAAATATCACGCCGATTCCGAATCTCTGACGGAGATTCTCAATGAGGATAGCGTGAGTGTGGAGTTTGTCCTTAAGGGGGGTGATCCGGAGGATGTGAAAGAGGAGTTCCTCCAGGCTCTGAGAGAGGAAGGAAAGAAAGATGTCTATAAGATTCTGGAGCTTACAGATGACCGCATGCTCCTTGAGGATGAAGACGGAAGTGTTGGTAAATTTGTGCGGGAGTAATTCCGGCAGCTGTTAAACGCTAATAAGGAAACTCATGAACAGAGAGACATATAACGGCGAGGCAAAAGCCTCTTTGCGGAAATTCACCGGTTTGATTCCTCGGGGTCTCAGACATTCAGTATTGGGCTTGTCTCTGCTCGTTGCAGGTGCGGGCGCATTGACTGCCCGGGCCGCAGAGATAGCAGATATTGAAGAAGAGCGTGTGACTGAGTGCTCCGCAGAAAACACCACCCCCGATGCTGAGAAAATCTTTGCAGCCGCAGATCAGCCGGCATCATTTCCCGGGGGCAAAGCGGCTCTGATGCAATGGATAGGCACCAATCTCCGCTATCCCGTAAGCGCGCAAGAGAAAGGTGTGCAGGGCAAGGTTGTGGTGAAATTCGTTATAGAAAAAGATGGAAGCATTACGAATCCCACAGTAGTGCGCAGTGTCAATCAGGATCTTGATAAAGAGGCCATACGCATAGTGCACATGATGCCGAAGTGGGTTCCGGCCAAGATTGACGGCAACGTGGTGCGGTCTTACTGCACTTTGCCGATAGGATTCCGTTTGCGGGGCAATTAACGCCGCCTCGGATGCGCGCCGCCATGAAAAATCAGGGATAGTTTTGGCGCTTCAGGATTTTTTTCTACCTTTGCCAAAAATCCTGAATTGCCGGCGAATGTTGCAGCGTCTTCAGGATTGAGGATGCTGCAACTGCATTGTCGGAACACACACTCAATGACCTCTACCATGCACAACACATCTCCCGACATCTCTGACCGCGACTTGCGCTATCTGCAATTGCTGGCCAAAAGCTTCCCTACGGTGGCGGCTGCGAGCACTGAGATTATCAATCTCGAAGCTATCCTTAACCTGCCGAAAGGCACAGAGCATTTCCTCACGGACATTCATGGTGAGGATGAGGCTTTCCGCCATGTGCTCAAAAATGCCTCAGGCACCATCCGCCGCAAAGTGGATGAGATTTTCGGCACTTCGCTGAGTGGACGCGAGCGCCAGGAGCTGTGCACACTCATTTATTATCCGCATGAGAAGATGAAGCTGATGCGCCGCACGGAGACCCCCGAGAAGATGGAAGAATGGTATCAGCTCACCCTGAACCGCCTGGTGAAAGTTTGCCAGAATGTCAGCTCAAAATATACGCGCTCAAAGGTGCAAAAAGCTCTGCCCAAGGAATTCAGCTACATCATCCAGGAGCTGCTGCATGAGACTGAGGCCGACCCGAACAAAGCCGCCTATTTCGGACAAATCATCTCAACGATTATCGACACACAGCGCGCCGAGGCTTTTATCGAGGCCATGTGCAACCTGATTCAGCGCCTGGCTATCGACAGCCTGCACATCGTGGGCGACATTTACGACCGCGGTCCGGGCGCGCATATCATAATGGAGACCCTCTGCGACTATCACAACGTGGATGTGCAGTGGGGCAACCATGACCTGCTTTGGATGGGCGCCTATGCAGGCAACGATGCCTCCATCGCCAACGTGGTGCGCATCTGTCTGCGCTATGCAAACCTCGACACCCTCGAGGAGGGCTACGGCATAAATCTGCTCCCCCTGGCCACATTCGCCATGGAGACTTATGCCGACTCGCCGCTGGAGGTTTTCAATCCGAAAATCAAGTTCGTCCATAAGTATTACACCGACAAGGAGCAGCGCATCATAGCTCAGATGCACAAGGCCATCACCGTGATTCAATGGAAGCTCGAGGGCCAACTGATAGACCGCAGGCAGGAGTGGGGAATGGCTGACCGCAAGCAGCTGCATCTCATTGACAGCGAGCGCGGAGTCATAACCATTGATGATGTGGAATACAAGCTCAAGGATTCGCACTTCCCGACCATCAATCCGGCCGACCCCTATCGCCTGACCCGCGAAGAGGTGAACATCATTGTGCACATGCACGGCTCCTTCACCGGCAGCGAGAAGCTGCGTCGTCATGTGCGCTTCATGCTTCATAACGGCTCCTTCTATCTGGTGCGCAACAACAACCTGCTTTATCATGCCTCCATTCCGCTGACGGAGCAGGGAGAGTTCAAGGAGGTGGAAGTGGCCGGCGAAACCTTCAAGGGGCGCGCTCTGCTCGACCGTCTTGACCGATTGGTTCAGCTGGCCTGCCGCCACAAGTCAGAGATTACGCCCGAGCATCAGTATGCCATTGACTACATGTGGTATCTGTGGTGCGGCCCTTGCAGCCCCTCGTTCGACAAGAGTCGCATGGCCACCCTGGAACGCTATCTGCTCAGCGAGAAAGAGCCGCAGCGTGAAGACAAGGGATGGTATTACAAGCTTCAGGACTCAGAAGAGATCTGCGACATGATTCTTCGCGAATTCGGCCTCAACCCCGAGGGTGGTCATATCATCAACGGCCATGTGCCGGTGAAGACCGTCAAGGGGGAGAAACCGGTGAGAGCCGGAGGCAAGCTGCTCGTCATTGACGGCGGCTTCTCCAAGGCCTATCAGCCGGAGACCGGCATAGCCGGCTACACACTCGTGTTCCACTCGCGCGGGCTTCAGCTCGTGCAGCACAATCCCTTCGAAAGCCGCCAGAAAGCAATCATGGAGGGATGCGACATTATCGGCAACACGGTGCTGGAGGAGTGGGGCGCACATCGCCTGCGTGTGCGCGACACCGACATGGGTCGCGAGCTTCAGTCGCAGGTCGATGAGCTGCACCGCCTGCTCCGGGCCTACCGCTCCGGCCTGATTAAGGAGCGCGGATAGATTGACCTTTTTTCTACATACCTTATATAACAATAAAAGAACTGAAACAATGCCAGAAATTTCACGACGCGCCGCAGAGATGCCGGCTTCCCCGATACGCAAGCTCGTGCCCTTCGCCAATGAGGCCAAGGCACGCGGAGTAAAGGTGTATCCGCTCAACATCGGTCAGCCCGACCTCCCTTCACCCCCGCAGGCTTTTCAAGCACTGCGCGAGGTGAATCGCGACCTGCTCGAATACAGCCCCTCCGAAGGACTGCTCTCTCTGCGCGAGAAACTGACTGAGTATTACGGACGATTCAACATACGCACCTCTGCCGATGAGATAATCGTGACCACCGGCGGCTCCGAGGCACTTCTCTTCTCATTCATGACCTGCATGAACCCCGGCGACGAGATAATAATTCCCGAGCCGGCTTATGCCAACTATCTTGGCTTTGCCGAAATGTGTGGTGTGAAAGTAGTGCCGGTGGTTTCCTCCATCGAGAGCGACTTCGCGCTCCCCCCGGTGGCAGAGCTGGAGCGACTGATCACTCCCCGCACGCGCGCCCTGCTCATCTGCAACCCCAATAACCCCACCGGCTATCTTTACAGCCGCAGCGAGATGGAGACCCTGCGTGACCTCGTCAAAAAGCATAACCTCTTCCTTATTTCTGACGAAGTCTATCGCGAGTTCTGTTACAGCGACGAGCCTTACATGTCGGTCTATCATCTCGAAGGGATTGAGGATAACGTCGTTATGGTTGACTCCGTCTCCAAGCGTTACAACGAGTGCGGCATACGCATAGGCACCCTGCTGACCCGCAACGCCAAGCTGCGCGCGGCCGTAATGAAACTCTGCCAGGCGCGTCTCTCCCCCCCGCTTCTCGGTCAGCTCGTGGCTCAGGCCAGCATTGATGCTTCGGCCGAATACATGCAGGCCACCTATGATGAATACATCTCCCGCCGCGACTTCCTCGTGGAAGGGCTCAACAGAATCCCCGGTGTCTATTCCCCGAAACCTCGCGGCGCCTTCTACACGGTGGCCGCCCTGCCCGTGGAGGATGCCGACGACTTCTGCCGCTGGTGTCTCAGCTCGTTTGACTATGAGGGGCAGACCGTTTTCATGGCTCCCGCCTCAGGATTCTACTCAACTCCCGGAGCCGGACGCAATCAAGTGCGCGTGGCTTACGTTCTCAAGAAAGAGGAGTTGGCCAAGGCGCTCCTCGTGCTTGAAAAGGCCCTGGAGGCTTACAACAAACAATAACCCCGCGGGGTGCTCAGCAGCACCACCCGCCTGAAACTGTATCGAATCTTGAACATTGACCTTTTTATCTCGCGTCGCATCTCGGCAGGCGACGGTCAGGGACGCACATCCCCGGCAGTGAAAGTGGCCATAGCTTCAGTGGCCTTATCCATAGCCATAATGATTATGGCCGTGAGCATCGTGGGCGGATTCCGGCGCGAGATAATGCAGAAGGTCACCGGCTTCAATGCCCATATCACCCTTTATTCGGGCGACTCCGGTTCCGGCGTGCTCTTCTTCACGCCGGAGCTTGACTCCATAATATCCAAGACACCGGGAGTGCGCTCCCGCTCACTGAGCCTGAGCGCGCCGGTGCTTCTCAAAACTCCGGATGCGTTCAAAGGGATGTATCTGCGCGGCCTTGGAGCCGATGCCGATACATCCTTCCTGCATTCATGCCTGATGGAGGGACGACTGCCCCGGGCTGACCGGCGCGAGCTTATCCTCTCGCAAGGGGTGGCCCGACACCTCAGCCTGCATGCAGGCGACAGTCTCAACCTCTTCATGGTGAGCGACCGCATCAGCGCGCGCCGCATGTGCGTGAGCGGCATCTTTAATTCCCACTTTGAGAGCTATGATGAATACTATGCCTATGCCCCCTTGCAGCTCGTGCAGCAGCTCTCCGGCCTGCGCAGCGGCGAAGGCTCTTCGGTGGATATTTTCCTGAATGATTTCGAGGCCACGCCGGAAGTCTCATCCTCGCTGATTGAGCGCCTGAACGACGGCATCGTAGCCGGGGAATTGAATCAGGTCTACAACCTTGACACGGCACGCAACCGCGGAGCCAACTACTTCGCATGGCTCGATATGCTCGACACTAATGTGTGGATAATCCTGACGCTTATGACCCTCGTGGCTCTGTTCACGCTGATTTCCGGCATCCTGATCATTATCCTTGAGAAGGTGCGCTTCATCGGAGTGATGAAAGCCATCGGCGCCTCCTCCTCCCGCCTGCGGCATATCTTTGTGCTGCTGGCCGTCAGAATAGCCGGCATCGGATTGGTGATCGGCAATGCCGTGGCGCTGATGCTTGTCGGCGCGCAGGCGCTTTGGCATCTGGCACCACTGAACCCTGATGCTTATTACATTGACTTCGTTCCGGTCAGCCTCTCACTCCCGGCTCTGCTGGGCATCAATGCAGCTTTCATCCTTATTATCTATCTGGTCTTGATACTCCCGGCGCGGCTGGTCAGCCGCATATCCCCGTCGGAGAGTATGCGCTTTGAGCAATGAAGCGATACTATCTGGAGCTTGACGGCCTGACGGTCTATATCGAGGTCAAGATGGTGCGGAGCATGCGTCTGCGCATCACGGAGCGTGGAGTCTTTCTCTCCGTGCGTCCCGGTACTGACCCGGAAGCCTGCCGCAGCTTCCTGCGCAGCAACCGCGAATGGATTGACAAGCATCTGGCCACACTCAAGGAGCGCAAATCGGCTCAACCGGAGTTAACCCGCGAGTTGGCGCATCAGTTCATAGAGCGCTTCAAACCGCGGTTTGAATACTGGCAGCAGAGAATGCAGCTGCGTGCCGGGAGGGTTACCTTCCGCCTCATGAGCTCCCGATGGGGCTCATGCAATCATGCCACCCGTGCCATATCCATCAACGTAAGGCTTGCCCTGTATCCGGAGGAATGCACCGACTATATTATAGTGCATGAATTGGCTCACCTCGTGCACCCTGACCATTCACCCCGCTTCTGGGCGCTCGTGGCCGAGTATATCCCCGGCTGGAAAAACCTGCGCAGAAAATTGCGCGAATAACAGATTACGACGCATAAGTCAGGCTTCACTGTCACACTGCCGGGGCGCCATGCGTAATATAAACAACTGAATGGACGCTCAGAGCTTTAAGCAAATCATATTACCCTGCTACGGCCGTATGCTTGCCTTGGCCTCACGGATGCTTGACGGCGACCGTGACCGCGCTGCCGACGTGGTGCAGGACACCATCGCGCATCTTTGGCAGAAGCGCGCCTCGCTTGAAGCCTCGATGGCTCCCGAGTCTCTCTGTATGACAGCAGTGCGCAACCGGTGCATATCGCTCATTAGAGCCGAACGCCCTTTCGGCACGCTCGAAGAGGCTTCCGTGCAGATGACACGCACCGACAGCTCTATGGATTGCGAATATCTTTACCGCGCCATTGAGAGGCTCGATGAGAACCGCAGGCGGGTCGTGGTTATGAGTATGCGCGGATTCAATTGCGAGGAAATCGCTGCCGAATTGGCACTCTCTCCGGCTAATGTCAGGCAACTGCTGTCGCGCGGGCGCCGTCAGTTAAAGGAAATTCTCTCTCAACTCTGAAAAAAGTATGAACAACACTCGATTGACAGAAAAGGAAATAAGAGATTTGCTGACCCGATGGTATGATGCCGAAACCACAGCATGCGAGGAGCAGCAAATCATTGACTGGTTTGCCTCCGTTGATGCAGCCATGCTCCCGGCCGACCTGCGGGAGGAGCGGCTCATCTTCCTGCCGTTGCGCGCACCTGAGACTGATACCTCCGAGGCCGAAATAGCCCTGGACACAGTCCTCGGCCGCAGTGCCCGCAAAGCCTTCCTCCGTCGCGCAGTCATGGGCGCGGCATCAGTGGCAGCAGTTGTAGCCGTAGTACTCTCCGTCGGGCTCCGTACTCCGACCGACAATACGCCGACTTCTTTGCCCCTGATAGCCTTAACCCCTCCGCAGGCCGAGGAGCAACCGCCGACCGAGCGGCAACCGGACGTTGAAGCGTCGAAACCGAAGCCTGCACAATCAGCTTCTGCGGCGTCGGCCAAAAAAACTCGTAAACAGGCGCGTCCGGCCAGGCCGGTTGATGCCAACGGCTACGAGATTCTGACCCCTCAGGAGGCATCCGAAGTAATCGGCCAAAGTCTCGCTATGACCCGGGCTGCATTGCGAACCGGAAAGGCTGATGTGAAGGTGGCGGAACTCCTGACGTGTGATGCTATGGAGGAGTTGCGCATTGCCTGTTGCAACACTCGCCGCGATCTTAAAGATGCGAAAAAATGCACCAATAATATCATAAATGAACTCAGCATATGAAAAGAATATTCGGACTTATAATGCTTGCAGCCATATGCCTGGTGGCTCATGGCGAACAGGTTTTCAAGGAGCTCCCCTCAGGCAACAATGTGGAGAAAACCTACATAGGAAAGACGCTGTTGCGCATGGCCGGAGCAGTTATTAATTTGGATGGAGGAGTATCACTCGGCGACCCCTCCCGGCTGGATTCTCTGGAGAGGGTCACCGTGGAAGGCAAGAAGGAGGCTCGCGAGGCTATCACGATTCTGGAAAACTATGTTGCGAAAGAGAACCTCGAAGTGCTTCTTTCCCAGCAGGATGACGGCGATGAAACAATCATCTACGGCAAACTCTCACCCAATGAAACAATCATCACTACAATGATTGTTTTTCACCGAGATGCCTGGAATCTTAACATTGTTGTGTTGCAAGGCTCCATTGATTCATCATCCATTTACCGACGATAGACGAAATAGTGATTATGATTTCCCGCAAGCTCAATAGTTTTTGAGTCTGCGGGATTTTTTGTAATTTTGCACCATTGCCGGTTCTGCCGGCACATCATTCTAATTGAACATTTGATAATCTAAATTCCCATGAAAGAAGAAATCAAGAGCGCCGGCGCTCCCGGCGCAATCGGTCCTTACAGCCAGGCTATCAAAGCCGGAGGCTTCATTTATGTTTCCGGTCAGCTCCCCATCAATCCCGCCACCGGCGAGATGCCCGCTGACATCAAGGCTCAGACCGCTCAGAGCCTCGAGAACGCCAAGGCTATTCTCGAAGCAGCCGGCTCCGGTCTCGACAAAGTTGTGAAGAGCATGGTGCTGCTCGCTGACATGAGTCTGTTCGGCCCCATGAACGAAGTGTATGCCGAATACTTCAAGGCTCCCTTCCCCGCCCGCTGTGCCTTCGCAGTGAAGGAACTTCCGAAGCAGGCTCTCGTGGAAATCGAAATCGTAGCTGAGGCCTGATGAACGCGCTCCAGGTAGAAACTCTCACGAAGAGCATCGGCGACCGAATCCTCTTCTCAGATGTGAGCTTTGTCCTCCAGGAAGGGGACAAGGCAGGTATCATAGCCCCCAACGGCACCGGCAAGAGCACGATGCTCTCAATCATAGCCGGGGAGGGGGAGGCCGACTCCGGAACGGTCAAAACCGCGCCGGGACTTCGTGTGGGCTACCTGGAGCAAACCCCTCCTTTCCGCCCGGAACAGACTGTGCGGGAATACATGGAGGAGATGCCCCGCGATGCCGAGGACTGGAACTTCGAGGACAGGATGCGCTCCATGCTCACCTCACTGCGCATCACCGATCTTGAACAGCCCATGAGTCAGCTCTCCGGTGGTCAGGTGAAGCGTGTGGCTGCCGCCCGCGTACTGCTCGGTGAGCCGGATATTCTGCTTCTCGATGAGCCTACCAACCATCTGGACATCGACATGATTGAGTGGCTGGAGAGTCGCCTGAGCCGTCAGCGCTGCACACTGCTCATGGTCACTCATGACCGCTATTTCCTCGACCGCGTCTGCAACCGAATAATCGAGATTGACGGCGGACGCGTCTACACCTACGACGGCAACTATGACTACTACCTGACCAAGCGCGAAGAACGCCACGATGCTCAGGATGCCGAGCTGGCGCGAGTGCGCAACCTGCTCCGCACCGAGCTGGAATGGATGCGCCGCCAGCCGCAGGCTCGCGGTTCAAAAGCCAAGTATCGCATAGACAATTTCCATCAACTCGAAGCCCGCAGCAAGCAGCGCAGGCAGGAGAGTGATGTGGCGCTCGAGATGCAAGGCTCCTATATCGGCAGCAAAATCTTCGAGGCCAGGAATGTGGCAAAGTCCTTTGGCGACAAATTGATTCTTCGGGGATGGAACTACAATTTCGCCCGCTATGACAAGGTGGGCATAATCGGCGACAATGGTGCCGGCAAATCCACCCTGATTAAAATGCTTCAGGGAATTGTGCCCCCCGATTCCGGCAGCTTCGATGTAGGCACCACCGTGCGCTTCGGCTATTACAGCCAGGAGGGGATGCAGTTCGATGAACAGAAACGCGTGATTGACGCCGTGCGCGAGATTGCAGAGGTAGTGAAAATCGACGATAAGACCACACTTACCGCCGCCCAGTTCCTCTGCCGATTCCTCTTCCCGGTGCCTGATCAGCAGAAATACATATATAAACTGAGCGGAGGCGAACGGCGTCGTCTGTATCTGGCCACAGTGCTCATGCGCAATCCCAACTTCCTGATTCTGGATGAGCCGACCAATGACCTCGACATCCCGACGCTTGCCATTCTTGAAGATTATCTGACTCACTTCAAAGGATGTGTGCTCGTGGTGAGCCATGACCGCTATTTCCTCGACCGTGTGGCCGAACATCTGTTCGTAATGCGCGGTGACGGCGAGATACTTGACTTCCCCGGCGATTACAGCACCTGGCGCCATTGCCTGGAGCAAGAGCGACGCGAAAAAGCGGAAGCGCAGAAAAAGACAGAGTCGGCGGCTGCTCCCGTCCGCCAACGCACACCGCAACCGGCTCGCCTCACCTTCAAAGAGCGCAAAGAAAAGGAGGCGCTCGAAGCGGAATTGCCAGCATTGGAGCAGGAAAAGACCGAATTGGAGGCAGCCATGTCTTCAGGCGAAATGAACCCGCAGGCCATAGTAGAGGCCGGCGCGCGAATGCAGCAGCTCATCGACCAAATTGACGAGAAAGAAATGCGTCTGCTCGAACTGATGGAAAAGGGAGAGTAAACCGGGGGATAGAACCCTAAGAGAAATAAAAATAGGGGGTATATTTCAATTTTTAGACCGAAGTATAATATGTTTCCGACTGCATCTTTTTCTGGTTGAGACCCCGCATGAATAAAGGAATTGAAAAATATTTTCAAAAAAGTTGTTGAAATATTTGTAAAATACGTTTTGAATTGTTAACTTTGTGGCGATTGGAGGAATAGTCCTCAATATAACCTAATACCCTTTCTCCTATGAAGCAGTTATTATTCTTAGGTGTATTGTTTACTCTGCTGTTAGCATCATGTTCGTCAGACGAGCCTGTGCTGACTGAGGCTATGACTCGCAGCGAAGCGGCAGAGCAGCCGCAGCATGTCAGCAAAGCTGACTTTGAGAAATATGCCATCGGCAAGATTTGGGCTTGCTGCACTCCCGATGCGTTGGATTTTATAGGAGAGTTGTCCTACGTAAATTCCGAGGGGGAATATGATCTTAATCTTTTGACCGGTTATTGGCGAAGTAGAGCCGGATTCCTTATGACCTCTGATGTATATGTGGAGTTTGTAATGAAACCCTACGAGCGTTACGGCGTAAAGCCCATGTCATGTGCTTATGAGTATGACGAAACCACAGGAATGATTAACTGTTCAATGATGGTTAATTGTTTTGGTGTGAATGAGCATTCTCTATATGTGGAGAAACTGACTGAGGATGAACTGGTCTTGCGTGAAGATTTCGGCATATTGCCGATAGGTTACAATATGGATGATTATTCCTGGACCTCTAACGAGCGAGATCCGGAGAGTTATACGAGGGTTAAGTTCGTAGCCGTGGATGACGCTGATGCTGAGGCATGGGGGCTTATTCAGCTTAATCGACAGCCCTTACGCTATAATGGAAAAATTAATCTCAAAGCTATCAAGAATCTCAATCTTGAATATAAGGCCGTAGATTTGATATAACCCGCCGGAGACTTTAGAGGATAAAGACTGGGGAGCAATACATCGGTTGCTCCCCAGTCTCAGTTTAGATAGTTTGTGTTTGGCAAAATGCGACGGGGTAGGGTGGGTAACCTCTTAAAATTCAGGGGTGAAATTGCAAACTGACGCTCTCTGCCCTAAAAATATGTTGAGAAACATGTTTTTTTGAGGTGAAATTCTTGGGAAAAAGTTTGCGCATATCAAGAATCGGTTGTAATTTTGGCGCAGAATTCAGAGGGTAATTCAAGGGGCGCAAGGCCTGCTCTGATTTACCGCAGATGAATTCCGACTCTTCCTGAGCCTAACCCAATATAATAACCATAAATCTAACTGGTACCTATGAACATTAACGAAATCATGGCCAACCTTGAGGCCAAGCATCCCGGTGAAAAAGAATATCTCCAGGCTGTAAAAGAAGTGCTTCTCTCCGTAGAGGAGGTGTACAATCAGCACCCCGAATTTGAGAAAGCTCGCCTCATCGAGCGCATGGTGGAACCCGACCGCATCTTCACCTTCCGCGTAACTTGGGTAGACGACAAGGGCGAAGTGCAGAATAACATCGGCTATCGCGTGCAGTTCAACAACGCCATCGGCCCCTACAAGGGTGGTATCCGTTTCCACGCTTCCGTTAACCTCTCCATCCTGAAGTTCCTCGGCTTCGAGCAGACCTTCAAGAACGCTCTGACCACTCTGCCCATGGGCGGCGGCAAGGGCGGTTCCGACTTCTCCCCCCGTGGCAAGAGCGACGCTGAAATCATGCGTTTCTGCCAGGCCTTCATCCTTGAGCTGTGGCGCAACCTCGGTCCCGACCGCGACGTGCCCGCAGGTGACATAGGCGTAGGTGGCCGTGAAGTTGGCTACATGTATGGCATGTATAAGAAGCTCGCCCGCGAAAACACCGGCACTTTCACCGGCAAGGGTCTCAGCTTCGGCGGTTCTCTCATCCGCCCCGAGGCTACCGGCTTCGGCGCTCTCTACTATGTGCAGAACCTCCTCACCAAAGATATGAACACTGACCTGAAGGGCAAGACCATCGCTATCTCCGGCTTCGGCAACGTTGCCTGGGGTGCCGCTACCAAGGCTACCGAACTCGGTGGTAAGGTTGTGACCATCTCCGGCCCCGACGGCTACATCTATGACCCCGCCGGTCTCGATGCAGAGAAGATTGACTACATGCTCGAACTCCGTGCTTCCGGCAACGACATCGTAGCTCCCTACGCTGAGAAGTTCCCCGGCTCACAGTTCTTCGCAGGCAAGAAGCCCTGGGAGCAGAAGGTGGACATCGCTCTTCCTTGTGCTACTCAGAACGAGCTGGGCGGCGAAGATGCCAAGCAGCTTATCGCTAACGGCGTGATGCTCTGTGCTGAGGTGTCTAACATGGGTTGCACCCCCGAGGCTATCGACGCTTTCATCGCTGCCAAGGTGCCCTACGCTCCCGGTAAGGCTGTAAACGCTGGTGGTGTGGCTGTTTCCGGTCTGGAAATGACTCAGGACGCCGAGCACCTCATGTGGACTGCCGAAGAGGTAGACGCCAAGCTCCACCAGATCATGGAGTCCATCCACCACGAGTGCGTGAAGTATGGCAAGCAGGCTGACGGCTACATCAACTACATGAAGGGCGCCAACATCGCCGGCTTCATGAAGGTGGCTGACGCTATGATGGGTCAGGGCATCATCTAATTCAGAGAATAGATAATTCCCCATACAGTCGCGGGAGACAGATTCAGATGAATTTGTCTCCCGCTTTCTTTTGTGATGTCAACAGATGGAAAACCGGACCACAAAAACGGTTAAGTGGCCATAAGGGGGCAATAATTGGTGATGAAGAAGGAGTCGGAATCAGCAATTGAGCTGAAGTCGCGATCCGGGCCAGCGGAGCAGCAATCCGCGGAATTCCATCTCTGCAACTTCCGCCATAATCACATGCACGGGCAAAGAGCAGGCTCGGGTTATTTCGTCGATGGTCATCGGGGCATCCGTGGCTCGCAATGCATCGGCTATCCGGGCGGCGTTACCCTCGAGGGTGGGGAACAGCGAGGGATGTCGGGAGGGTGTGGCGCCGGTCGGTTGCCATTCGGCTGATTCCGCGATGTCGTCTCCGCAGGTGATTAGCTGTGCGCGACCGGTGCGTATCAGCTTGTTGCAGCCTGCGGATGCTTGGTCATTTGTGCGCCCCGGAAGGGCAAACACTTTTCGGCCGGCCGCAGCAGCATGTGCGGCAGTTCCCAATGCGCCTCCTCGAATGTCGCTTTCCACAACGAGGGTGGCATCAGAGAGCGCGGCAATTATGCCGTTGCGCTCCAGAAAATGATTCCGGAAGGGGCGCAAGTCATGAGTATAGGCGGTTAGGATGGCACCCCCGGCAGCCACAATGCGGCCTGCAAGGTCGCGGTGAGCTGCCGGATAAATCATTCCCAATCCGTGGGCAACAACGGCTATGGTCGGCATCCCGGCTTTCAGAGTAGCCTCATGTGCGGCGGCATCAATGCCGTATGCAAGGCCGCTGATGATGGTCACCGGTGGCGTCAGCTCCGCCAGGCGGTTGATTATGCGCGATGTATTGTCTACGCCATAGGGGGTGCATTTGCGTGTCCCGACTACAGCTAATGCCCGCTCCGGCGAGAGTGAAGCGGAGCCGAGGCGAGTCAGCATCCGTGCTTCATTGCGTGTGCCGAGGAGCCGCTGCGGATATTCCGGGTCAAGCGGAGTCAGCAGCGTCAGATTATGTGTAGTGATGAAGTCAGCCTCCCGCTCCGCTTTTTTCAGGGCGGCATCGCGGGCTGCTGCCGTCTCCTTCGGAGTGGAGCGGGTCATCTCTGCCAGCTCCGTGGCGGGAAGCGAGAGCACCTGAGAGGCGGAAAGCCTGCGTGCAATCACCTCCGGGTAAGCCACCTGAGAGAGCAGCGCCAAAGCTATGCTGGCTTGCAGGTCGGCGCTCATCGCATGTATTTTCCGAAGATTGAGGCCAGCTCGTCGCCACGGCTCAGCTTGCCATCTTTCAGGGCGACGATGGTGACAGTGCCTTGTGCGGCATAGGTGCCGTCAGGAAAAATAATATCCTGCTTGAACACGAATCGGGCACCCTTGCGCTCCACCTTGAGGCAGGAGATGAAGCGGTCACCCACACGCAGCGAGTTCTTATACTCCACTTCAATCTTGCGCACCACCGGGTCAATGCCCATGCGGTGCATCTCGCCGAACGACATTCCGGCTTCTGCACAGAACGTGTGGCGCGTGTGCTCCATGTAGTGAAGATAGTTGGCATTGTTGACAATCTCTTGACTGTCAAGCTCATAGTCGCGCACCACCATTTCCAGGGCGAAGCAATACTTCTTGTTGTCCTTAAGAATCGGCATATCCGTCATTGTTTGTGTGAGCTGCAAAATTAATGATTTTTGACAATATAACAAAGAGGCCGGGCAGATGGTTGATTTTTCAACCAATTAACCTCTTTGAACGTTTCTTAAATAAAACGCTCTAACTATGAAACTACAACCCGGCACCCGCCCTTATCATTATGTCTTTCTCGTGCTGCACCTGATAGTGCTGGCACTCTCCGTCTATCTCGTCATCACCATAAGTCTTGACACCTTCCGTGATGTGAACTTCTATTCCCCCGGCTTTCTGCGCACACAGTTCTATATCTGCATGGCCTTCATTGCCGACTTCTTTGTGGAGCTGATGCTCTCGCCTCACCGATGGCGTTTCTTCAGGAACAATGTTGTGTTTCTGATTTTCTCGATTCCTTATCTTGAGATTTTTAATCTGCTCGATGTGACCTTTACCCCTATGGCTGCTTACCTGGTGCAATTCATTCCGCTGGTGAGGGGTGGATATGCATTGGCCATCGTGGTCGGATGGTTCACCTACAACCGCGCGGCATCAATCTTCGTGACCTATCTGGTTACGCTGCTGGCCACCGTCTATTTCGGGTCGCTCATTTTCTTCCTGTTCGAGCATAAGATTAACCATGAGGTGCAGACCTATGGCGATGCTCTTTGGTGGGCGCTGATGGACATGACCACCGTAGGCAGCAATATCAACCCCATGAGCTATGTGGGGAAAGTGCTCGCTGTGGTTCTGGCCGCGTTGGGGATGATGATGTTCCCGATATTCACGGTCTACATTACGAGCATCATCACGCAGCGCCGGTCAAAGCCGTTGCCCGGCATTCCCGGCCGCCGGGCCGATGTGGCGCAACCCGGAGGAGCCTCGACCCGGAGTGATGCTCCTCAAAAAGAGTAGGTAAAATTTGGGCGATTGGAGGGAAAGTGGTAACTTTGCAGGTGATTAACGGCAAAGGCTCCGCAAGGGGCCGCGCCGTGACATCATGAGTGCATAATGACCCATCAGGAGTACTACATACAGGCCGTGAAGCGCTTCAACGGTTTTCTGGAGAGCAAGCGGCTGCGCAAGACTCCGGAACGCTTTGCCATTCTGCGACAGGTGTGGCAGATGAAGGCACATTTCGGCATCGACGAGCTTCATGCCGCGCTGGAGAATGTGGGCTACCATGTGAGCCGTGCCACGGCTTACAATACGGTCGACCTCCTCGTGGAATGCGGCGTGCTCAGAAGGCACACATTCGTCTCCGGCGAAGCGCAGTATGAGGCAGCCCGTGAGGGGCATCTCCATCTGATTTGCACCCGATGCGGAGCAATCACGGAGGTCTCCACACCACCCCCGATGGCTCACATGCTCGATGATGACTTATATGGAAGCTTCAGACCGGCTTACTTGCTGGCCTATGTTTATGGGCTGTGCGGCGAGTGTGCCGCCAAGCCGGAGCCGCAAGTGCGGCCGAAGAAATAATAACCCGTAGCCGGGTCCCTTCCCGTGGGGCGTGGCGCAATGCAAATATCAGGAAATGAAAGTAGACGTGCTTCTGGGTCTCCAATGGGGAGACGAAGGCAAAGGTAAAGTAGTGGATGTGCTCACCCCGCGTTACGATGTGGTGGCTCGTTTTCAGGGAGGCCCCAATGCCGGCCACACCCTCGAATTCGGCGGACACAAATATGTGCTTCGCTCCATCCCCTCGGGCATCTTTCAGCCCGGCAGCGTCAATATCATAGGCTCCGGTGTCGTGCTCGACCCCGTGCTCTTCGCCCAGGAGGCCCGCGAACTCGAAAAGAGCGGAGTGCCCATCAAGGATATACTCCGCATCTCCCGCAAGGCGCATCTGATTCTGCCCACTCATCGCCTGCTCGATGCCGCCAATGAGAAAGCCAAAGGCTCCGGCAAAATCGGAACTACAGGTAAGGGTATCGGCCCTACTTACACTGATAAAATCTCACGCAACGGTCTGCGTGTAGGAGACCTCACAACCTCCTTCTCAGAAAAGTATGCAGCAGCCAAGAGCCGCCATCTCGGAATGCTTGAGGCCATGGGATGCCCCGCTGACGCCGACGCGCTTGCCGCGCTCGAAAAAGACTGGATGGAGGCCGCCGAATACCTGAAGAGCTATCCGCTCATTGACTCCGAATATGAAATCAACGAAGCGCTCGCAGTTGGCAAGAAAGTGCTCTGCGAAGGTGCCCAGGGCACGATGCTCGATGTGGACTACGGTTCCTATCCTTTCGTGACCTCATCCAACACTGTCACCGCCGGCGCCTGCACCGGCCTCGGCGTTGCTCCCGGCAAAATCGGCGACGTGTTCGGAATCTTCAAGGCTTACTGCACCCGCGTGGGCAGCGGCCCGTTCCCCACAGAACTCTTCGACGAAACCGGCAAACGCATCCGCGACCTCGGCCATGAATATGGCGCCGTAACAGGTCGCGAACGCCGCTGCGGCTGGATTGACCTCGTGGCTCTCCGCTACGCAATCATGATTAACGGTGTGACCAAACTCATCATGATGAAGAGCGACGTGCTCGACGACTTCCCCGTTGTGAAGGCATGCACGGCCTATCGCATCAACGGCAAGGAGACCGATCGTGTCCCCTTCGACATTGATGCAGCAGAAATTGAACCTGTCTACACTGAACTGCCCGGCTGGCAGACCGACATGACCTCAATCAAGAGCGAAGAGGAATTCCCCGAACAGTTCAAGCAGTATATCAGCTTCCTTGAAAGAGAGCTGGGTGTGCCCATCGCAATCGTGAGCGTAGGCCCCGACCGCACCCAGACCATCGAACGCAAGTAACCCCACTTCCCATACACGTCAGAGCCGGGACCTTTCCCGACTCTGACGCTTCCCCATCTCTCACTCCTCACCCCCCTACATAAACTAATTCCTTAAATATTAACACCAAAAACACTGAGAACAATTTACTATGGCTAAAGTAAAACCGTTCCGCGGCCTGCGTCCGCCCAAAGAAATGGTAGAAGAGGTAGTATCACGCCCCTACGATGTGCTGAACTCCGAAGAAGCTCGCGCAGAGGCTGAAGGTAACCCCAAGAGTCTCTACCACATCATTAAGCCTGAAATTGATTTCGCTCCCGGCTTTGATGAGCATGACCCTGCCGTTTATGACAAGGCTGTTGAGAATTTCAATGCTTTCCAGAAGAATGGCTGGCTCGTGCAGGATGAGAAAGACAAGTATTACATCTATGCGCAGACCATGGATGGCCGCACTCAGTATGGCTTCGTAGTAGCTGCATGGGTTGACGACTACATGGAGGGTCGCATCAAAAAGCATGAGCTTACCCGCCGCGACAAGGAGGAGGACCGCATGAAGCATGTGCGCATCAACAACGCCAACGTTGAGCCGGTGTTCTTCGCTTTCCCCGACAATGAACCCTTGCAGAAAATCATCGATACCGTAACCGCCGGTAAGCCCGAATATGACTTCGTTGCTCCCGACGGCTTCGGCCACACATTCTGGGTAATCGAGGATGAGGCCATGATTGAGGAAATCACCCGCCAGTTCGCAGCCATACCCAACCTCTACATCGCCGACGGCCACCATCGCAGTGCCGCCGCAGCCCTCGTAGGCGCCGAGAAGGCCAAGAACAATCCCAACCATAAGGGCGACGAGGAATACAACTACTTCCTGGCAGTTGCTTTCCCCGCATCTCACCTCAAGATTATTGACTACAACCGCGTGGTGCGTGACCTCAACGGCCTCACCTCCGAAGAATTCCTTCAGAAGGTTGCCGAGAACTTCGAAGTGAAGAAGATGGGCAAGGAGACTTATCATCCCACCGGCCTGCACAACTTCTCTCTCTATCTCGACGGCGAATGGTATTCACTGACCGCCAAGCCCGGCACCTACAATGACCAGGACCCCATCGGTGTGCTCGACGTGACCGTAAGCTCCGACCTCATCCTGCGCGACATCCTCGGCATCACCGACCTGCGCAGCGACAAGCGCATCGACTTCGTAGGCGGCATCCGCGGCCTTGAGGAACTGAAGCGCCGTGTTGACAGCGGCGAGATGAAGATGGCTCTGGCACTCTATCCCGTGACCATGGACCAGCTCATCAACATAGCCGACACCGGCAACATCATGCCGCCGAAGACCACCTGGTTCGAGCCCAAACTCCGCTCCGGCCTCGTGATCCACAAGCTCGACTGATTCTCTTGAGAGTAATGAGAGAAATGAGAGTTTTGAGAGGTATAAGAGAATTGAGAGGAATAAGAGGAATAACCTCGCCGACCATTCTCGCAAGTGCCAATCTCTCTCAGTTCTCTCATTACTCTCAAAACTCTTAAAAACCCTCAAACCTCTCACTACACCACAATCACTAACTTAAACTCACGACCATGGGGCAGATAATCGAGCACACAGGTAACTACCGGAATTGGAATGTTTACCGCAAGTCAGTGATTGTCTGCGACCTTACAGAGATATTCATTACGCGCTTCCTTGGCAAAGGGAATCGCACAGTCGACCAAATGCGCCAGGCAGCCCGCTCATGCAAGCAGAACATAGTCGAAGGGTCTTGTGCCGCATCTGTGTCGCGGGAGACTGAAATCAAACTCACCGGAGTTGCCAAAGCCTCACTGCAAGAATTAGCGGAGGATTACAGGGATTACTTGCGACAGCACTCGTTGTCGCTATGGGCGGTATCCGACCCTCGAGTGCACCGTACCCGCGCTTATCTACGCGCTCATGATGACCCGGAGACCGTCGTGTCAACATGCAGAAACAGCACTGACGAAGTCATAGCCAACATCATGCTAACCCTGATTTCCCAATTGGACTACATGTTGCGAGCCGTAATAGAACGGGCGGAAACGCTCTTCATACAGGAAGGAGGCATCCGCGAAAAAATGTCAGCCACCCGCCGCCAGTGGCGCAAAGACCATCTCGGCTATTAGTATAAAAAAGAAAAGATATTTTGCTGAGTTGGCAATTATTGCTAACTTTGCGACATTACCACATCGCAGAAGCCCGAGAGAGGGGAAATGCGGGTGGGGAAAATAAAGGAAAGCGTTTATCTGCGCTCATACTTGACGTTCTGAAATCCGGTAAATTTCAATCGCAGTCAAGAATGTGGCAACGGTAGATGCCTTGTGGATATGTATATTTACACATTGGCTGAATGTCGCGAGGCATTTGGCTTATGTGTCTTGCATATTCTGCGTGAGGCTTCTGCGGGTTGCTCTTCTACTGCGATGGGCTTACCGGAGCCTCAGAACGTGAGAAGGGCAATACGGTATGGCTCCTCACGCTTTTTGTGTTTTCAGATTAGCCTGCGAGGGGAGACCGGAGGCAAAACTAACCTCGACACGAAACGTGTCGGCAAACTTCAGGCAATTCTATGAAGAAACAAATGATGATGGTAAAAGTCTGCCTCGCAGTGTGCTTGGCGATGCTTATTGCAGCTTGTAGCCGGCAGGATGCATCATTAGCTGATGCCATTGACCTTATCCCGGTCAGAACCACCAAGGATGGTAATTGGAGCATGATGAATAAAAAGGGAGAGATTGTATATGACTCCGAGTTCAAAAACGAACCTACACTGTCGGTCAACGGCATCTTCTCCGTTCAGGAGGGGGAGGGCTACACGCTCTATTCTTCGGCCGGCGATAAGCCCAAGGCGCTGTCAGGATGCGACAATCTTAAGGGAGTCGGCATCTGTGTCGACGGACTCATCCCTATCGTCAAACCTAAGGAACGCATTAGCGTAGTGGATGCAAGCGGCAAGAAACAATTTGAGCTCGGCCCGATTAAGGATGTGGAGGTTGAGCGTTGCGTCGCCCGCTACTTCGACGGCCTGCTTATGGTATGTACTGAAGAGGGGAAATGGGGATACGTTGACACATCCGGCAAAGTTGTCATAGAACCTAAATATGTTGACGCATATCCTTTCTCTGAAGGTCTTGCCGTTGTGCAGATAGGCGGGATTGAGGGTAAGGAAGATTATTATGAAGTGATTGACAAGAGCGGGAAAACAGTTGTAAAACTGAAACCGGATCAGCATCCCATATCAGGGCTCATGTACCAAGATGGTCGGTTGCTGATAGAGCGTGATGACCAACTGAGCTTTATGGACACTAAGGGCGAAATGAAGAAAGTGCCGGGCAAGGCAGAGTCTGTACTTGGGTGGAATGACAAATACATCGTCTATACCAACGAGGAGGGACAACGCGGTGTGATGGATTTCTCCGGTGAGGTGGTAGTTCGTCCGAAATATGAGCATCTCGGTGTTATGCCAGACAACTCCGGTTTCTATGCTGAAAAAGATGACCACACCTTTGTAATTCTTGACTCTAAGGGCGAGGTAGTACGCACCTTGGATGATTACGAAAGCTTACAAAACCATGGAGACTTTGGCTGGATTGTTAAAGAGGGTTCGCATTACACTCTCCTTGACGAAGATTTCAAGCAGAAGGGTAAGGATGATTTTTACGACTATGGCACGAAATTAGCTTCCGATGGTATCCTTGTAAGTGACTATTTCAGTGTGGAACAGGCTGTGAACGCGCTTGTCTCCAAAATTGATGGTAATGGTGTCAAGGGATATCAGATAGGAGCGTCGGCTGCTGCTATATTTAAGGACAAGGAATTGGACCCGGCGAATTTTACTCAGGGAGTTAGGTTCGAAATACCGGAAGTCTCCACATATCGTTCCAAATATGCTATTGAAGGAGAAGCCTGGTTTTCGGCTGCAATTGCTGATTATAGTTATGAACGTCATTACTATTGGAATCCTGAAAGTAAGTTAAACTCAATTAATTTAACGCTTAAGTCAGATTATGAGTTGGGAGCCGAGGCTTGTAATCTCATAGCCAAGCATATGTCAGCCAAGGGATACCAAATCATAAAAAAAGGCGAGGCAAAGAGCGGAAGTGCCTATGTAGCTTTTATGAAGAAAGGCAATACTTACTTGATTGTGGTTGTTAATAGAGACAATGGAAAGGAAGTGACCCTCGGCTTGGCGGACAATTCAGTGGTAGATGAGGCGTATGTAAAAAGCCAATTTGAAGGTGAGGCGGATTATGAACCGGTAACAGAGACTGAGGCCGTGGTGGCAGAAGATGTCCCGGCGGTTGATACTGCAATATAAAAGGATTTTTCCTGACACATATGACCCGGTGGCTGTGGCTGCCGGGTCTTTTTTGTGGGGTGGCGAACTATTTTGGGTTGGCGGTGGTTTTATTTGTATGTATTAGCTTTCTGTAACTTAATTTAAGAACTATGAAAAAGTTGTTTGCCGAGGGTATCGGCACTATGTTTCTGGTAATTCTTGCGTGCGGCAGCGCTGTGCTGGCCGGTCCCAAGATTGGTACGCTCGGCATCGGCCTCTGTTTCGGTCTGGTGCTCCTGGGTTTGTGTTATGCTATCGGCGGCATCTCGGGCTGCCATGTCAATCCGGCTGTTTCGTTCAGCATGTGGCTGTCCGGGCGGATGAAATTCGGCGAGATGGTGGGCTATATTGTGGCTCAGCTCGTGGGTGCCACCATTGGAGCCGGCTTCCTGTTTTGGCTCACTAAGGTGGGTGCCGGATTTGAGTATGGAGGCACTACCGCACAGTCGGGGAGCTTCCTGGCTACGAATGTGTTGCAGTCAGGCGCCACGCCCCTGATGGCTCTCATTACTGAGGCTCTGCTGACATTCTTCTTCGTGCTCGTTGTGCTTGGCTCCACTGACTCCCGCACATCCTTCACCAAGTTTGGCGGACTGGCAATCGGTTTGGCTCTCGGCTTGGTGAACATCGTGGGTATCCCTGTGGATAACTGCTCCGTGAATCCCGCCCGTTCCTTCGGCCCTGCTGTGTTTGACCCCACCGCTTGGGGCGACTTCTGGATTATGGTTGTAGGCCCGCTCGTAGGCGCGATTTTAGCTACTCTCGCTTGGAAAGCCTTGGCTCCCGCCAAGGAGCAGACTCAGGGAATCTGATAGAGTAGCTCCCAATAATAAATAAGGGAGTGTGTCGAAATAGGACTTAGACGCTGCATGGCGCGGAGCGCCTATCCTCTGTTAGCCGGGGGGCTTTAGCCCCCCGGTATGCATGCAGTGACAACCCAGCCCCGGAAGGGCTGCCCTATATCGTTGGTTATCAATATGTTGGGCAGCCCCACCGGGGCTGGATTCGTCCATCGGGCTACCGGGGGGCTGAAGCCCCCCGGCTAACAGAGGATAGGCGCTCCGCGCCATGCGTTTGCTTCAGTAAGAATTTCGACACACCCCATTGGGAGAAGTGGAGTTATTACTTCTTTTCTGCCAGGCGGCACTGCCAGGCCCATGCGTTGCGCATGGTGTCGTCGATGGGCATTTCCGCTTTCCAGCCGAGCACGGTATTGGCCTTGTCGGGGATGGCCCATATTTTCTCTATGTCGCCGGCGCGGCGTGGACCGATTTTGTAGGGCACTTTAACGCCGGTGGAGCGCTCGAAGCTCTCGATGAGCTCCAACACAGAGAGGCCGCGCCCGGTGCCGAGGTTGAAGATTTCGATGGCATCGGTGTCCTCCTTGTCGAGCATACGGTGCATGGCCTTTACGTGAGCTTTAGCCAGGTCCACAACGTCGATGAAGTCGCGGATGCAGGAGCCGTCGGGGGTGTCGTAGTCATCGCCGAAGACAGTGAGCTGACCCCGGATGCCGGCAGCCGTCTGTGTCAGATAGGGCACGAGATTGTTGGGCACACCGTTGGGCAGTTCGCCGATGAGAGCCGAAGGGTGAGCCCCTACGGGGTTGAAGTAGCGCAGGATGATGCTTTTGATGGGTGCACCGGAGGTGATGTAGTCTGTGATAATCTCCTCGGAAATCTGCTTCGTATTGCCGTAGGGGGATGTGGCCGGCTTGATGGGAGCGGTCTCATCAATGGGGTTCACGTCCGGCTCGCCATAGACGGTGCATGAGGAGGAGAAGACGATACCCTTCACTCCGAACTCAGGCATACACTCGAGCAGGTTCATCAGCGAGTTGAGGTTGTTGCGATAGTAGAGCAGGGGCTTCTCCACGCTCTCGCCGACGGCCTTTGAGGCAGCGAAGTTGATGATGCCTTTGATGCCGGGGTGCTCGTTGAAGAGACGGCGGAGAGTCTCGATGCAGCAGACGTCGCCCTGCACGAATGCGGGGCGGATGCCGGTGATAGCCTCGATGCCGTCGAGCACTTCGATTGATGAGTTGGAGAGGTTGTCGATGATAACAACCTCGTAGCCTGCCTTTTGCAGCTCAACGGTGGTGTGTGAGCCGATGTAGCCAGTGCCACCGGTCACGAGTATTTTAGTTGCCATGTCGCGTGTCTTATTTATAAAGGGGTGAGGGATAGGTTCCGTCGGCAGCGAGGGCTGCGAAGCGTTCTACCGTAGCGGGACGGTCGGCAGCGAAGGTTACGCCGAACCATTTGGAGGGGGTGCCGATAACCTTCAGGGTGATTTTGCCCTGCTGGATGAGGTCGTTGACCACCGAGGGGATATAGAATTCGCTCTTGAGTTCAGTGCCGTGAGCCTTGAGGAATTCGATGAAGGCGGCTTCGGAATAGTCGAAGAAGTCGGGAGTGAAGCCCCACATGTTCATGCTGACGTGTGCGCCGGCGGGGAAGGGAGCTTCGCTGCCATCCTCCATAACCTGAATCAATTTGCCCTCTTTCATCTGAATGCCGTGGCGCTCAGAAACACCGGTAAGCATACCCTCCTCCGACACTTCGCAGAGGCCGCGGCTCACACCGCCATTTTCGCTCAGAGTGTTTTCTATCTCGAAGCCAATCATGCAGTACTGACCCTTCTTGCCCTCCACGGAGGTGAGGAAATCGGCCAGGGCTTTGAAGCTGTCGCGACCGTAGTAGTCATCGGCATTGATTACGGCAAAGGGCTCTTTGATGGCTCCTTTACCCATGAGAGTAGCGTGGCCGGTGCCCCAGGGTTTGGTGCGTCCCTCAGGCACGGTGAATCCCTCGGGCAGGGCGTCGATGCTTTGGAAGACAACCTCCACCGGAACATGGCCTTCGTACTTGGCCACCACCTTCTCGCGGAATTCCTGCTCGAAGTCCTTGCGGATTACGAATACGATTTTGCCGAAGCCGGCGCGGAGAGCGTCATATACTGAGTAGTCCATGATAGTCTCGCCGTTGGGGCCGAGACCGTCAAGCTGCTTGAGACCGCCGTAGCGTGAGCCCATGCCGGCGGCAAGTATGAAAAGAGTAGGTTTCATGTCGGTTTTATATAGTTAAGATTATTTAATCACGGGTTTTCGCAGATGCACGATGAGGCGCAGCAGCGTGTCGAACATCACAATTTTTGCATTGGCGTTCCTGGCGATGTCGGAGGCGGCAGAATCCATGTCGGAGACCATGGCTTCGACGTTGCCGGAATGAATGAACGGGGAGAATCGGCGCGAGAAGTTCTCTTCCTCGGGCGTCATTCGGTTCAGCTCGGGCATTGCGAGATTATAGATGAAGTTCTCGCGTGCCATACGGGTGAAGTATTCCAGCAGGCGGCAGTTCTTTTCGCGACCAGTGGCGGCAATTTTGTCGGCCATCTCGCGCAGCGCCTTGACGTCGCGGGAATATGCTTTGCGCATCACTTCGCGGAAGAGGGAGGCAAATTCTTCGGTTTCCCCCTGCGAGTCGAGTGCATCGAGCGCAGTGCAGGCATTCCCGTCGGCCACATGGGCGAGGGTCTGCGCCTCCTGCGGATTGATGGAGTAACCCTCCACGAGCAGAGATTCAATCTCTCGGGCTGTCAGACGCGGGAGGTTGATGCGTTGTGTGCGGGAGAAGATGGTCGGCAATATTGCCGAGGCATTATTGCTGACGAGGATGAAGCGAGTGTCCTCCCATGGTTCCTCGATGATTTTCAGCAGTTTGTTGGCGGCATCCGGGCCGAGCTTTTCGGGGAGCCAGATGAGCACCACCTTTATCGGCGATGAGAGGGTGGACATGTTGGCCACGCGCAGGATGTTCTCAGCCTCGTCCACATATATGGCGGGTCGGGAATTGCCGGCGTCAAGCGTGTTCAGCCAATCCTGCCAAGAGGCGAAGGTTCGCCCGCTCAGGAACTCGCGCCACTGAGGGAGATAGTCGTTGCTGATCAGCAGCCCCTCGCTTTTTTTCTTGACCACGGGAAAGACGTAGTGCATGTCGGCATGGTTGAGGCTACGGTGTTGCAGGCATGAGGGGCAGTGTCCGCAGCTGTCGCCGCCGTTGCGGTCGGTGCATTGCAGATATTGCGCCAAGGCTCTGGCCAAGGCAAGCTTGCCGGTGCCTTCCGGGCCGGAGATGAGCAGAGCGTGAGGGAGACGGCCGGTGTCGACCATCTGCTTCAGACGGCTCTTTACGGAGCTGTGTGCGGGTATTTCGCTGAATTTCATAAGTAACTTACAAAGGTAGTAATTTTTCGGTTGGCTTGCAATTCCGGTTCAGTTTTTTTTAGTAATTTCGGAGCATGAAATCATCCACCCCCATGATACCCTTCCTGCGTGCTGTGGCTCGAGAAACTGTGGCCCGCTATGGCGCTGACCTGCGCGACATCTGTTTTGTGCTTCCCGGCAAGCGTGCCTGCCTGTTTCTGGAGCGGCATCTGCGAGATGTGGTCGAGGTGCAATATGAGCGTTTGCAGCGGCGCGGAGAGCGCCCGAT
The DNA here is from genome assembly GCA_947644715.1 of uncultured Bacteroidales bacterium. Lineage (GTDB taxonomy): Bacteria > Bacteroidota > Bacteroidia > Bacteroidales > Muribaculaceae > Lepagella. The sequence continues at coordinate 53,099 of CANSAP010000010.1, forward strand.
GGTCATGACGTTCGCCGAGTTTGCGGAGAAGGTTACGGGGCGTCGCACAGGCTCCTCTCTCGAGCTGCTCTTCTCGCTCTTCGACGCCTGGCAACGGCTGCGTGGTGCCGGTCAGGACTTCGAGCAGTTCCGTTCCTGGGCTGACACGGTGCTCTCTGACTTTGACGAGATTGACCGTTACGATGTGGAGGCTGCGGCATTGTTCCGCAACATTGAGACGCATAATGAGATTTCCACTGACTATCTCTCTGATGAGCAGCGGCGCGTCGTGGCGGAGTATTTCGGTGTGGAGAGGCTGCCGCGCAGCGGAGAGCGGATGTGGGCGCACATGCGCGGGGAGAGTGAGCTGAAGCGGAATTTCATGGATTTGTGGCAGATGCTCGCCCCGCTGTATGACACGTTCCGTGAGGTGCTTCGTGAGGGTGAATACTCTTACGGGGGAGCGCTCGCGCGTGAGGCGGCTGACCTGATTCAGCTGAAAGGGGAGAAGGCCTTGCCCGGCAGACGGGTGATTATGGCCGGTTTCGATGCGTTGACCACTGTGCAGCTGCGCATGTTTGACGCTTTGAAGAAACTCCGGGATGCCGACGGTGAGCCTGTGGCAGAGTTCTTTTGGGATGCGCCCGGCACCCCGCTGTCGCAGGAGTCGCCTGTGGATGCCGGCCGGTTCCAGTGGCTCAATATGGAGCGCTACCCTTGTCGGGTGAAGGGGATGGAGGGCTACACGCGAGGCCTGACTTTTCCTGCGATGACGGATGTGGTGGCCTGTCCCGGTAACACGGCGCAGGCCAAGGTGGCCGGATTGCTGCTTGAGGATATTGTGGCCGGGAGAGGAGCTCCGTTCACCGACCCGGCCCGCGTGGCGGTCGTGCTCCCTGACGAGGGCTTGCTTTTCCCGATGTATTATGCTGTGCCGGAGCGGATTGCGCCGGATGTCAATCTGACCATGGGTTATCCGCTGCGGATGACTTCGGTCTACTCCTTCGTGGTGCTTTTGCGCAAGTTGCAGCGCTCGGTGAGGAGGGGCGAGGCGGGAGTCTGTTTCCACCATAAGGAGACGCGCACGCTGCTCTCACATCCCTTCATGCAGATGATGCTAGGGGTTGAGACGGTGGAGCGGATTCAGGGGGCTGTGCTGGCCCGCCACCTCTTCTATGTCACGCAGGATGACCTGCTGGAGTTGCTTCCGGAGGAGACCCGCCGGGCTGCCGGGCATGTGCTGGCCGCCACTCTTCAGGCCATGGGACGCGAGAGCACGGGTGAGGATGTCTGCCGATGGCTGCGCGGCTGTCTGGAGCTTGTCCTGCAGTGCATGGTGCGCAATATCCGCCTGAAGGAGCGGAAGCGGCTGGATGTGGCGCTGGTGCAGGCTTATCTGGGTGCCCTTGATGAGTTTGAACGGCTGACGGGCCGACATGGATTGGCGGGGATAAAATGGCGCACGGCGCTGATGCTGCTCGACCGTGTGTTGCAGAACTATACGGTGCATCTTCAGGGGCAGCCGCTCACCGGTGTGCAGGTGATGGGTATGCTTGAAACCCGCGCTCTCGACTTTGATTATCTGATTATTCCCTCGATGAATGAGCGCATATTCCCCCGCAGGTTGAGGATTCACACCTTTATCCCCGACACGCTCCGGCGGGGATGGATGCTGCCGACTCTGCGACAGAAGGAGCAGGAGTATGCCTATCACTTCTATCGCCTGATAGCGCGCGCCAGGGAGGTGCATCTGCTCTATGATGCCTCGCAGAGCGGGAGGAAGAGTGGCGACCCGTCGCGCTACCTGTTGCAGCTGAAGTATCTGTTTGAGAAGGAGTGCGGACTGCGGTGGCGCTCTGCCCGGTTCAATATCAATACGCCTGTGACTCCGGCGCTCCGGGTGGAGAAACATGCCGAGGACCTGGCTCCGTTCCTGACGCGTGGCTCAGGCCGGAATCTGTCGGCCTCCAGCCTGAAGGATTATCTTGCCTGCACACTGCGGTTCTACCTGGCGCATGTGCTGAAGAAGAAGCTTCGCAAGGAGCCTGAAGAGTTTATGGATGCAGCCACACAGGGCACCATCCTGCATGATTCCATGGAGGCTATCTATGACTCGCTGCTTCCCGAAGGTTTTGACAAGAGGAAGGATCCCCCTTGTGTGCGCCGCATAGAGAAGCAGACCGTGAGGGATTGGCTTGAGGGACGCACCATGAATCTTGATGCTGTCGTGGAGCGAATGGTGCGCAAGAATTATCCGGCGGCCACGCGCATGGAGGCTCTCTCGGGTGATTCGCAGATTATGGCGGAGGTTATCGGCAAGTATGTCAGAGCCTGTCTGCATGCTGACCTCGAGCTGGCTCCGTTTGAGTATATTGACAATGAGCATAAGGTGACGGTGGAGTATCCGCTCGGGCAGGGCCGGAATGTGAATATGACGTTTATCATTGACCGCCTGGACCGACTGATGTTGCCGGGCGGGGAGCGACGCCTGCGCATTGTGGATTACAAGACCGGTTCTGACGACTTGAATTTCAAGAAGGTGGCTGCGTTGTTTCATCCCTCGTCGGGGGACGGGAATACGAAGGGCATCTTTCAGCTGATGCTCTACGCGCTGCTATATCCGCTGCATGATGCTGAATGGCGCGCGGAGAACCCTATCGCTCTCTCGATTTATCGCACACGCACTCTGGAGGTGAGCGGCTATCAGACTATGGTGGAGATGAACGGCGTTCCGCTCTATTCGCATCTGCCTCTGCTGGAGGAGTTCCGCACTTTGCTGCATGAGGAGCTGTCAGGCCTGTTTGACCTGAGTCGTCCGTTTGAGCAGACTGATGACCTGACCAAGTGTGCCTTCTGTGATTTCCGTCAGATGTGCGGGCGTTGAGAAGTATGGTTACTCCTCATCGTCGTCTTCCCAATCGAGGAAGAACTCGTCGGCGGTATAGGATGCCTCTTTGAATGAAGCCATTTCGCGAGCGTCTCGCTTTGTGGGTCGACCGAGTCCTTTGCGGCGGTCTACGAAGCCTGAGATGCGGGTCATCTCCAGCAGTTCATATTGGTCGGGGGAGGTGATGTTCTCCAGGTATTCGGGCACGAGTCGGGCGCCGAGTCGTCCGCCGGGGATGTCTTTCACTCGGAAGGTGTAGGTAATCGGGGGCTTGCGCACACTGATTTCGTCGCCCGGTTTAACGGTGCGGGAGGGTTTGGCTGTGGCTCCACCGATTGTCACGCGTGAGTTTTTGCAGGCATCTGTGGCCTGAGTGCGGGTTTTGAACACACGCATCTCCCAGAGCCATTTGTCAATGCGTTCTTCTGTCTTAGGCATGGGGCTATTTGTTGTTGAAGTGGTTCATGGCCCAGGCGAGTCCGCTGAGGCAGAACGCGCGCACGGCTTCGGCTGCAGTCTCAAGACGCTCGGGCATGAGCTGCATCTCTTCGGCGGGGAAGCGGGAGAGGACATAGTCAATCTGTCCACCTTTAGGGAAGTCATTGCCAATGCCGAAGCGCAGGCGGGCATAGTTGGTGTTTCCGAGTTCTGAGGCGATGTTCTTCAGCCCGTTGTGGCCGGCATCGGAGCCGGAGCCTCTGAGGCGCAGTGCTCCGAAGGGGAGCATGAGGTCATCCACTATTACAAGCAGATTCTGCAGCGGCAGTTTCTCTTTGTTCATCCAATATCGCACGGCCACTCCGCTCAGGTTCATGAACGTGGAGGGCTTCAGCACCATCAGCTGTTTGTTCTTTACGCGGAAGGTGGCCATGTCTCCGTAGCGGCATGAGGAGAAAGTTGCGCCGGCATCTTCTGCGAGACGGTCGGCCACCATGAAGCCTATGTTGTGGCGTGTGCGGTCATATTCAGCGCCGGGGTTTCCGAGGCCAACAATGAGGTATTTCATCAGATATAGACAAATTAGGAAATTAGAAAAGGAGCGAAGCTGCCCGTAGCGGGCTGCTCGCACTCCTTTCCGTGAGTTTGGTTAAGCTTGGGCTTACTCTGCCTTTGCGGCGGCACCACGGGCAGCACGGGTGAGCTGCACGGCGCATACCACAGCGTTCTTGGCGTTCATGAGCTCGAGGCCCTCGAAGTGGAGGTCGCCAACGGCGAGGCTCTTGCCGAGGCCGAGGTGGTCAACGTTTACAACGAGACGCTCGGGAATCTGCTCGATGTTAGCCTTAACGCGGAGCTTACGCATGGAAAGGGTGAGCTTACCACCGGCCTTAACACCTTCGGCGTGGCCTTCAATCTGCACGGGCACTTCCATTACGATGGGCTTGCCGGGGGTTACTTCGAGGAAGTCGATGTGGAGCACGGTGTCCTTAACGGGCTGGAACTGGAGGTCTTTCATAACCACAGTGCGCTTTTCGCCGTTGAGATCCATTTCAATCTCGAAGATGTCGGGGGTGTAGATGAGCTTGCGCACGTCTTCACCCTTCACGGTGATGTCGGTGGTGATGATGCCACGCTTGGAGTCGATTTCAACAATCTTCTCGCCCTCTTTGAGGGTGCCTGCGTAGGGGAGTTCAACGAGTTTGCCGCCGTTGATAACTGCGGGGATGCAGCCTGCTGCACGCAGAGCCTTTGTGGCTTTCTTGCCACCCTCGGTGCGGGGTGTGGCGCTGAGCTGGAATTTCTTCATTGTCTTTTGAAAAAATAAGAATGAGTGTTACTAAAAATAAGTTGTCGCGCAGGATACTCGCACCCTCATTGGCGGACCTCCCCTCGGAGGCTACCCGCTGGAGGGCAACAGATTTCCCATCACACTTGGCCTTCGGGCAGCGGCGGGGTTGATGCCGGGTGCGCGAAAACCGCCGCAAAGGTACAAAAAAATTCTCACGCGTGCAAGTGCGCGTGAGAATTGGTTTATGCGGTGTGTCGCACTCCGGGGCTTAACGGCCTGAGTGGCGGATCTTGTCGGTGATTATGGAGTTGAACTCGGTCTGCTTCATGAGGCTCTCCACGGTGAGGTGCATGCGGTAGCGCCAGTAGTGACGGGAGATGGCCGGGATGTTGATTTGCTCGTCGGCGGGGTTCTCGCGGCGGAGCTTGCCATCGGTGCTGAGCCAGTCCTGAAGCGGGAGAATGCAGAGCATGGAGGGGGAGTCGAGCTGGAGGTCTACGATGCGTGAGCAGATCCAGGGTTCTGCGAAGTAGGGTGCTTCGCCACCTTCATGCAGCACTTGGTTGTAGAAGCGTTGAGCCATTGCGTGGTCGCTCTCCCACCAGCCGCGGATGCCGGGCATGTCGTGGGTTGAGGAGGTGCAGACGCTGTAATAGGGGTAGGCCCAGGTGTTTCCGAATTCGACTGAGGGGTCTTTGGGCATACGCTGAATCTCGAGGCTGAGAATCTGGAGATTGTGCATGACGGCCGGAACGCAGTCGGGAATCATGCCGAGGTCTTCTGCGCAGCAGAGCATTGATGTGGAGTCAATGAGGGGAGGAAGCTTCCACATTGCTTTGCCATACCAGAAGTCGTTGTGGCGATGATAGAAGAAGTCGTTGTAGAGGCGGTCGAAGCACCAGCGTTCGTAGTCGCTCAGGCAGCGGTACTGATGGGTGAACTGGGCTGCGATGCGGGGGTGGTATTTGCCTTTCTCGTAGGGGTCTTCAATGAAGAGGACGTTGTCGATGAGGCCGAGCAGACCCTGGCAGATGCGGTCGTTCTCGTCAGTGTGTTCGAGAGTGCCGAAGTATGCGGCTACTTTCTTTTGGGTGTTGACGAGCTCTTTGAGTTCGTAGCGGTCGCCACCGACGTGGGTGAGGTAGTTTTCTTTGGCTGCCTGTGTGTATGGGCCGAAGAAGTCGGTGAGCATCCATTCGAGGATGAGGGGGCGTGCCTGTACTTCAGGGTTAATCCAGAAGTCGAATTCCTGACGGAGGGCGTCGGGGGTGAAGGGGAGAGCGGGGTGGAAGACGCCGAGCAGGCCATGGAGTGCATCGGTGGGAATCTGCCAGATGCGGAAGAAGCCGAGCACGTGGTCAATGCGGTAAGCGTCGAAGTATTCGCTCATTTTGCCGAAGCGTGATTTCCACCAGGCGAAGCCGTCGCGGGCCATTTCTTCCCAGTTGTAGGTGGGGAATCCCCAGTTTTGTCCGAGCACGGAGAAGTCATCCGGCGGAGCGCCGGCCTGGCAGTTCATGTAGAAGAGATGAGGGTAAACCCATGCGTCTACACTTGTGCGTGAGATGCCGATGGGGATGTCACCTTTGAGGACCACTCCTTGTTTGTGGGCGTAGTCGCGCACGGCGCGAATCTGCTTGTCGAGGTGGAACTGCAGGAAGTAGACGAAGAGCATCTCCTGCTCTTTTTCTGCGAAGAGGCGGTCTACTTTCTCGGGGGTATATTCGGCGTATTCTCCCCATTTGTCCATTTCAGGTGTGCCGAACATGTCGCGCAGTGTGCAGAATGCTGCGTAGGGGCGGAGCCAGGCTTCGTTGGCGGCGACGAAGTCTTTGTATGCTTTGGTGCGGCGTGTGGATGCACCTTTTTCTGCGAAGAGTTCGCGGAGGTATTCAATCTTGCCGCGGTTGACGCGTTCGTAGTCGATTTCCGGCAGGGCATTCAGCTCGCGACCCATGCGCTCGAAGTGAGCCTGACGCTCTTTATCCTTGAGTGTGCCCACTTCCTGCAGGCGCAGGTACATGGGGTGGAGGGCAAAGGTTGAGTTGGCGTTGTAGGGGTAGGAGTCGGTCCATGAGCCGGTCATGGTGGTGTCGTTGATGGGGAGGAGCTGGAGCACTTTCTGGCCGGTGAGTTTGCACCAGTCGACCATTTTCATGAGGTCCATGAAGTCGCCTACGCCGAAGTCCTCCTCAGTGCGCACGGAGAAGACGGGGATAGCTGTGCCTGCACCCTTCCAGGGAGCCAACGGATTGACGAGTCGCATTCCGGCGGCAACGAATGTTTCTTTGGAGGGATTCTCGGGAGCGAAGTCGAAGATGCGGTTGTTGCGCATTTCCCAGGCTACGGTGTCGAGAGTCTCCTTGTCGAGGATTACGAATTTGTATTCGAGGGGGAATGTGAGTTTTTCGAGGGGGAGGTTGATTTCCCATTCGGGATAGTTGGCATCGCTCAGGCGGAGAGCTTTGCGGGGATCCCATGCGCCGAGAACTTCACCTTCGCCGGCGATGGCGAGCACCTGGCCGGGATTAATCATGGGAGCCTGTATGCGCACGTTGAGGGTGCCGGGGGCTGCTTTCACTTCGGGGGCGCGGTGTTCGCGGTTGAGCATTCCGGAGGTGAAGGCTGAGGAGTAGTAGGGCTTGTCGTAGGGCTGATCCTGCCAACGGTCGAAGATGTTGTAGCTGTCGGTGCCGCGTGAGGCTTTGAAGAGGTGGGGTTCACCCCATTCTAGTCTCCAGGCCTGTCCGGGGGCTTTGACTATGTATCGGTATTTGAAGTCGGGGGTAGTGTCGGGCAGGTCGAGTTCGATTTGCCAGCTTTCGCCGCCGAGGTATGTGAGCTGGAGCGCGTTCTGGTCGTTGCCGGCGCCGAGCTCGGGGATATCGCCGCAGATGAAGAGGGCTTCCCCCCATTGAGTGCGATAGTTAATGTTGAACGTTACTTTCATTTGACGGGAGTCTATTGAAGAATTTATTAGTTATTTCGGGTTATGGAAATGCTTTTCATGCGGGATTGGAGCCGCATGGAGTTCGGGTACAAAATTACAAAAAAATTACCGGATGGCCACGTGGGTCACCCGGTAAAAATCTTATGTTTTACAACATGCGTGCGTAACGCGTGTTGTCAGGCCTGTTTATTTGACAATCAGTTTTGCAGTGGCAGTGCCTGCGCGCACGATGTAGATGCCTGCGGGCACGCTCATGCTTTCGATGCCTGTGGAGGCGAAGGAGTAGAGACAACGGCCGTCGAGAGTATGCACAGTGACGGGTGCGCCTGCGGGTGCTTTAACGATGATACGTCCGGCGTTGGCGAAGATTGTAGCGGCTGCATCGGCGGGGAGAGTGTTGACTGAGCTGTAGACTACTTCCACGGGATTCGAGAAGATTGATTCGCCGTCGGTGTAGGTGGCGGTGACGTGGTAGAGGTAGTTGGTGTCAGGGTCAAAGTCGGTGTCGATGTGTTCGGTTTCGCCAAGGCCTTCCACGAGGAGTTTCTTGTCGCGGTAGACGTTGTAGCCGGTGAGCTCTACGTCGGGCTGTGCGGGAACGTATTCGAAGTCGTCGAGCATGAAGCCGAATGCGTTCTCACTCTGGCAGACGATTGCGAAGTAGCGGGTGCCTGCGGGGAGCTGGAAGGATTGTTTGAGCCAGCTTTCGGAAGTGAGGGTGATGTTCTCGCGCAGGGGAGTGAAGTCGGCGGGGTCATTGCCGGAGCGTGAGATCATTACGGAGTATTTCTCTGCGAACTGTGAGCCGAGCATTGCTTTTGTGTAGAAGCTGATGGTCTGAGCGTGTCCGGAGAGCGGGGGCGAGATGAGCCAGTCGTTGTTGACGTCGGCGCTGGGGAAGCTGACGAGGCAGCGGTCGCCTGAGTGGGCTGTTGCGAGCAGGCTGACACCGGCGTTCTTGGGGTTGAAGACGATGTAGGCCTGGGGGTCGCCGGCATGGTTCCATGTGAATGAGCCCATGGATGATGATATGCCGGGCATTGTAGTGGCTTTGTCGAGGTCGAGCAGTGTCCAGGCTCCGATGTTTTCGATTGCGAAGTCGGGATAGTTTTCGATGTCGTCGGTGACGGCCACTTCGTAGGGGTAGGTCTGAGCGTCGCTCCAGAAGAGGTGGATGCCCTGTTCAGTTGAGTTCACCTGGAGGTCGGTTACGTAGGGGAGGTTGGGAGCTTCGACGCGTATGCGCATTTCCTGGCTGTCGTTGAAGCGGTTTTCGTCACCTTCTACGCTGACGGTGGCGCGGAGTGTTACGTTGCGGTCGCTTTCGTCGAGGGCGGGTTTGAAGATGAAGGGCACGGTGTAAGTTTCACCTTCGTTGAGGTCAATGTTTTTGGCCTCGATTGTTTCGCCGTCGGCGAGCAGGGTAACGGTTACGTTCTGGAGGTCTCGTGTGCCGTTGTTTTCGACTGTAACGTTGTAGGCGTTATCGCGGCCGAGCAGAGCGGTGTAAGGACCTGAGATGCTTGTTGCGCGAGCGTCGAGGTCGGGCTTGTCGCCGGTTATGTCGATGTAGTCGAAGTGGATGCATCCTTTGGTGCTTGAGCTGATGCAGCGGAGCACTACGGATGCGCGGGAGAGGTCGGCGAAGTCAGAGAGGTCTACTTCAATCTGTTTCCAGCCTGCCTGGTCAGCCTGCACTTTGTAGATGCCGGGGATGAGGACGAGGTCTTGCTGGATGCCGTCTACTTCGGGCACGAGGCCGATCTGCACGGTGGCGTTGGCGAGATTCTGGTCGGGTGAGCAGTAGACGCTGAAGGTGAGAACGGGGTTCTTCAGAGAGGTGAGGTTGAAGCGGGGTGAGACGTAAACGCCAAGGGCCTGTGAGCTGCTGGGGATGAATGAGAGCACACGTCCTTCGGTTGCTTCGCAGCGGGGGTCGTAGCCGACGTTGCTGGCGTTGGAGAAGGATGAGAGGATTGAGCGGTCGCCGTTCCAGGGCTTGAAGTCGCCGGTGAAGGTTTCGTGTACGGGGAGTTCGTAAGCTGCGCCGAAGAGGGCGGTTTGAGATACGTGCTCTGATTCGCCGCCGAGGGTGCGTGCCACTACGCTGAAGGTTGCGTAGAGCTGGCGTTCGGTGGATGTGCCTACGATGTCGGGGATTACTACGCTTGTCTGGTCACCGGAGAGGGTGGTTACGAGCGTGTAGTTGAAGTTTTCGTAGCGGTAGATGTCGTAAGAAAGTTGGTCAGTTGTGAGGGGCTTTCCGTCGACACCGAGCATGTCTTCGGGGTAGTTCCAGGTGAGGAGTGCGTCGCGACCGTCGGAGGCTGTTGAGAGGGTGTAGCCTTCGACATTTTTGGGTACTGCGGGCTTGGTGTTGATGGAACAGAAGAGTTCAAGACCGAGACCATACTCGTTTTCGGCCATGATGACGTAGTTGTTATCGCCGAATGTGGGTGAGGGGTCTTTGATTGTGAGCTGCGTGGTTCCGTCGGGCACGTCTACACGGCTGATGAGTCGCATGCGGTTGGAGGTGTACATGCTGAGACGTGTGATTTTGCTGACGGGTTTGCCCTCGGCGTCAAGAGTGGGGAGCTTGACGGTGGCGGCTACTTGCTCACCATCTTCTTCGATTGAGACGAGGGTAGGAGCAGCGGGTATCTGCACGGGACCATATTCCAGCACGCGGAGGTTATCGATGGAGATGTGATCCTGCCCGTCGCTGATGACGTGGAAGCCGATGTGGTAGTCGGTTGATTTGCCGGTGAAGAGGGTGGCAAAGTTTTTGGTCTGGTCGATGGGCAGTGTGTAGTCTTCGGAGTAGATTTCGCGGGTAAGGCTTTCTTCTGTGGGGAATTCGCCTACCTTGATTTCCATGCGGGTCTGAGCGGCGATTGATGAATAGCCGCGTGAGTCGAATGAAACGCGGTAAACGTATCCATCCCTAAACTTGATGGTGGGGGTTACGAGCCAGGCGTTGACTTTGTTGTAGTAGTCGTAGTTGAGCCAGTAGATGGCATTGTAGAACTGGGGGTGCCACATGAACGTGTCGCCGTTGGAGCTTGCAATTCCCTGGGGGTCGAGCACAGTGAATGTGTTGAATGCTGACTGCGAGTCGAATGTCTCGAGGTAGGGGAGAGTGCGGGGCTGTCCGATGGTTGCGGCTGTGGTGTAGACGGGTGTGCTCTCGCCGTTGGGGGTTACTGCGATGACGCGGTATTGAGAGAAGGTCTGCACGTAGTCGGGGGTATCGGTGAATGTGCACTCTTTAAGCCCTTCGGCGATTACGTCGAGGCCGGGAGCACGCATGATTTTATAGGTCACGTCGGCGGGGTCGAACACACCTCCGTTGACGGTTCCGGTGGGAGCGTCCCATGTGAGGGTTACGCTTTCGCGGTGGGGAGTGTATTCGGCGCGGAGGTTGGTGACGGGTGAGGGAAGGTCATCGCCACCGAAGATTCCGATGTATGCGGGAATGCTGCGGTCAGCGGGCAGGTCGCGGGCGATTACGTAGGCTTTAACGGTGTGTTTGCCCTCGCTCAGGGTGAGGGGTGCGCTCGTGCGGAAGCTTTGTCCGGGAGTGTAGTATTGAGGACCGCGTGAAGCCACGGGCTTTCCGTCGAGGTAAAGTTCGTAGGTCATTTCTTTACCTGAGGGGATGGCGGTTCCGTCATAGTACTTTGAGGGGAAAGTGAACTCTACGTTGCCCTCGGTGGTCTTGCCGTCGGTGTAGACGAATTTCAGGTCGGCTACCGGTGCGGGTGCCTTGGGGTGAGAGTCTACGAGGTAGAGTGATGAGAAGACTTCGTTTTCGGGGAAGTTCTTTGCGAGGGTTGCGGCACCGGTGGTTGTGTCGATTTCAAACAGGCCGGTGAGGTAGGACTCTTCGTAGTATGAGTTATAGGTGTATGTGCGAGTAGTCCAATAGAGCTTCCCGGTGCGGTGGTCAAAGCAGAGGCCGCAGTAGTCAGACTTTTGGTTGTAACCGGTGTCGCCCACTTTGGTAGTTGCGCCGGTGTTCTTGTCGATTTTGTAGAGGGCGGTTGCCTGGGGAAACTTTGTATCGCGTGCGATGCCCCAGAGTTGCCCCTGCGCGTCGACTGCTATTCCGGGGAAGCGCTGGTCGAGTGAGCCTACGTTGGTCATTTCGCCGGTGGCGATGTCGACTGTGCGCAGGTCATAGGGGTTTTCGCGGTTGTTGCGGTTGATGCCGACGGCGTAGGCTTTGTGGCCGATGTAGTCGTAGGCCAAAGCTGAAGCGTCGGTCAGAGTGGGTTCGTCATACTGTTTTGAGAATTCGATTTCCCAAGTTTCGGTGTTGTATTTTATCCACCGGTTGTGCTGGCCATATTGGTCATACCAGCCGCTGAGGCAGTAGTAGTAGCCATCGAGGTAGAAACCGCCTCCATTGGTGTGAGTTTCGCTGACGGGGCCTTCAGCCACGGGGGAAGTGCCCAGGGTGAATTTGTAGATGCCGTATTTCTGCACCATTGACCAGTCAGAGCGGTCAGCATATTCCACTGAGCCGTGGAAAATAAGTTCATCGTAATCTGCAACGAGGGCGGGCGCTTGTGCCGGGGCGATGGGCTTGTCAAGCTGTAAGGCGCTTGAGGCTGCCAATAGCCCGAGAGCTGAAAGTGCTACCGCTCCTGAGGTTGCCAGGACGCATTTGGGTAGTAAATGTCTCATAGGAAACTATTAGATAGATTAAATAACTAATTACAATTATAGCGTATAGGCGGCTTGGGATAACGATTTTTTAGATTATACTACAGTATTTAAGCCGCTTGAGGTTATGTTGCCGCCAAAGTTACGAAATAATTTTGAATCCTGCAAAAAATTTCTTAACTTTGTTCGCGAAAAATATTGTTACCACCTTGACTTTATTGTTTATAATGTAATATCACACTTTTCTATGTTACGCCAATCAATTACTACCCGCGGTTGTTGCGGTTGATGCCGACGGCGTAGGCTTTGTGGCCGATGTAGTCGTAGGCCAAAGCTGAAGCGTCGGTCAGAGTGGGTTCGTCATACTGTTTTGAGAATTCGATTTCCCAAGTTTCGGTGTTGTATTTTATCCACCGGTTGTGCTGGCCATATTGGTCATACCAGCCGCTGAGGCAGTAGTAGTAGCCATCGAGGTAGAAACCGCCTCCATTGGTGTGAGTTTCGCTGACGGGGCCTTCAGCCACGGGGGAAGTGCCCAGGGTGAATTTGTAGATGCCGTATTTCTGCACCATTGACCAGTCAGAGCGGTCAGCATATTCCACTGAGCCGTGGAAAATAAGTTCATCGTAATCTGCAACGAGGGCGGGCGCTTGTGCCGGGGCGATGGGCTTGTCAAGCTGTAAGGCGCTTGAGGCTGCCAATAGCCCGAGAGCTGAAAGTGCTACCGCTCCTGAGGTTGCCAGGACGCATTTGGGTAGTAAATGTCTCATAGGAAACTATTAGATAGATTAAATAACTAATTACAATTATAGCGTATAGGCGGCTTGGGATAACGATTTTTTAGATTATACTACAGTATTTAAGCCGCTTGAGGTTATGTTGCCGCCAAAGTTACGAAATAATTTTGAATCCTGCAAAAAATTTCTTAACTTTGTTCGCGAAAAATATTGTTACCACCTTGACTTTATTGTTTATAATGTAATATCACACTTTTCTATGTTACGCCAATCAATTACTACCCTTTTGTTGGCCGGCTGCGCTCTCGGGGCGTTGGCCGTGCCTGCTAAGCCGGGGATTTTGTCGTATCCCCAGCCTGACGGCACGATGCTGTCGGTGACACTGCATGGCGATGAGCATGGCTCTTGGTATGAGACGGAGGATGGCTATGTGCTGCTTCCGAATGCCGCGGGTGCTCTGGAGTATGCAACGATGAATCAGGGACGCCTGGTGAGCACCGGGGTGCGTGCCTTGCAGATTGCAGAGCGCCCGGCTGCGCAGCGTTCGTTGCTGGCTTCGCTCCCCAAAGCTCAGTTGCTTGAGACGGCTCGCAAGAGTGCGCAGGAAAGCTCCGTGGCTGCCCGTGCTCCGCGTCGTGCCGCAGCTACCACGGGCTTGATTAACAATTATCCGAAGACCGGCTCTCCGAAGGCCATGGTGCTCCTGGTGGAGTTTCAGGATGTGCAGTTCAAGACGCCGGATGCCAACAATGCTTTCCAGCAGCTGGCCACCCAGCCCGGATATTCTTACGGAGGGGCCACCGGCTCGACCCTCGACTATTTCAAGGCGCAGAGCGGAGGCATATTCACTCCCGACTTTCAGGTGTTCGGTCCCATCCGCGTAGACCAAAATGAATCTTACTACGGAGCTGCGCAGGGAATGAACCGTGATGCCCAGGCTTGGCTGATGGTTCGCGATGCCTGCATTAAGCTCCATGAGCAGCAGCCTGACCTTGACTGGAGCGAATATGACAATGACGGCGACGGCTTTGTGGACAATATCTTTGTCTTCTATGCCGGCTATGGTCAGAATGAGGGTGCTCCCGACTGGACCATCTGGCCTCACTCCGCCAACCTTTTTACCTTCTATGGCATTGTAGTGGAGTATAATGGTGTGAAAATCGGCAACTACGCATGTACCAATGAATTGCAGGGCACGGCGGGCACGGTGCGTGCCGGCATCGGCACCTTCTGCCATGAGTATTCCCATGTGCTCGGTCTGCCGGACTTCTATGTGACCAACGGCGCCTCCAGCACCCACACCCCCGGTGCCTTCGAGCTGATGGACTCCGGCTCATATAATAATAATGGCAACACTCCTCCGAATTATTCGGCTTACGAGCGTTTCTGCATGGGCTGGATGAACCCCAGGGAGTTGACCGGCCCGGAGGATGTCTCGCTGAATCCGCTTGACTCCGGCGAATCGCTGCTCATCACTACTGACAAGGCCGAGGAGTATTTCATTCTCGAGAACCGTCAGCGCACCGGCTGGGATACCTATCTTCCCGGACATGGTATGCTTGTTTGGCACGTGGACTATGACGAGCCGAGCTGGATTAATAATAAGGTGAACAATGACCAGTCTCATCAGCGCATCGACCTTGTGGAGGCCGACAATCTTCCGGGCGCGGCCACACAGTCAGGCGACCCCTTCCCCGGCACGAGCAATGTGCGCAACTTCACTTCGCTGACGACTCCGGCCATGCGCTGCTGGACCGGCTATGATCCTCAGATGCCGCTGACTGACATTCATGAGGCCGAGGGTGTAATAACCTTCAAGGTGAAGGGGGGCGGCGAAGTGCTCGCTCCCGTGACCGCCTCCGAGGCTGTGGATGTGACTCCTGTGAGCTTTACTGCCACCTGGCAGCCCGGTGTGGGTGCTTACGAATATGAGGTGGACATCTGCAAGGCTCCCCTCCTGGTGCCTTTCCTCACTCTTCAGGTGAAGGATGCCACCCGCGTGGCAGTGACCGGACTGGACCCTGAGACGGAATACAGCTACGTGGTGCGCGCCGTGAGTGACGACCGCAAGTCAGTTGACTCCAACCGCATCAGTGTGCTGACGCTTCCCCCCACCTTCGAGCAGCGCGAGGTTGAGCCGCTGGAGGCAGAGAATGTGGGCGACAGCTTCTTTACCGCCCGCTGGAATGAGCTGGAGGGTGCCGAGAAGTATCACCTGAGTGTGGTTGAAAAGATTCCGGTGAATCCCTCTTATCAGACGGTGGACTTCACTAAGGATGAGCTGGGCAACCTGCTCCCCTCCGGATGGACCACCACCTCTGCCACCACCGGCTCGCTCAAGGGCTACTATGGCGAGGCTGCTCCTGCACTGCGCCTGACCAACAGTTCTGATCGCCTGACCTCGCCCAACTTCGGCGAGCAGGATGTGAACTCCCTCTCCTTCTGGTATCGCGGCAACAGCACAGGCGATGACTCCTCGCTGATTGTGGAGGCGCTCGTGGATGGCGCTTGGGAGCGTGTGTTGACCGTTACTCCCGTTGACAAAACTGAAGCCCACACCGTGAGCCTCGATTCTGAGAGCGACATCCGTATGCCGCAGGGAGCCAAGGCCGTGCGCATCACCTTCGATAAGGAGGGGACAGGCTCCGTCTACATCGACGATGTAGTGGTGGGCTACGGCGCAAGCTATAACTCCATCAGCCATCCTGACTATGATGATGCCGACTGCGGCAGCAACACATCGGCTGTGGTTGAGAACGTTGAACCCTCCACGACTTATTACTACTCGGTGCGCGCTGTTGATAGCACGGGTCTCTCCACGCCTCAGAGCCGCGAGGTGAAAGTGACCACCGGCGAGCTTGGCGCAGTTGAGAGTGTGGAGGCTTCACTCTGCACGATTATCACCCGCGCCGGCGTGATTGAGGTTCGGGGCACAGCCGGTGAGCGCGTGATGGTCTATGATATGGCCGGACGCCTTGAGGCCACTGCCCGGATTGGTGCAGACGGACGTGTGCGCATTCCCGCGCAGCAGGGTCTCCACCTGGTTGCCCCCTTCGGCAAAACCGTAACCGTGCCCTGAACAATCTTGAGCATCAGATAACTGACGCATAAAACACCACCCGCATTCTTAAGGAGTGCGGGTGGCGTTTTCTTTAAGAGTGTGTCTAATAATAAATGTTAAGACTTAGAGGGTGTGTCAAAACGTGAACCCGACGCTGCATGGCGCGGAGCGCCTATCCTTTGTTAGCCGGGGGGCTTCAGCCCCCCGGTAGGCGTGTAGCGACAACCCAGCCCCGGAAGGGCTGCCCTATATCGTTGGTTGTCAATGTA
>CANSAP010000011.1 GCA_947644715.1 uncultured Bacteroidales bacterium
GCGACCCCGACCTTGGCAAGGTCGTGCTCTACCAACTGAGCTATTTTCGCATTTTATTTCATTGTTCTCGTGCTCTTTCAAGGGGTGTTTCCCTCTCAATTGCGATGCAAAGTTAGGCACTTTTTGCGAACTGACCAAATTTTTCAGCATGTTTTTTGCACTTTTTCTTCATTTTATTTGTAACTCATTGAGTATTAAGCTCTTTTTTAAGCCCGATTTTTCACCGTTTTTCACGCCATTTAAGCTAAAATAACCGTGTGGCAGCCCTCTCCTACGCTGAAAATTTCAAAAATTAACGGGGCTGCGCTGGCCCTTGCTGCGCGAAATTGACTGCCATGCAGCTCCCTCTTCACCTTTGACACTTAGTTGCACACGTATCAGAGGGGAAATATCTAATTTTGCAGTCGAAAGGCTGTATCTCCGCTTTTCAGCAGTAAACCTTCATAAACAGTTATAGAAACGTCTACATTCCACATATGAGATTAAGACAATTTTGCCTTCCTTGGGCGGCCGCGCTGCTGTTGACGGCATGTGCCGGGGCCACCCATGACACAAATAAAGAGGATGAACACAAGCATGACGCCACAATAGCAATGACCGCTTACACAACCGGTTATGAATTCTTTGTGGATGCTGATCCCCTGATTTCCGGGAAGCAGGGCCACCTCATTGTTCATGTAACTTCGCTCAATGATTTCAAGCCTGTGAGCAAGGGGGAGGTGACCGTGAGCCTGAATGTCTCTGGCAAGCAATTGACAAAGACCATACCTCAACCGGAAGAGCCGGGTATATATATATTTGAATTGACCCCGCCGGCTCCGGGAAGCGCCACTCTCTCGGTCACGGTCAAGGCCTCAGCCGGAACACAGTCAGCTGTATTCCCCGGGCTTACTGTGTATGCCGACGAGCATGAGGCATACGAAGCGGCTGAGGCAGCTGCTCCCTCAAGCCCCAACGGCATTGCCTTCCCCAAGGAGCAGAGTTGGACCACGGATTTCGCCACAGCTGAAACGTCAGTGCGCGAAATCGGAAGCAATGTGCGAGCCATGGCGCTGGTGGAGCCTACAGCTACGGGCGAACATACGCTCTGTGCCACGACACCCGGACGAGTGACGATTCTTGATAAGGAGATTGCAGTTGGGCAACAGGTGGGAGCCGGGAAAGCGATGTTCCGTGTCAATGCCGCCGGTTTGGCCGAGGGTGATCTGAAAGTGCGACTTTTAGAGGCTCAGGCGGAATATGACCGCGCAGGGCGCGAATACGCGCGTCTGAAGGGACTGGAGGCTGACCGCCTCACTACGGCCGCTGAAGTGACCCGCGCCCGAGCCGAGTATGAGACGGCATCCATCGCACTCTCGGCGCTGCGCAAGAATTTCGCCGGCGGCTCGCAGACGGTGGCCTCCCCTATCTCAGGATACGTGCAAAGCCTCAGTGTCACTGACGGGCAATGGGTAGACATGGGGCAACCCCTGGCTACGGTGGCTTCATCCTCCATGGTGCAGCTGACGGCAAAAGTTCCGGCTCGCTATGCCACTGAGCTGACCACCCTCTCGAATGCCTATATAATGAGAGCCGGAGGGGAGCCGATGGACATACGTTCTCTTGCAGGCCGCTTCGTAAGCCGCGGAAAGCTCGTTGAGCCGGGTTCTCCGATGTTGCCGGTTGTAATCGAAATCCGCAATGAACTCGGACTGCTACCGGGGAGCTATGTGGAGACCATTCTTCAGTTCGGAGGCGGCCGCAGAGCTGTGGCCATCCCGCGCAGCGCCGTGGTCGAGGAGATGGGCAATACGTTTGTAATGGTTCAGATTACCCCCGAGTATTTTGAAAAGAGACAGGTTAGCCTGGGCGAATATGACGGTGCTTACTATGAGGTGCTCTCCGGCCTGAAGGAGGGGGAACGCATCGTGAGCAAAGGAGCCCCTATTGTAAAACTCTCGCAAGGCGCGGGCGCGCTTGATGCCCATGCCGGCCATGCACACTGATTTATGAACTGGATTAATTCTATTATACACTTCTCGCTGCGCAACCGCCTGGCGGTGCTGGCTGCTGCTTTGGCTCTGATTATCTGGGGATGCTACACGGGGCGCAAGATGGATGTGGATGTGTTCCCTGACCTGACAGCCCCCACGGTGGCCATCATGACTGAGGCTCCGGGCATGGCTGCCGAGGAGGTCGAACAGTTAGTGACATTTCCGATTGAAACGGCTGTGAACGGCGCTACAGATGTGCGCCGCGTGCGCTCCGCCTCCATGCAGGGTTATTCTTTTGTGTGGACCGAATTTGACTGGGGCACTGACATATTCCGCGCCCGGCAGGTGGTCAGCGAAAAGCTTGTGACCCTGACCGGCACTCTGCCGGCCGGTATCACCCCCGTGCTCGCCCCCCAGCAAAGTGTGATGGGTGAAATTCTGTTTATCGGAATGCAGAGCAAGGGCTCAACATCGATGGCTGACCTGCGCACGTTGGCGGAATGGGTTGTCAAGCCTGCAATTCTGGCTACCGGCGGCGTGGCTCAGGTGACTATCCTCGGGGGTGATCTTAAGCAGTATCAGATAATTGCCGACCCGCAGCGCATGGAGCCTTACGGTGTAACGATGGCCGACTTGGAAGCGGTCGGGAGCACCTTCTCCGAAAATTCATCAGGCGGCGTGGTGCGCGATTTCGGCAACGAATATATGCTGCGCGGCATGGCGCGCACAACTGATACAGGCGAGTTGGGCGCCTCATTGGTCAAGATGACCGGCAGCGGGGAACCGGTGACTCTTGCCGATGTTGCGGAAGTGAAGACTGCTCCTGCTGTCAAGACCGGCCACGCAAGCATCGACGGTAAGCCGGGGCTGATTATATCAGTCAGCAAACAGCCGGGAGTCAACACTCTCGAAGTCACTGATAAAATAGAGGCGGCTTTGGCTGACATTCAGAAAACACTCCCCAAGGATGTCAGCCTCGACACTGCCATTTTCCGGCAAGCTGACTTTATCCAGACCTCAGTTGACAATGTTGGCCGCGCATTGCTGGAGGGCGCGATATTCGTTATCATTGTGCTGATGCTGTTCCTGGGCAGCTTGCGAACCACCCTCATTTCCATAGTAGCCATTCCCCTCTCGCTGCTCGGCACCATCGTCGTGCTTCATCTGCTCGGCCTGAACATCAACACCATGACTCTTGGAGGCATGTGCATAGCCATAGGCTCGCTGGTGGATGACGCCATTATTGATGTAGAGAATGTCTACAAACGACTGCGGCAGAACCGCCTGCTCCCGGAGGCTGAACGGCAAAGTATTCTCACCGTTGTCTTTGAGGCCTCTAAAGAGATTCGATCATCAATCATGAATGCCACGCTGATAATCATTGTGGCGTTCGTGCCCCTCTTCTTCCTATCGGGCCTTGAGGGCAGAATGCTCAAACCTCTCGGGATAGCTTACATTGTGAGCCTGTTCATGTCACTGTTGGTCGCCATGACTGTTACTCCCCTGCTCTGCCGCATGTTGCTCGGCCATGACAAGTATCTGGAAAAAAGAAAGAGCGACAGCCGGTTGACACGTGTGCTTCAGAACGCTTATTCCAAGTCGCTTACTTTCGTGCTGGAGCATAAGCGGGTGGTGATTGCCCTCACCATGGGGCTGCTTGTTGCCGGCGTCGGTATCACTCTCTTCTTGGGTCGAGGGTTCCTGCCGGAGTTCAATGAGGGTTCAGCCACCATAAGCGCTGTGACGCAACCGGGGGTGAGCCTCGACGTCAATAATGAGCTTGGGAATCGCCTGGAGCAGGAACTGCACAAGGTGCCTGAGGTGACTCACACGGCGCGACGCACCGGTCGCGGCGAGCTTGATGAGCACTCTCAGTCCTCCAATTCCTCGGAAATTGATGTGAATCTTGACATGTCCTCAGGCCGCTCGAAAGAGGCGGTTTTCTCCGACATGCGCGCACGCATGGCTAACGTGCCCGGTGTGGCCACGACCATTGGCCAACCCCTCGGCCACCGCATTGACCACATGCTGTCAGGCACTCGCGCCAATATCGCCATCAAAATTTTCGGTCCCGACATTTCCCGCCTCTTCACGCTTGGCAATGAGGTCAAGGATGCTGTGGCCGACATTCCCGGCGTGGTTGATCTTCAGGTCGAACAGCAGCGAGAGACACCTCAGATTCAGATTCGCGCCCGCCGGGAGGCTCTTGCCCGCTATGGCATTACCATTGAGGCATTCAACCGCTTTGTGGCACGCGCCTTCGCCGGCGAAAAAATAGCCGACATCTATGAAGGGCAACGCTCCTTCGATGTGATTCTGCGGCTTGACCCGGCATATGTCTCTGACCTTTCGCTGCTTCGCTCCACTTTGATTGACACTCCCGAAGGGGTGCGGGTGCCGCTTGACCAGGTGGCTGACATTGTAAGCACCGGAGGCGCGAGTTCAATCTCACGCGAAAATGTGCAGCGGCGCATTGTGGTGTCGGCCAATGTGAGCGGTGCTGACATCGAAGGGGTGGTCAAGGAGATTCAGAAGCGTATCGACACCCGCATAAAACTGCCGGAGGGCTATACGGTGCAATATGGCGGACAGTTTGAGAACTCTCGCGCCGCCTCGCGCACCCTGCTTTGGACTTCGCTGATTGCACTGCTGTTGATTTTCCTCCTGCTGATTGGAGAGATGAAGAGTCCATGGCTGGCGGTTATCGTGCTCTGCTCATTGCCTTTGGCGCTCATTGGTGGCATAATGGCTATATATATCACCTCCGGCATCATCAGCATACCATCCATCATAGGCTTCATTACCTTGATTGGTGTGGCTGTGCGCAATGGCATACTCTTGATTTCCCGTTACCGACAATTGCAAAGCGAGGGAAGCCCGCTCAGGGAAGTGGTAATGCGTGGTTCGGCAGACCGTCTCTCCCCTATCCTGATGACGGCTCTCACCTCCGCGCTCGCTCTGATACCGTTGCTGCTTGCCGCTGACCGTCCCGGCAATGAGATTCAGGCTCCCATGGCTATCGTAGTGCTCGGCGGCCTGCTCACCTCTACCCTGCTGAATATCTTCCTGCTCCCCGTGCTCTATGAGTGGCACGCCCGTCGGCGTGCCGCCGGGGAGACAAAATAAACTTAAACAGTTTCTAAGAGTGTAAAATGTTGGCAGGCTCCCTCGTCACCGAGGGAGCCTGCTTATAAATTTTCCGTGGTAGATTTAAGGTAATAAACTGTGATGTGTATGAATATTGAGTGTGTAGATTATGAAAAAAATGTTCTGTTCTTTGCTCCTGTCGCGCTGACAGGATGAGTAATCATTATTCGGTTAACATAATGAATTGTGAATGCTCACGGGAGGGATGAGTTATTTCCCGTTTGCGTTGCAAAGTTACAACATTTTTATCACTCATGTCAAATTTTCCCACATGTTATACAACATAATTTGCGGGCATACTTTTGCATCATCATTCACGAAGCTCCATTCTTACAACATTTTCCACGTGGTGAGTGTGGGGGAACATGTCGACCGGCTGCACCTCTGTCACACGATAAAGCGAATCCATCAGAGCCAAATCTCGCGCCTGGGTAGCCGGATTGCAGCTCACGTAAACTATCACTTTCGGCTTGGCGCCCATGATGACATCTACAACCGAGGGATGCATTCCGGCACGGGGTGGATCTATAATCATTACATCAGGATGCCCGTGCTCGGCTATAAACTCTCGTGTGAGCACATCTTTCATGTCGCCCGCGGTGAAGAAAGTATTAGCCAGTCCATTGACCCCGGCATTGAGTTTAGCATCAGCTATGGCCTCCTCAACATATTCAATGCCCACAACATGGCTTGCCTGACGGGCTACGAAGTTTGCAATCGTACCGGTGCCGGTGTAAAGGTCATAGACAAGGGGAGCGTCACCCCGCCTCTCGCCCGGCTCCAAACCGGCCATGCGGCGCGCTACCTTATATAAGGTATAAGCTTGCGGAGAATTTGTTTGATAAAAAGACTTGGCGTTCACCCGGAACTTCAAGCCCTCCATCCCCTCTTCGATATAGTCGCTGCCGCTGAAGAGCCTCACCTCCTGATCAGCAATCGAATCATTCAGCTTGGTATTAACCACATAGAGCAACGAGGTTATTTCCGGGAATTTATCGCCCACGGCCCGGAGCAGCGCCGGAATCACCCGGTCATCTTCGCGGCCGAAGCTGATGCACACCATCACCTGACCGGTGGAGGCTATGCGAATCATGAGTGTGCGCAGCAAGCCGCTGTTAGCTCGTATGTCATAGAAGTCAAGCTCGTGTTCGAGAGCATATTGATATATGAAATTGCGTATGCGGTTCCCTAAATTATCCTGTAAATAACAGTTGTCAAGATGAAGCACCTTGTCGAATGCCCCTGGAATATGAAACCCCAATGCGTTGGGGCTATCAGAGAATTCCTCTCCCGACTTAATCTCCTCCCAGGTGCGCCACTTCTTATTGGAGAATGTGTACTCCATCTTATTTCGGTAAGCCCAAATATTCTCAGAGCCAAGAATCGGATTAATCGCGGGGAGCTCCACCTTTGCAATGCGGGTCAGCGCATCCTCCACCTGCTGCTGTTTCCAACGCAGCTGCTCGAAGTAAGGCAGATGCTGCCATTTGCAACCGCCACAGATGCCGAAATGCTCACAGCGGGGAGTAACCCTGTCGGGCGACGGCGTCACAAGTGTCTCGATATGCCCCTCGGCATACGAATGCCTGCGCTTATCAATCTTAATGTCAGCCACATCACCGGGAGCGGCATAGGGCACAAAAACCACAATCTTCTCATCAGGAGCCTGCGGATTCAGAGCAACGCGAGCCAATGCTTTGCCTTCAGCTGCCACCCCTGTTATTTCGACCCCCTTAAGCAGGGGAAGTTCTTTACGTTTGCGAGCCATATATTCTTAAATATTGTATTTTCTTCCCGCGCTTTCGCCAAAATTTCCAAAATCTTTGGGCGCACAGAAAAATTTCCGACAAAATTAGCCATTTTTCGCGGGTTTTTCGCTATATTTGCACACTCAAATTTAGAGAGGGATATCTTATACCCGATTATAACTGTTTCGATTCAATAAAATTCCTATCATAATACACACATAATCAATTTATGGCAAAGAAAATCTATACGTTCGGCGATGGTAAAGCTGAAGGTAACGCTTCGATGCGCAACCTGCTTGGTGGCAAAGGTGCCAACCTCGCTGAGATGAATCTGCTGGGTATGCCCGTGCCTCCCGGCTTCACCATCACAACCGAAGTATGCACTGAGTACACGCAGGATGGCCGCGACGCAGTTGTGGCTGACATCAAGCCCGAAGTAGAAAAAGCTATCGCTCACGTTGAGCAGCTCACCGGCAAGAAATTCGACGATCCCGCAAATCCCCTGCTCGTATCAGTACGCTCCGGCGCCCGCGCTTCCATGCCCGGCATGATGGACACCGTCCTCAACCTCGGCATGAACGACGCCACAGTAGAGTCTCTGGCCGAAAAGAGCGGCAATCCCCGCTTCGCTTGGGACAGCTACCGCCGCTTCGTGCAGATGTACGGCGACGTTGTGCTCGGCATGAAGCCCAAGAGCAAAACCGACATCGACCCCTTCGAAGAAATCATGGATAAGGTGAAAGAGGAGAAAGGCGTGAAGTTTGACAACGAACTCGACGTCGACGACCTCAAAGAGCTCGTTAAGCGCTTCAAAGCTGCCGTGCTCTCATTCACCGGCAAGGAATTCCCCGAAAGCGCTTGGGAACAGCTTTGGGGCGGCATCTGCGCCGTCTTCGACAGCTGGATGAACGAACGCGCAATCCTCTATCGCCGCATGAACCAGATTCCCGAAGAATGGGGCACTGCCGTTAACGTGCAGGCAATGGTCTACGGCAACATGGGCAACAACTCCGCAACAGGCGTTGCTTTCAGCCGCGACGCTGCCACCGGCGAAAACATCTTCAACGGCGAATACCTCATCAACGCTCAGGGTGAAGACGTAGTAGCCGGCGTGCGCACTCCCCAGCAGATCACTGTTGAGGGTTCTCGCCGCTGGGCTGCCCTTCAGGGCATCAGCGAGCAGGAACGCAAAGACAAATACCCCTCTCTCGAAGAGGCCATGCCTGACTGCGCTGCCGAACTTATCGCTATCGCAAACCGCCTCGAAGACTACTATAAGGACATGCAGGACATGGAGTTCACCATCCAGGATGGCAAACTCTGGATGCTCCAAACCCGTAACGGCAAGCGCACCGGCGCTGCCATGGTGCGCATCGCAATGGACCTGCTCCGCGCCGGCGCCATCGACGAAAAGACCGCCCTGCTCCGCATGGAACCCAACAAGCTTGATGAGCTCCTCCACCCCGTCTTCGACAAAGCTGCCCTCAAGCGCGCGAAAGTAATGGCCAAGGGTCTCCCCGCATCACCCGGCGCAGCCACCGGTCAGATTGTATTCCAGGCTGACGACGCCGAGGCTTGGGCCGAGAAGAAAAAGAAAGTAGTGCTCGTGCGCATCGAGACCTCTCCCGAAGACCTCCGCGGCATGGCCGTGGCACAGGGCATCCTCACAATGCGCGGCGGCATGACCAGCCACGCAGCCGTAGTAGCTCGCGGCATGGGCAAATGCTGCGTATCAGGCGCCGGCGAAATCGTAGTAGACTACAAAGCCAAGACCCTCACCATGGATGGCAAAACCTATCAGGAAGGTGACTGGATTTCACTGAACGGCTCTACCGGCGATGTCTACGATGGCCAGGTACCCACCACCGAACCCGAACTCGACGGCGACTTTGGCGCAATCATGAACCTCGCCGCCAAGTACACCAAAACTCTCGTGCGCACTAACGCCGACTCTCCCCGCGACGCCAAGCAGGCTCGCAACTTCGGCGCACAGGGCATCGGCCTCTGCCGCACAGAGCACATGTTCTTTGAAGGTGACCGCATCAAGAGCGTACGCGAAATGATTCTCGCCTCCGACGAAGAGGGTCGCCGCGTAGCACTCGCCAAGCTCCTCCCCATGCAGCGCTCCGACTTCGAAGGAATCTTCGAGGCCATGGACGGCTTCGGCGTAACCATCCGCCTGCTCGATCCCCCCTTGCATGAATTCGTGCCTCACCAGACCGCTACTCAGAAAGAGCTTGCCAACGAAATGGGTCTCTCACTCGAAGAGGTTAAAGCCAAAGTTGACAGCCTCGAAGAATTCAACCCCATGCTTGGCCACCGCGGCTGCCGTCTCGGCATCACCTACCCCGAAATCACCGAGATGCAGACCCGTGCCATCATCGAAGCTGCCCTCAACTGCAAGGCTCGCGGCATCGACGTTCACCCCGAAATCATGGTACCCCTCGTAGGCACCCTGAAAGAGCTTCAGCACCAGGCCAACGTAATCAACACAACTGCCGGCCAGGTGTTCGACGAACGTGGCGACTCAATCCCCTACAAGGTAGGCACCATGATTGAGGTTCCCCGTGCTGCTCTGACTGCCAACCAGATTGCAGAAGTAGCAGACTTCTTCTCATTCGGCACCAACGACCTTACCCAGATGACCTTCGGCTACAGCCGCGACGACGCTCCCAAGTTCCTCAAATACTACAAAGAGAAAGGCATCATCAAGGTAGACCCCTTCGAAGTGCTCGACCAGGAAGGTGTTGGCCAGCTCGTAGCCATGGGCGTACAGAAAGGCCGCGCCACCAAGCCCGAACTCAAAGTAGGCATCTGCGGCGAACACGGCGGCGAACCCAGCAGCGTACAGTTCTGCGCCCGCCTCGGCATGAACTACGTATCCTGCTCCCCCTACCGCGTGCCCATCGCCCGCGTAGCAGCCGCGCAGGCAGCCATCGAGGACTGATTTCCCGCGAAATAAGATAATTAATCAAGGTCGTAATTCTTCGGATAACATAACCGAGAATTACGACCTTTTTTATAAATTTGCAGCATGGTTGCCGACAAGATTAAATTCAAACCTCTGTTCGATTGGTCTACATGGACTATGATTGCATTGATTGCTGTCATGTGCGGTTGGCCAATACTTTTAGATGCAGGCTGGATTATGATTACAATCTTGACTGTTTGTATCTCATTTTGTCTGATGCCTTTCGTTGGAACATGGTATGCTGTTCAGGGAGATGATTTAATCGTATATATGTTTTGGAGGCCAACACGATTCCCTATTTCCAAGATTAAAGAGATTACTCCTACCCAAACATTGCTCTCAGCACCGGCCACTTCTTTGACTAAAAGAATAGCCATAACATTTACTGATAAGAAAGTATTAAAAAGCAGCACACCTCTGATAATATCCCCGTCAAATCAACAGTTTTTTATTGAGACTCTGAAGTCAATAAACCCCAATATCATCATCAAATGAAAAAAGCAGCGACATTCGCCTATCAAGTTATCATTACGGCTGTAATATTTACTGCGTGTCTATACCTGTGGAATCTCATTGACCATGGGATAAAAGAGTTCGACTGGGGTCTGCTTATGCAGGGACTGATTACCTCAATAATATATGTACCTCTCTCGAGTTGGTGGAAGCAGAAAAACGGCAAATGAAACAGAAAAATTATTTTCAAGAGCGAGAGAACCTCAATGCTTGGTTCAACCTCCCTAAATATAGGATATGGAAATATCTTATATTTGCGGATGCCACCGCTCTGATTCTTTTGATTTTGACTACAATCATATGGATGAACGGTTTGTCGTGGCAAGCCGTAATGATTATGCGTGGGTGTGCCGGTGTATTAGGGATTATATTCATTGCCCTTGGCGCAATTTACTGTTATTTAGTATATAAGGATTATATCCGACATCGTTTCAATCCACGGAGAAATAAATAAAAACGAGTCTTTCATGCGGGAAATGAGAACCCGACGCTGAATGGCGAGGAGCGCCAGGCGTTTACTTCAGTAATAAGTTGACACACTCTCTTGAATTTGTCTTGAATTACTCACAGCTCCGTGGTCAATACAAAGTCCACCATATTAAAGCGTACTTTGCTGAATAATTGCAATGTGCGCAGACCGATGTTGACATCATACCCTCCATCGCTCTCCGTTTTCACGACGAGCCCCGACGGATGCACAGTTGTGCCACCAATCATCACCGGAATAGCTGACATATAATAGCTCGGCTGAATGTTGACTCCCCCTATTCCGGCATTTCTAATTGTGTCAAGACGGCCATGCTCCTCAACATAGACTTTGTCTCTCTCATAATAATTTGAGCTGAGTGAGCCAAAGGATGCGTCGCCGGAGTCAATGTTCATCAGATAGGACATATTATGCACAGCTCCTTTGGTGAGTAAGTTCATACCATTGGAGAAACACATATTGGGCGTGGCGTCTGTTCTTGAGGGAGCCTTAGTCGGAATAATGATTTGCCCGCTATCAAAATCAAGTGTGAGATCTTTGAGTTGAAGCATAAGCTCGCTGCCAACAACTATGTTAAAACAGTCAATATACTGATCAGCTTCTGCATTGTTAGAGGACATCGAAACAACTATAAACGGCACATCCCGCACAACAATATCGCCGACTTTCAATGTTTTCGCTATTGCTACGTAACCGTCACTCGCCCCTATGCCCGTAACAGTCAGTGTCGTCCCCTCTAACGGTATAAGATTATAGCGGTCGGCCATTTCTCGGGAGATTACATTTGTGCCGGCCCCGGTATCAAATGTTATATCCGCCTCTATTCCATTGATGGAGCTGCCTCGCAGGTGCAGCAGGACTGACTCTTTATCCTTGGGTCCAACGGGAACAATTGCAAAGGGCACCGATGCAGCATCTTTCTCAGGAAACACTATCTGATATGGCTTATAGTCCGCCAAGGCAGCATACCGATTGGCTGAGGCCGCTAACAATTCTGTTGCATCCGGCTCTAAATATTGGCTTGTTTGGTCCAGAATCGAGCGTATCATCGAGGCGGCTTCCGCATTGTAACCCTCTCTGCTTAAATCCATGCCGAACATGTGAGCCGACGCAACCAAGTTGCCCAAGTCAAGTGACTGAGTATTCAGCAGCTCTTGAAACGCAGGTATCGAGACATCCGGCCTGTTAAAGCGATTCCCAATCAGACACCGAGAATAAATCTCAAGAAACGGACTTATGGAGTCATGCGGAGTGCCGGCATATATGGAATCAAGAGCAAACCAATCTGCTTGATTCATGGCACTTCCTATTTTCTCATCAATTGATTGAGAAAAGGCATTCATTGAGCAAAGGCAAGCTATGATAGCCGCAAAGAGTGGTCGAAACATAGAAAATTTATTGGCAACTTCGCAAAGTTACCGGTTTCCTATGGAATATGCAAGCTTCTCATAGTTTTTATTGTAATAGTTTCTCACAAAGAGGATAGTGTGAGGGATTTTAGCGAGTATCAGCGCGAAATTTTGCACAGCATCCATCCTCTACGAATCATAGAGTGCGAAGTCATCTTAAAGCTGCGGCCTCTGTCTGAACATATATTTTAAGACACACTCTTACTCATTCATGCGAGACACTTACGGCATTCGATTAATATGAATGCGCTCAGGATGCCACTTATCTATGACAGGATGTTCATGCTCGGGATGACCTATCGGTATGAGGTTGAATGGAATCAGCTTGTCACCTATATTCAGAATATTCTTAACCGGATCCATTCGCTCCTCATGCGGATACAGACATGTCCACACTGCGCCCAAACCCAAGGAATGCGCAGCAAGAAGGATATTTTCTGTGGCTGCCGAGCAATCTTGCTCCCATAGATTATCGTCCACACCGGAAAGAATCCGTTCTTTATTACCGCAGACCAAAACGGCTACCGGTGCCTCAGCTGCCATTTTCGCATACGGAAGCACGTCGGCCAGCTTTTTAAGCAACTCCCGGTCATCAATCACTATGAATTCCCATGGCTGTTTATTCATTCCTGACGGAGCAGCCATGGCTGCGTGCAAGATAGCCGTGAGTGCATCTTCACTCACTGGCTCACGGGTATATTTTCTAACACTCGTACGAGTAAGAATATTAAGGTATGCAGGGTTGTTATTTATCTCCTGCGGCAATGCATCTTTAATCTGTAACATTTCCAATATACGTTTTAGACACGCTCTAAGAGTGTGTAAATAGCAAAATTATCACAGCCGGACTTATGACACGCTCCAATTCAGATGGAAAGTCATACTAATATCCTATATTAATCAGATAGATGGGTCCTTTATCGGGTATATCTCCCAAAGGGATGTTAATCCTTGATTCATGCATATAGAGTGGGGCATTCTGAATGGTTGTTATGGTTTCCTGATTCGTAATGCCGTATATCGCCAAAAGACCGAAGTTTTCACTTCCGGCCACAATCAGAACTTCATACTGTTCAGGTGATAACTCATTGGCATACACCAATCCGAAAGCATACTGATTAATGCCCCCATTTATGATATAATTCATCTTCAGAGTGCGGAGAATAGAATATGCTTCGGACATGGATTCGCGCGCCCGGGTTCTGTCCAAGCCGGACATAACGAATCTCTGAATATCATGCATCACATTGCCTGCAACATCGAGCGAAAGTGCATCCAATGGTGCTTCGGATTCTACATTGGGAAGCTGCGATAACTCCGTGTAGACATTCCTGAGCGACACGCCGGAATCGACAGTCGAATCCTGAGCTTTTGCTCCAAATACCGACAGACATATAACTATTGATAAAAGCACGTATTTCATAGCATTCTTTTTAAGACAAAACAAGCTGACCCCAAGAAAGTTCAAACCTTGAACCGCTGATTAGTGGCGAATCTTGAACAGGTAACCGGATGCGGCAATAATATAGATTCCCTCAGGCAAGGAATCAACCTCTACCCTACCTCCAATTGCCTCATACACAGTGGAACGTCCGGAAGTATCAGTCAATTGAACTCTTGCTCCGGAGGGAAGCCCCTCAATAACAATCCCATCAGAATTATTTCTAACCATCGGAGCACACGCGGCAGCGCGACTGACACCGGTCTGAATATCGTGAATAACAATATTCAACTGGCTGTCCTCCTGCAATTTTGGAGTGGTAACCATGACCGCATTTCCTCCTATTCCATCAATATCAAGCGGCTCATTATTAAAAGACACAGATGACACAGCCCACCCTGTGGGAGCAGCGTAGCGAAAACTATATGCCTTATCTGCATTGACAGACACATCATACCGACCGCCATCACCAAGTTTAACTTGCAACGAATAGACAGCAGGTTCCTCAAAAACAGCAGCTACAACCATTCCATCTTCAAAAGGAATAGCAGCTATTATATCGCCACCCTGATGCTCAAAAGAATAATGTATAAGCTTTCCATCCTTACCGGTCACTGTAAGTGACTTAAACTCATATCCATGATCAGGGATAGCCGAAACTACAACACTCTCAACACCGGCATCAACATCTACGCTATCCATGCAACCATGAACTTCAGACTCATTAAATGCTAATGAGCCACCAAGAGAAGCATTCAATGTCATACTTCCTTTTGATTCACCGGCTATATCATCAACAATCTTAGAGAATCGGTCCCATCCCACTGTTGAAGCATAAACAGTGGCACAACCAATTGGAACATGTAATACCGGATTATTCTTTGCGACATCATAAAATGGGTCAGAGTCTAACAGAATCGGGGCTTCTGCTGCGCTATATACATGCTCGACGTGCCCACAATTGAAAAAAGCATTTTCATGCACAGACATCAGAGTCGCAGGTAAATATATAACCCTAAGATTTTCACACTTAAAAGCATAATTACCTATTGAGCGAATTCCCTCAGAGACAACGACGGTATTAAGTGCCGAACAATTCTCAAAGGCACGAAGGCCGACGGAAGTTACGATAAAAGTAACCCCACCCACGTGAATAGCACCAGGAATGACTAATTCACTCTCAGCAAAACTGCTCGACTGAATTATAGTCGCTTCACGGCTTTCTTCATCCAATTGATAATTAATACCGTCAATCATTACTGAATCGGCATGTACACTGGCGATACACCCCAAGCAAAGAAGACTGGTCGAAAATAACAGTTTTACAAAAGTTCTCATATTTTTTGTAAATTTGAATTAGCCCGGAAGCTCAGTACGAACCTCCGGGCTAATTGCTTATAGAGATATAGTAGAGTCTATATTAACCGAGCAGGGCAAAAAAGCCTTCAGTTGCTGCAATTTCGCTCACTCCGTAAATCCAGCCGTAGATGCAGCTGATAAGACCGAGGAAGATGATGCCTGCGCAGCAAATCCAAAGACCAAAGCGTTCTGTGCATGCGCTGCGGAAGGCCGGAACAACGGGTTCTTCCGGACTTATCCACATGGCCTTAACTACAAGCAGATAGTAGTACAGCGATATAATTGTATTAATCAAGGCAATTAATACAAGCACGTAGAGCGCAACGCTTCCACTCTCTGTTGCTCCGGTGAAAATCAGTATCTTTGAGAAGAATCCTGCAAAGGGAGGAATACCCGCCAGTGAGAATACCGCCAGAGTCATGGCAAATGACAACCAAGGATTAGTCTTATGCAGACCACGATAGTCATCCATGCTTACATAGCCGGTCTTATTCTCAATTGCCTGAATAACGCCAAATACACCCAGGTTACTGAAGATGTAAACCAAGATATAGAAAATCATGGACGTCATTCCAAGAACGTTAGCAGCTACGATACCAAGCATAATATAACCGGCTTGAGACACTGATGAGAATGCCATGAAGCGCTTCATGTTGCGCTGACGGATTGCGAAGAGGTTACCGATTGTGATTGTCGCAATAATCAGGGCATACATCATCCACTCCCAAATATCGGAGTAAACCGCGCCAAAGACCTGTGCCAAAACCACGAGGAAAGCGAACGCTGCTGAACCCTTGGAGATAACAGAGAGATAGGACGTAACTGTGGTCGGCGCACCCTGATAAACGTCGGCTGTCCAAAGATGGAAAGGAACAAGCGAAAGCTTGAAACCAAAACCGGCGATTACGAATGCAATGGCTGTAACAAGTAACACACTGTTGCTACCAAGCGCAATACTCTCGGCAAGGTCAGCAAAATACAGTGAGCCGTTGGACAGGGCATACACAAACGAGAGACCCATCATCAGGATGGCTGAGGAGAAGATGGCGGTGAACATGTACTTCACTGCTGCTTCGTGGCTTTCATACTTGTTCTTGTTGAAGGCAACCATAGCAGCCAAGGGAAGTGAGGCACTTTCAAGACCGATGATGAAGAGCAGGAAGTGGCGTGCGGAAATCATGAGATACATGCCGAAGAGCGTTACGAACAGAAGTTCGTAAAATTCGCCACGTCGCACGCTGCCCTCCTCTGAATTGATCCAAGGCACAGCTTGAATAAGCACGATGAGTGCACCCAAGTTAAGGATTGACTTAATACAGCTGATTACGGGAGAGGTGACGTACATCCCTCCGAAAGCCTCGCCGGTGCCGGTGCAGAAGAAACCATAGATGGTGACTGCCGCAAAGCACACGATGGCCAATGGAGTAACCGCGCTGCGGGAATTCTTGCCGCAGAACGTATCGAACAGGAACACAATCAGGAAGACGGCCAATACGCCAAGCTCCTGTTGCATCGTTAAAAATTGTGCGTAATTCATTGGATAGTGAGTTTACTATTGTGTCAATACATTCCGGCTTTAGATTGCAGCCTTGAGATTTTCAATTATAGGAAGGAAGCTGTGCTGGATAGTTTCGTTAATCCAGTTGGGGAAACAGCCGATAGCAGCGATGCATACAATCAGAGTGATTGTTGAAAGACGCTCCCACCAGGTGGCATCCGTGAGCTGACGGTGATGATCGTCAAACACAGGACCAAGCAACAGCTTACCCACAACGCGCAGGATGTAAACCGCAGTGATAACGATTGAGCAAGTTGCTGCAATCACGAAGATACGGTGGAACAGGTCAGCATTCTGGAAAGAACCGAAGAAGATGGTCATCTCAGCGACAAAGCCTGACAGACCCGGCAGACCGAGAGAAGCAAAACCTGCAATCATATAACAAACACCGAGGTAAGGCATAATCTGCATCAAGCCACCCATCTTGCGGATGTCGCGTGTGTGAGTACGTCCGTAAATCATACCAATCAAGGCAAAGAAGAGAGCAGTCATCAGACCATGCGAAAGCATCTGCATGATAGCACCGGTCATCGCGGTGGTGTTAAGCATCAGGATAGCGAAGAGCACCATGCCGCAGTGCGACACTGAAGAGTAAGCGTTGATATACTTAAGGTCAGTCTGAACGCAAGCGGAGAACGCACCGTAAACGATACTTATGCCGGTCAGGATAATGAAGATCCAAGCCAAGTCATTGGCCGCCTGAGGAAGAAGATAGATGGCAATGCGGAAACAACCGTAACCACCAAGTTTCATCAGTACGCCGGCATGAAGCATTGATACAGCTGTAGGCGCGCAAGCATGACCGTCAGGACTCCAAGTATGGAAGGGGAACATGGCACCGAGCACACCGAAGCCCACGAATGTCATCGGGAACAGGAAGTACTGCCAGCCCTTCTCAATTGCTCCATTATGCGCAATCTCAAGAATATTCCAAGTGTGAGCAGCTCCATCTGCACTCGGACCGGAGTGCCAATAGATGCCAAGCAGTCCAAGCATTAGGAATGCGGAACCACCCATAAGCATCAGGGTGAGCTTCATGGCTGAATACTCCTTGCGGCCTGTGCCCCAAACACCGATGAGAAGATACATCGGGATAAGTGCAACCTCATAGAACATGAACATCGTGAAGATGTCAATGGTAATAAAGAAGCCGAATACACCCATTGAGAGGAGTGCAAACCAAAGGAAGAAGTTGCGCGGCAGAGGAGAAATTTTCCAGGAAGCAATCGTGCCTGCGAAAACGATTACCGCACTAAGCATGAGCATCAGCACAGATATGCCGTCTACACCAACTGAGAGTTTAATGTTCAGAGGTGCATACCACATCCAATTGCCGGTGTACAGCATCTCAGCGGTGTTGCCTGCTGCACGCTGGGCGAGAAAATCCACGCAAAGCCAGCCGGCAATAGCCAGAAGTGCAACAGAGCACACTACCATCACGGTGCGTATCTGCGTCATCTTCTTGCAGAGAGCGAGTCCTGCAAGCATGATGAGCGGAATTATCACGAACCAAATTAATATATTCTGAAGTATCATAGTGAGAAATGTCGATATCTTGGTTGTGTCAATTAGCGGTTAGAGTATTGCCCAGCATGTGATTGCAGCGAGAGCAACGGCACCCATGAGGTACCACCATACGTAAGTCTGAATGCTTCCGCTCTGCATACCGCGAATCGTGTAAGAAGTCTTCTGAGTAACCTTGGCAAAGGCATCCATAGTGCCATCGATAATGTGACGGTCAAACCATGCAATGCTGGAGCAGATTACATTGAAGATAATCTTATGTGTGATGAACATGTAAATCTCATCCCAATAGAAGCGGTGGTGCGCAGCGCGCCAAAGGCCGGGCCAAATTGCGGCAGCCTTGTCAGGCAGAGAGTTCTTCTTGCGGTACATAACAGTCGCGAGCAAAATTGCCACTACGGCCGTGCAGAGAGAAGGTATTGCAACCTTTACCCACTCGATATGGATGTGGTAAGGTTCGCCATTCCATGTGATAAGCTCTCCAAAGGGAATGAAACCTGCTACACAGCTTACGGCTGCAAGAATTATCAGGGGAAGAGACATCTGCCACGGCGCATCATGCGGACGGTGGTGCTTGTAGTGAGGATTCTCGTCCCACCAGAAAATCAGGTAGTACAGACGGAACATATAGAAAGCTGTCAGACCGGCAACGAAGGTCATCCATACACCCCAGAAAGTGCTGTAACCATACATGGCGGAAAGCATTTCATCCTTGGAGAAGAAACCGGAGAAAGGATAGATACCGGCAATCGCCAGACAGCCGATAAGGAATGTCCAGTGAGTAATCGGCATGTACTTGCGCAGACCACCCATTGCGGTGTAATCATTCGAGTGTACGGCATGAATCAGTGCACCTGCACCAAGGAAGAGCAGAGCCTTGAACATTGCGTGAGTGAACAGATGGAACATGGAGGCCATGTAACCCAGCCCCTCATGAATCTCCGGGCGTGCTACACCCAGCGATACCATCATAAATGCTATCTGAGAAATAGTAGAGAAGGCAAGCACACGCTTGATGTCAACCTGCGTGCAAGCAACAACTGCTGCATACAGAGCTGTGATTGCACCGATAAAGGTAATGAAATCAAGAGCCTGATACTCCATCAGATACAGAGGGAACATTCGAGCCACCAAATACACACCGGCAACAACCATTGTGGCCGCATGAATCAGGGCAGACACAGGGGTCGGACCTTCCATTGCATCCGGCAGCCAAATGTGAAGCGGAAGCATGGCTGACTTACCCATACCGCCGGTGAAAATCAGAACCAAAGCCCAAGTAAGCACGGAACCCCCGAGGAAAGTAGCGCCGCCGGTGCTTGCGAGCACAGCCTGGGGTTGGCCGGGAGCGGTAAGCTCTATGAAGTTGAAGGTAGGCATATAGAAGGAGAGCACCAAAATGCCTATGAGCATGCCAAGGTCTGCGAAACGAGTTACGATAAATGCTTTCTTAGAAGCGGAAACGGCTGAGGGAGTCTTGTAGTAGAATCCGATGAGCAAATAGGAGGAAACACCCACAAGCTCCCAGAAGATATACATCTGGAAAATATTGGTTGCCACTACAAGGCCAAGCATTGAGAAGGAGAACAGCGAAAGGAAAGCGTAGAAACGCTGGAAGCCCTTTTCACCCTCCATATATCCCCATGAGTAGAGATGCACGAAGAAGGAGATTGTGGTGATTACCACAAGCATCATAGCGCAAATCGGATCAAGCAGGAATCCAAAGTTCACTACAAGACGCGGGGAGAATTGCAACCAAGTAACATCGAAGACGGTGTGCTGAAGGCGCTCACTGCCTGAGATAAAGAGGGAGTTGCCACTGAAGAAATAATCGAAAGCCACAGTATAGGCCAACACCATAGTTGTGCCCATGCCGAGAATGCCGAGAATACCGGCAAGCTTGTGGCTCATCTTCATTCCGAAAAGTCCCAAGATAAGGAACATCGTAATCGGAATCGCGAGGATTAAAATTGGTAATGTCAGATCCATATCTTAGAATTTCATTTTTGTGATTTCGCTTACATCAATCTTCTTAATAGAACGATAGATGTTAATTACGATTGCTATCGCCAACGCGGTCTCAGCCGCAGCGATACCTATCGCGAACAGAGTGAAGAACATACCCTCAAGCTGTCCGGGGAACAGGAAGCGGTTGAAGATTACGAAATTCAGGTCAACTGAGTTAAGCATCAGCTCAAGCGAAATGAGGATAGCAATCAGATTCTTGCGGGTGATGAACCCGTAGACACCGCAGGCAAACATAATGAGGCTCGGTATCAGATACATCAACATTGTAAGATTCATAACGGCCGGATTACTTGTTGCGGGCAATTGCGATGCCACCGATGATACATGCGAGAAGCAGCACACTGATTGCCTCAAAAGGCAAAAGATAACCGAACTTCTCTGAGCTAAGCAGGAAGTGTCCGATCTGCTTCATATTTAAGTCTCCTATGCTTACTGCTTCGGTAAGACTCATTCCATCGATAAGAGGGAACTTGCAAACCGCTACTCCCAAAAGAGCGACTGCACATACAGCAGCCAAACCACCTACAAACTTACGGTGGTTAGCCAAAACAGATGCAGGGTCAGCGGGATGCTGAGTCAGCAAAATCGAGAACACAAAGAGCACAAGAATACCACCTGCATAGACAGCTATCTGCACGGCTCCAAGGAACTCGTAGCCTAACTGGAAGTACACCACGGCAGTGCCGAGAAGCACAAACAGCAGATAAGTGGCAGCACGCAATATCTTGCGGGTAGTCACCGCCATCGCAGAGAAGACTGCAATGATTACGGCTACTACGAAATACAGAATTATATTTCCTATGGATTCCATTATACCGGATTATTTATTATCAGTGTTATTGGGAGCAGGCTTTGCGCTCTCAGTTTTTGCAGGAGCATCAGCCTTGGCTGCGGGGGCTGCCGGTTTGGGAGCCGGGGCCGGATCTGCTACTTCAGGCATATAATTGAGTTGCTTCACGAGACTGTCACGCGTAAACACAGCCTGCTCGAAATCATTGCTGAACTCAAGAGCATCCTGCGGACAAGTGGTGACACACAGCATGCAGAATGTGCATGAGCCCAAGTCATACATATACTTGTCCAGTTTACGCTTCTTCTTCCCGTCAGGCAGCTCAACCATCTTAGTGGTAAGTTTTATTGTTCCATTCGGGCAATTCATCTGACAGATGCCGCAGGCGATACACTTATGCCGACCCTCTGAATCATATTTCAGAGTGAGCTCGGCACGAAAGCGATCGGAAATCTGCAACGTGTCGCGGTTCTCGGGATAACATTCGGTAATCTTCGGGGTTACAAGCTCCTTACCGGTCACTTGCATGCCTTTTACAAGACTTGCCACACCCTTTCCTACCGATGCGAAATATTCCTTAATGCTACTCATTATTAGTATTCCTTTCGTAAGGGGATTATTGTTCTACTTGGCCGCCGAGTATATCAAGCAACTCGGTGGTGATACTTTGCTGCCTCAACTTATTAAATTCAAGATGAAGCGAATCAAGAAGTTTCTTGGCGTTATCATTTGCACTCTGCATTGCCATAATGCGAGCGGCCTGTTCCGAAGCCTGATTCTGCACAGTTATCTCCTGCATTGTGGAGAGCACAAACATCGGCAATACTTGATTGAATATACTGTTACCGTCAGGCTCAAAAAGATAGGGCTTGTTGGCATTTGCTCGATTCTCCTCGCCTGTCAACTCTGCCGCCTGAATCGGGAACAGCTTCTCATCAGCAACGCGCTGACGGCTCAGTGAAAGGAAACTCATGTACACCACATGAACCTCATCATATTTACCTGTCGCAAAATCATTCTGCAAGCCAAGAGTGAAATCAGTTACAACGTTTGCAGGCATCTTTGAATTTACATTCGCTTTAAGCTCTACACTCACATTTCCACCGGCAATCTTATGACACGCCTTTGCCATCTTCTTACCGACCGGCACAAGCGTAATCCTAAAATCCTGGCCATGTTTCTCGCGTAACTGATTCAGGAGAATCAGCACCTCCTTAAATATATTGATATTATAGGCGCCGCACAGACCGTCATCGCTGCCGAAGACCACAAGACAAATGGAGCGCACCTCTCCCCTCTCCTCAATAAGCGGCGATGAATAACTGCCGTCAGCATCAAGGAGGTGACCCATAATCGACTTTATCTGGTCACGATACGGAAGCAGGCGCTTCAAAGCCTGTTCGTATTTATGCACTTTGGCTGAAGAAATCATCTTCATGGCACCTGTAATCTTCTCACTTGAAGAAACAGAGCCAATGCGAGTCTTCAGTTCGCGTAATGTCGCCATACTTTGCTAATTGTGCTAATTCTTTATGTTTGGGGTCAAGCCCCGCACTTGGCGGAACTTGACGTCCATATTTTCGTCAATGCTATATTATCAAGCCTTATATTTGCTGCTAACTTCTGCTGCACACTTCTTAAGAAGATCCTCCACTTCGGGAGTCAGCTTGCCGGCACGAAGCACATCGAGCACTTCAGCCTTATACTTGGCTTTCAGCAACTGCAGGAACAGTTCTTCAAACTCATGAACCTTTTCCAAAGGTACATCCTCAAGCAAACCATTCACACCGCAATAGATTACTGCGATTTCATCCTCTACAGGCCAGGGCTTGTACTGAGGCTGAGTCAGCAACATCTGGTTCTTTCGGCCACGGTCAATCACTTTAGCAGTCACCGGATCGATGTCACCACCAAACTTGGTAAATGATTCCAATTCGCGGAACTGAGCCTGAGCAATCTTCAGCGTGCCGGCTACCTTCTTCATTGCCTTAATCTGAGCATTACCGCCCACACGGCTTACGGAGATACCCACATTCACAGCGGGACGAATACCCTGGTTGAAGAGCGATGACTCCAAATAAATCTGGCCGTCAGTAATAGAGATTACATTCGTAGGAATGTAAGCTGACACGTCGCCGGCCTGAGTCTCGATAATCGGCAGAGCTGTCAGTGAACCACCACCTTTAACCATCGGCTTGAGCACCTCGGGCAAATCATTCATGTTTGAGGCAATCTCCTGATTATCAATAATCTTAGCAGCACGCTCAAGCAGGCGGGAGTGGAGATAGAAAATATCGCCCGGATATGCTTCACGACCGGAAGGACGCTTCAGAATCAGTGATATCTCACGGTAAGCCACAGCCTGCTTTGAGAGGTCATCATACACGATAAGAGCATCACGACCGGTGTCGCGGAAATACTCGCCAATCGCTACGCCGGCGAAGGGAGCATAGTAACGCATAGAGGCAGAGTCAGAGGCTGAGGCTCCGATTACTACCGTATAATCCATAGCGCCATACTCTTCAAGAGTATGCACTATTGAAGCAATGGTCGACGCCTTCTGACCTATAGCTACGTAGATACAGTAGACAGGCTTACCCTCTTCAAAGTTTTTACGCTGATTGATAATGGTATCGATTGCAATAGCGGTCTTACCAATCTGGCGGTCACCGATGATAAGCTCACGCTGGCCACGACCAATAGGAATCATGGCATCGACAGCCTTCAAACCTGTCTGGAGCGGCTGATTTACAGGCTGACGGAAAATAACACCGGGAGCCTTACGCTCAAGAGGAAGAAGGATACGGTCGCCACTGATGGGGCCTTTGCCATCAATAGGTTCGCCTAAAATATTGATGACGCGACCAAGCAGACCTTCACCCACCGGAATAGATGCAATGTCACCCGTGCGACGCACCGACATATTTTCGGTAACCTTATTAACATTATTGAGCAGAACCACACCCACGTTGCTTTCTTCGAGGTTAAGAGCTACGCCCTTAACTCCATTCTCGAATTCAACCAACTCATTAGAGCGTACATTCTCAAGGCCATATACATGAGCCACACCGTCACCTACTGAGAGGACAGTGCCAACTTCTTCAAAACTGGCCTTGGAGTTGACATCGGCCAACTGCTGTTTTAGAATATCTGATATCTCGCTGGGGTTGAGCATCTTATTTTGTGCTAAAGAGTTTTTGTCTTAGATTTTCTATCTCATTGCTGATGGAGGCATCCATTCTCACCTGATCCACATCAATTACAAAGCCTCCGATAATTGAGGCATCGATGCGATCAGTGAACTCAAGTTTATTCTCAGGGAATGATTTCTCAATGAGCGCATGGAGCTTTGCCATTTCAGCATCAGGCAACTTCATGGCGGTCGTAATTCTCACGGTAGAAATATTGTTGGCCTCACGGTAAATATCCCTGTATGCCAAAGCCATTTCATAAGCATAAGCCTCACGCTTGTTATCGATTATCAGCCGAACGAAGCCTTTATAGTCATTCTCTGCTTCCGGGCCGGCAGCAGTAATGAGGAGTTTGCTCTTATCAGCCGCGCTGACAGAGGGATTGGAAAGCGCCTTCAGCAAACCGGGATTTTCTTCAAAAGCCCGCACTACCGAGTGCATCTCATCGTAAACCGCCTGAGCAGAATTATGCTCAAGGGCAAACTTATAAAGAGCCTTGGCATATCGGTGAGGTATCAGACCGCCATTCATGTCAATCTCAATTCTTTTCGATTTCGTCTAACAATTTGTTTACAAGCTCCACCTGAGCCTTATCAGAAGACATCTGACGACGCATCATCTTCTCCGCAATCTCAATGGAGAACTTGCTCACTTCATTCTTGAATTGCAACTCGGCCTCCTTGCGTGACTGCTCTATCGAGAGCTTGGCTGCATCCATTACCTTCTGAGCCTCGACGGCAGCTGTGCTGCGAGCCTCATCGATAATCTGGGTCTTGATTTTGGCAGCATCACGCAGTATTTCAGCCTGTTGCTTCTGTGCTTCAGCTATGTATTTTTCAGCTTCTTTGCGTGCTCCCTCAAGTTGCTCTTTGGCATTTTGAGCGTACTCAACACCTTTATCAATCAGGTTGGCACGTTCCTCCATGCTCTTAATAATTACGGGCCAAGCCCACTTTCTCAAGGCAAGGAAGAGCAGCAGGAATGCCACAAACATCCAAAAAATCAAGCCAAAATCCGGCGTGAATAATTCCATGTGTGTTGTCTTAGAGGTTGGAAGTAAGTTGCTTTCCGGAGTGCGGTCTGTCATCGCCTTTGGAACGATGACAGACCGGAATACCGGTTTACTGGATGAAGATTGCGAGGGCTGATACAATCACTGCGAAGAGGGCTACACCCTCAACCAGAGCGGCAATTACAATCATGTTACTACGGATATCACCGGCAGCCTCAGGCTGACGGGCAATAGCTTCCATAGCGGAGGAACCGATTTTGCCGATACCGATGCCGGCACCGATTGCTGCAACTGCTGCGCCGATTGCGCCACCGAAGTTTGCAAGAGCTTCTGCTAAAATCATTGAGAACATAACTTTAAGAGTTTTATGAGTTAATTATTATATTTCTGAATTAATGAAGAGAGAGTTATTAAATCATTTTCGCTGACACGCTTTTGACAGAATCAAGCGGTCTTGCCTACTGACTCTGATGTTTTAAGGTCAAGTGCTTTAGGAGCCTCCACATGCTCATGCTCGGCATGTCCATCTTCAGTTGACAAAGCGATGAAGATTGTCGAGAGCATTGTAAATACATAAGCCTGGATGAAGCTAACCAATACATCAAGCAGCAGCATGAAAATTGTAAAGATAAGCGATACAACAGTCACACCTCCTGCGGCAGCCACACCGAACGCTCCGAAGATGAAAATCAGGAGAATCAGTGTGATAACAATCATGTGACCACCCATCATGTTGGCAAACAGACGAACGCAGAGAGCTGCCGGCTTCGTAAATATGCCGAATATT
This sequence comes from uncultured Bacteroidales bacterium, assembly GCA_947644715.1. Taxonomy (GTDB): domain Bacteria; phylum Bacteroidota; class Bacteroidia; order Bacteroidales; family Muribaculaceae; genus Lepagella. Next base: position 25,939 of record CANSAP010000011.1, read on the forward strand.
TCAATGAACTGCATGATGGGGAGAGGACACTTCAACCAAATAGGCACATCAGGCCAAAAGATTTCCTTCCAATAATGCTTGGATCCTTTTACGTTAGTGACAATGAATGTCATGACCGCGAGCACGATAGTAATAGCAATGTTACCGGTAAGATTGGCACCGCCGGGGAAGATAACTATCAGTCCAAGCAGGTTCATCACAAGGATGAAGAAAAACGCCGTAAGGAGGTAAGGAGCGAACTTGGGAGCCTTCTTGCCAAGAGTGTTCTTGATAACTCCATCGTAAACAAACTCCACAATCAATTCAAGGAATCCGTTACCTTTGCGAGGAGCCATCATGCCATGCTTTCTGTACCAGCGCACGACACACATCATCATTGCAGTGACAACAAGAGCAGAGATAAAGAGCGCCAAAACATTCTTCGTAATAGAAATGTCAAACGGCTTATACTCAGTATATCGATTCCCTTCAACGGTAACAAACTCAGGAAGTTTGTCTTTAGCATCAGCAGTTTCTATGCTTGAAGAAGCGTCGTCTACCGGCAACAACTGCACAACCTTACTCTTATGCGCTTCAGAAGTTGAGAGGTAAAACAAATACTTATTATCACCCTTGGAAATCTCCACCGGCACTGAAACAAGATGATGTTCCTTCTTTCCGGTTTCAATATTTTCAGTTTCAACAAGCTCTGTCAGACGAGCAGAAGAAAAACAATGCCAAGAGCCATCATTTGCCCTAACAATGACAGGCAACGGGATTCTATACTGATGCGCGAAAGGCACTTCCCAGCCATAGCCATCGCCAAGGTGCTCGAAAATAATCTCCTTGACATCAAGCTTACCCTCGTCCTTATGCTCATCAGCTGAAGCAACTGCCGGAGCAACGCACCCAAACAAAAGTGCGACGAGCAAAAGCATGCGGGTTATGTGTGTACGTATGGTCATTTTGCGATGATAATTACAGACGGATGCAGTAATCTATAAAAAATTTTCGACTAAAGAATCTTAGACTTAAGGAACCGTTAAGCATCAGTAGATGCAAACTGAAATCACGTTGTTGTCGACATCAGCTATACCGCCTTTAACGTGAACTTCCTCACGCTTTCCACTTTCGTCAGTAAAGATAACATCTCCATCGGAAAGCACGGAAATTATAGATGCGTGGTTCTTGAGCACTGTAAAACTGCCAAGTTCACCGGGAAGAGTTACCGAAGTAACTTTTCCTTCAAACAGTATCTGCTCTGATGATATAACCTTGAGAGTCATATTCTATTAGGTTTTAGATAGTCGATGTCAATTCGAACTCAGTTAATCGAAAGAAATAAATTCTCTGCAGCGTCCCTATGAGTAATGCCAACCGGAGAATTACACTTCAGCAAGCATCTTCTTACCCTTCTCAATCGCCTCGTCAATAGTACCGACATTCAAGAAGGCCTGCTCGGGGTATTCATCCATCTCGCCGCTGAGAATCATCTTGAAACCACGAATAGTTTCAGACAGCGGAACCATAACACCGGGGAGACCGGTGAACTGTTCTGCAACGTGGAACGGCTGAGAAAGGAAGCGCTGAGCACGACGTGCACGAGCAACTACCAACTTATCATCATCGCCAAGCTCGTCTACACCAAGAATTGCAATGATATCCTGAAGGTCGTTATACTTCTGAAGAAGCTGCTTAACCTGCTGAGCAACATTATAATGTTCTTCACCAATTATGTGCGGGTCGAGAATTCGTGAAGTAGACTCAAGCGGATCTACGGCAGGATATATACCGAGCTCGGAAATCTTTCGGCTCAATACAGTGGTTGCATCAAGGAAGCTGAAAGTAGTGGCAGGTGCCGGGTCAGTCAAGTCATCCGCAGGAACGTAGATTGCCTGCACAGAAGTGATGGAGCCCTGCTTCGTAGAAGTAATACGCTCCTGGAGCATACCCATTTCAGAAGCAAGAGTCGGCTGGTAACCCACAGCTGAAGGCATACGACCCAGAAGTGCGGAAACCTCAGAACCGGCCTGAGTGAAACGGAAGATGTTGTCGATGAACAGCAGCACATCCTTACCGCCACCATCCTGATCACGGAATTGCTCAGCCACAGTCAAGCCGGAGAGTGCTACGCGGAGACGTGCGCCGGGAGGCTCATTCATCTGACCGAAGACAAGAGTGCTCTGAGAGTTGTTAACCTCTTTCATGTCAACATCAGCGATATTCCATTCGCCCTTCTCCATGCCCTCCTTAAACTTCTCGCCATATCTGATAACACCGCTCTCAATCATTTCGCGGAGCAAGTCATTACCTTCACGGGTGCGCTCACCTACACCGGTGAACACTGAGAAGCCATTGTGACCTTTGGCAATATTGTTAATGAGCTCCATGATAAGCACAGTCTTACCTACACCGGCGCCACCGAACAGACCGATTTTACCACCCTTACTATAAGGCTCAAGCAGGTCAATAACCTTGATACCTGTAAACAGAATCTCGGTTGAGATAGCAAGATCCTCGAAAGCGGGAGCAGGCTGATGAATAGCACGCAGATTGTCGCGATTCAATTCGGGCAGGTGGTCAATTGCATCACCGATAACGTTGAGCAAACGGCCTTTTACCTGAGAGCCGGTGGGCACTGAGATGGGATGACCGAGATTCTCGACCTTTACGCCACGACGAAGGCCATCTGTGCTCTCCATGGCTACACAGCGCACGGTGTCCTCACCAATATGCTGCTCGACCTCAAGAACCAGAGTTTCGCCGTTGTCACGCTCTACTTTGAGAGCAGAATAGATGGGAGGTATGGCATCCTTGCCTCCTTCGAAGGAGACGTCAATAACGGGGCCGATAACCTGAGTCACTGTACCAAAATTAGCGCTCATAACTAATTAGAAGTATATTGCTTGTGTTAATATTCTAAATAAAGATGTATTAGATTTCTTCCCGGACTGGGGCCTGATTAGAAATGCCAGCCGAGGGTAGTGCACACCGCCATCAGCACAAGATTTGCAAGCGCGAGGGGCATGAGGTATTTCCACTCAAGTGCGAGCATCTGGTCGATACGCACGCGAGGGAAAGTCCACTTGAACCAAATGATAACGAAGGAGAAGAAGAAGGCCTTAGCTACAAACCAGACAATACCGGGGATGTAATCCATAACGGCATTGAAGCCATCCCAACCATTCACGTGAAAGGGCATCCATCCACCCAGGAACATCAGTGAAGCGATGCCGGATACAATGAAAAGGTTCAGATACTCAGCCAGATAGAAGAAGCCAAAGTGAATACCGGAATACTCAGTATGATAACCGGCGGTCAACTCATGCTCCGCCTCAGGAAGGTCGAAAGGACCACGGTTAGTTTCGGCAGTTGCTGCAATTACATAAATAATACAAGCTATGATAGCGGGGATATGGCCGGTAAAGATAAACCAACCGCCATCCTGAGCCCAAACGATTTCTTCAATGTTCATTGTGCCGGCAAAAACCACCATAGTGATGATAGCCAAGCCAAGAGAGAGCTCATAACTAACCATTTGTGCACCTGAACGCATTGCGCCAATCAGGGTGTACTTATTATTGGATGCCCAACCGGCCAACAGGATACCAAGGATACCAACTGAGCTTACAGCGAGGATGAAGAAAATACCGATATTGTAATTGATAATCTGCATTCCGCGTCCCCAAGGCAAGCACGCAAGCATCGTAACAGAGGATGTAATAATGACATAGGGGGCAAGCTTAAAGAGGAACTTATCGGTGCCCTTCAACGGAATCAGCTCCTTAATAAGGATTTTGAACATATCCGCAAACACCTGGAGCAGACCCCAATAACCTACTCGCATAGGACCAAGTCGGCACTGGAACCAAGCGCACAGCTTACGCTCATAGAGAATATAGAAGAGCGCCAGCACAGTGTAAGCGCCAAGTACGCAGAGGGCGATAATGATACACTCCACGAGCACGGCAGCCCAGCCGGGCATACAGCCGATAAGGAGGTTATTTATCCAAGTTGTGACTACGCTAAAGTCAAACATAGCTTATAATAAATTTTCTGGTTAGAGGCTTATATTGAGGTGGGAAGAGCCACGAGTGACCCTTCCACAAATTTTAACGGTCGATGTCGGGGATTACGAAGTCAAGAGCTGCACCAATCACGATAAGGTCAGCAATCATATTGCCTCGACAGGTCAAATCCATTACACCCACAAGGTTGAAGCAGGGGCTTTGGAAGTGCAGACGGTAAGGGGTCTTCTCGCCAGTGCTTTCGATATATACACCAAAGGCACCGCGGCTTGCCTCGACCTGCTGGTACCAGCGGCCTGCGGGCAACTTCACAATCTTGGGAACCTGAGCGCGGATTTCGCCCTCGGGAATATTGTCGACGAGTTGTTCGAGAATCTTCACGCTCTCTTCAATCTCGCGCATACGAACCATATAACGAGCGTAAGAGTCACATCCCTCCTCGAGCACTTCCTCAAACTGCACGTCAGGATATGCGCTATACGGATGCTTCTTACGGGTGTCGCAACTCCAGTTGGAGCCACGTCCGGAAGGTCCGGTGATGTCATAATTAATGGCATCTTCTTTCGAGAGCATTCCGACTCCAACCATACGGTTCTTGGCAATCACATTGCCACTGAACACTTTATGGTATTCCTTCAGTGCCTTAGGCATGACTTCAATGAGAGCCTTAACATCCTTAACGAAATCGGGATGCAAATCAGCAATTACGCCGCCAATCACATTATAGTTCATGCTCATGCGAGCGCCACAGGTTTTCTCGAAAATATCGAGTACCATCTCACGCTCACGGAAGCCATAGAAGAAGCAGGTGGTTGCGCCCATATCCATCGAAGTACAACCGAAAGCGAGCAGGTGGGAGGAGATTCGCATCAGCTCATCCATCATAACTCGGATTACCTGAGCACGCTTGGGCACCTCAAGACCGAGCGCCTTTTCGATGCACATGCAAAGGCAGTGGCGGTTCATGTGGGCAGACATATAGTCCATGCGATCGGTGAAGTGCAGGGTCTGTGGGTAAGTCATACCCTCCGACAGTTTCTCGATGCCTCGATGGATGTAGCCGGAAACAACGTCTACCTTCGTAACAGTCTCACCATCAATGGCAGCACGGAAACGCATTACACCATGAGTTGAAGGATGCTGAGGACCGATATTAACCACATAATCCTCGGGAGCGAACACCTTAGTTTCGACGCGTTTAATCGAACCGTCAGGCATTTCAACCAAAGTGTGGGAATCATCCTCATTCTCTTCATCCTCCATTCGGATAGGATTCAGGTCGGGGTTAGCGTCATAATCCTTACGAAGGGGATAACCTACCCAGTCGTTGCGAAGGAAGAAACGACGCATATCAGGATGGCCGATGAACTCAATGCCATAGAAGTCATACACCTCACGTTCCTGGAAGTTAGCCACTTTCCACAGGTCGCTCACAGTGTGAATCATAGGTTTCTCACGGTCTTCAACCGCAACCTTCACACTAAGCATTTCCCAATTGCGGGCAGTTGAGGTGAAGTAATATATAACTCCGAGAGAGTCTTTCCAATCCATGCCGATGAGCGCAGTGAGCACATCGAAATTGAGGTCAGCATTTTCTTTCAGAGCGACCGCCAGCATGCGCCAATCCTTCTCGGGGACGCTTACCAGTAGAGTCTCACCCTCCTCAAATGTTACCGAAGGGCAGATTTTGCTGATTTTCTCTTGAATATTAGCCATTATATAATAGGTGTAATGCTGAATATTAGGTGTTAGTTAGCGAGACGGGAAGAATTAATATTTGCCTACCTCACTTGAGTGCTTGGCGAAGAATTCGTCGATTTTCTCCTTGCGGTTAGCTCCGCCAAAGAATTTCTGAACCTTAATCTTACGCTGCAATTGCATCAGGCCATAGAACATTGCTTCCGGACGGGGAGGGCAACCGGGAATATACACGTCCACGGGAAGAATCTTATCAACACCGGGGAGCACGCAGTAAGAGTTCTTGAACGGGCCGCCCGAAACCGCGCAACCGCCGCAGGCGATTACGTAGCGGGGTTCAGCGAGCTGCTCGTACAGGCGACGGAGCACGGGTGCCATGCGATGAACAATTGTACCCTGCACCATTATATAGTCAGCCTGACGGGGGGAGTTACGCGCAACTTCGGCGCCATAACGAGCCATGTCATAACGCGCAGCGCCGAGACACATGAATTCAATAGCACAGCATGATGTGCCGAAGCAGAGCGGCCAAAGAGAATTGGCGCGTCCCCAGTTAATCAACTGGTCGAGCTTGCCTACCACGACATTTGCACCGGTAGCGTTCAGCTCTTCGACCAAAGAATCTATGTAAGCGTTATCCTTGAAGTCTTCATGCTTCATTGAGCGGATAGCGGGTGATTTTACTGCCATTTCAAAGCTCCTTTCCGCCAAGCATACGCGAGGCCCAAGATTAATATAAACATAAATACCGCAATCGCGAGCAATCCATCAGGGCCCAAAGAGCGGCAAATCACAGCCCAAGGATAAAGGAAGACAGTCTCCACGTCAAACACCAGGAAGAGAATTGCGAAGAGATAGTAGCCAACCTTAAACTGAAGCATGGACTCACCACGCGTAGGGATACCACACTCGTAGGGCTCTGATTTTTTAACTGAGAAGCTTCGCGGAGAGATAAACCGGGCAATTAAGAGAGCGGCAAAGACGAGGCCAATGCCGGTGAGCACCGCCGTAATCGCCAAGTCGCCGTTACTTATGCCTAAAAGAAGGTTCATATTAACTATCTGTGTATTAGTGTGTTATATAATCAAACTACATAGAAAGGCCTATAACTCAGACCATTCTGACCGCAAAGTTACTAAAAAAACTTAATTCCCCGAAATTTTAGAGAGAGAAAAATTCACACTTTTTTCACATGTTAGAGGCAATACATCTTACCATAATGTCACAATCTCTCCACGCTACTATATAATAACACCATCAAATCATTTCATTTTGATAGTTAAAATTCCTCCGTTTGGAATAAAAATCCTCGGGGCACGCTAATAAACACCTCGGCCGGCTCGGAGTACTCCGGCCGGCCGAGGTGTTTATTAGCGTCAGTCGCAAGAATCAATTACTGAGCGCGATAAGAGCCTGTGAAAGCGCCCTTATACTTTCCTGCCACCTCATAAGTGATTGCGCAGGAAGAAAGTGCTGTGTTAGTCGGGTGCATTTCAAAGCTGTCAAACATGTACATCGGATAGGATGTTTCGTTGCCACCGACACCGACCGTGGGCGTCAGATTCTCCCCCTTGATAGTGTAGCCATACTGCGAGGATGCCTCAAGCTTGAGACCGCGCAGATTCACGGCTGAGAGCACAGGCATATTCTCCGAGAACTGAGCATTGAAAATAGTCACCTCCGCCATGCGCTTTGCTAAATCAATAGAGACAAAATACATCGGCAACTGGTTGGTGAATTCTTTCGTCTCACCTTCAGCTTCATAGGTGGTGGTTGTCGCACCTCCATAATAGCTGCGGTTGGGGAAGGTTGCCACCGTGTAATCGCCCCCCACTTTGAAGTTGCAGGCAACAAGCGTTCCAAACGGAGCGGCCGCCGGCTTATTGGTGGAGGCATTAATATAGTAGTACATGTTAATCAAGTCAGTGCGGAAGTCACGGATGACCTGTCCACCATCGGCGTTAAAGTTAGAATAGTAGACTAACGACACATCCTCCACCCCGGCTCCGGCAATCGTAGGGGTAGTAAATGAAAGCTTGGAGCCGTCAGGAAGGGTCATATCCGATACTGTTACTTTCCAATCGCCCCCTTCGCTCAGGTATTGGGTTACCTTCAGCGGCATCTCCGTCAGGACTGCTTCCTTCGACTTGTCGGTAGGGATAACTGCAGTGAGCGCATTGCCTTGCAGTGTGCGAGTGTTGGGTTCATTCTTGTCGTCGCTGCAGGAAGTGGCAAGCAAGCCGAGCAATGCCGCGAAATAAATCAGTTTTTTCATTATATCTTTATATGATGGTTAAATGTTCAAATTTACAGTGACTCCACATTCCAGCGGACGCCCCCGCTGCATGAATTCATGAGACATGGAGACAAAATAGAATGTATGATAACGGGTTGATGTGAGATTAGCGCCCCAAAGCTCAATACTGAATTTGGGATGCTGAAATGCTGCCGAGGCACCGAGCAATGCATAAAAAGGCTGCACGCGTGTGTTGGCTTCATTCCAATAAATCTCGCCATTACCTCTCATATTAACGTTAAAAATCAGTCGGTTATTATTCGCAAGAGGCAAAGAATAATCGGCTGAAATGAATAGAGTGTTGGCCGGAGCATACGGCACACGATTGCCTCTGTATTGCTGTTTTCCATCGAAGAAATCGCGAAATGTGGCATGAGTAAAGCCATAGGCCCCGCTCAGGCACAGATTCTCAATCAGCATCCAACGGGCAGACACTTCCACGCCCCGGGAGCGTGTGCGGCCGGCATTTGTCATGATGCGTCCGGTCGTGTTGCCATCGGGGAACATCGTCAGCTGCTGATCAAAAACTTGAATCAAAAACGCAGTAACTTCGGCCGAGATGCGACCATCGTTTGACATAAACTTGACTCCTGCCTCAAAATTCCAGCTTTTCTCCGGACGATAGCTGACGATATCATCTACATCATACCTCATGCCAATACCCATCTGCCACATGAGCTGCTGCTGCAACACATCACTGAACATCTGCGTGTTATACCCTCCGCTCTTATATCCTTTAGCCATAGAGAGATAGGGCGAAATCCAGCCTACCGGAATCAGGAAATCATACGTGGCACTGATTTTTGGAAGCAACTGCAGGAAAGACCGGTGCAAGCCTCCCTGCTCATCAATCAACACCGGCACATCACGATAATGCTGCGGCACAGCGTCGACAGTCTCGCGATACAACATTTCATACTGAGTGGCCGTGTGACTGTGGTAAGACAGAGAGGCTCGCTCATAATCCAGTCTCAGAGCCGCGCCCAGTGTCCACCTGCCGAGCTTCAGAGAACTGTTATGATAGACAGCAACGCCATACGACGCATTGACGAAATCACTGTTAAGCGTAAACTTACGCTCACTCCATCGAATCGGATAATAGGGATTCGCATTATTCCGATAGAACTCTATCAGTTCAGATATGCCGGTGTCCTGAAAAGTAACCGGCGCATTCATGTCAAGATTCTTATAGAAGCCAAACAGGCCGGTCAGCCATTGATACTTCCCCTGAACGTCGCCCCGGGCTATGAAATCCTGCGTAAACGCGTGCTCCCTCTTCGATTGAATCAGAGTGAAATAATCCTGCGGGAGGAAATCCTGATCAAGGCGCATTGAATCATCAATATACTGCCAGGAGGTAACAGAGGAAAGAGTGACCTCGCCAAGATGAAGTCGCAGTGTGAGACCATCATTGATGCAAAGACGACGATAGGAGCATGTGTCATTGTAAGCTATATCTCCGGTTTCAACATACTCATACGGATATCCCCCCTGCCTCAAATAAGATGCGGCAAACGTATTCAAAAGAGTAAAAGTATGGCTTGGACTCCAATGGAATTTCAACCTGCCCCCCACTGAGGTTTCATAATCACACTTCTTGCCGGTGTAACTATTGGTAAAAAAGCCGTCGGAACCTCCGGCGCGCACAGAGGCAGAGATGCCGGCACGGTCATTCAATAATACATAATATCCGGCCCCGGCCTTCCAAGTGTTAGCGCGCCCGTACTGCGCCGAAACCCTCAATCCCTGATAATCAAAAGGGGAAAGCGTCGTGATATCAATCACACCCGCCATTGTATTGCGACCATACAGAGTGCTTTGCGGGCCACGGATTATCTTCAAGGACTTGATGTCAGGCAGATCAAAATCATAGGCATCCTTATTCATAAAGGGGACATTATCCACAAGCAGCCCAACCGCAGGTTGATCAATTCTCGCCCCTATTCCCCTCACATAAATTGATGAGGTAATTCTGCTACCATAGTCAGGCACAAAGAAATTGGGAGCTATGTCAGCAGCACCTTTCACACTCTCCACATGCAACCGTGCGGCCTCCGAAGCATTGATTGTAGTGACGGCCGCACTCCCTGCTACGGGGTCAGCCTTAATGGCAGTAACCGTAATCGCTTCAAGTTCAACTGTATCAGCCACTTCTTCAGCAGAGACCGTTGCAGCGGAGACCATGATCAGGCACAGGAATATTAAGGGGTAGAGTTTCATACAGCAAAATTAACAACTGACAACGAATTTCAAAATACCTATTCTTTGTGAGCCTGACGAACGCAAATTGACAACCACGCAGATACATTTCACATATTTTAAGGCCTCCTAATTGGTCATTTGAATAATCTTGAGTAACTTTGCAGCAAATATCGCCCTCACAGATTGTAGATATGTATAACCCCGAATTTGACTTCAACGACATATGCCCCTACGACGACTCCCTCTTCCAAGAAAAGATGCGGGAGCTTGTCAAGGAACCGGGATTTCTGCATGCTCTCTCCTACTGCGTCCCCCCCGAAGCGGTAGAGCCGATGAAGGAGGAGCTCTTGAAAATCACCAACAAGCATGATTTTCAGAGGCAGATAATGTTCCCGTTTCTCGAGATGCTCGCAAAGACCACTACTGCAGGCATAACTCTCGGAGGTATAAAGAATTACAACTCAGGGTTAAACTATACGTTTATCACCAATCACCGAGACATTGTGCTCGACGCATCGTTCATGAACCTTGCGTTCCTGCGTCGGGGAATGCCCACGACAGAGGTTGCCATAGGCAATAATCTGCTCATATATGATTGGATTACTACACTGGTGCGCCTGAACAAAAGCTTTATCGTAAAGCGCGACACCGGTATGCGTGAAGCGCTTATTGCAGCGAAGAAACTTTCAGCCTATATCCATGCGGCTATCCTTCACAAGGGGGAAAGTGTCTGGATTGCCCAACGCCAGGGACGCGCCAAAGACAGTTCCGACCACACTCAGGAGTCGCTCGTAAAAATGCTTGCACTCTCAGGGGAGGGCGACTTCATGGATAAGCTCAAGGAAATCAACCTCATGCCCGTGGCCATCAGCTATGAGTATGACCCTAATGACTATTTGAAAGCACGCGAGTTTCTGCTCAAGCGCCGTGACCCCAATTTCAAGAAAAGCCAGCATGATGACCTGTTCTCGATGGAGACCGGACTGCTGCAATATAAGGGACACGTGCACTTCCAATTGACTCCACGCATCAATACCCGCCTGGACGAAATCGGTAATTTCCGCGATAACAACATAGCAGCAAAATATGTGGGTCGAATTATTGATAATGCTATCCACCGCAGCTATGAAATCTTCCCCATCAACTACGTGGCTTACGATTTGCTGAACAATACCGGTCGATTCGCGTTAAAATACACACAGGAGGACAAAGAGAAGTTTGAGGAATACATTGCCGGCCAAATCCGCAAGATTGATCTTGACGACATTTCCGCCGAGGAGCAGGAATTCCTGCGCCACATGATGCTGGTTATGTACTCTAACCCTCTGATTAACAAGCTCCGGGCGTTGCTCGGCGGCATGGAATAAACAGATAATTTCAGGTCTGAATGAGACTACCTTTAATACTCGGCATCGGTCTGTTGATTTTCGGACTGATGCTTGACTTTTACATATATCACAGACTGCACCGCAGCACCGCCGGCCGCGCAGTTAAGCTTGCGTTCCTGTGCAGCGCAGCAGTCACTAACCTGCTGATGCTCGTCATCATCATCTGGCCCAAACGCGACGTGAATGCCGACATCATCCCGGTCATGTGGTTGCTCTATGCCTGGATAACCGTCTATCTCAGCAAACTTGTGTACTGCCTCACCTCATGGATAGGCTTAATTCCTCGCTTATGGAAAGGGAGATCGCTGAAGTGCGGCAAATATGTTGGGCTGCCGCTGGCTATCATTGTCTTCATAACCCTCTGGTACGGAGCCATATGGGGACGCAGAAGCATCCACATTGAAAATGTGACGGTTACCTCGCCAAAACTGCCACCTGCCTTTGAAGGCTACCGCATCGTGCAATTCTCTGATGCACATGTAGGCACCTGGGGCACTGACACCACGTTCATCTCAAAACTTGTCACGGAAATTAACGCTCTTCACCCCAATATCATAGTATTCACGGGTGACATCGTAAATCGCAAAACAGATGAAATCCAACCATTTATAAAGGTTTTGTCACGCCTTCACGCCCCTGACGGTGTCTATTCCATCATGGGCAATCATGATTATGGAGATTACAGCAACTGGCCTTCCGAAGCGGAGCATCAGGAAAATACACTGCAATTGCGCCGGATTCAGAAGCAAATGGGCTGGAAACTACTTGAGGATGAACATATTTGGCTTCGCGCAGGGAATGACAGCATCGCGCTGATTGGGGTGGAGAACTGGGGAGAACCGCCCTTCCCCTCTTACGGGGATTTTGAGAAAGCCACTAAAGGACTTGACGCCAACACTTTCAATATTCTGCTGAGCCACAACCCCATGCATTGGCATTCAATCGTGCGTGAGTCCGCGAAAGCTGACCTCACGCTCTCAGGCCACACTCATGCCATGCAGATGCGATTGCGCACACCTTGGAAGAACTACAGCCTCTCAGCACTAAAATATCCTGAATGGGAAGGGATGACAGAATACACTCGCCCCGATGGTTCATTGAGCCGGGTGTATGTCAACATCGGATGTGGAGAAGTTGGCTTCCCCGCACGCATTGGCGCCGATCCCGAGATTACAGTCATTACACTAAACCATGATTAACCCACGGCACTAATCAAGGTTTATTGTCAGGCCTTCATAAGCAGCAATAGCATCCGGGAATATCTTCCGCGCCTCCTCTTCAAAAAGTTTATCATCTTTATAGCGGGAAGAATAATGTCCTAAAAGCAAGCGACTTGCGCCGGAATCACGCGCCACCATCGCAGCCTCTGCCGCAGTGGAATGGCCACGCTCCTTTGCAACGGATGCATGAGGGGCCAGATACGTAGATTCATGATACAGCAAGCTGACCGGGCCTATCTCCTTTGCGATGCCCGGTATATAGGCAGTATCGCCGATATGCGCATAGGACAGCGAGGGGGCGGCCGGTTTAGTAAGAGCTGATGCCGGAATTACCGTCCCGTCAGGCTTTACATACGGTTCTCCCCTCTTCACGGCAGCATACATTGCGCGGGGCAATCCATGAAAATCTGCGGAAGCACGGTCAAGATGCGGAGTTTTCGGCTTCTCCTCAAACAGATAGCCCACGCACTTCACCCTGTGACTCAAAGGTATTGTGCGCACCCTCAGCACATCATCCTCATAAATCAGATGCCGCTCAGGCTTTATGACATTAAACTGAACCTCATAGGGCATATCCTGACAGAAATAATCGAGCATTGGCTGAAGCACCTCCACACCCTCGGCAAATGTGTGGATGGTGATACGGCCTGTGCGTTGCATCAAAGCCATTGAACCGAGAAGACCGGGAAGGCCAAACACATGATCGCCATGTAAATGCGTCAGGAATATATGATTCAACCTATTGAATTTCAACCCCTTGCGTTGCATTCCCAACTGTGCTCCTTCACCACAGTCTATCATGAACAGACTCTCTCGTATATTAAGCACAGTGCATGAGGGCATGTGTCTCAGCGACGGACGCGCACTGCCACATCCCAAAACGTTAACAGAAAATGTAGACATTGCCCGATTACATCTGTATATAGTCCTTTGCCAAACCGCCAGTTCCGGTTTCCTTATAGAGGGAAGGCAGGTCATGGCCGGTCTCTTTCATTACTCTCACGAGCTTGTCGAAGCTCACACGATGCACACCATCGGTCAACGAAGCATATATATTCGCGTCCAGCGCACGCGCGGCAGCGTAGGCATTTCGCTCAATACAAGGAATCTGGACAAGACCGCACACCGGATCACACGTCATGCCCAGATGATGCTCAAGCCCCATTTCAGCAGCATACTCTATCTGAGCCGGACTGCCGCCAAACAGCTGACAAGCGGCGGCCGCAGCCATGGCACAGGCCACACCGACCTCTCCCTGGCAACCCACTTCCGCGCCGGAAATTGAAGCATTCTGTTTAACCACGTTACCAAATAATCCGGCCGTAGCCAAGGCGCGAAGTATCTGCTGCTCAGTGTAGTTACGTGATTTCCAAACATGATAAAGCACCGCCGGAAGCACTCCGCATGAGCCACACGTGGGAGCAGTTACAATCACTCCGCCACTTGCGTTCTCCTCACTCACGGCAAGAGCATAGGAAAAGACAAGCGCACGCGTGCGCAGGTTATCCTTATATCCCTCCGCCTTAGTGTGATACGTAAATGCCTTACGACGGAGATTCAATGGACCCGGGAGACGTCCTTCAGTATTCAGGCCTCTTTCCACAGCTGCCTTCATGGTCTGCCAAACCTCCCGCAGATAGTCCCAAATAGCCTTTCCCTCTGATTGCTCAACATACTCCCAATAACAACGGCCGGTCTTCTCGCAATAGCTCAAAATATCGGTCATGCAATCCTTGTCGTAGATTTCAGCCAATCCTTCACGCGCCTTTCCTTCCTCTTCAAGGGCACCACCACCCACACTGTAAACAGTCCATTCGTCAGACGGGAACCCGGCATCATTCAGCGAACGGAACGTCATGCCATTAGGATGATACGGCAAAAAAACATCCGGTTTCCAGATTATCTTCACCGGCATGTCGCTCTTCTCCAGCGTTTCAATTATCGCGGCATCGGTCATGTGCCCTTTGCCGGTAGCGGCCAACGACCCGTAAAGCACTACCTCATAACCGTGAGCATGAGGATGAGTCTTCAGAAAATGTTCCGCTGCAAAGCGAGGTCCCATGGTGTGGCTCGACGACGGGCCGGTGCCAATCCTGTATATTTCGCGTATCGTTTTCATATTCAATATCTTTCCACAAAGGTAATCAATTCCTGCGTAACTTGCAAGCACAACAAGAGAGGAGAGACACCTCAAAAGGCATCTCTCCCCATTTATCTTTGTTTGTGACCGCTTATGCTAACTCAGCTCGGTCACTGTGGAATTATATATCGTTGTCATCCCATGCACCGCGCACCATGGCGAGAGCAGTGCAACCTGTAGTGCGGAAGTCTGTCAGGTTATAGTTGGATGAGATATTCACGTAACGCAGCATCTGGTCGAAGGTTACATCCAAAGTAACAAGCTGGTTATGAGCCACATTCAGCCGTTGGAGGAAAGTTTGGTTGCTCAGGTCGAGATAAGTCAAATCGTTCCAGCTCAGATTTACGAATGCGAGATTAGGACACTCCTCAGCTGAAAAACCGGTCAGATTATTAAAGGAAGCATCAACATCATTCAGATTCTTGCAATCATTCAGGGCAAGAGAGGTAAGGCGGTTGTCGCTGACCATCAGAGTTGAAAGAGAGGGAAGACCCTGGAGATAAAGATTCTTCAGGTGATTGTTGTCAAGATTGACGGTCTGGAGTTTCTCAAGACCTGCAAATGTGATATTTTCAAGCTCATTATAGGCAGCGTAGAGAGTGCGCAGATTCTGGCATCCGTCAAGCGTGAGCACCTCAAGCCGGTTGCTCATGCAGTTCAAATAGTTCAGTAGCACTGAGTTGCTGACATTCAGCTCAACCATATTATTGCCGCTGACGTTCAGACGCTCCAGCATCGGGGTGCCGGAAATGTCGAGCGTTGCAAGCTGATTGCGATAGACACGCAAATCTTTCAGCTGAGGGCATCCGCTTACATTAATGGATGTCAGGCGGTTACGGCCGACGTTCAGGTAAGAGAGTGCCGCATTGTCATCCACAGTCAAACCAGTCAACTTATTGTTGCTCAGATTGACCTTCTGAAGCGCGGCGAAGCCTGAAAGGTCGAGATTGCCGGCCAGCTTCTTGCCATGCCAGTCAATGGATGTGATTTTGCCATTTTCAATGGTGACACCCTCCCAAGTCGAAGGATCGTTAACATTAGTGATATTCAGTGCAGCGGCATTAGAGGATGCTTCCACCGCAGGCTGAGAAAGGAATGCTTGCATCTGCTTCATTTCGGCCTTTACGGGACGTTGTGCTGAAGCAACAAAACCCATGCATACAGCAAGGAGAAGGATAATGTGTTTTTTCATAATAGAGGTGTTTAATAAGATTTCTGCCGGAAGCACACTGCAAACCGGGATTCGCCCTGTGCTTCTCTAAGTTTTACCTATATAACACCTCAAGCTGCAATTCTGTTTTGCAGACTGTTAAAAAAAATAATGAGAGTGAAGCTGCGTCTTGATTCAACTTCACTCTCATTAAGAGTGTCTCTAAAACTCTATTAATTCTCTCTTTGCGAAATCAGGGATTAGAGGCCAGCTGAATGAACTCAGCACGCAGCGCGGGGTTCTCCACAAAGCGGCCACTGTATTCCAATGTGCGCGTCTCTGACATCTGTTTTTCAACACCGCGCATTTGCATACAAAGGTGGCGTGCTGCGCAAGAGACAATCACTCCCTTATTCGGAATGGCCTCGGTCAGGAAATCACACAATTGCTTTGTCAAGCGCTCCTGCACCTGCAGGCGGCGGGCGAAAGCATCGGCTATACGGCCAAGTTTTGAGAGCCCGATAATCTTGCCATCAGGAATATATCCGATGGTCACAGTACCGAAGAATGGAAGAATATGATGCTCACACAGGCTGTAAATCTCAATGCCCCGCACCATCACCATTCCGGTGCCGTCATGCTCAAAGATAGCTTTCTGAGCCAAAGCGTCGACATCCGCACGATAGCCACAGGTGGCGTCGAGCAATGCTTTTGCCGCACGTTCGGGGGTCTTCACCAGACCTTCACGGGTGGGGTCCTCCCCTATCAGCTTCAATATCTCACGATAATGAGCTGCTATTTCTTTTACGAGAGCGGGGTCATGTGATACAATCTTGCTCATGGTATAAATCGCTTACTTAGTAGGTACAATTGCACTTTGCACAATTCTCATTTCCGAAGCAAATGCAGGAAATGCGCGTTTGAGTTCTCCCAATGCGGCATTAGCCTCGTCACGACTCTTGAAGTTGCCAACACGGGCATACCAGTTCGGCGCTTTGGAGAATGTGTAAACTTGTCCGCGATACTTTGGGAAGCGGGCGCAGACGGCATTGGCACGCGCCGTGGCGCGGCTGCGCAGCGTGGCCTGATTGCGACCGTCGCTGAATATCTGGATACGGAAGCCACTGTTAGTGACCTTCTGTCTGCCGGAAGACTGCCCCCCTTTACGCTGCTGACCGCTTTGACGCTGCGACGGCTCCTCGAGAATCTCCTTCATGATTTCCTCGGGGATGTCAATTATGATTTCACCCTCACTCTCCTCCTGGATGCGTTCCACAATATTTGCCGGAGAGCTCGTAGCTGAGGTTTGTGCCTGAGCGGCTGCACTTGAGGGAGCCAGCAGAATCAGAGCAAGTATAGCGTAGAGTATTTGCTTCATCGCGAAAAAGTGAATTTGCGGAGGAACAGTCTCCTGATTTCCGAGGGACCGTCCCTCCGCTGTATTCAGTTAAGAAACTGTTTATGAGCCGTCATGGACAACAAATATAGAGTTGATGCCGGATTCTTATTGTTATCCAAAAGGTAAATTTTGGTGATTTTAGCCGAGTTTCATCAGTCGCATAGTCCGCTATGCTCCCTCTTCGACTCGCGAAAAACACCTCAAAACATCCTCTTTACGCTAACAACATTTAATCCAAGACCGGGAAGTTATCTTGACTTTTTACGAAAACTTAAAAATAGAATAAAATCGTTTTCTTCAAGGTCATTCTTCATTAATATTTTGGCATCTTCCAATCCTTTCATCAGTCGCATAGCCCGCTATGCTCCCTCTTCATGAATTGAAATCTGCTCAAAATCTTAATAAAGCATAACCTCGAAAAAAGTCAAGATGACTTCTGACTCTAAGCTTCTTGGTGTGTGTCCGGATTTCCATTGACTTTAACCTTCGAGTTTACTCGAATTATTCACACAGGTAAATCTTGGTGCTAAAACCGGTGGAATCCACACACTTAGACGGGCTTTCCGTCCTGAGGTTTAATTAAAGGCTTCAACAATGCCCATGAAGTCAGCAGCCTTGAGAGCAGCGCCACCGATGAGGCCACCGTCTACGTCGGGCTTTGCGAAGAGTTCGCGAGCGTTGCCGGGCTTGCATGAACCGCCATAGAGGATTGAAGTGTTCTCAGCGATTTCCTTGCCATACTTGTCAGCAATCACCTGACGGATATGAGCGTGCATGTCCTGAGCCTGGTCGGCGGTAGCGGTCTTGCCGGTGCCGATAGCCCACACGGGTTCGTAAGCGATTACAATCTTTGAGAAGTCGTCGGCAGAGAGGTCGAACAGAGCCTCAACCTGAGCCTTCACAACATCGTTATATGTACCGTTCTCGCGCTCCTCAAGCACCTCACCCACGCAGAAGATGGGAGTCAGGTTGTTATCAAGAGCCAGACGGGTCTTTGCCTTCAGAGTTTCGTTGTTCTCTCCGTAGTACTGACGACGTTCGCTGTGACCGAGGATTACATAGTTAGCACCGGTTGAAGCCACCATCTGGGCGCTAACCTCGCCGGTGTATGCACCTGAGGTATGGTCGGCGCAGTTCTCAGCACCCAGGCCAAGAATATTCTGGTCAATCACACCGGCCACGGGCACGAGGTGAGTGAAGGGGGTGCAAATTACGACATCACAGTTGTGAGCAGTGCTCTTGAGAGCAGCCATTACCTCACCGGCCAAAGACACACCTTCCTGAACGGTGGTGTTCATCTTCCAGTTGCCGGCTACAATATTTTTTCTCATTTCAATTAAAATTAAGTTGCCACCACGGGAGGGGCATAGTTATACGGTGCAAAATTACGAAATAAATTTGGAATTTCGAGTGTATTTCTTATTTTTTATATAGGTGTAAACTCTGAAAACGGTGCAATTTTCAAAAACATGTTTTCTAACATAAGAAATTATTAATTCTATCCAAAATAAATTTGCTAATTTGCGGCAAATTTCTATGAGACTCAATTTTTAAGGACCATATCAAGTTTGTTTTCCCGCAAGCTTTCCCTTAAACAAATGTTAACCGTTAAAATCAGATACGATGAGACTGTACAAGACTAACGAAATCAAAAACATCGCCCTTCTCGGAAGCAAGGGCTCGGGTAAAACCACACTCGCAGAGGCTATGCTCCTGGAGTGTGGAGTGATAAAACGTCGCGGCACTGTGGATGCCGGAAACACCGTATGTGACTACTTCCCCGTGGAGAAAGAATATGGCTACTCAGTCTTCTCCACCCTTTTCTACGCCGAATTCCTCGGCAAAAAGCTGAACGTTATTGACTGCCCCGGCTCAGATGACTTCGTGGGTAACGCATATACAGCGCTTGGTGTGGCCGACACCGGTGTGATTGTTGTGGACGCACAGTATGGTGTGGAGGTCGGCACTCAGAACATTTTCCGCACCACGGCCAAACTCAAAAAGCCCGTGCTCTTCGCCATGAACCAGCTTGACGGAGAAAAGGCTGACTATGACAATGCGCTCGAAAGCCTGCGCGAGCATTATGGCAACAAGGTCGTAGTCGTGCAGTATCCGCTGCAGAGCGGTCCCGGCTTTAATGCCATGATTGACGTGCTGCTCATGAAGAAATATGAGTGGGGTCCCGAGGGAGGTGTGCCCACTATCAGCGAGATTCCGGCTGACCAGATGGATCGAGCCAATGAACTGCACAACGCGCTCGTGGAGGCCGCCGCTGAGAATGACGAGACTCTCATGGACAAGTATTTCGAGGAGGGACACCTCACTGAGGACGAGATGCGTAACGGTATACGCAAAGGTCTCATCGACCGTTCCATCTT
This sequence comes from uncultured Bacteroidales bacterium, assembly GCA_947644715.1. Lineage (GTDB taxonomy): Bacteria > Bacteroidota > Bacteroidia > Bacteroidales > Muribaculaceae > Lepagella. Next base: position 45,817 of record CANSAP010000011.1, read on the forward strand.
CCCGGTGTTCTGTGTCAGCGCCGCCAAGGATATGGGTGTGCGCCGCATGATGGAATTCCTCGGAAATGTTTGCCCCTTCGTTGACGACATGCCGGCTCCGCTCACAGTCAATGATGAGGAGGTGAAGCCGGACGCATCCGGTCCCGTAAGCATCTTTGTCTTCAAGACCTCTGTTGAGCCGCACATCGGCGAAGTGAGCTACTTCAAGGTGATGAGCGGAACACTGAAGGCCGGTGCTGACCTGGAGAACATAAACCGCGGCAGCAAGGAGCGCTTCGCCCAGCTCTTCACCGTGTGTGGTCAGCTCCGCACTCCCGTGGATGCTCTGGAGGCCGGCGACATAGGCGCTTCCGTGAAGCTCAAGGATGTGCGCACCGGCAACACTCTTAACGAAAAGGGTTGCGACTACCGCTTCGACTTCATCAAATATCCCAAGCCCAAATACCAACGCGCCATCAAGCCGCAGAACGAGGCTGACTCCGAGAAGCTGAGTGCCATCCTGACCCGCATGCGCGAGGAGGATCCCACGTGGATTGTAGAGCAGAGCAAAGAGCTCAAGCAGCTCATAGTGAGCGGTCAGGGTGAATTCCATCTGCGCACGCTGAAATGGCGCATTGAGAATAATGAGAAACTCCCGATCGAATATCTCGAACCCCGCATCCCCTATCGCGAGACAATAACCAAGGCGGCTCGGGCTGACTATCGCCACAAGAAGCAGTCAGGCGGCAGCGGACAATTCGGCGAAGTTCATCTGATTGTTGAGCCTTACAGCGAAGGTATGCCTGAACCTGACACCTACCGTTTCGGCAACCAGGAGTTTAAGCTCAACGTCAGAGACAAGCAGGAAATCCCCTTGGAATGGGGGGGCAAGCTCGTTGTTTACAACTGCATTGTGGGTGGTGCCATCGATGCACGCTTCATTCCGGCCATCGTCAAGGGTCTGATGGATCGCATGGAGCAGGGTCCGCTCACCGGCTCCTACGCCCGCGACGTGCGTGTAATGATTTATGACGGCAAGATGCATCCCGTTGACTCCAATGAAATCTCCTTCCGCCTGGCGGGTCGCAACGCCTTCAGCGAAGCCTTCCGTAATGCCGGTCCGAAGATTCTTGAACCCGTGTATGACGTTGAAGTGCTCACTCCGGCTGACACTATGGGCGATGTAATGGGTGACCTGCAAGGACGCCGAGCCATCATCATGGGCATGGAGAGCGAAAACGGCATTGAGAAGCTCAAGGCCAAAGTGCCTCTGAAGGAGATGAGCAGCTACTCAACTTCTCTCAGCTCGTTGTCAGGCGGACGAAGCTCTTTCACCATGGACTTCGCAGCATACGAACTTGTGCCCGGCGATGTTCAGGATAAACTGCTCAAGGCCTACGCCGAATCACAGACAGAAGAATAAAAGTAAGGTGTGTCAAACAGCCGAAAGCAACCGCCGGGCGCAAATCCCCCTTTTTTGACACATCTGCTCCCCGATAAGAAACTACTGAATCCAGACGATAACTAACCTATCCGAGGACACCCGGGACTCCGGGTGTCCTCACTTTTTTAAGTACCTTCAAACCGAGACTACAGTTAAACTCAAAAAGGATGGAAGGTATCAATGACACCTTCCATCCTTATATCGTTATGCGTATCTCAGAGAGTGTTTACTTTTAACTCGTATTAATATTGCGAGGATTTTTTGAATGATTTTTGCGAGTGGAAGAGGGAGCTATGCGGGCATAGCGACTGATGAAACTCGGCAAAAAGCATCGAAAAATACCGCAAGATTAATGCGAAACACTCTCTTTAAGCTCAATATATTAATTGTGTGTTAAAAGTAAACACAGAAGTCATCTTGACTTTTTTACGAAAACTTAAAAATAGAATAAAATCGTTTTCTTCGAGGTCATTCTTCATTAATATTTTGGCATCTTCCAATCCTTTCATCAGTCGCATAGCCCGCTATGCTCCCTCTTCATGAATTGAAATCTGCTCAAAATCTTAATAAAGCATATCCTCGAAAAAAGTCAAGATGACTTCACACTCTCAGTCTTACTCGGCAACGGGAGCGGCGGGAGCAGCTTCTACCGCTGATGTGGTGGCAGGCACCTCAGCACGGTATTTTGCTTCCCAGCCGAGAGCTGATGCACCAAGCACTGCGGCATCACTCTCCTTAAGCTCTGAGAGAATTACTTTTGTCTTACCGCGGAAGATAGCCATTACGCTGGAGTTCATTGCTTCAACGAGGGGACGCATCAGCAGGTCGCCACTCTTTGAAAGACCACCGAACAGGATAATGGCCTGCGGGCTGGAGAACGCAATCATATCAGCGAAGGCCTCGCCCAGGATTTTACCGGTATATTCGAAAATTTCCTTGGCAAGTTTATCGCCGGTGATGGCGGCGTCATAGACATCCTTACTGGTAATCGCATCGATGTCGAGGTTGCGAAGCGTGGAGGGATCAGTGCGGATTTCAAGGAATTCGCGTGCGGTGCGAGCTACACCGGTAGCTGATGCGTAAGCTTCCAGACAGCCGCAACGACCGCAGCCGCAGATACGACCGTTGTTGCGCTTCACAATTACGTGACCGAGCTCGCCGGCGAAACCGTCGTGGCCGTAAACCACCTGACCGTTGATAACGATGCCGGAGCCTACGCCTGTGCCGAGAGTAATCATGATGAAATCCTTCATGCCACGGGCTGCACCGTAAGTCATCTCTCCGATAGCGGCTGCATTGGCATCATTAGTGATGGCCACCGGAATGCCATTGAACGCACGGCTAACCTTTTCGGCCAGAGCCACGTTGTTACCCCAAGGCAGATTAACACCATTGTCGATTGTGCCGGTGTAATAGTTGGCGTTCGGGGCACCTATGCCGATACCCTGAATCTTATCCTCAGCCTCATTGAGCTTGAGGAGGCGCATAACTTCGGTGTGAAGTTCCTCCACATAGTCATCGAAGTTAGTGTGCTTGCGGGTCTTTATGCTGTCAGAGGCTACAACCTGACCACGGGCATCAACGATGCCGAATACTGTATTGGTACCACCTATATCGATACCAAGAACGTAGGGTTTGCTCATTGCGTGTTTGTAGATTTTATTGTTAACAATTAATTATCAAACTGTTAGCATTCCGTTGGGAAACTCTATGTTATTCACGGGGTGCGTTATACCGCGCAAAATTATAAAATCTCCGTCACTTTTCCTAATATTTTCGCAATTAAATCCTAATAAATAGTGCGTTACGGGTATATCCGGCTCTATTTCTGCTCGGCATCGAAGCCGGCGGCTCTCACGGCAGCAATCAAATCCTGCGGGTTATGTTCCCCCTCTACTGTGGCTTTTCCGGCGGAAAGACTTACCTCTACCTGCGCCACGCCGGGCACTGAACTGATACTCTTTGTTACGGCTGCCTGACAGTGCGGGCAGTTCATGCCTGTGATTGAATATTCTTTTGTCATGGTTGATGTTATTGAGTGTTTGGGTATATATCTCCGAATGAAAGCTATCACGAGAAGAAGCACGAGCAGAGCTGAGCAGATGGCCGGGAAGAGGCCAATGTGAGCTGCATGACACATCATTCCCGTGCCTGAGAGAGGCGCAAACCATGCTGCCGGCAAGAGATAATCAATTGCCAGTCCGAAGGCTATCGAGCCTAATACGATTGATGCCAGATAGATGCACGCTGATTTCTTCCCCATCTCTCGGGAGATGAGTGTGAATGAGGCGAAGTTGGCAGCAGGACCGGCCATCAGGAGCACCAATGCAGTGCCCGGCGAGAGGCCTTTGAGCATCAAGGACAATGCGATGGGTATTGAACCCGTGGCACAGACATACATCGGGATAGCCACGACAAGCACCGCTATCATTGAAAGTAACGGATTGCGGCCGAGGATTGAGAAGAAGTCAGCCGGCACATATACCGTTATGAGAGCGGCAATTATCAGCCCGACCACAAGCCATCCGCCGATGCTGCCCACGAGGTCGATGAAGCCGTAGCGCAGCGCGTCGGTGGCTTTCCGCAGGAAGCTGCGCGACTCTGTCCTCCCCTCCGTGGGAGCGCATGTAATGACTTCCCGCTCCGTTTCGCTGTGACCGACAGCCACGCCACCAAACAGAGCTGTCACGAGCGCCGCTATCGGACGCACTATGGCAAATGCCGGGCCTAAGAGTGACCAGGTGGCCGCTATGCTGTCGACACCGGTCTGCGGAGTGGATATCAGAAACGAGGTAGAGGCTGCGCGCGAAGCTCCGTTACGGCGCATAGCCACGGCTGTCGGGAGCACCCCACAGGAGCAGAGCGGGAGAGGCACACCAATCATGGCGGCTTTGACGACAGGTTTCCATCCGGTGCCGGAAAGATGGCGAGCCATAGTGCGCTGCGGAATAAAAGCATGCAGCACGCCGGCTATAAAGAAGCCCAGCAGAATGTAAGGAGACATCTCTGCGAGCATGAAGAGTAGTGCATTCAGTAGTTCCATAGTATTCAAATCTATTTTCAACGCAAAGTTAATAAACAGACTCTGCAACTTGGTGTCAAACCTTCCTTTTTACACAATTCCATCACCCCCCTTACGTTTATTTAACAAAACCTACTACCGGCACATTCTATGCAAACCCTCGAAGAGACACTGACCGAGGCGGGCGTAAAGCCAACCTCCAACCGCATTATCGTTTTCCGCGAACTGCTGAAAAGTCCGCGCCCGCTTAGTCTTGGCGAGCTTGACACCGCAATAGAGACTCTGACTAAGTCAAGCATTCTGCGCGTGTTGACGCTGCTGATAGAGCATCATCTGATTCACACGGTTGAGGATGGGCGCGGCATAGTGAAATATGAGCTATGCCACGGAGGAGCCAATTGCACCGACAATGACATGCATGTGCATTTCTACTGCGAAGAATGCAGGGAGGTCTACTGCTTCGAGGATATCCCCGTGCCGCAAATAGCTCTCCCTGAAGAGTTTCACATCCATTCTGTGAATTATATGTTGAAAGGAGTTTGCCCCTCCTGCCGGGCGTCCAAACGCTTTTAACACATTAAGAGTGTGTCTATAAGAGTGTGTCTATGCCTTGGTGGCGCCTGCCTGCTCGGCCGGCACACCGTCGATGCCGGGCATGAAGGGATAAGGCAGCCCGTAGAGCTTGGCCGGATTCCCGTTGGCCTCCAGATAGCCGTTGTTGATTTCATCACGGCCGGACGCGTTTTCAAATACATAGAGCCCGAAGCGCGGAAGCACAGCGGCGATATGCTCAAATATTTCCGACTGAATACCTTCATATGGAATCCAGGAGGAGGTGGCCGTAAAGCAATAGATCTGGAACGGGATGCCGTTGGCCGTCTGCTGGAGCGTATTCACAAAGCAGGTGTCATTATGCGATATGCTCGGCAGCGAATCCAGATACATCTTGACGTAAGCGCGGAACAGCCCCAGATTCGTGTCAATAGTGCCGTCAGCCAGTCCGTCAGGATTATTCACATTCTGCTCTTTTCCGGCATTGCGCTGCTCCAGCTTGCGAGTGATGTAGTCCTTCATGAATGGGATTGACTCAAAGGTTGTCAACATCTCAGGACTCAGGAAGCGCACGGTGTCGGCATCAATAAAATAGGTGCGACAGATGCGGCGGGTGCCACTCGTCTGCATAGTTCTATAATTCTGGAAAGAGCCGGACACGAGTGAATACGGAGGCAAAGTGGTGGTTGTCTTGTCCCAGTTCAGGACCTTAACGGAAGTAAGCGAAACTTCGGTAACGTTGCCGTTGGCCGTAGTGCCGTCGACCACAATCCAGTCCCCCACGCGCAGCATGTCATTCTCCGAGAGTTGCACTCCGGCCACAACGCCCAAAATCGAATCCTTGAAGACCAACATCAGCACTGCGGCGAATGCTCCCAACCCGGCCAGCAATGCCGCCGGCGACTTGTTGACGATAATGCCAACCACAATTATGCCCGCGATAAACCATATAATCACACGCGCCACCTGTGCCAGGCCCTTCAGTGGAAGACGCTTCTTATTGTCGCGCGAGTCAATATGCATCCAGATGACATCGATTAATGTATTGATTGACAGGGCAAAGCAACAGATTATGTACATCCACAGGAATTTCTCAAACCATTTCACTGCAGTTGACTCAGTGGACAGCGCAAACTGAATCAGAACTATTACCACAACAGGAGGGATTATGCGTGTGATTTTCGTAAAGAAATTACCGCGCGTCAGAAGCATCATGAAGGAATAGGGTTTATGCCGCGTGATGGCACGCACGATTCCTATTACAATCCATTTTATGGCTGCACCAATAGCCAACGCTATTCCAACGACGAGCACGACGTAGAGCACACTGACCACATTTTCATCCTGCGCGAGTCCGAAAATGCGTGTCACAAATTTAACGATGTCCATCAAGATACTTGCAATGAAATGCGTGCTTTCATTCGCAATCTTCGGGAGCTTTATCCCGGCATCAAAATTGCCCGTGGCACCCTGCCCGGCAACCATTATGTTAAGTAGAGAAATTGGTGTCATGGTTATTTCAGTAGAGTTTATAATATATACGCCGGCGCCGACCTGATAGTTCATTTTCAAAAAGGCAAACATGCTAACTATCTGAATCGCACGAGGATAAAATTGCGTTAAAGAATTTTAACATTAGCACACGCGAATTTATGCACACTCAATCCGGCAGTGTGCAGTGCTGCAAAAATATGTTGTAAAACATGTTTTCGCTCAAACTGACTATGACTTAAAGAGTTGTGTGGCCAAACTCCGAATCTGTTAAGATTATTTGAAGATTTTTAGGGCTGAAAATTTTGCCTGTTCGAGCAAAAATTCTTAGTTTTGTCCTGACTGAAAGCTAAATCTTAAAATGAGTTAACACTTTAACAGTGAGCTTTCAGCAGACTCTAATCCGGTTTCCCTATACATTTGGATTCCATAATACATTAACCCAATCTGATTTCACAATCACCATTTTCTATGGAACAGACCCTCGTAATCCTCAAGCCCTCCGCCATAGCCCGCGGCCTTATCGGCGATATCCTCGCCCGCATCGAGCGCAAAGGACTCATCATTACCGGCTTGAAGATGATGCAACTTGACGAAGCAATTCTGCGTGAGCACTATGCACATCTCGTTGACCGTCCGTTCTTCCCTTCAATTGTAGAGAGCATGACAGCCACTCCGGTGATTGTCATCTGCCTCAAAGGGGTTGATGTGGTGAGCGTTTTCCGAAAGATGACAGGTGTGACCAACGGCCGCAATGCCGAGCCGGGCACTTTGCGCGGCGACTTCTGCATGAGTGGCCAGGCTAATATCGTGCATGCATCTGACTCTGTGGAGAATGCCCGGCTTGAAATCAAGCGTTTCTTCAAGCCTGAAGAAATTTTCGACTACACTCCTCTTATGCTCCCCTTCCTCTACGGAGACGATGAGCTTAAATAATAACAGACTATGAGAAAACTGACAAGCATACTTGCCACCGCTCTGATTGCAACCTCCTCCTTGGGCGCGCTGGCACAGAACCCTCACGCTGCAGCTCATAAGAAGCTGATAGCAAAACAAACCACTCCGGCCGAACAGGTCAACCTGCGTAAGCAGGCTGAATTCATTGACTTCGGCCGTGAGGAGGAGGCTCCGGAAATTGATATATACACCGAAGGCTGGAACAGCAAACGCGTGAACCCCTTCACTGAGTCTCAGGTGCCCAATGCCGCAATGATTGACCTGCGCGGTTTCCACATGCCGACCAAGTCAACCCGTGTGACATCCCCCTACGGCTATCGTGCCCGCTTCGGTCGTATGCACAAGGGTGTTGACATCGGCATTAAGAGCAACGATACCATCTACGCTGCGTTCGACGGAAAAGTACGACTGACCAACTTTGAAGCTAAAGGTTACGGTAACTACGTTATCCTTCGCCACCCCAACGGTTTGGAAACCGTGTATGGCCACCTCAACAAATTCCTGGTTAAGCCCAATCAATCAGTGCGCGCCGGCGATCCCATCGCACTTGGCGGCAGCACAGGACGCAGCACAGGCCCCCATCTGCACTGGGAAACCCGCTACATGGGTTATGCAATCAATCCCCAGGCTATCGCCGACATTCCCAACCGTCGGACCCATGGCGACACCTATGCCTTCTCAAAGAGTACCTACACTCAGCCTGCCTCCGGAAAAACTTACACTGCAGCCGCCTCAGCAGGCAGCTACATAGTGCGTCAGGGTGACACCCTCAACAGCATAGCTCGCTCCAACGGTCTCGCTCTCCGCACTCTGCTCAATCTCAACGGATTGAAAGAGAATGACCCCATCCATCCCGGCCAGACTCTCAAACTGAAATAAACGCACGTCGTCCATATACTTCAACCTGCTCAATCGCAAGATTCGGGCAGGTTGAATTGTATTCTCAGCCACTGAATGACAACACTTCACATATTCAATCCCTCCACTGAAATTGCGTTAGCGCGGAATACACCCTCATTCACTCCGGCAAAACAGATTGTAGAGTTTGAGAAACATCTGTGCCTGTTGCCCGCGCTTTATGCCAAGCATGGAAGCAGCATCCTGCTTACTCACGCGTTGAAGCAAGAGCAAGCCTCTTCTCTACCCTATTATTCAATCGCCGGGGAGAGAGGAATGCAATTGCTGACCATAGAGGGATTACGCAGATGGACGGGAAGCATTGCTCCCTGGGGATGGAACAAAGCCCTGTTGCACACTCTTAATCGAGCGGAGTGCACAAAGGATCTGCCCGGAGAGCACGCCGTTGAAATGGTGCGCAATCTGGCTCATCGCCGCACAACCATCAGGGTCTGGCAACAACTCTTGCACTATGCCGATTCTGAGCGGATGCTTACATCTTGTTCGAGTCTCTGGCGCTCCATGATGCCGAGATGCTTCTCGACTGTGGCTGAGGCAATGCAATTCATTGACACTCAGGAGAAACAGACCGTGTTGAAATCTCCCTGGAGCAGTTCCGGACGAGGGGTTTTCTTCACATCGGCTGCGGAGGCGGAGCAGATTCATCGCCGGGTGACCGACACCATTCGGGCATACGGCTCAGTTCTGATAGAGCCCCTATGGAACCGCGCCCGCGACTTCGCCTCTGAATGGGTATATACTGACGGTGCCGTGAAATTCCTCGGGTTCTCACTCTTTACTACCGATGATGCAGGCAGATATGCAGGTAATCTTGTAGCCCCTCAAGACTGTCTGCGCTCCGAGATTGGCAGGTATGTCCCGGCTGATTTGACTGATGCCGCTATCTCAGCGCTTGCAGCTGTGCTGCCCTCGGTGCTTGCCCCTCTGGCCAATAGCGACGGGAGAGTATTCCATTTCGGCATAGATATGCTGGCCGACACAGAAGGCAGATTGAACCCCTGCGTGGAAATCAATCTCCGTCAGACCATGGGACATGTAGCCCTCCGTCTGCATGAATTGACTGACGCAGAATTTCTATTTATTCCGGGAAAGGAATTGCCTGTTCCGCTAAAATTCACTACATTTGCAAAATGAAGCGAATCTGTATAATAGGCACCGGCAATGTAGCAGCTCATCTATGCGTGGCGCTATCAGACAAGGTGGATGAATTGATTAATGTTTCCTCAAGAACTCTTGAGGAGATTCCGCTTGATTCGGACATGTACTTACTGGCTGTCAGCGATGATGCAATAGCCGAAGTTGCCTCCGGGCTTCCGAAGCTGAGGGGAATTTTAGCTCACACGTCAGGCAGTGTGCCCATGCAACGCCTTGAGCCGTATGCGGAACGCTATGGAGTGTTCTATCCGTTGCAAACTTTTACCAAAGGAGACGACCTTGATTACGCCGAAATTCCGGTCTTCATCGAAGGGAACTCGCCGGAAGTGGTAAAAAGCCTTGAGGAAGCTGCAGCACTGTTTACCACCCGCATATATCCGGCTGATTCCAATCGCCGCCGCAGGCTGCACATCGCCTCCGTCTTCGCTTGCAATTACGTCAATCATCTTTGGGATATAGCCGACTCTCTTTTAGCAGAGGATGGGCTGTCGCTTGATGTGCTGCACCCCCTCATTAAGGCTACCGCCGCGAAGATTCGGCACATGAGTCCGCACGAGGCGCAGACAGGCCCGGCACGCCGCGGTGACCTTCAGGTGATTGAGAAGCATCTCTCTATGCTCCAAGACTCGCCGGAAGCTGACATTTACCAACTGTTGGCCGACTCAATCCTTGCAGAATTCCACCATCCAACCATTACCGATAAGCAATCATGAGCGCAATTGATTACGACCTGAAGAAGATTAAAGCCGTCGTCTTTGATGTAGACGGAGTTCTATCCCCCTCGACCATACCCCTCTCCCCTTCCGGAGAGCCACTGCGCATGGTCAGCACCAAGGATGGCTACGCTATTCAGTTAGCCGTCAGATGCGGCTTGAAGTTGGCTATTATAACGGGTGGTAACACCGAGGGTGTGCGTGTGCGTTTCACATCGCTTGGAATGAAGGATGTCTTCATGGGTGTGGCTCATAAGCTTCCCAAGCTCCAAGAATGGATGGAGGAGAACTCACTCAAGCCGGAGGAGGTGGCCTATGTGGGTGACGACATTCCTGATCTGCGCCCGCTGCGCCACGTGGGGCTTGCCTGCTGTCCGCATGATGCAGTTCCCGAAGTGCGCGCCACATGCCGCTATATCTCACGATTCACGGGCGGTTATGGAGTGGGGCGCGATATACTCGAACAAATCCTTAAAGCCCGGGGCTTCTGGATGCATGACCATGAGGCTTTTGGCTGGTAAACATAAAACCTATCTAACCTCAGTGTCTTTGAATTCAGACGATTTTAGCACAAGAGAATTATGCACGATAATCTCAATAAGTATCAGGTGATGCTGGCGAGTAAATCTCCGCGACGCCGCGAATTGCTCGGCATGCTTGACATACCCTTCACTCAGGCGCCTCCGCTTGAAATTGAAGAGACCTATCCGGAGTCTCTCCCCTCACATCAGATTCCGGAATACCTTGCCCGGCTGAAAGCCGATGGCTACAAATCGCTTATCACCTCGAATGAATTGATTATCACTGCTGACACCGTGGTTATTCTCGACGGCGAGGTGCTTGGAAAACCGGCTGACCGCGAGGGTGCCATTGCTATGCTTCTGCATCTGTCAGGCAAGGAGCACACGGTGGTCACCGGTGTAGCAATCACAACCGCCGAGCGCAGGGAAAGCTTCAGCGTAGAGAGCCGCGTGAAGTTTGCAGAAATCTCTCGCGATGAGGCCACGTATTATGTAGATAAATATCAGCCTCTCGACAAAGCCGGAGCCTATGGTATTCAGGAATGGATTGGTGCTGTGGCCGTAGAAAGCATCTCCGGCAGTTTCTATAACGTCATGGGGCTCCCGGTGCATCAGCTATACCGTCGGCTGCGCTCCTTCTAAGAGTGTGATTAATAATAAACAATGGCTTTTTGCGTTTTAAGAATGTGAAAAAGTCACTGAAATTCATATTATTTGCTCTGACAATCTGCCTGCCTCTCCTGGCATTTGGCGAAAACGTTGTCATAACCGGCACAGTCACCGACCGAGAGGGGAAACCGGTGGAGTTTGCCACCGTAAAAGTAGCCGGCACAGCCATCGGCACCTTTACGGAACTGAACGGCTCCTATAAGCTAACTGTGGCTCAGGCAGATACCATTCCAATGCAGTTCAGCTGCATTGGCTTTCGCGACCTTCGTCGCAACCTGATTTCCCCACAGGGAGAAGTGACGCTGAATGCCACCCTTCAGCCTGACGATGTAATGCTTCAGGAGGTGGAAGTGACGGCTTATCGCTCCAATACGGGGGGTATGCAGCAGTTCGACAAAGATGCTCTTAAACTGTCGCCGGATGTCACCGGCGGCTCGGTTGAGGCGCTGCTCACCACCATGGCCGGCGTGAATTCCAGCAATGAAATGAGTTCTCAGTATTCTGTGCGCGGCGGTTCTTTTGACGAAAATTCAGTCTACATCAACGGCACGGAAATCTATCGCCCTCAGCTTGTGCGCTCCGGGCAGCAGGAGGGACTTTCCATTATTAACCCCGATATGGTGGGAGGCATCAAATTCTCCACTGGAGGTTTCCCGGCTCGTTATGCTGACAAAATGTCGTCAGCTCTTGATATAACCTACCGTGAGCCTGAAGCTTTTGAGGCCGGTATCTCCGGCTCCCTGATGGGTGTCACTGCCTATCTTGGCACAAACTCCGGGAAATTTTCTCAGCTCCACGGCCTGCGTTACAAGAAGAACAATTCTCTGCTCTCTTCCCTGGAGACACGCGGCGAATATGACCCTCAATACTTTGATTATCAGACCAATCTGATTTGGAAACCGTCGAAGCGCTTTTCCGTAAACTTCCTCGGCAACATTTCACTTAACTACTACAATTTCAAGCCTGCCGACCGCGAGACCTCTTTCGGCACGAGCACCGACACGAAGCAATTCAAGGTGTATTTCGACGGTGAGGAACGCGACAAATTCGAGACTTACCTGGGCGCACTCAGCCTGAACTACCGTGTGTCAAAATCCACTGATTTCACGTTGGCGCTGTCCGGCTTTCTGACTAATGAGTTTGTGAGTTATGACATCTCGGGTGAGTATTGGCTCGACCAGGCAGGCACCTCCGGCTCCGGCTCCGGCCCGGCTGTGGGTGGCGAGCTTGGTGTGGGGAAATACATGGAGCACTCTCGCAACCGCCTTAAAGCATCGGTTCTTCAGGCGCTCCTTAAAGGTAACACTGTGCTTGGGAAAAACCATATCAATTATGGCATATTGGTGCAGAGCGAGCGATTCTATGACCGCACTCGCGAATGGGAGTGGCGAGACTCTGCCGGCTATTCACTGCCAACCCAGCCCGAAGGAGTGCATCTAATCTACAATCTATCTTCACGCCAAGATCTCACCTCTACCCGCTTGGCTTTCTATGCGGAAGATGCTCTCTATTTTGATAATGCCGCAGGATTCTTCACCCTCAATGCCGGCATCCGTTTCTCTTACTGGGGCTTCAATAAGGAATTCCTGGTGTCCCCCCGAGTAAACCTCTCTTTCTCTCCCGCCGCCTCTAATCGCTGGGCATTCCGCTTTGCGCTCGGAATGCACTATCAGAGTCCGTTCTATAAGGAATATCGCACATCGGTCACTGACGAATTGGGTAACACATCCATTCATCTGAACCATGACATAAAATCGCCTCGTGCAATTCAGGTGGTGCTCGGCACTGACTATAATTTCCGCTCGATGAACCGGCCTTTCAAGATTACGGCTGAGGCTTATTACAAGAATCTCGCTAACTTGATTTCGTATGAGTATGACAATCTGAAGGTGGAATACACCGGAGTCAATGACTCAAAAGGTTACATCATGGGGCTTGACCTGAAGCTTTATGGCCAATTTGTGCCCGGTTCTGACTCCTGGGTATCCTTCTCGCTGATGAAGACGCAGCAGGACTTGGATGGCATAAAATGCCCCCTCCCCTCCGACCAACGATATGCCTTCTCGCTCTTCTTTACCGACTACTTTCCGAAATTCCCGAAACTGAAGTTTTCACTGCGCGGCATCTTCTCCGACGGTCTGACCATGGTTGCTCCTCGAGTGAAACGCACTGTCTCATGGTTCAGAGCACCTGCCTACAAACGTGTGGATATCGGTCTCTCTTACCAGATTCTCGGTGCGCCGGATCAGGAGAAGCCCTCCTCAAAGTTCTGGGCGGCGTTTAAGAATATAACTGTCGGTTTGGACGTCTTTAATCTGTTTGACATATCAAATGTGTCATCCTATTATTGGGTGACAGACGTCAACGGCATTCAATATGCCGTGCCTAACTATCTGACCCGCCGGCAGTTTAACGTTCGCCTTACGCTTGACTTCTAACGAATGGAAATTGATGAAATTCGCGAGTACTGTCTCTCGCTTCCAATGACCTCCGAGGATATGGCTTTCGGACCGGAGTTCCTGCTGCTCCGGGTTTGCGGCAAGATTTTTGCCTGTGTTTCGCTCGAAGGTAAAGATTATTTCACTCTGAAGTGTGACCCGGAATACGCCCTTGAATTGCGGGAGCATTACCCCGAAATTCAAGGTGCATGGCACTGGAACAAGAAGTACTGGAATCAGGTAAAGATGCGCAGCTCGTTGCCAAAGGATTTTGTGCACTCTCTGATTCGGCACAGCTACGCCGAAGTAGTAAAGAAGCTACCCCGGCGTCAAAAGCTTGACACTCCGCAGATTATGGAGATACTGAAGTAATCTTGACTTTTTTCGAGGTTATGCTTTATTAAGATTTTGAGCAGATTTCAATTCTTGAAGAGGGAGCATAGCGGGCTATGCGACTGATGAAAGGATTGGAAGATGCCAAAATATTAATGAAGAATGACCTCGAAGAAAATGATTTTATTCTATTTTTAAGTTTTCGTAAAAAGTCAAGATGACTTCGCAGGATTAATCAATGACGTGTTGGCTCGTCGCCCGATTTATTCCAACGAGTTGAAGGGGGCTTTCAGAAGTGGGCGTACCTCCTCCCGGGTCAAGACCACCTGAGGCGTGCCGGCTGCACCCGGAGCAAGCATATATTTTGGATAAACGAACACCAATCCCTCTGACGTAAATCCAGGGTCAGGCAGAGGGAAATTGTCGGCTGTTATATCCTTCATCCCATTCATGTTCACAGAGCCGTCAAACGTAGGGAAATAGCCCAGCCAGCGGTTGAGGCTGTCGAGATAGCTTTCCAGTGTGGGAGTCCGCAGGTTGTCAAAATAATTATGTCCTGCCATGTGGCGCGCCGCGAGCTGATGAAGCAGTCGTTCCTTATCGGAATCTGCTATTTGAGCAATGGTGACAGGGTCTCCGGTGCTGATGGAGAACGTAATCAATTGGTTGAATTCCTCGCCGTGAGCTCCGCCGGTGTAATCGTAGCCCTGCACGGCGTAAGTTACAAAATCATCCTTCATCCATACCGGATAAATGTCAATACGGGCATCATAGATTAGCCTGCCTGAGACATTGGGACCGACAGAGAAGATACTGTCCTTAAAATTCTCGAACTTAGCTCCGGTGTCAGCCAGCAGGGTGCGCATTATTTCGTACTGCAAATGGCGCGACGGATCCACATCGACCGGCTTATACCCCGGGATAGTGTCAGCCCTGCCCGTGAAGCCCCACGCACGCAGTCGGTCGGCCACCAGCCGATGCAAGCGGCGCGTGATTGCCGGATTCAATTCGAGCAACGTCACATTGAATTCCAGATAGACATCAGTGGAATCCGTCGAGAACCGCTCTGAGAATTTGCGACCCTCGGCATTTCCGAATCTGTAAAGCTCGCCGACTGATGAGCCGGCCTCGAGCGGTTTCCACACATTGATGCTGTCAGAAGCATAAGCCTCTATCTCCTGCGCCGATACATTAACTTGTGTGGTCTTCGCACAGGATGCAACAGCCAATGCCGATAGCAATACCGGCAATAATTTCATGCTTTTCATAATAGATCAAGTTATAATTACTTCTTAATCACGCGCAGCAGCTCGCCAATCCAAAGCACGACTGAGGTGCCTCCGATAATGATCAGCCAGTCACTCCAGGCCAAAGGCACAACATTGAAGAATGCTCCGCCAATGCTGACGATGGCTATCTGCCCGATAAGAATGAAGAGCGCTATGAGAAGGAAGCCCTGACACCCTTTCAGATGCAAAGCTGACCGCCCTGTGGCAAAGGCGCGGGCATTGAACATGTTCCAGAACTGAAGGAAGACAAACAGGGTGAAGAACATCGACAGCTCATAAGGTGTCAGCGCGGGGTTCGCCTTGGAGACAAGTCCCTGAGGATTGAAGGAGAGCAGCTGTGTCATGCTCTCTACGCTGTAATGCTCAAATATGTAAAGAATCCCTAACAGGAGGAGGAAGAAGACACCTCCGACGCCGAGAATGCTGCCCCACATCTCACGATTGATGATGAATGAACTCCTGTCTCGCGGTTTTTCTTTCATGACTGAAGATGCCGGGGGAAGTGAGGCGAGAGCCATGGCTGCAAACGTGTCCATAATCAGGTTAACCCACAACATTTGGGTGACAGTCAGCGGCGACTCTGTGCCCATGAATGCACCACAAAGCACAATCAGGCAGGCCACGACATTCACTGTCATCTGGAAAAGTATGAAGCGCTGGATATTCCGATACAACGAGCGTCCCCACATGACAGCCCGGCCGATGGAGGAGAAGGAGTTATCAACGATAGTAATATCTGAAGCCTCCTTGGCCACCGATGTGCCATCACCCATCGAAAGCCCCACATGCGCGCTCTTCAAGGCCGGGGCATCGTTGGTGCCGTCGCCGGTCACGGCTACCACCTCTCCCTTCTTCTGCAAGGTTTCCACGAGCCGCTTCTTATCCATGGGGCGCGCGCGCGCTATTATCTTAAAATCACCGATTCGCTTCAGCAGTTCATCATCAGAGAGGGCGGCGAACTCAAGGCCTGTAATCAGATTCTTATCAGAGTCTCGGCTATCATCCCAAAGGCCTATCTGGCGCCCGATTTCCTTTGCTGTGCCGGGAGTGTCGCCGGTCACAATCTTTACCTGAACACCTGCATCAAGCACCTCCTTGACGGCCTCAGGCACATCGCCGCGCACGGGGTCGGAAATAGCCACAATGCCCTGAAAGACAAGACTGTCAGCCTCCACACGTCCGTCTCGCAACGTCACATCACCCTCCTTGAGACGCTGGAAGGCGAAGCCCAACGTGCGCATAGCTTGATTCTGATACTCAAGAAGTTGAGCATCAATCTCGGGCTTTGTTACGCCTGATGTGTTCCTGCACATTCCAAAGATAATCTCCGGAGCACCCTTGACATACAGCACCCGTTCGCCATCAGCATTCTCCACTACGCTGGCCATATACTTACGCTCGGTCGTGAAGGGCAGCTCCTCTATAGGCTTGACCTTCCCTCGCAGAGCAACGTAGTCCAAGCCCTGTGAACGCAACCAAAGCATCAGGGCGCCCTCGGTGGGATTGCCCAGGACCTGTGGCTTTTCGCCGTTCAGGTCAAGCTGCGCGGTTGAGTTGACGGCTATACCTTCATACACGTATTTAAGCTCTGACTCAGGCACGAAAAACCTCGTCTGATAGACCTGCATCTGATTCTGCGTGAGGGTGCCGGTCTTGTCGGTGCAAATAACCGTGGTGGCGCCCATCGTCTCACACGCATGCATCTTGCGCACCAAGTTATTGGTTTTCAACATTCGGCGCATTGAATAGGCCAAAGACAATGTGACAGCCATAGGCAGCCCCTCCGGCACCGACACAACAATCAGCGCAACGGCAATCATGAAGGACTGCAAGAGATATGTCACAAACTCCACCCATTCAAAGCTATACGTAAGGAAGTACATGAGTACGCGACCCACAACGATAGCCACGGCCACACCGTAGGAAAGTTTGGAAATCAGCCTGCCCAGCCGCTCCAACTGCTCACTGAGCGGTGTCTTCACCGAATCATCAATCTGAGCAGCCTCAAAAACCTTACCATTCTCTGTGGAATCACCCACGGCAAGCACCTTCATCACGCCATGACCCTCCATGACTTTCGTGCCACGCATGGCATAATCCGACGGGAAGGTCGCTTCTTTGTCAAACTGCGCGGAGTCAGTGGTTTTGTGAGCTATTGGCTCACCCGTCAGCGTTGACTCGTCTATGTTAAGAGACACAGCCTCAAGCAATTGACCGTCAGCCGGCACCTCTTCGCCCGTATTCAGCAGAACGATATCTCCTACCACCACATCCTTGCGGGCAACCTGCACCGGACTGCCGTCACGAATGACCTGCACCGGCTCATCATCATTCACCTGATTAAGCAGCTCGAACTCCTTGTCGGCCTTGCGCTCAAAGTAAAAGGCTAAACCGGTGGCCAAAAATATAGCGATAAAGATTCCGATTGGCTCGAAAAAGACTCCGGCATCCTTGCCAAGTCCGTAGTATTCATAGCAGGAAATGCCGACAGAAAGTATGCCGGCAATTATGAGAATTATTATCAGCGGATCAGAGAATTTCTTGAGAAACATCCTCCACACTGCCTCTTTTTCAGGAGGAGTCAATATATTCGCGCCGTGGCGGCTGCGGCTTTCAAGGACTTCGGCCTCACTCAGGCCAACGTAGTGCTTCTGCTGTGACATATAGTGTTATAGTAGTTTGGGGTCTAACTTAATTAACGCACAGCAACGCTGAAATGTTGTATTAATCCCCTTTTTGCCTGCCGAAGCGCGCCACCGCCACTGCCATCAGGGGAGAGAGCCAACAGAACAGTGCAAACGGCGCATAGGCTATCGCTCCAACTCCAAGGACGGCGCTATGCATGACGCCGCATGAACTCCAAGGGAACAACGGACAGGTGACGGTGACACTATCCTCCAGTGTGCGACTCAGAAGCCGGGAGTCGAGACGCCGGCTCGCATAATGCGTGCCATACATATTCCCGCCAACAATCAGCGACAGATACTGATCAGCTGTGCAGGCCACAAGCAGCAGTCCGCTGCCGGTCGTAGCCCCCACGGTCGAGAAGCGACTGCGAAGCCGTTTCGTGAAGGCCGCGGTGATGGAGGCCAACATACCGGTGCCAATCATTACACCCCCGAAGAGGAGAGCACTGAGCACCAACAGAGCCGTAGGCCACATGCCCCACACTCCGGACGTCTGCGCCAAACGAGACAACAATTCCGGCACCTGCGTGAATTCCGGCCCCGACCAAAGCGCTTGAGCAATCCCGCCTGCTCCTCCCAACGCATCCACTACTCCGGCCTGAAAAACAAATATCCCAATCAGCCCCATAGCAGCGCTTATGCCTAACGTCAGCATCGTGTTGACACGAAATGCGATGAGAGCTACCGTCACGGCCGGTATAATCAAAACTTCGGGTGAAATTACAAACAGATGCTTCAGGGCATCAGGAATGGTCTCACCTCCGGCCTCTTGCATATTCCCCCTGTGCAGAAGCCCGATGGCCAGATAAACAAGCAGGGTAATAAACATTGCCGGAAGCGAGGTGCGCATCATATACTTTACATGCCTGAAGATTTCCACACCACATGTGGAAGCTGCCACAACAGTGGTGTCAGACAACGGCGACACTTTATCTCCGAAATAAGCCCCCGAAATCACTGCCCCGGCGGTCACAGCTGCGCTGTAATCCATGGCTCCTCCTATACCCATAAACGCGACCCCAACCGTTGCCACAGAAGTCCAGGAGGAACCCGTAAGCGATGAAACCAAAGCACTCACGACGCAGGCAAGCACAGGAAACATAGTCGGATTAATCACGTCCAATCCATAACATATCAGTGCAGGCACGACACCACTGAGCATCCACGTGGTGGAAATCAGCGCTATCAGCAACAGCAGCGGCAGCGCGGGCAATACCTGAGAGGCACTCGTGTGAAGCCCGCTCACAAGCTCTCTGCGGCTCAACGTGCCGCTTGCCCGGCTCAACAACAGCGCCAAGGCTGCCGACAGCAACAGGACTCCCCAACCGAGCATCCCGGCAAGATCCGTGCCACCGACAATCAATAATGCCAACAACGAGCCTATAAGAAAAACCACCGGCAACACACTCACTAAAGGCGCCGGTCTCCCTCCATATGATTGCAAAACGGGTAAAACTTTCATCGTTCATAAAAACGGACTCAAAATTAAGTTTATTTCGATTATTCATCAATTTTAAGATTAATCCACATATCTTTACCAAAGCGAGGAAATTCATTATTGTAAAGGTTGAGAAAAATTATTACTTTTGCATTGCAACATTATTTCGCTTGTTTAATCCGCCTTCATGAAATCAAAAGTCAAACTCAGCACATTTTCCAAAGCACTGACCATCACCCTCATCATAATTCTGCTAATCGGTTGCGCGGTTTCTATCCATGAAAAAGCGGCTTTCCTCATTGTGCTGATAATCCCTCTGTTCCTGCTTATCAGCACAGCGCTGTATGCTCCTGTAAGCATCAGTGCCGACAAAGAAACCGTCTGCATTCACACTCTGCTGAAAAAGCATCGGCTGCCAATGGAGGGAATCGAGAGCGTCGAACGTTTCAGCCCCACCATGGGAGCAATAAGAATCTGCGCCTCAGGAGGTTTCATGGGCTATTGGGGAATATTCCGCGAAGGGGACATCGGGCGCTACTACGGCTACTATGGCAAAGCCTCCGACTTCTTCCTTATACGAATGAAAAGCGGTGAACAATACGTGCTCGGATGCGAAAACCCTGCAGCCATGACCTCTTACATTTCAAGCCGCCTGAGGGCCTGACACCTGCCTCCTCAAAAAGCTTTCAGCGCGTCTGTAATCGTTGTTTAATATAATATTACGAGTTTACGTCGGAGCTCCCGAAAGCCCCTGTGCACACTACGTCGTGCTCATCAGATTAAATTTTTCTCATGCGTGATGTTATGTTTGGGACATTTTGTCGTATTATTAATAGACACGATATGAGACAGGATTTTCTTACATCATCATTCTTGGAGCTGCGAGCCAAGTTACATCGCATGGCTATGAGACTGCTCAGTAGCAACGAGGAGGCTCAGGATGCGTTGCAGGACGCATATCTGAGACTGAGGGCAGGAGCCCAAATGCAGTCAGCGGCTGAGGCAGACCATAAGCTGGTCGTTGTGCTCAGAAATCTGTGCATCGACCGTTTGCGCAAGCAGCGCGAAATCTCCCTTGAGTCAAATGAAGTTTTGCAGTTGGCTCGTGAAGATGCGCAGGCTGACGAATTTGCTCGCGAACTGGAAGCTGTCTTACAAGCGGAATTGACCGAGTTGCAACGAAGAATATTCAACATGGTCACGCATGAAGAAATCGAATATGAGATGATTGCGGAGCGGCTGGGCATGTCGGTCGAAGCAGTGAGAATGAACATGAGTCGCGCCCGAAAGCGGATGCGAGAAACCTATATTAAGCTGAACAGATGAATAACTCTACTGACACTCTTAAACTATCTGAGGTTGAGCAACTTTGCCGGCTCTATCTTGACTGCCGGATGACGCTGCTCGAGGAGACCGAGCTGGAATATCTGCTCACTCACACCGATTTTGACTCGCAGCTTATCAGCGAGGTGCGAGAGATTATGGGTGTAGCTCACAAGTTACGTCTGACGCCCGCAATGCGCGCCCGGAGAAAACGACGCCGGCCATGGGTGGCAATTACCGGTGCGGCTGCCTGTTTAGCTCTTATCTTAGGCACACACTCCCGAAGCGCTTCAGAGGCAGCCTCCGGTGCGGATTGTATTGTCTATGCCAATGGCCACCAAATCACGGGCGAAGCCGCACTTGACCGGGCAGAGGCTGACATTGAACGTATGGAGAGATTCATGCAGCAGGAAGAAAACCGCAAGATGGCCGAACAGGCGAAGGTCGACGAATTTATGAACCACAACACTCTTTGATTATGAAACGATTTGCATTAATTCTATTATTAACGGTGCACGCTGTGCTGGCTTTTGCAAAGGCTCCGGGCTTGAATGTGGAAAAGCTGTTTGACGGCAGATATAACAATAACAAAAGTGTGACAAGCACAGTCTATAAGAATAACGGCAAATTTTACCGGGGGCTGACGGTCACACGTAATCCGGCTATTATCAAGCAGATAGCCGATGCCTTAGAGAAGGATGCTCAGCGCGGGCGCGAGTATTCTGACAGCATGGGCGCAGATGGCCGCTACACATCGCTTAAGGTGATTAATAATGGAGAGGTGATATTCATCGGTTTGCAACGTGACAAGACCGGTGGCGGATTCTTCTTTATCCAAGGCAACGAGAAGGCATTCAAGTAAATTCCTAAAAACCAGCCGCCTCAGTCTTAGAAACTGTTTAAGTTTATGTCAATGCAATTTTGAGAGATGTTTTTGAGTGATTTTCGCGAGCCAGAGAGGGAGCATAGCGGGCTATGCGACCGATGAGACTCGGCGAAAAGCACCAAAAACAGCCTCAAAATTCATTGATAACAAGCTATAAAAATATTTCCGACATAAACTTAAACAGTTTCTTAACACATATTTTTTAGACACAGAAGTCATCTTGACTTTTTGAATTTGTTAATATGTTTAAGAAATATCACA
>CANSAP010000012.1 GCA_947644715.1 uncultured Bacteroidales bacterium
AGCAGTCAGCACCCGGGAGGAATAGACCTCAGCCCCCGAGAGGCATGAGCGAAATGAGAGGAATAAGGCTTGCGCAGAACTTGACGCTACCTTATTCCTCTCATTTCGCTCATGCCTCTCATCCCAAAGAATCAGAGATTAAAGTAGTAAGTGCCTGTCGAGAGGGGAGCATAGAAATTATAGTTATTGCCATTGATGTAGTAAGAAGTGTTATAGGCCGGCTGGTCAACACCATAATTCCACATATCGCTCCAAGGGTTCCAAGCGTTCATGACAGTCACATTATACTGCATCCCATTATACTGATAGGCCACCTTCATCGGAATGACACGCCAGACACCCTGGGAGTCATAGCCACATCCCAACACATTGGCAGTGCCCGTGTTCGACCAATTGACCGGCGCAGGCCCCCAGGGACTCGGTCCCCAAGGATTACCCCATCCGCCACCCCAGGCAGCCCCTGAGGCCATTCCGCCGGGAGCAGGCATGCTGCTGCCTCCACGACCACCACCTGCCACACCGCCCGGAGCAGGCATACTGCTCTGAGCCAAAGCTGAAGCAGCTGTCAACAGAGCCGCAGCAGCCAATGATATTTTTCTTAAGGTATTCATAATCAATTGCTTTTTATATTCTAAACAAAATTCTGCGCCGTTCGGTTGAAAATTCGCAAAGAATTTATTACCTTTGCCCTCCTAATAAAGGACTACTGAAGCCATGAAAGTAAAGACACTTGCATTAACCTGCGTCATAGCATTGAGTCTCTGCAGCTGCGGTTCTTCGAGCGGAGAGACCGACAGTGCTACGGCTGTGATTGAGCAGGGGGAGGGTGAAGCTGCCGACATCGAGGCAGCAATCATGCAGGGGCGCACAGCCGCTCGTGAGTTTATTGACGCCGACCCTGCCGACACTCTCGCCTTGCAGGCTAAGCTGCTTGATGCACGCGCAATTCAGAGCCGCTACGTGACGGCCGGCAAGCGCGAACATGCCGAGGCATTTGACACGGCTTTCATCCACACGCTGCGTGCCGTACGCCCCGAAGTGGCCCGCTCTATCGAGTCCTTGCCCGCATCTAACTAAAACACACACTCTAAATCAAATCCCATGACTATTGTAGACCGCTTTCTCGACTACGTAAAGTTTGACACACAGAGCGACGAGCTGACTAACCTCACCCCTTCAACTCCCGGGCAGATGATTTTTGCCCAGCATCTTGAAAAGGAGCTGCGACGTATGGGTCTTGAGGATATAACCCTCGACGATAACGGATACTTGATGGCCACACTCCCCGCCAACACTGACCGCGAGGTGCCCACCATCGGATTTATCGCACACCTTGACACAAGCCCCGACATGAGCGGACGGCACGTGAATCCCCGAATCGTCGAGAAATATGACGGACAGCCCATCATCCTGAACGAGAAAGAAAACATTATCCTCTCGCCGCAGGAATTCCCCGAGCTGCTCCACTACGTTGGTCAGGATTTGATTGTTACCGACGGCACCACCCTCCTGGGCGCCGACGACAAAGCCGGTGTGGCCGAAATCATCTCCGCTATCCACTATCTTCAGGAGCACCCTGAAATCAAGCATGGCAAAATCCGCGTAGCCTTCAACCCTGACGAAGAAATCGGATTGGGCGCCCACAAATTCGACGTCGAGCGCTTCGGTTGCGACTGGGCCTACACGATGGATGGCGGCGAGATTGGCGAGCTGGAATATGAGAACTTCAACGCAGCCGTAGCCCGAATCACAATCAAGGGGCGCAACGTGCATCCCGGCTATGCCAAACACAAGATGGTCAACTCAATCCGCGTAGCCTCACAATTCATGCAGATGCTTCCCCGCTGGGAAACCCCGGAACACACCGAAGGCTACGAAGGATTCTACCACCTCGTAGGAATCGAAGGCAGCGTCGAACAGACCACCGTCACCTACATTATCCGCGACCATGACCGCGCCCGCTTCGAGAGCCGCAAGCGCGAAATCGAGCACCTCGTCAACAAAATCAACTCCGAATACCCGGAGAGCTGCACAGCTGAAATCAAAGACCAGTATTACAACATGCGCGAGAAAATCGAGCCGGTAATGCACATCATCGACATCGCCATTCAAGCAATGAAAGATGCCGGCATCACCCCCAAAGTGCAGCCCATCCGCGGCGGTACTGACGGCGCCCAGCTCAGCTTCAAAGGGCTCCCCTGCCCCAACATCTTCGCAGGCGGACTCAACTTCCATGGCCGCTATGAATTCCTCCCCATTCCCTCAATGCAGAAAGCAATGGATGTGATTGTGGAGATAGCCCGCATCGTAGGCAAACGTTGAAGAAAACCCTGATAGTAATCACCGGACCCACCGGCGTGGGGAAATCGGCCGTAGCCCTGGAGCTGGCCGAAATGCTCGGCACAGAGATAATCTCTGCCGACTCACGCCAGGTGTATGCCGACATCCCAATCATCACTGCAGCACCCACGCCCGAAGACTTGGCGCGGGTGCCGCATCATTTTGTAGGCACCCTCCCCGTGGAGGCCTATTTCAGCGCGGCGCTCTTCGAGCAGCAGGCACTCAGCAAACTGGACGACCTGTTCGCCCGGCATGACTGCGTAGTGGCCTGCGGAGGATCCATGCTATACGTCGATGCCCTCTGCCGGGGTATAGATGAACTGCCCACCATCTCCGAGGCGGTGCGCAGCAAAGTGGCCGACATGGCTGAAAGAGAGGGATTGAAGGGTATGCTTTCCCACCTTGAGCAACTTGACCCCGAATATGCCCGCGTGGTAGACCCCCGCAACCTCAAGCGAGTGATGCACGCCGTGGAGATTTGCCTCGAGAGCGGACGCACTTACACCTCCCTGCGCAGCGGTGCCCTCAAGGAGCGCCCTTTCCGCCTGCAGCGCTACCAACTGACGGCTCCCCGCGAAATCCTCTTTGAGCGCATCAACTCCCGAGTGCTCCACATGCTGGAGGCCGGAGCAATGCAGGAAGCCGAGAGAATGTATCCTAAGAGACACCTGAACGCACTCAACACCGTGGGTTGCAAAGAACTGTTTGAAGTAGTGGGGGGTAACTGGAGCCTCGACTTCGCAACAGCCCGACTGCAAAAAAACACACGTGTCTACGCAAAAAAACAACTCACTTGGTATGCGCGCGACCCCGGACTGACGCGCCTCGACATCACAACCTTCCCCTCCCCGGCAGCAATAGCCCGCCACATTGCCTCCCTAATCTGATTCACGGGAAAAAGAGCCCTTCATCCGGAAGTCGCCAGAACTATCATAAGAGCATAAGTGTTAACAGATTACATACCCTTATTCTGTATAAGACTTACATGCTATGAAATATGTCACTTCCGGCAGCGGCAAGATGCCGCTCATCTCTCTGCTTGCAATTCTCTCAGTGTCGCTCACCATCAACCTTCCCGGGCTGGCAGTCTCCCCCATGCTGAGCGAGCTGCATCACATCTTCCACTCCTCCGAACTTGAGTCACAGCTGCTCACATCCCTGCCGAACCTCTGCATGATTCCTGTGATTCTGATAGCAGGCAGGCTCGCCACAGCTCGGCATCAGACCGGCGTTCTGCTCATCGGCCTGAGCATCTTTCTGCTCGGAGGCGTCGGCTGCTTCATGGCCGAAAATATCGGCACTCTGATTCTGCTCGGATGCCTCGTGGGGATTGGCTGCGGCATGGTCGTGCCGGTAGCCGCCGGAGCAATTTCAGAATGGTTTGTCGGCAAATCCCGCCAGCAAGACCTTGGATGGAAGTCAACCGTGTCGAACTCCATGGTAATCATCGCTAACCTATATGTGGGCTGGGTCGTGGCACGCAGCTGGCACGCAGCCTTCGCGGTCTATCTCATGCCGGTCATTCCTCTGGCGCTTCTACCCATGATGACCCAGCGCTACGTGAAAGCTCACCGCAAGCAGGGTGCTCAAGCCTCAGCCTCCACCGACGAGAATTTCGGAGCGCTCCACTTCAGCGGACGCGCCTCCGGGCTCATGCTCGCAAGACTGATTCTGCTCTATGCCGTGCTCACCTATTGCACAACCTCAATCTCCTATTACTCACCCTTCCTCATGGACTCCTACGGAATGAGCACAACAGAGGTGGGCATCGTCACGGCCGCTTACTATCTGATGTGTGCTGTGGCCGGGGCATTCGTCGGCCGACTGAAGCGACTCATCGGACCGGCAGTGATGTTCATCAGCCTGGCGATGTGTGCCACCGGACTCCTGGTCATCGGCCTTACCGCAAACTGCGGCATCTACATTGCCGCCTCACTGCTGACCGGCTTGGGCTACGGCATCATCCAGCCCATCATCTACAACAAGACAACCTACGTGGCACCAACTCGCCAACTCGGCACCCGATATTTCGGCTACGTGCTTTCAGCCAACTACGTAGGCATAACGCTTGTCCCCTACATCGACAGCTTCTTCCGTCGGCTCTTTCATTCTGACTCCCCCGGATTTGAATTCGTGTTCAGCGGCGTAGTAGCAGCCGTCTTGCTCATCTGGGCACTCCTTGAGCATAACAACTACGTCTTTGCCGTCAACCCCGCGTCAGCCGCACCCTCCCCCTCAGAAGTCCATCGCCGGAGCCTGCGAGAGTCTTCACCTGCGATATCATAACCGGGAGGCAGCCAATATAAATTTGGTGGTTTTCTGTTTTTTCATTAACTTTGTGCTTTAATTATTGCAACTCTCAGTTATGAATGAATTAGCCACCAAATATGACCCCTCGCAGGTGGAGGGGAAATGGTATGACTACTGGATGAAGCACCGTCTCTTCCATTCCGAGCCTGACGCACGTGAGGCTTACACCATCGTCATTCCTCCCCCCAACGTCACCGGCGTGCTCCACATGGGTCACATGCTCAACAACACGATTCAGGACATCCTCATCCGTCGCGCGCGTATGCAGGGCAAAAATGCACTGTGGGCACCCGGCACTGACCATGCTTCAATCGCAACCGAAACCAAGGTGATCGCAAAGCTAGCTGACGAAGGCATCAAGAAAACTGACCTGACCCGCGAGCAGTTCCTGGAACATGCATGGGAGTGGACCCACAAGCATGGCGGCATCATTCTCGAACAGCTGAAGCGTCTCGGTGCCTCCTGCGATTGGGAGCGCACTGCCTTCACTATGGACGAAGAGCGCTCCGAAAGCGTGCTCCGCGTCTTCTGCGACCTCTATGACAAAGGACTCATCTACCGCGGACTGCGCATGGTGCACTGGGACCCGCAGAACCGCACCGCCCTCTCCGACGACGAGGTCTACTACCGCGAAGAGAAAAGCAAGCTATATTACCTGCGCTACTATCTGGCCGACGATGACGCGCCCGACACTCCGGCTGCTGAAGGCGAGGTTGTGCACCGCGACGCACAGGGTCGCCGCTACGCCGTAGTGGCAACCACCCGCCCCGAGACTATCATGGGCGACACGGCAATGTGCATCAACCCCAAAGACCCCAAGAACCATTGGCTCAAAGGGAAGAAGGTAGTGGTGCCCCTGGTAGGCAGAGTGATTCCCGTAATCGAAGACCGCTATGTGGAGGTGGATTTCGGCACCGGTTGCCTGAAAGTGACCCCCGCGCATGACGTGAATGACTACCGCCTCGGCCAAACCCACAAGCTCGAGACCATCGACATTTTTAATGAAGACGGCACCTTAAGCGAAGCTGCCGGAATGTATGTCGGCATGGACCGCTTCGATGTGCGTGAGCAGATTGTAAAGGATTTGGATGCTGCCGGACTCGTTGAGAAAATCGAGGACTACACCAATAACGTGGGTTGCTCCGAACGCACTCATGTGCCCATCGAGCCCCGCTTGAGCAAACAGTGGTTCATCAACATGAAGCACTTCGCCAAGATTGCTCTCCCCCCGGTGATGAATGACCTGATTAAATTCGTCCCCTCGAAATATAAGAACACTTACCGCTCCTGGCTGGAGAACATTCAGGACTGGTGCATCTCGCGTCAGCTCTGGTGGGGTCACCGCATCCCCGCTTGGTTCCTCCCTGTTGGCGAAGGTGAGGAGGAACGCTTCGTCGTAGCCCGCGACGAGCAGGAGGCTCTCGCCAAAGCACGCCAGCTGACCGGCAACCCCGAACTCCCCCTCGAGGCTCTGCGCCGCGACGAGGGTGCGCTCGACACTTGGTTCTCCTCCTGGCTCTGGCCCATCTCCCTGTTCAAGGGAATCACCGAACCGGGCAACGAGGAGATTAAATACTACTATCCCACCGCCACTCTCGTGACCGGCCCCGACATCATCTTCTTCTGGGTGGCACGCATGATCATGGCAGGCTACGAATACATGGGCGAGATGCCCTTCAAAAATGTCTACTTCACAGGCATTGTGCGCGACAAGCTCGGCCGAAAGATGAGCAAGAGCCTCGGCAACAGCCCCGACCCCATCGAACTGATGGAGCGCTTCGGCGCCGACGGCGTGCGCATGGGTCTTATGCTCGCAGCTCCCGCAGGCAACGACATCCTCTATGATGACGCACTCTGCGAACAGGGCCGCAACTTCAACACAAAGATTTGGAACGCCTTCCGCCTCGTGAAAGGTTGGGAGATTTCCTCCGAAGCCGAACAACCCGAAAGCGCCCGCGAAGCTTGCGAATGGTTTGCCTCACAGCTGAACCGCACTATTGCGGAAGTTGAGGACAGCATGGAGAAGTTCCGCATCTCCGAAGCTCTGATGAGTATCTATCGCCTTGTGCGCGATGAATTCTCCTCCTGGTATCTGGAGATGGTAAAACCCGCCTACGGCACCCCCATCGACGCCAAGACCTATGAGGCCACCCTTGCATTCTTCGATGCACAGCTGCGTCTGCTGCACCCCTTCATGCCCTTCATCACCGAAGAGCTGTGGCAGCACCTCACGGAGCGCGCCGAGGGTGAGAGCATCATGCTTGCCCGTCTCCCGGAGGCCGGAGCTGTTGATGAGGAGCTCATCACCGACATGGACTTCATCAAAGAGATTGTGGCAGGTGTGCGCACCATCCGCAAACAGAAGCAGATTCCCGGCAGAGAACCGCTGGAGCTGCTCGTGCTCGGCGCTTGGCCTCAGCATCTGAGTGCCGTGCTGGAAAAGATGGCAGGCCTCTCAGCCATAAAAGCCGTCAGCGAGAAGCAGGCCGGAGCAGCAACATTCCGCGTGCAGGCCACAGAGTTCGCAATTCCCCTGCAAGGGAACGTGAACATCGAAGAGGAACGCGCCAAGATTGAGGCTGACCTCAAGCACCTGCGCGGCTTCCTGACCGGCGTTGAAAAGAAACTCTCCAACGAACGCTTCGTCTCTTCCGCACCCGAAGCCGTGGTGGCTCTCGAGCGAAAGAAGCAGGCTGACGCCCTTGAGAAAATCACAGCCCTCGAGGCTTCACTGAAAGCACTCGGCTGATTCACAACACCTTGATTAACACGCAGAGCCGGTGCTGCCAATCCCTCAAAAAGGGTGCGGCCTCACCGGCTCATTTTCCTAATACCGACTGAAGAATACCGACCGAAAAACCTACCGATGAAGAAATTACCTCTGTTCACTCTTGCGGCCATTTCGCTGCCGCTGCTCGCCTCGGTGCCCGTCACCCGCTGGCAAACCTCCGAACCCCTTTCACTCCGCTCGCCGCTGATGCTTGACTCCCTCAACGCCAAAGGAGCCGGCTACGACAAAGCATCTCTCCTCTCCTCGGCTCGCGCCCTGAAGAAAGGGAAGACCACTCCGCTCACCACCGACACCTCGGCCTTACTGCGCCTCAGCAAGCCGACCGAAGATTTCTCCCTGACCTCACTCTCAACCACCCTGCGCGCCGAGCGCTTCGCCAAAGGGGAACTGGTCATCACCACCCCGCTCCTCTTTGACCTGTGTGTGGATGGGAAGTCAGTCAAGAAGCACACTGACCGGAGTCAGACCGTGACACGCGTGCCTCTGACACTCGCTCCGGAACGCACCTGCGACATCACCCTGCGCATCCTCACCGAGGCTGCCGACACTGCCACGCCCGAGTTCAAAATGATTTGGGAACCGGCCAAGGGTTTCGAGCAGGTTGCCCTCAAGGAGGGGCAGCAGAAACGCCGTTTTACGCTCGACGACACTATGTATGGTCCGCGCGTGAGCGGCCTCGCCATCAGTCCCGACGGGCGTTGGCTCGTGACCCTCATCTCCGACATGAGCGACCTCGACCGCACCACTCGCCGGGCCACTCTCACCGACCTGCGCACCGGAACCGAACGACCCATAACCCATAAACCCGGAATGCAATGGATGCCCCGCACATCCAAGCTCTATTACACCGAGCAGGGAGCCGAGGGCAAAGACCTCGTGACCCTCGACCCCGTGACTCTCGCAACTGAGGTCATCGCAACCAACGTGCCGGAGGAAACCCTCTCCTGGTTCCCCACGGAAGACCGTCTTTTCTTCTCCCGCAAGGAGACCCCGGAGAAGCAACAGGGTCCGATGTATCGCGTCACAAGCCCGGCCGAACGTGTGCCCGGCGGCGAGGACCGCTACAACATCTTCGAGTATGACCCGACCACCGGCCTGGAACGCCCCCTCACCTTCGGCCGACAGATGCTCGACGTGATTGACCTCCATCCCGACGGTCGCCACATGCTCCTGCTCGGCTTTACCGAGACCCCCACACGCCGCCCGTTCGGCGACTTCACTCTCTACGAGTTTGACACTCAGACCCTCGCCCTCGACACCATCGTAGCCCCCTCCGGATTCCTTTCCGGCGCCACCTATTCCCCTGACGGCAAGAGCCTGCTCATCACCGGTGCTCCTGACCTGTTTGACGGCATCGGGCGCAACTGCGGTTCCCATCCCATCGCAAATGATTACGACAAACAGCTCTTCCTGCTCGACCGCGCCACCGGCTCTGCCCGCCCCCTGACCCGCGACTTCGATCCCTCAGTGGAAGGAATGCCCGTCTGGAGTCGCTATGACGGACGCATATATTTCATGGCCGACGAAGGCTTCGACAAACCCCTGTATAGCCTCGACCCTCGCTCCGGCAAATTCTCTCGTCTCCCCCTGCCAGAAGGTGTAACCACTGTCAAGGCCTTCCGCCTCCCCGAAAACTCGCAGCGCATTGCCTTCACCGCCCAGGGAGCCGAGACCAACGGCGCCGCTTACCTCTACGACCTGAAGAGCGGCAAGACCACAGTATCCGCCGACCCGCTCGCCTCACGTCTCTCCGAAATTGATATGGCCAAAGGAACCCCGTGGAAATTCACAGCCTCTGACGGCACCGAGATTGACGGCTTCATGTTCCTCCCGCCGGACTTCGACGCCTCCAAGAAGTACCCGCTAATCGTCTACTACTACGGCGGCACAATGCCCACAGCTCACGGCATCACCTCCCCTTACAGTCCGCAGGTTTTCTGCTCGCGCGACTACGTGGTCTACATGCTCAACCCCTCAGGAACCGTGGGTTACGGCCAGGAATTCTCCGCCCGCCACTGCAATGCCTGGGGTAAGCGCACGGCGGAAGACATCATCGAAGGCACAAAGCAATTCGTGGCCGAACACCCCTTCGTTAACCCCGACAAGATAGGCTGCATCGGTGCCTCCTATGGCGGCTTCATGACCCAATACCTCCAGACACTCACCCCGATGTTCGCCGCCGCCGTGAGCCACGCAGGCATCTCAGACGTTACCTCCTATTGGGGTGAAGGCTACTGGGGATACAGCTACAATGGTGTGGCTGCACCCGACTCCTACCCTTGGAGCAACCCTGAGCTGTTCACCAAGCAGGGTTCCCTGTTCAACGCCGACAAAATCACTACTCCCCTGCTCCTGCTGCATGGCACGGCCGACACCAACGTACCCGTAGGCGAGAGCATTCAGCTCTACAACGCTCTGCGCATTCTCGACCGCCCGGTGGAACTGATAACCGTAGACGGAGAAGACCACTTCATCTCCGACTATGCCAAGCGCCGCCTCTGGCAAGACACCATCATGGCCTGGTTCGCCCGCTACCTCCAGGACGACCCCTCCTGGTGGAAAGAGATGTACAAGTAACCCAATTGTACAGTAATAGCATCCAATCTATACAATTGAAAACCATACAGGAGGCTGCGCCTATTTTTCCGGCGCAGCCTCCTGTATGTCATGAAAAATCAATATCTGAATTCCAATAGAATAGGATTATTCGTAGACGCTGTAATACTGTTAAGAATCTCCGCCCTTGTAATCTGAGGTTCAAAACTGCGACTGGCAAGAAAATAATCAATTCTATGGCCGTGGTTCTTAGCTCGGATTTCGGAATCATTTCGGAAGAAATAAGAAAAGCTGTTGCCGAAGAAGTTGAAGTGGCGATAAGTATCTATCAGATGACATTCATTCAGCAGCATATCAAAATTCTTACGCTCCCACTCATGGAAGTTTGCTTGATTACGTTGATACTTACCATCCCAACAATCACGTGCAGTGTGCACAATATTGAAGTCACCACAAAGAATTGAGCGATCAGGCGTAGAGCTAAGGATTTTGAACAGCGAAGCATCAAATAATCTGCGATGGTCTACTGCACCGTTTACTGCCGGATTTGAAAAAGGAGTATAGACATTAAACAATGTAAAAGCAGGATAATTGAACTTTTGCACAAGCAGGTGCCCCTTAAATGCGGAGTTATCTTCAATATCAACGCGGTCCGAACATAAGTATTCCTTAACATAGGTTGCCACACCTGCATAAGAAGCGAGCGAACATTCACGTTTATATCCCTGCAACTCAAAATCGGCAGAAGCCCGATTATCTTTATATTTTTGGAGGCATATAATATCCGGTTGATGTTGCGCCACCAACTCTTCAAGCGCATCAAAATGTGCTTTTACACCATCGATATTCCAACTGATAAGACGCAACGACATCGGAGGAGCCGGGTATCTTTCCTCCCCGACTTTAATATACCCCAACGGCTCACAAAAATATTCCCCATAGAACTGAGGAAAACCTTTGCCGAACTGTGCCAAATCAACAACCCCATCAAACCATTCTACATATTTAGCATCATGACCCTTACACATGCCAAGAAAAGGAGAAAGTTCAGACATCAAGTCTCTTAAATAAGGGGTAAGATTCACTCCTGCCCTATCACGACTGACAGACACAGACCAAGCATATTCATGACTGTAATGAATCAGCTCCCGATTGGCAAAAATATTATCTTGCGTAGTTATGTGACATCTGAAAGCACATCCGTTAGGCGCAAACTCCGAGACCCATCTAAGCTTCTGATAGCCGGAATGCAGAAGCTGCTGAAACAGCAACATATAGTCAATAACTCCTAAGTTGTGTCTATCGAAGAGTCCGGAATTCATAATAATTAGTTTATTAACTATATCAACTCCAATTAGCACTGTTGTCGATATAATCGGCTACATCATTCTTATCTAATCGGCGGCAGTTGGCCACTTCTACCGTTTGTCGGGGGTCCAGAATGTGGCTCCCTGAAGGGCGTCGGGTAGGTATTGCTGCTGCACGTAGTGGCCGGGGTAATCATGCGGATAGAGATAGCCGTCATGATAGCCGAGGTCTTTCATCAGCGAGGTGGGAGCATTGCGCAGGTGCAAGGGCACCGGCAGGTTGCCGCTGCGCTTTACTTCCGCAAGGGCGGCGTCAATGCCGAGATAAGCGGAATTACTCTTGGCAGAGGTGGCGAGATAGACTGTGCATTCAGCAAGGATGATGCGTCCCTCCGGCCATCCTATCTTGGCCAGCGCATCAAATGTGGTATTCGCCAGCAGAAGAGCATTGGGGTTGGCCAGGCCTATATCTTCGGCGGCCAGAATCACAAGACGACGGGCTATGAACTTGGGGTCTTCCCCGCCGGCCACCATGCGTGCCAGCCAATAGAGAGCTGCCTGCGGGTCGGAACCGCGCACACTCTTTATGAAGGCCGAGATGATGTCATAGTGCATCTCGCCGCCTCGGTCGTAGGCTGCCGGGTTTTCCTGAAGACGGTCGGTTACTATGGCATCGTTGATGATAAGCGGCTCAGTCTCAGGAGTGCTCTGCTCCAGCAGGTCAAGAATGTTCAGGAGCTTGCGGGCGTCACCGCCTGCATAGCGGAAGAGAGCGTCTGTCTGCTCAAGACGCACGTCGCGACCGGCAAGCACCTCATCGTTCTTTAATGCACGCTCCAGCAAAGTCTCAAGGTCAGAGCGTTCAAGCGGCTTGAGCACATATACCTGCGAGCGGGAAAGCAGCGGACGGATAACCTCAAACGAGGGGTTCTCCGTGGTGGCTCCTATGAGGGTCACCGTGCCATCCTCCACAGCGCCGAGAAGTGAATCCTGCTGACTTTTGTTGAAGCGATGGATTTCGTCAATAAACAGTATCGGTCTCCCCTTTGAGAAAAGGCTCCGGGACTCGGACTTGCAGCGGTCAAGCACTTCACGCACATCCTTTACGCCGCTCGTGACGGCCGAAAGCGTGTGAAACGGCACCTCCGTCTGCCTCGCAATTATACGCGCCAGGGTGGTCTTCCCTACCCCGGGTGGTCCCCACAGGATGAATGAGCCTATCTTGCCGCTCTCAATCATGCGGCGCAACACGGCTCCTTCTCCCACGAGGTGTCGCTGCCCGATGTAGTCATCGAGCGTAGCGGGGCGCAAACGCTCCGCGAGAGGTGCTTTGCCTGTGCCGCTCATCGTGCTTGCAATAAGGTGATTACGGAATCGGGATTAATCTCCGAGAGGGTATCGCAGGTGAGGTCGGCCACCGGGGCGATTGCCTCACGACCAAGCGTGTCAGTCATTCCTATGACATAAGCGCCGGCGCGATGACCCGCCTCAATACCGGTCAGGGCATCCTCCACCACTGCGCAACGAGTGGCCGGGAGGGCGAGAAGACGCGCCCCGGTCAGATAAGGCTCCGGATGAGGTTTGCCATGCGTGACCATGTCGCCATGCACCACAGCGTCAAACCATCCGAATATCTCAGGCAGCTTCCGGCGCAATGCCTCCATCTTAACGTTATCGGAGCTGGTGACCATGGCCAACTTCGCGCCCCTCTCCCGCAGCTCTGAGAGCAGTTTCTCTGCGCCGGGCATCCATCCATATTCCAGATGCTTCTCAGCCTCAAGGCAGCGGCACATTACAGCTTCATGCACCTCAGGGGCAGGATAGTAACGGTCAAGAATGTTGTGAAGCGTCATACCCTTGATTACGCGTGGGAAATCGGCTATGCCGGAAGGGAACTCATCGTCAATGGCCTGCCAGATACGGGTGTAACGGCGTTCCGAATCAATCAGAACGCCGTCAAGGTCAAAGAGGAATCCTACGGTTGGGTTCATTTCTTCTGCTGCTTGCCCCAAGTGTCCTTAAGCCCTACGGTCTTGTTGAAGACGAGTCGGTCAGCGGTGCTGTCAGGATCAACGGTATAGTAGCCGAGGCGCTGGAACTGGAAGCGGTCACCCTCCTTGGCCTGCGCGGCCAACCAAGGCTCTACTTTCACATTCTCACGCACCTTCAGGGAGTCAGGATTGAGCAGGTCGCGGAAGTCGCCCTCCTCTGCCGAAGGATTCTCCACGGCAAAGAGACGGTCATAGTCGCGCACCTCAACCTCAACGGCAGTCGGGACGCTCACCCAATGCAGCGTGCCCTTCACCTTGCGGTCAGCTCCGGGAAGACCGCTGCGGCTGTCGAAGTCCACCTCTGCATAGATTTCCTCAATCTCGCCGGCTTCGTTCTTCTTCACTCCGGTGCACATAACGATGTAAGCACCTTTGAGGCGCACCTCCTTGCCGGGGGTCATGCGGAAGAACTTCTTGGGAGGATTCTCCATGAAGTCGCCACGCTCAATCCACAGCTCGCGGGAGAAGGGCATCTCGTGAGTGCCTGCCGAGGGGTCTTCAGGATTGGAGTCCATGAGCATGGTCTCGGTCTTATCCTCGGGATAATTTGTCAGGACAAGCTTAACGGGATCAACCACAGCGCTGACGCGGGTAGCAGTCTTGTTAAGGTCTTCACGCACGGAGTGCTCAAGCAGCTCGATGTGGTTCAGAGCCTCATACTTGGTGTAGCCTATGCGGCTCACGAAATCCTTGATGGAGGCAGGCGTATATCCGCGACGACGCAGACCGCAGATGGTCGGCATACGGGGATCATCCCAACCGCTCACCAATCCCTCCTCCACGAGTTGCAGCAGCTTGCGCTTGCTCATGACGGTATAGGTAAGGTTCAGGCGGTTGAACTCAATCTGACGGGGGCAGTAGCTCTCGTCGGCCAACTCGCGCACGAAGTAATCGTAGAGCGGGCGATGAGGCACAAACTCAAGCGTGCAGATGGAGTGGGTTACACCTTCGAAATAGTCGCTCTGACCATGCGCGAAGTCATACATGGGATACACCTTCCACTTCTCCCCTGTGCGCCAGTGAGGGGTGAAGATAATGCGATACATGATGGGGTCACGGAAGTGCATGTTGTCGCTGGCCATGTCAATCTTGGCACGGAGCACCATGGAGCCTTCCGGAAACTCGCCGGCATTCATGCGGTGGAACAGGTCGAGGTTCTCCTCAGGGGAACGGTCGCGGAAGGGGCTGTTGGTGCCCGGCACTGTCGGGGTGCCCTTCTGGGCGGCAATCTGTTCGGAAGTCTGCTCATCAACATATGCCTTTCCCTCCTTAATCATGCGCTCGGCGAGAGCGTAGAGCTGGGGGAAATAGTCGGAGGCGTAATAGAGACGATCCTCCCAATCATAGCCAAGCCAATGGATGTCGCGCTTGATGGCTTCCACATATTCGGTGTCCTCCTTCTGGGGATTGGTGTCATCAAAACGCAGGTTGCAGGTGCCGCCGAATTTCTCGGCTGCGCCAAAGTCCATGATGAATGCCTTGGCATGGCCTATATGCAGATAGCCGTTGGGCTCGGGCGGGAAACGTGTATTGAGGCGTCCGCCATTCTTGCCGGCTTCCAGGTCATCCTTTATTATTTGCTCCACGAAGTTGAGGCCGCTTTCATTCACTGCGCCCTCCATGTTCTCGTTCACGGGAGTTTCCATTCTTTTGTGTGTTGAGTTGAGTTGATTAATCGAGTTTGAGCACGGCCAGGAATGCCTTCTGCGGCACCTCCACACTGCCTATCTGCTTCATGCGCTTCTTGCCTGCCTTCTGCTTTTCGAGCAGCTTGCGCTTACGGGATATGTCGCCGCCATAACACTTGGCCGTCACATCCTTGCGCACGGCTTTCACCGTCTCGCGGGCTATGATTTTCGCACCGATGGCTGCCTGAATGGCTATGTCGAACTGCTGACGCGGTATCAGCTCCTTAAGCTTTTCACACATACGGCGTCCGAAGCGCACGGCATTGTCGCGGTGCGTCAGCGTCGAGAGAGCATCCACACTCTCGCCGTTCAGCAGAACATCAAGCTTTATGAGGTCACTCTCGCGGAAGCCGTTCAGGTGATAGTCAAAGGAGGCGTAGCCCTTCGAGATTGATTTCAGTTTGTCATAGAAGTCAATCACAATCTCACCCAAGGGCATATCGAAAGTCAGCTCCAGGCGATTGCCGGAAATGTATTCCTGCTTCACCAGCTCCCCTCGCTTGCTCAGACAGAGGGTCATGATGGGGCCGATGTAGTCAGCCTGCGTGATGATGGATGCGCGGATATAAGGCTCCTCGATATGGTCAATGAGCGTGGCCTCCGGGAGCCCTGAGGGGTTGTGAACTTCGGTCATGCCCCCCTTCTTGTCGAAGACGCGATAGGACACGTTAGGCACCGTCGTGATGACATCCATGTCAAACTCGCGTCCGAGGCGTTCCTGCACAATCTCCATGTGCAACAGGCCGAGGAAGCCGCAGCGGAAGCCGAAGCCGAGGGCGGCCGAAGACTCGGGAGAGAAGGTCAGCGATGCATCATTGAGCTGAAGTTTCTCCAGGGAAGCACGGAGGTTCTCGAAGTCCTCCGTCTCAATCGGATACACACCGGCAAACACCATCGGCTTCACCTCCTCGAATCCCTCGATGGCCTTCTCGCAGGGGCGAGCCACATGCGTGATGGTGTCTCCCACCTTCACCTCCTTGCTCGTCTTGATGCCGGAGATGATGTAGCCCACGTTGCCCGCCGACAGCTCCTTGCGTGGAGCCATATCGAGCTTCAGCACACCAATCTCATCGGCATGATACTCCTTGCCGGTAGCCACGAATTTCACGAAGTCGCCGGTACGGATAGTGCCGTTGACAATCTTGAAATAAGCAATGATGCCGCGGAAGGGGTTGAACACAGAGTCGAAGATAAGCGCCTGAAGCGGAGCCTCAGGATCACCTTTGGGTGCGGGGACACGCTCCACGATGGCTTTAAGCACCTCGGGAATACCCATGCCGGTCTTGCCGGAGGCGCGGATTATCTCGCTGCGGTCGCAACCGAGCAGGTCGATTATCTGGTCCTCCACCTCATCGGGGTTGGCGCTGTCAAGGTCACACTTGTTTATGACCGGGATAATCTCCAGGTCATTGTCGATGGCCATGTAGAGATTGGAGATGGTCTGAGCCTGAATACCCTGCGAGGCATCCACGATGAGCAGAGCACCTTCGCAGGCGGCTATGGAACGCGACACCTCGTAGGAGAAGTCAACATGCCCCGGGGTGTCGATGAGGTTCAGAGTGTAGTGTGTGCCCTCCTGCACATAGTCCATCTGAATGGCGTGACTCTTGATGGTGATGCCACGCTCGCGCTCGAGATCCATGTCGTCAAGCACCTGAGCCTCCATATCCTTTGCCGAGACAGTGTTGGTGTACTCCAGCAGGCGGTCAGCCAGCGTGCTCTTGCCATGGTCAATATGGGCTATGATGCAAAAGTTGCGTATCGTCTTCATTATATACTTATATATACTTACTTGGCGAATCGGGGGTCATTGGCCAGCAGCCACTGTGCAATCTGCACGGCATTGAGCGCTGCCCCTTTCTTGATTTGGTCTCCCACTACCCAGAAGGTCAGGCCATTGGGTGTGGCAAGATCCTTGCGCAGTCGGCCGACATAGACCGGGTCAGTGCCGGCCTTGTCGCCCGGCATGGGATAAACCTTGTTGGCGGGGTCATCCATCACCACAAGACCGGGAGCCTTCTCCATGGCCTCGCGCACGGCTTTAACCTCAAGCGGCTGCTCGGTCTCCACCCAGACAGCCTCGCTATGGGAGCGGAGCACCGGCACACGCACACACATGGCCGAGACACAAATCTCAGACGAGTGCATGATCTTGCGAGTCTCGTGGAACATCTTCATCTCCTCCTTGGTGTAGTCATTCTCTGTGAAGACATCCACCTGCGGAATCAGATTAAAGGCAAGCTGAGCCGAGAATTTCTCGACCGTGGGTTCCTCGCCGCGGAGCACCTGAGAGGTCTGCACCCGCAGCTCCTCCATGGCGGCAGCCCCGGCCCCACTCGCGGCCTGATACGTTGCCACATGCACACGCTTGATGGGGCTGAGCTCCTGAATCGGCTTCAGTGCCACCACCATCTGAATCGTAGTGCAGTTCGGATTACCTATGATGCCACGCGGACGCTCCAAAGCATCATCGGCATTCACCTCGGGCACCACCAAAGGCACATCAGCATCCATGCGGAAAGCCGAAGAATTGTCAATCATCACGGCGCCGTGGCGGGTGATGTCAGCAGCATATTCGCGGCTCGTGCCCGCACCGGCAGAGGTGAAGGCTATGTCGATGCCGAGGAAATCGTCGGTGTCATGACGCAGTTCGCGCACCACAATCTCGCGTCCGCGAAATGTGTAGACACTCCCTGCACTGCGCTTCGAGCCGAAAAGGCGCAGCTCATCCACCGGGAACTGCTGCTCGTCAAGCACACGCAGAAGCTCCTGCCCCACGGCACCGCTCGCTCCTACTATCGCTATATTCATTCTGTGAAAGTTATTCTGAGGATGAATTACTGACGACCCTCCGTGGCTACGGAACGGTCAATCTTCTTCACGAGACCCTGAAGCACATTGCCGGGACCAAGCTCAGTGAATGAATCGGCACCGTCGGCAATCATAGCCTGCACATCATATGTCCAACGCACCGGAGCGGTCAGCTGACGCAGCAGGTTCTCTTTGATTTCCTTGGGGTCAGTGTGAGGCTTGCCATCCACATTCTGATAGATGGGACAACGGGGAGTGTTGAACTCGGCAGCCTCGATGGCAGCAGCCAGCTCATCCTGCGCGGGCTGCATCAGCGGGGAATGGAAAGCACCACCCACTTTCAGCTTCAGCGCACGCTTCGCGCCGGCGGCAAGCATCTTCTCGCAGGCGGCATCGATACCCTCGATGGTGCCGGAGATAACAACCTGACCCGGGCAATTGTAGTTAGCCGGAGCGACCACATCATCAACCTCAGCGCAAAGTTCCTCCACCTTCTCGTCAGGCAGAGCGAGCACGGCAGCCATAGTTGAGGGGCGAGCCTCGCAGGCCTTCTGCATGGCATGAGCGCGCGCAGACACCAGCTTCAAACCCTCCTCGAAGCTCAACGCACCGGCAGCCACCAGTGCAGAGAACTCACCAAGGCTGTGGCCGGCCACCATATCAGGATTGAACTCAGGGTCAGTCAGAGCGAGAATCACAGAGTGCAGGAAGATGGCAGGCTGCGTAACAGCGGTCTGACGCAAATCCTCCTCAGTGCCGGAGAACATCAGGTCAGTGATGCGGAAACCGAGCACATCGTTAGCCTTCTCAAAGAGTTCGCGGGCAGTCTCATTATTATCATAGAGATCCTTACCCATTCCTACAAACTGGGCACCCTGCCCCGGAAAAACATAAGCTTTCATTCTGTCTATATAATTGCGTATATACTATTGTCATTTTCAGCAACATACGGCTGTCTGCCACGGCAGCGACACCGCACGTCCTTACCAAAATGCAAAGTTAGCGAATTTTCCCGACACTACAAAATCCGCCCTACTCCCCGGACTCAAAAAGAAACAGTCGTAACAGCAACTATCTTACCGTTACGACTGTTTGTCTGTGCGCACGAAGGGACTCGAACCCCCACGTCTCTCGACACCAGATCCTAAGTCTGGCGCGGCTACCATTACGCCACGTGCGCTTTCTGCATCCTGCCGGACATGCCTGCCCTGATGCGATGCAAAGTTACTACTTTTTTTCGGAATCTGCAAATTTCTGAGCGTAGCCGAGCACTACGGGGCTCTTTACATTTACGCCGTATTCCCGCGCTCTGCTCACAATGGCCGCCGCCAGGCGGGGCTTCAACGCCTCAGGGCAATAGCGGAAATAAGCTTCTGCGGCTCGCACATGCGCCGCATCCGGCATAGGGTATTCCCTGCGCTCAGGCAGTCCGAAGATACTGTCAGGCAGCTCCTTGCGCTGCTCATAATCAATCACGTCACTCATAGCATTAAATACGAATCAAGGGAGTTATATTGCTATAACCCCCTCGAGTATGGTTTGGTTCAATGTCGAAACTTATTCGTCGTCAGTAGCAGGATGCAGCGGGTGCTTGGGCAGTGTCAGATGCAGAACGGCCCAACCCAGAATGCCCGCAATCAGTGAGCCTACAAGGATGCCGAGTTTCGCTTCATTCAGCAGCTCGGAGAGCATCGGATCCCCTGTGCCGAAGGAGAGGTTGGCTATGAACAGGCTCACGGTGAAGCCTATGCCGCCGAGCATGGCCACTGAGGCAAGCATCTTCCAGTTGGACTCGGAAGGCATCGGCGCCCAACCCAGCTTAACGGCCAGCCAGGTGAATGAAAGTATGCCCAGGAACTTGCCTATGACAAGGCCCGCCATGATGGCCAGGCTGACACCTCCCACAACCGACGAGAGATGCAGGTCACCCAGATAAATGCCGGCATTGGCGAAGGCAAACAACGGCACGATAAACCAGTTGACCAGGGAATGCAGCGAGTCCTCCATATCCTGAAGCGGAGAGATAACCTTGTCGGAGGCTGACTCAATCTCTTTGAGCAGGTTGAGGCGGTCATGGTCAAGAATCGTGCGGGTGGAGAGAATTTCGTCATCTTCATCTGAGAACTGATTGAGATTCTCGCGGATAGTGTGGATATACTTTCCGGGAGCGTAGAGCGGACGCGCAGGAATAGTGAAGGCCACGAGCACACCGGCAATGGTGGGATGTATGCCGGCCTGCAGGAAGAGGAACCACACCACGATGCCGAGCAGCACATAAAAAAGCTTGCTCTGAATCTGCCAGCGTCCCCCGAGAGCCAACACCCCCAACACAGCCGCTGCGCCGAGAAGCATCCAGAGATTTATGTCAGTGGAATAGAACAGGGCAATGACGAGAATACCGCCTATGTCGTCCACGACCGCCAGTGTCGTCAGGAAAATTTTCAGAGAGATAGGCACTCGCTTGCCGAGCATTGAGAGCACACCGAGAGAGAATGCGATGTCGGTGGCCATGGGGATTGCA
Organism: uncultured Bacteroidales bacterium; assembly: GCA_947644715.1. Classification (GTDB taxonomy): domain Bacteria; phylum Bacteroidota; class Bacteroidia; order Bacteroidales; family Muribaculaceae; genus Lepagella. The sequence continues at coordinate 20,376 of CANSAP010000012.1, forward strand.
GAGCCATTCTGATAGGGCGTGCCATGAGCGAAGAGGAAGAAAATAAGCACCGGCACAATCATGCCGCCACAAGCCGCCACAATCGGGAGCAGAGCCTGACGGAAAGAGCGCAGTTCCCCGACGAGCACCTCGCGCTTAATCTCCAGTCCCACACTGAAGAAGAAGATTGCCATCAGAGCATCATTGATAAAGGCCATGATATTCATGGGATGGCCATTGTGGCTAAACAGATTGAAGCTCCCAACCTGAAGAGCTATCTCATGATTCCACAGAGAGTTATAGAAATCCTGCGTCCAGGGCAGATTGACCACAAGCAGCGCCAGCACAGTGGCTATGAGCAGCATGTTGCTGCCCTGCACATAGTGCTTCAGCGTCTTGCGGATGGTGTAGAGCACATTTGCCATATTAAGTTATAATTTGGTAATCTATCTTTGAAACCGTGACTCCTCGCCCGAGAAGCCACGGGGCAAAGATAACACTTTTTAATGACTTGGCGATAAAAAAGCCGGTGCAGAGATTGCAGCGGAGAGGAATCTTCAGCATAAATACCTTATAAACATTCCGTGCCACTTAATTGTTCGGCCTTATTAAGCGATAAGAAAAAAAGTTAATAAAAGTTTTGGCTATAAGTGAGAATCTACTTATATTTGCACATCCTTTAGTGCGAAGCACTGAAGCGGTATCCCTACCTGAAAAAATATCTAACACTTCAATCTAATATAATGAACAGCAAACATCTGTTGCTTGGCGACGAGGCTCTCGCCCTTGGCGCAATCAATGCCGGTCTTTCAGGCGTGTATGCCTATCCCGGCACACCCTCAACTGAAATCACCGAATTCATCCAGCTCAACCCGCTGGCTCGCGAGCGCAAGCTCCACTCTCACTGGAGTGCCAACGAGAAAACTGCCATGGAAGAGGCTCTCGGCATGAGCTTCTGCGGCAAGCGTGCACTGGTCTGCATGAAGCATGTGGGCATGAATGTGGCAGCCGACGGTTTCGTTAACTCCGCATTCACCGGCGCCAACGGCGGCCTCGTAGTGGTGGCGGCCGATGACCCCTCAATGCACTCCTCGCAGAATGAGCAGGACTCCCGCTTCTACGCTCAGTTTGCATTCATCCCCTCGCTCGAACCCTCTTCTCAGCAGGAGGCTTACGACATGATGGCCTATGCCTATGACTTCTCCGAAAAGATGGGGCTGCCCGTGCTCATGCGCATGGTGACCCGCATGGCTCACTCCCGCGGCGTTGTGAAGACAGGCGAAGTGCGCGAACAGAACCCCGTGAAATATCCCGAGAAGACCCGCCAGTGGGTGCTCATGCCCTCCAACTCCAAGGTGCGCTACAAGGAACTGCTCGCCGACTGGGACAAGTGTCGCGAGGCTTCCGAAAACTCACCCTTCAATACCTATACCGACGGTCCTGACCACTCCAAAGGTATCATTGCCAACGGCATTGCCTACAACTACCTGATGGAATGCTTCCCCGAAGGTTGCCCCTTCCCCGTGCTGAAGATTTCACAATATCCCCTGCCCGAGAAGCTCATCCGCCGCTTGGTTGACGAATGCGACTCCGTGCTCGTTGTGGAAGAGGGTCAGCCCTTCATCGAAGAGCGCATCAAAGGTATGCTCGGCACCCCCAAGCCTATCATGGGCAAACTCACGGGTCTGCTTCCCCGCACAGGCGAACTGAATCCCGACTTCGTGCGCAAGGCTCTCGACCTTCCCGAACTTCCCCGCGAGGAGGCCTCACAGGTAGTCATGCCCCGTCCCCCCGCACTCTGCCAGGGTTGCAGCCACCGCGACGTGTATGCCGCTCTTAACGACGTGCTGAAAGAATACGAGAACCCCAAAGTGTTCGGCGACATCGGCTGCTACACCCTGGGCTGGCTCTCCCCCTTCAACGCCATCGACACCGTGGTCGACATGGGCGCATCCATCTCCATGGCCAAGGGAGCTGCCGACGCCGGCCAGCACCCCTCTGTGGCAATCATCGGCGACAGCACCTTCACCCACTCCGGCATGACCCCGCTGCTCGACGCCATCAACGAGAACAACCGCATGGTGGCAATCATCTCTGACAACCTCACCACCGGCATGACCGGAGGTCAGGACTCTCAGGGCACCGGCAAGCTCGAAGACATCTGCATCGGCCTGGGCGCCGACCCGGCTCACGTGCGCACCATCGACGCTCTGCCCAAGCTCCACTCCGAACTGATGGATCTGCTGCGCGAAGAAATCGAATACCCCGGTCTCTCCGTAGTAATCTGCCGCCGCGAGTGCATCCAGACAGCCCGCCGTCACGCCGCAGCCAAAGCCAAAGAGGCAGCCAAGAAATAAACCCTATCCACTCACCCTATAAAGAATATCACACTAATGAAGACTGATATAGTACTGGCAGGCGTAGGTGGCCAGGGCATCCTTTCCATCGCCACAATCCTGGGCGCCGCCGCTCTCAACGAAGACCTTTACATCAAGCAGGCCGAGGTGCATGGCATGAGCCAGCGTGGCGGCGACGTGCAGAGCAACCTGCGCATCTCCTCCTCCCCCATCGCCTCCGACCTGATTCCCCTCGGCGGTGCCGACCTCATCGTCTCCCTCGAGCCGATGGAGGCACTGCGCTACGTGCAGTATCTCAAGCCCGGCGGCTGGATCGTGACCTCCACCGCCCCCTTCGTAAACATCCCCGCCTATCCGGAGATGAGCGTAATCGAAGCTGAGCTGAACAAGTGGCCCCACACTGTGGCTTTCGACATGGAAGAGATGGCTAAGGAGGTAGCAACACAGCGCTCCTCAAACATGGTTCTGCTCGGTGCAGCCGCTCCCTTCATCGACCTCGAGACCGAGAAAATCGAACAGGGCATCCGCACCGTCTTCGGCGCCAAAGGTGAGAAAATCGTGGAGAGCAACCTGAAGGCTTTCCGCGCCGGACTCGAATTCGCCAAGTCAAAAATGTAATCAAACACATAAGCACGGGAGAGAGTGGCGACCGGCATCAGCACCGTCACTTTCTCCCCGATTGCTTTCAACACACGTTTTTCAACATTGAAGTCAAGATGACTTCATTTACTATCAACCATAATCCTGCTACCTAATGTTCCCTCTTACCGATAAAGAATTGCGGGAAACGATGTCCCGCCTCAACATAACTGAAATCACAGAGGCCACCATCCGCCAGATTGCCTCGCTGGCCGGCTGCCTGGAGGAGATTGCCGGCGAAAAGGTCGTGCATCTCGAAATAGGTAACCCCGGCATTCCGGCCAACGCTCTGGGCGTAGAGGCTGAGCGCGAGGTGCTGCGCCGCGGCATCGCCAACCAGTATCCCAACATCGGCGGTATCCCCCAGCTCAAGAACAACGGCTCACGCTTCCTGAAGGCCTTCCTCGACATTGAAGTGCCGGCTGACTGCATCATCCCCACCGTAGGCTCCATGCAGGGTGGCTACGCCGCCATGCTCCTCTGCGCTCACCGCGACCCGAAGAAGGACACCATGCTCTTCATCAACCCCGGTTTCCCCGCACAGCGCTACCAGGCTCGCATTCTCGGCCTCAAGGAGGCATCCTTCGACATCTACAACTACCGAGGCAAAGCGCTCGAAGCCAAGCTCGAAGAGATGTTCGCTGCCGGCAATATCACAGCCATGATTTACGGCACTCCCAATAACCCCGCCTGGATTAACCTCACGCATGAGGAGCTGGAAATCATCGGTCGCCTCGCAACTAAGTATGACGTTGTAGTGATGGAAGACCTGGCATACGTCGGCATGGACTTCCGCAACGACTTCGGTCGTCCCGGCGAGGCTCCCTTCGTGCCCACCGTAGCCAAGTACACCGACAACTACATGCTGCTCCTCTCCGCCTCCAAGATATTCTCCTATGCAGGTCAGCGCATAGCCATCACCTGCTTCTCACCGAAGGTGGCACAGATGGTGTCGCCCGAGCTGGAGCGCTTCTTCGGTATGCCCACCATGATTGGAGCCTTCGTCTTCGGAGTGCTCTACGCCCTCTCATCCGGCACCGCCCACTCCGCGCAGCACGCCTTCGCCACCATGCTGGGCGCAGCCGCCGACGGACGCCTGAACTTCGTGGAAGACTGCCGCGAATATGAACGTCGCGGAGCACGCACAAAAGAGATTTTCACCTCCAACGGTTTCCACATCATCTACGACCGCGACGGCGAGGCTGAAATCTCCGACGGCTTCTTCTTCACCGCCGGCTATCGCGGCATGACCAGCGCCGAGCTGCAGGCCGAACTGCTCCGCTACGGCGTGGCTGCCATCTCCCTGCCCGGCACCGGCTCCGAGCAGGATGGCATCCGTGTCTGCGTCTCAATGATTAAGAGCGACGAGGACTTCCATGCTCTCGAAACCCGCTTGGCTCGCTTCGACCGCGACCGCCGCGAGCAGTGCCGCAAGGCAGAATGTGTCACCGAAAATGCCATGAGCGTATGAAGTTCGTATCAGCTCAGGAGGCCGTAAGCCTCATTAAATCAGGCGACTACGTCTACATTCAGGGTTCAACCTCCATTCCCGAAGTGCTCAGTCAGGCCTTGGCTGACCGTGGCCACGAACTGCGTGGCGTGACCCTCTACACAGGCTTCGGGGTGGCCAAAGGGGAGGCACCCTTCTGCAAGCCGGAATACAAGGACTCTTTTCTTGTAGACTCCTTCTTCGTCAACAATTCCGTGCGCCGATGGATTAATGAAGGCTACGGCTCAATGACTCCCCGCTTCCTGGGGGATGTGCCCGCCCTGTTCCGCGAAGGCTATTGGCCTATCGACGTGGCCATGCTCAACTGCTCACTTCCCAACGAAGAGGGCTACGTGAGTTTCGGTGTCTCCGGCGACGTGGCCGTCTCCGCCGTGCAATGCGCCAAGACCATCATCGCCCAGATTAACCCCCACATGCCCTTCTCTTACGGCGACCCCGTCGTGCATATCTCCCGCATCAATGCTGCCGTGGAGGTTGACGAGCCGCTGGTGGAGGTGCCCACCCCCTCACCCACCGAGAAAGAGAAGAAAATCGGCGGCTACATAGCCGAACTCATTCCCGACGGTGCAACACTCCAGATTGGTGTGGGTGGCATTCCCAACGCTGTGATAGCAGCCCTCTCCAACCACAAGCACCTCGGCCTGCACACCGAGGCCATGACCGACGGTGTGCTCCCCCTGCTTGAAAGCGGCATCATCGACAACTCGATGAAGACCGTTGAGCCGGGCAAGAGCATCGCTTCGCTGGCACTCGGCTCACGCCGTCTGTATGACTACATGAACTACAATAAGGACATCATCTTCCGCGATGTGGCCTGGACCAACGACCCCTTCATCATCGGACAGAATCCGAAGGTGATGAGCATCAACTCCTGCCTGGAGATTGACCTGACGGGTCAGGTGTGTGCCGACTCCATTGGCAAAAAGATATTCTCCGGCGTGGGTGGTCAGCATGACTTCGTCTACGGCTCCTCACGCTCCGAAGGGGGCATCTCATTCCTGGCAATGCTCGCCACCACAGGCAAAGGACACAACAAAATCAAACCCGTGCTCACCGAGGGGGCAGGCGTAGTTACCACACGTTTCCAAACGAACTACGTAGTTACGGAATATGGCGCCGTCAACCTGCTCGGAAAGAACCTTGCCGAGCGTGCCAAACTGATGATAAGCGTGGCTGCACCCGAATTCCGCGAGGAACTTGACCGCGCCGCAGCCGAGCGTTTCGGCTACTCTTATCTCCGACTCAAATAAAAAAAGCTTAATTGTTTCATAGACCTTCGGGGGAGCAGTATTAAAAAAACTGTTCCTCCGATTTGCTTTTTAGAAAATTTTATCGTACCTTTGCCAGCAACAATTAGTTTTTAATATCCATCAACAAAAATTCACAGTATGAAACTAACCGTCAAATTTCTACTTGCATCAGCGCTGCTCTGCACATCCATGGCAGGGGCGCGCGCCGACCAAGGGGTGATGGTAGTGGCAAAGGATGGGTCGACAACGTCGCTGACGCTGCCCGAGGTCAAACGGATAGACATCGGAGCCGAAGCCGTCACCCTGCACTCGGCCCAAGGCTCCACCACAGTGCCCCTCTCAGAGCTTGACCACATCAAAATCGGCACAGAAGTATCCTCGGTGCAGACCCTTCTCAAAGAGGGAGAGATAGCCGTTTGGCCTACCCGCGTGACTGACTATGTCAACGTTACCGGACTGGCACCGGAGAGCACCGTGACCATCTACTCCGTCTCAGGTGCACTCGCCGCTTCAGCCACAGCCTCCGATGGCACTGCCCGCCTCGACCTGAGCGGAGCTGCCGCAGGCATCTATATCGTCAACACCGGCGATCGCTCAGTTAAAATCATTAAAGACTAACCGCCTAATACACTTCAACTTATGATAAAGCAACTACTCGCAGCATCCCTCATAGCCATGACAGCCGCCGGCGCTGTGGCCGAAAATTACGACACAATGTATTTGGTCAAGGGCCAAAGAGTCGTGGGAAAATATAAAATCGATGATGTGGACTACGCCACTTTCTCTCTGCCTGACGATGTGGATGACGCCAATCTGAGCCTCAGCATCGACGCTGTCTGCAAGAACACGGTCACTTACACAGTGAACACCGTGACCCCCACCACAGCCTATGCCCACAACATTCTCTCAGCTTATGAGCTGGACTACATGGCGCTCGACATGGAGGGTGAAAATTTCGCCAATCTTGATGCCGAAGCCCAAAAGAGTGTCATGCAATACACACTGGCATTCAATGCCTACACCGGTATCGGCACCCACTCTTGGACCCAGGTGGACTTCCAGGAGGATGGCACCGGCTATCACTTCAATGTGCTTCCCGGCACCACATATTATCTCTGCGCCTGGGAGCTTGACGCTGACTATGAGCCCCTCGAGACTTTCGTATATAAGGAATTCACTACCGATGCTCCCGGCCAGAGTGCCGCCTCTTCAGAGTTTACTTACACAGGGCTGAACGAACAGGGCGCCGGTTTCAACGTAACCGCCTCTGACGATGCTTACTACATCCGCACCTGCTGGGGCCTGAAGTCAAGCATGGAGCTTTACGAGCAACTCTACGGCCTTGACTATCTCATGGGCATGTTCGGACAGAGCTGGAGTCCTGACGAGCTTCAGGGAGAATGGTATGAGGGTGTGTCCAATGCCACTTGGCCTGCACCCGAATCAGGCGACTACGTACTTTTCACCCGCACCTACGATGCCTCCGGCGACTGCTCTGATGCAAAATACAACGTGAGCATCGAAATTGAGGGTCAGGGTGGCACAGGCCCCGCCGTGACCATCTTCAGCAAGGAGAAGCGCGAGGGCTATGTGAGCGTGAACTTCGAGATTTCACCCTCAAATGTTGAGGAAGCTTACGTGCGCCTCATGGGTGAAAATGACTGTGACGACCGCCTGAACATGGGCTATGAGCTTTATGAGCTGGCATGCGGAGGCGACGCTGAGGATATCACTTCCGACATCAACTCAATGGGTGAATACACATTCACTTCATCCTCTCTCTCCGAGCAATGGTACGCTCTGCTCATCTATGCTCTCGACAAGGATGGCAACCGCTCAACCACGCGCATCAACTTCTTCCCCGACACTCTTTCCGACTGGTCAATCTACGACCCCGTCTATTCGGCTCCGGCTCGCGCCCGCAAGCTTCCCAAAGCCATCACAGGAAAGCGCAACCCCACTCTCAAGCGCGCCCATTGAGCCGGGAAAAGTGTTAAAAAATTTGGTGGTGTCAACTTTTCGCATTACCTTTGCGTTGTAAATACAAACGACACCCCGAAAGGGGCTCCCCCCCGGGCGGCAAGCGAGCCGCTGACATTTCCCTGGCAACGATTATAACGCAAACCACATCAAAGCAGGCTGGGAAACTCATCAAATTATTATGAAATACCGAGACAAGCTTACTTACTTAATGGCGGGCCGCACCTTCTTCACCGAAGGTTGCCGACATTAGTCGACACGGCGGATTACAGAGAGGAAGGAGCACTCAAATCCTGTCATTCGGAGTTTCATCGCACCCTTTGATGTGGCCTTTATACAGAGCCGGAGCATTCCCCGTGAACCTCCGGCTCTGATTTTTGTTACCAAAACGGATTAGGGCAGTTCTGCAACACAGAGAGGGCGTGTCAAAATGTGAACCCGACGCTGAATGGCGCGGAGCGCCTATCCCTTGTTAGCCGGGGGGCTTCAGCCCCCCGGTATGCATGCAGCGACAACCCAGCCCCGGAAGGGCTGTCCTATGTCGTGGCTATCAATATATTGGACAGCCCCGCCGGGGCTAACTCCGTCCGCCGGGCGACCGGGGGGCTGAAGCCCCCCGGCTAACAAGGGATAGGCGCTCCGCGCCATGCGTTTGCTTAAGTAAGAATTTTGACACACCCTCTTATTCAAGGTATGCTTTATTAAGATTTTGAGCAGATTTCAATTCTTGAAGAGGAAGATGCCAAAATATTAATAAAGAATAACCTTGAAGAAAACGAGTATATTCCATTTTTAAGTTTTCGTAAAAAGTCAAGATTACTTCACTCTCCTTCTGATAATAACCCAAAACAATCTATAATGAAAGACGTTAAAACAACACTGCTGGAGCGCACCTCCGTGCGTCGCTATGAACGCGAAGCAATTCCTGAAGAGGCTCTGAACCTCATCTATGAGGCTGTGCGCAACACTCCAACTTCCTATAACGGACAACAGTTCTCCGTAATTGACATCTCCGACCAAGCACTCAAGGAGGAGCTCTATGCTCTGACCGGCCAGAAACAGATCAAGACCTGCAACCGCTTCATGGTCTTCCTCTGCGACTACAATAAAATCACTCTGCTCGCCCGCCGCAAGGGTGTTGAGATGCCCCCGTTCACCACGACGATGGACTGTGTGACCATCGGTATAATAGACGCTTCACTGGCCATGATGAGCGCCGTGGTGGCCGCACAAGCCTGCGGACTCGGCACCAACTGCATCGGCTATCTGCGCACCGTCGACCCGGCACGCGTGGCCGAACTGCTGAAACTCCCCAAGGGGGTATTCGTGGTGTGCGGATTAGCCATCGGTGTGCCCCGCGAGCAGCCCGACCTCAAGCCAAAAGAACCGGCTTCGGTGGTGTTCCATCAGAACTGCTACCGTCAGGATGCCGAAGGCATGACCGACGAAATGGCCAAGTATGATGCTCTCGTGCAACACTACAACCGCACCCGCGCCGGAGGCACTTCCGACAACGATTGGTGTGCCCACATCATTGACTACTACCGCCACGCAATGGACTACCGCATCCTCGACTACCTGCGTGCCCAAGGCTTCGACATCAGCAAATAATTTTTCCCGGGAAAAATAGCCGTTATTCCGAATAAAATAACTAATTTCGCAGGCGTAAGCACTATCCACCGATAGAGGCTTGCGCCTAACGATTTTAATAACCCTAATATACCATTTTATCAAGTCATGAAGAAACACAACTTCTATGCAGGTCCCTGTATTCTGAGCCAATACACTATCAAGAATACAGCTGATGCAATCATCAATTTTGCCGACATGGGCCTCTCCATCCTCGAAATCTCCCACCGCACCAAGCAGTTCCAGGCAGTCGTGGACGAAGCCGTGGCTCTCGTGAAAGAACTTCTGAATGTGCCCGAAGGATACAGCGTGCTCTTCCTCGGTGGCGGCGCAAGCCTCCAGTTCGCAATGGCTCCCATGAACTTCCTCAACACTAAGGCAGCATACCTCGACACCGGCGTTTGGGCATCCAAAGCCATCAAAGAAGCCAAGCTCTTCGGCGAAGTTGACGTTGTAGCCTCCGGCAAGGACTCTCACTACACTGTTATCCCCAAGGACTACACTGTGCCCGCCGACGTTGACTACTTCCACTATACCTCCAACAATACCATCTACGGCACCGAAATCCGCAAGGATCCCGATGTGCCCTGCCGCATGATTTGCGACATGAGCTCCGACATCTTCTCCCGCCCCGTTGATGTGGCCAAATATGACCTCATCTATGCCGGCGCTCAGAAGAACCTCGCTCCCTCAGGCGTGACTCTGGTTATCGTTAAGGATGCCGCCCTCGAGAAGGTTAGCCGCGTGATTCCCACCATGCTCAAATATAAGACTCACGTTGACAAGGGCTCTATGTTCAACACTCCCCCGGTGCTCCCCATCTACGCAGCTCTCCAGACTCTGAAATATTACAAGAGCCTCGGCGGCCTCGCTGAAATCGAGAAGATGGACATCGCCAAAGCTGAAAAACTCTATGCCGCTATCGACGAGAGCAAGATGTTCGTGGCAACTGTGCCCGGCAAGGAGGATCGCTCAATCATGAACGTATGCTTCGTGATGCGTCCCGAATATGCTCACCTCGAAAAGGACTTCCTCGACTTCGCTACCTCCAAGGGCATGATGGGCATCAAGGGTCACCGCGATGTAGGCGGTTTCCGCGCATCTCTCTACAATGCTCTGCCCATCGAAAGTGTAGAGGCTCTCGTGGCTTGCATGAAGGAATTTGAAGCTAACAACGCATAACCCCTCCCCCACGGACATGAAGATACTCGTATTCACCGAAAAGCCTTTCGCACCCGCTGCCGTAAAGGCCATCGAGAACGCAATTAACGCCGCCGGCGCCGAGATGAAACTCGTGGAGCGCGGCACCCGCGAAGACCTCCTGAAAGCTGTGGCTGACGCCAATGCCCTCATCGTGCGCTCCGACAAAATTGACGGTGCCGTGATGGATGCCGCTCCCGAGCTGAAGGTAATCGTACGCGCAGGCGCAGGCTACGACAACATCGACCTGGCTGTCGCAACAGCTCATGGCATCTGCGTCATGAACACTCCCGGACAGAACTCCAACGCCGTGGCTGAACTCGTCTTCGGCATGGTGGTTATGATGGTACGCAACCAGTACAACGGTACCTCCGGCACTGAGCTGAAGGGCAAGAGCCTTGGCATCTACGCTTTCGGTCAGGTAGGCCGCAACGTGGCTCGCATCGCCAAAGGTTTCGGTATGGATGTGACTGCCCTCGACCTCTTCGTTAAAGACGAGGTTATGGAGGCAGAAGGTGTTAAGCCCCTGCATACGCCCGAAGAACTCTTCGAGCAGAATCAGTTCGTTTCACTGCACATTCCCGCAACTCCTCAGACCCGCGGCTCTATCGGCTATGACCTCGTGATGCGTATGCCCAAGGGTGGTGTGCTCATCAACACTGCCCGCAAGGAGGTGATTGACGAGGCCGGTCTGCTCCGCGCTCTCAAAGAGCGTGAAGACCTGCGCTACGTAAGCGACATCAAGCCTGACAACGCTCAGGAGATGCTCGACGCCTGCGCTGCCCGCGTATTCTTCACACCCAAGAAGATGGGTGCTCAGACCGCTGAGGCCAACTTCAACGCCGGTGTGGCCGCTGCCGAACAGAGCATCGCATACCTGCGCGACGGCTGGAACAAGTATCAGGTGAACAAGTAACCACGAAGAGGGTGCTTCAAAATTCTTACTGAAGCAAACGCATGGCGCGGAGCGCCTTGCAGCATCGGGTTCACATTTTGACACACCCCTCTTTCAATCACAAGCAGTGAGAGGAATAAGGTCAGCACTTCCGGGGCTTCGACCTTGTTCCTCTTATCTCTTGTTTCTAATTCCAAAATGTCTGCGAACAACGAACGATAATGGGACAAATTCTTTTTGAGCTGGGACTGCTCGGGCGCTCGCTCTCACACTCTTTCTCTGCCCGCTACTTCACTGACAAGTTTGCCGGCGGGAATATCGCTGCACGCTATCTGAATTTTGAGCTGCCTGACATATCCCTGCTGCCTGAGCTTATTCGCTCCCGACCGCTGCTGCGCGGCCTGAACGTTACCATTCCTTATAAGCAGGCAGTCATCCCCTATCTCGATTCTCTCTCTCCGCTTGCGCGTGAGGCCGGAGCCGTAAATACGATTGTAATCCGTCGCTCCCCGGCAGGAATCACTCTGCACGGCCATAACACCGACATCGAGGGGTTGCGGCTTTCGCTTCTCCCTATGCTCCCCTCGTCCCGCTCAGGGCTACGGGCTTTAATTCTGGGCACCGGTGGTGCTTCGAGAGCTGCCGAGGCAGTGCTGCGCGCCCTGTCGATTCCTTACAGCCTCGTGAGCCGCACAGCCAGTCGTGGATGCTTAACATATGCCGACCTCACTCCTGCTTTAATGCGCGAGCATCAGCTCATAATCAACACTACCCCGGCCGGAACATGGCCTGACACAGAAGTGATGCCTCCCCTTCCGGTAGAATTGCTCTCTGACCGTCACATCCTGCAAGACTTGATTTACAACCCGCCTCTTACCCGTCTTATGCGCGAAGCGCTGCTGCGAGGCGCAAGGGTGCGTTCCGGACTGCGTATGCTACATGCACAAGCAGAAGCTGCATGGCAACTGTGGAATGCGTGATAACAGTAGAGTGTGTCTGAATCTCAGGACAGGCGCCAGGGTGTGTCATGATAGGTGGTGAAGGGGAGCTCCCGTTCGTAGGGAAAAATGCGGTAAGCGCACAGGCGTCCGCAGGCATCCCGCTCCACTTCCGCTATGCTCATGCGATGCAGGCGCAGCGTGCCGTCAGGGAGCGGTTCCTCGATAAGTCGACTCATGTGTCGCTCCGGGGGCGCAGGCTCAGCGGAGGGTTTTCTGTGTGTGTATGTCATAGTATTTTACAGGGGTCATGGGCAGGTTCTTCAGCGCGATGCTGTCAAGGAGCAACGGGGAGTGCTGGCTGACGCGCAGATAGCCGTAGAGGCGAAGAGGCGTCAGGGCGGAGTCTGTCTGCAACGGGAGACGCTGTCGCCCCTCGCCCGTGACCCGGTGAGTGCGTACTGAGGTAGACCCGTCAGAATAATCCACTGCCATAACCACATCAATCGGAGCTGTGAGAGCTGTCGTGCCGAAGCTCCACTCCAACCGATCACCCTTTCCTATCCCCTCTCCGGTGATTGAAAAGCAGGCCATGTCGCGGCCTGTCGTGCCGCTCATGCGCAACGACAGCGGGCCGTTCCACAGGCTTGCAGCCGCTTCGCTCTCCCCTTTCCGTGAGGCGGCGGCGAGGGTCTGTTTTCGCTCCTCGATGAGCTGCATGGAGCGCTCGCAGACATCTTCGTAGCGGTCGAGGTTGCGGCCATACCAGTCGAGTGTGGTCTCAAACTGAGGCTGGCTGACCCCATGGCGCGCGAGCACGCTCTGACGCAGCACTTTCTTCACCGAGTCATTCTCCTCAAGGCCTGCACGACCCACACCGGGCACTCCCTCCACGGCATAATAGGCCTCCGTGATCTGCAGGTCACACAGCAGTGAGGCAAGTTCTTCGGTGGAGAGTACTCCCTCGGGTGTACGGGAGCAAGCGCCAAGGCACAGGCCTGCCAGCAGCAACGGGAAGAGTGGCTTATTCATCGGATGCGGGCTTGGTGCAGTGAGTTTTGCCGGTAAAATGCTCCCAGGCTGCGGCAAAGTCCTTGGAGTAGAAAAGGATGAGCATAAAGACTCCCACGCAGATGGCGGCATCGGCTATGTTGAAGATGTATTGGAAGAACTCCCATCCACCTATCTCGAACAGCGGGAAGTAAAGCATATCAACCACACGCCCCTCAAACCATCCGGAGTAACCGCCCCCGGCTGGGAGCAGTGTGGCTACTTCAGGGGGCACAGGGTTATTGAACAATACGCCATAGAAGACGCAGTCGAAGATGTTACCGGCAGCTCCGGCGGTTATAAGCGCTGCGCTGACAATGAATCCGCGACGCACTCCGCAGGCTCCCCGCACTTTGGCTATGAACCAGATGAGGAAGGCCACGGCAGCGAGGCGGCCAAGCGTCAGGAAGAGTTTTCCGGTCAGTTCTATGCCGAAGGCTATGCCGTTATTCTCAATGAACTTCAGATGAAACCATGAGGTTATGGGATAGTCCTCGCCCATGTAGAAATGAGTCTTTACCCAGATTTTGAGGGCTTGGTCAGCAATGACGACGGCCAGGATTATGAGCAGCGCCATAAGGCCGAAGCGGCGTGCGGGAGCTGCTTCGGCAGTTTGTTGAAGAGAACTATTCATTTCTTAGCTTCGATTGAGAGGGTGGCGTGGGGCACGAGGCGCAGGCGCTCCTTGGGGATGAGCTTTCCGGTGACGCGGCAGATGCCATAGGTCTTATTGTCAATGCGCACCAAAGCTGCCTGAAGCTTCTGAATGAAATCAGCCTGACGGCGGGCAAGGCGCACAGCCTCCTCCTTTCCCAAGGTATCGGCGCCGGCTTCAAGGGCATTGAAGGTGTGGGCGGTGTCGGCATCAGAGTTGTCGGCATCGTTCACTACAAGCGAGCGCAGGGAGTCATACTCGGCCTTTGCCTTTTCGAGCTTGGCGAGGATGAGTGTGCGGAACTCTTCCAGCTCGGCGTCGCTGTATCGCAGGGTCTCGTTAGTCATTATTCTTGTGTGTATTAATTAGGAGAGCGGGACATTCTTATGCCCCGCCCTCCCTTATTGTTCGGTTATATGCGGGTCACGGTCACAGCCACCTGCTCGCCGTCGATGTCGAGGATGCGGGCATCAGCCATGGAGGCTGCTTCTGCGGTCTCGATGCTTTCGGCCAACACCTGAGCAGCGATGTAGTCGCGGAAGGTGTCGAGGGCGGCACGGGTCAGAGGGGTGTCCTGGAGGGTGACGTGCACCTTGTCGGTGATGTCGAAGTCTGAATCCTTACGGATGTTCTGAATGCGGTTGACGAGTTCGCGGGCAAAGCCTTCGGCACGCAGGGCGTCGGTCAGGGTAACGTCGAGAGCTACGGTGAGGTCGCCGGCGCCACCCACAGCCCAGCCCGGGATGTCGTCAGCAAGTATCTCAACGTCAGCAGTGGTGATTACCGGCTCGCCGGGCAAAGCGGCGAACTTGTATTCACCCTCGCGTTCGAGCTGTGCGATGGCCGCCTGATCCATTTCCTTGATGGCTGCGCCCAGCTGCTTCATGATTTTGCCGAAGCGGGGACCAAGCTTCTTGAAGTCGGCCTTCACGCGCTTCACGAGTCCGCTCTGCTCTGGAGTTACAATCTTCAGCTCCTTGATATTGGTCTCGGCTTCCACGAGTGATGCCATAGCCTCAACGCGCTCACGCATGAGCTGAGTGCTGACCGGCACGAGGAGCGTCTGCAGCGGCTGGCGCACCTTCAGGTTCACCTTGCGACGCAGAGCAAGCACGGCGCTCGTCAGGTCTTGCGCCAGGCGCATCTGAGCCTCCAGTTCCGCATCGATTGCGGCCTCATCGGCCTCGGGGAAGAGGGCAAGGTGCACCGGGGTGTATTCTTCGCCGGTAGCGGGTGCCAGCAGGTCGGAGTAGAGGGCATCGGCATAGAAGGGGGCGAAGGGAGCCATGAGTCGCGCTATGGTAAGCAGGCAGGTGTGCAGGGTCTGGTAGGCCGAGAGTTTCTGAGCAGTCATCTCTCCGGCCCAGAAGCGCTTGCGGTTCAGCCGCACGTACCAGTTGGAGAGGTTGTCGCCCACAAATTCTGAGATGGCGCGTGCTGCACGGGTAGGCTCGTAGTCTGCCAGTGAGGCGTCGACCTCTTTCACCAGGGAGTGAAGCAGGGAGAGAATCCAGCGGTCAATCTCGGGACGCTCTGCGAGGGGAACCTGGGGCTCGGTGCCGGTAAAGCCGTCAACGTTGGCGTAGAGCGAGAAGAACTTATAGGTGTTATGGAGTGTGGAGAAAAGTTTGCGTGAAACTTCGGCCACACCCTCTTCGTCATACTTGAGGTTATCCCACGGCTGTGAGTTCTCAATCATGTACCAGCGCACGGGGTCGGAGCCATATTTCTCGATGTTGGAGAAGGGGTCTACGGCGTTGCCGAGGCGTTTGCTCATCTTGTTGCCGTTCTTGTCGAGCACGAGGCCGTTGGAGATTACGGCTTTGTAGCTGACGGCGTCGAATATCATTGTGGCTATGGCGTGCAGGGTAAAGAACCATCCGCGGGTTTGGTCAACGCCTTCAGCTATGAAGTCGGCGGGGAAGAGTTCGCGTGCGTCGAAGGCCTCTTTGTTCTCGAAGGGGTAGTGAATCTGCGCATAGGGCATTGCGCCGGAGTCGAACCACACGTCAATCAAATCAAGCTCACGGCGCATGGGGCGGCCGGAAGGTGAGAGCAGGATGATGTCGTCCACGTAGGGGCGGTGCAGGTCAATCAGCTCGTAGTTCTCACGACTCATGTCGCCGGGGCGGAAACCTTTTGCCTTCAGGGGGTTCTCTGTCATAAGGCCGGCCTCAACGCTGCGGTCGATGGCCTCGGAAAGTTCCTCATAGGATCCGATGCAGAGTTCTTCGCGTCCATCCTCGGTGCGCCAGATGGGGAGCGGAGTGCCCCAGTAGCGGGAACGGGAGAGGTTCCAGTCCTGAAGGTTCTCCAGCCATTTGCCGAAACGACCTGAGCCGGTAGCGGCGGGCTTCCATTTGATTGTATCGTTCAGAGCCATGAGGCGCTCGCGGGAGGCTGTGGTGCGGATGAACCAGGAGTCCAGAGGATAGTAGAGCACGGGCTTGTCGGTGCGCCAGCAGTGAGGATAGTTGTGGGTGTGCTTCTCGATTTTGAGCACAAGCCCCTGCTGTTTCAGCTCCATGCAGAGCACGATGTTGAGGTCTTCTGCTTTTTCAGCGGCCTCAGCGTCATACTTGCCGGCGGCGTTGAAGCGAGGATCGTAAGCGTTCTTGACGTAGTCGCCGGCATGGGCATCATAGAGCTTGGTGTCCACGCAGCGCTCCAGGAAGGTCATGTCAAGATCGGAGGGGAGATAGTATTTACCCTGAAGGTCTACCATGGGGCGGGTCTCCCCTTTGTGGTTAATCATGAACAGGGAAGGGATGCCGGCAGCCTTGGCAACTTTTGCGTCATCTGCACCGAAAGTTGGCGCGATGTGCACGATGCCTGTGCCATCCTCGGTTGTCACGTAGTCACCGGGAATCACGCGGAAGGCTTCGTCGCTCAGTTCAACGAACTTGTCGGCACCCACGCTGAAAACTTTCTGCGGGTTGCGCTCGGCTGCCTCGCGCACGAAGGTGGCGCTCAGGTCGCTGAGTTTCTCCAAGGGCTTCACCCAGGGCATCAGCTGCGCATAGCGCATGCCGATAAGTCGGTCAGCCGTCAGGGTGGCATGATGACGCCAGGGGAGAAGTTTGTCACCCTTACTGTAGGTGTCGAGCGGAGCCTCGGCGCCCTCTTTCTTGAAGTAGGCGCTCACGCGGTCTTCTGCTATGATGACGGTCACAGGTTCCGCTGTGTAGGGGTTATATGTGCGGATTACTGCATATTTGATTTTCGGGCCTACGCACAGTGCGGTGTTGGAGGGCAGAGTCCAAGGTGTTGTGGTCCATGCGGAGAAGTAGGGTGTGCCCCACCCCAGCATTTCCTCCGTAGGCTCCAGGACTCGGAACAGTGCGGTGCAGGTGGTGTCCTTGACGTCGCGATAGCAGCCGGGCTGATTCAGCTCATGTGTGCTCAGGCCGGTGCCGGCAGCGGGAGAATAGGGCTGGATGGTGTAGCCTTTATAAAGGTAGCCTTTGTTATAGAGTTGCTTCAGGAGCCACCATACGGTCTCTATGTAGCGGTTGTCGTAGGTTATATAGGGGTCACGCAGGTCTACCCAGTAGCCCATGCGGTGAGTCAGGTCGGTCCACTCTTTGGTGTACTTCATCACCTCGCGGCGGCAGGCAGCGTTGTAGTCGTCCACGGAGATTTTCTTGCCGATGTCCTCTTTGGTTATGCCGAGGGTCTTTTCGACACCAAGCTCCACAGGCAGACCATGGGTGTCCCATCCGGCCTTGCGCTTCACGTGGAAGCCTTTCATGGTCTTATAGCGGCAGAAGATGTCTTTGATGGTGCGCGCCATGACGTGGTGGATGCCGGGCATACCGTTGGCGCTCGGGGGGCCTTCATAGAAGACGAATGAGGGGCATCCCTCTCTCTCGCTCATGCTGGCCTCGAAGAGGTGTTTGGCATCCCAGAGCGCAAGCATTCGCTTGTTAACTTCGCTCAGGGAGAGTTGACTGTCATATTCTTTGAATTTCATATATGATGTGGTCTTTGTTTTAATATGTTATATCCTGACGTTTTGAGTTTACCCCTGCACAGGTGCTTCGAAAGTTGAACGGCGTCAGCTACGGTTTCAGAACTTGCTACCCTTGGCGCCTTTGGCACCCTTGACTCCTCCTCCCATGGCAAAGATATTGGAATCGTAGGTGAAGGTTTTGCGCTCAATGGCACGCTTACGCTTCAATGCGAGAGCCACGAGTTTGTCCATGAGCTCTGTGAAGGTGATGCCGGAAGCCTCCCAAAGATAGAAGGAAAGTGAACCGGGAATGGTGTTGATTTCATTCACATATATTTCACCTGACTTTTCATCTATCATCACGTCGACGCGGCTCACACCATGACAGGAAAGCACGCGGAAGGTCTCGCCGGCTATGAAACGAATCTTTTCGCTCACTTCATCAGGGAGCAGCGCAGGAATGCGTTTGTCGCTTGCCTGCATTCCTTTGGCGCTCTTCGATCCTCCCATGTATTTGTCTTCGTAGGAGAGGAAGTCGCCGGTCTTGATCGGTTCTTCGCAAACACTGCTCTGATGCTCATCGGCGTCGCCGAGCACTGAGCAGTTAATCTCCTTCAGATTCTCAATCATGTGCTCCACGATGATGCGCTGCGAGAATCGCTCCGCACCCTCAATCTTTTCTATCAGGGAGGCTCTGTCGGAAGCTTTGCCTATACCAACGCTGCTGCCAAGATTAGCGGGTTTAACAATGACGGGGTAGCCCAAGGTTTTCTCTACTTTTTCTATGATGGCTTCACGGTCTGCGCTCCATTGACGGTCGGTGAACCAAACATAGTCAACAACGGGAATCCCTTCGCTGCGCAGTATCATTTTCATGGTAATCTTATCCATGCCGTTGGCACTGGCCAGAGTATTGCAGCCCGCAAAGGGGATACCGATAGTCTCCAGAAGGCCTTCGAAAATGCCGTCTTCGCCGTTAGTGCCATGCAGCACAGGGAGAGCTACATGCAGCTCTGCAACTACCGGATTGCGCTTGGAAAAGCGGCCGGTCTCAGCTTTGTAGAGATTGAAATCGCCATACTCGGGACGCATGAAGACCTCGGTACACTTCTCAGTCAATGCCTTCATATCCTTGTAGTTACGCATGTTCAGCAGCTCCTGACCGGTGAACCAACGCCCTTGCTTGGTAATGTAGATGGGCACAATGTTATACTTCTCTGCGTCAAACGCATTAATTGCCTGCAAGGCTGAAATCACTGATATTTCATGCTCTACGGAGCGCCCGCCGAAGAATACGGCTACATTTGTCTTCATTCTAAATCTATTGCGTAAAACTATCCGTTGAAAATGCACCGGCATGCGCTAAGGGGAAGCTCTTGCCTCAACTATTTGCAGGTTTAGCTGCAAAATATAGCATGCGGAAATCGCAGCCGGCATCGCTTCTCGCCAATTAAGAAACTGTTTAAGTTTATCTCAATGTAATTTTGAGAGGTGTTTTTGTGTGATTTTCGCGAGCCAGAGAGGGAGCATAGCGGACTATGCGACCGATGAAACTCGGCGAAAAGCGCCAAAAACAGCCTCAAAATTCATTGATAACAAGCTATAAAAATATTTTCGTCATAAACTTATACAGTTTCTAAGCCTTACTGACAAATTTTGCCTATATAGGTACGCACGCGCGCATTTTACAAGGTGCAAATTTAGCAATTATTTTTGAATCCGCAAACCGCCTCAATCACTTCATTGCGATTTACGCTATTCTTACACATATTCCAAATACACTATACCTTAATTCATGCGACTATAGCACAAATATAAACACAACAATCAAACACTTCAATACTCTAATATTTATTTAATACTAATAACGTTTTTGCCAAACAACAACGAGCAAACAATAAACGTTTATTCTTAATAACACACACATTCAATAGATATATTATATAACATCTCCGCTATTATTTACATGCACTCCATACATTTATTAAGTCACAACAAAAATTGCATAATCCACAAATTACAACATCACGTTATGAACCAAATATGATTATTAATCATTGCGCTAAATATAAATATATCTATATAAGAAAACACGTAAATAAAGACTATTAAAGACACACAAAATCTACGTGGAAGAAGATAAGAAAACGTGAAAAATCTGATGGTGTATTTGGACAACGATTCTTCAAAGCGAGAAACCCCGTACACACTCCTCATTCTGTGTGCAATCGAGTTATTATTGCGTTCAGTCGAGCTGCCGGATGCTCTGAGCTCTATTTTGGGTGATGAGTTTGCAAACAGAAACGTAACATTAACAAACTGTATTTTAGAATGTTAAGGGCAAAAATCATGCGGTTTAACGCCGTGAGATTCGCAAATTTGAAACGGCTCCATTAATCTCCCGAAAATATTCAGCAGTGTAAGCCTCAAATTAGCACATTACGGCAACTGATGACTGACAGGAATCCAAGCGCAGGATACAATTCTATCATCTGCGTCTAAAAAGAACACCTATATTCAACGCGACAGCGCTTTCCCCAAAAAGGGTATAGCTACCAACTCTATATAAAACGCACTCTCTGTATTCCCCAAGCCGCGGAACTATGAGACTATTGCGCAATCATATCTCCCAACTCAGATATTGGAGCCTCTTCTCAAAATTGGAATCCACATAACGCGCCTACTTCTTTTCCGGCACAAAGACTTCGTAGCTATTATCGTCGTAAAAGATGGTGATTGAGCGCACACGACGGGGTGGGAGAGATGTTGGCGCTATTTCATTAGCTGAATTTACATTCATAGACACCCCCTTAACTGACTGTTTTTCAAGAGTTTTAGGGGTAATTTGAGGTGTATTTGAGGCGCTCAGATTTTGATTTACAGTTTCTTCCCCAAGGGCATCCAGGAATTTCTCAGCCTCGCTTACCAGGGTAGGATTTATTGGAGCAGGCACAAGCATCTCACCTTCACCAAACATCAGCCAAAGCACTGAAAGTTCAGGAAAGCGATCATGAATCAATTTTACAATCACATCACTCAATTTCTTATTTCGACCACTCAGCAATTGAGAGAGAGTAGGACGCGGAATTCCACACATATCTGCAAATTGCGTTATGGAAATCTCTTTGGAATCCATAAAGAATTTTAGACGAGCAGCTACATTTGAGTCTGACATAGATGTTTTTTGAGGCTATGGTTTAACAGTGCAAATGTAATCATTATTTTGCAAACTACCAATTAATTTTAGCAAATTCTAAACTGTATTATAGAGATTAGTTTTGTAAACAAGGCAAAACACGTTTGCAAACAACTCAGAAATTAATTTCGCTTAAAAAATGAGCTCTTCAAGGTATATTCCGTTGTATCAAGTACTTATATACCAACCATGGCGCAGCTTTGAAATCGTAGTAATATAATCGGCATTTCCTACATCTACTACGTTAACATTTAAGCTTATATAGCACTATATCAGTGTATTACAGCATATGTTAATAAATGTTTCATGCAATTATAAAGCAAGTGATTACGGTTGTATTTGTCAACAAACATATACAAAGTAGCCTAATTGTATTTGAGACGTTATTGCGAAAGTTTACTATCGAGCCAAAAATAAATGTAAATTCAGGTAATCTAAATTGCAAACTATTGATTTGTAAATTATTATCATGTCCGGCCTCTGCTGCCCATTCCTGAGACTACTTCTATTTCTGATTTAGAACATCTGTCATATCCACCGCAAGGCACCTCTACCCTATTGCTCAAGAAGCCTGCAATGCACCGGCTAATCTACACCGCAGCTAATACGACAAATAGAACAATCTCCAAAAATTCTATCGTAAAAAATCCGTTCAATATTACATTGAAATTCGCTTAACTCCTTGAAGTTTGCATTTCCACGGGTAATTTCCCGTAAGAAGAATTCCGTTGCAATCTCAACGGGTTAACAAAACCAAATTCTTATATTAATGTGTTGATTTACAATACTTTAAGGTCATGTATACGCTGCACAAAAATGTGAATAAAATAGCCAAAATCGAGCTAAACGGCATCTATTGCGCGAAAAATAGGGTTGTAAACAGGCGTTTATCCCTTGTCTAATCAAGCCCTGAAAACAGCTATTTTCAATCTCAGGCTGTTACATTCTGCAATTCCGCTTTGAATGCAATACCTTGATAGCATTGCCTATACCCCACTCTATTTATCTTCCTCCCCCCATCGTCATACTCTAACTTACTCCAAATCTGCGCCTCCTGTGAATTACTCTAACATTAAGGATATGTTAAGAGGTAGACGCGGAATATCAATCACATCATCCAAGAGAGAATCAGATGCGTGTCTCCAGAGAAGCGACTGAAGTTCCTGCATCTTGAGATGATACACTGATGGAGTACAGGCTGTCTCGCGCTCTATTCGCTTTAGATCATCTTTAGATAGATGCGCCAGAGGAATATGGCTTACCCTTCCCTTCTCCACTTCGAAAAATCCTGTGTTTTCAGGTGAAACTGCGTCAGAAATGAGAATCGAATATTTGCGACCGGGATATAAGGCAGCTGCAAATATTAAAACCTCAGCGAGTTGAGTTATTCGCGCCATCGCATACGGTTTTTGCAACATCTCCGGGGTTACTACCTCTTCATGCGGAGCAATCACTCCTTCTGAAAACTGCGGCGAAAAAGTTTCTCTGTATGGGCTGAAGATTTTTGATTCTCCATCACATTTATACTCTTCAACTTCAATCGAGTAATTCTGCCCTATCTTATTCTGAAGATATTGCAACATAATATTTCTTACATCAGAATTATCAGAAAGAATCTGTTGCACACGAACTACATCTTCATCCTTTCTCTGAGCAAGCAAGACACCACTAATACTTTTAGAGCTATTTAATGCTATTATACAATATCCAGAAGATACTATATTTTCATATAGTATAACACTTATATCAAAGACTGTCTTATTAATAAATACGCTTTTACTATTGTTAAAGCAACAATTAAAGTAATCATATAACAACTTTGACCACACATGTATATCCCGTTCAGAAGCAATAAAAACAAGATTATACTTATCTACTTCGCCTTTATGTTCAGAAACATTATATTGAATTATCCCATCATTACCAATCAATCCGTAATCGCTGTTATCCTTATCAAATCTATAATTTTTTACATAATTGAGATTAGATTTATAACAACAGTTTGAATACATTTTATTAGAATAATACAAACTTAATGATTCACTTGCAGGAATAAGAAACGTAAACGCAAAACCCAACTTAGCAGCTTTAACATTAATCCTTTCAATCAACTTTGACATTATTCCTTTTGCTCTAAATTTTTCATCTGTAGCCAATCCACAGAGGTACAGTCCGCGCATTGAAGGATTAATATTCGATTCATGTATTAACAAGTTATCCGAGGCTAAGTCAACAATATCAGCGCTTTCATTTTCACCTATATTACTCTTACTTGAAGCACGATTAACATTAGCATACTTTCCACTACAAGCATTAAATGAATAAGGTATAGCCAAAAGTGCAGATACTATTCTCCCATCTACAACTTCATATTCCACCAACTCCGGATTGAAATATGAATCAAATATTAGTGAGATATATTCATCGCTATCATGAAACGTATCTTTCCACAGCTGCATCATCTGTCGTTTCACTTCACTTTCAGATAAAGCATCCGGACGGGTGCATTGAGTATTATGATTGCAGGGTTCAGGGGTTACCATAGTTTATAATTGAGGTTGATACATTACTATTCAAAAATTTGAACAGTTTTCGAAGATTCGAGCCTTATCTTCTAACTATGTAACGACGAAAACAGGGCGAATGTTTTTAAGACTTCGCCTTTATTGGGAAGTATTTTTAACTTTTATTGTTAACAGAAATTAAATCTGATGAGAAATTTGCACTATTTCACATATTATCCTATATTTGCAATTCTAACCGAATAGTTTGCCAAACACCGTTTTTTGAATGATTGAGACTAACTGCAATAATCAATGTGAATAACAGGGAAGCAGACGTGCCTCATATTTGAGGCTGAAGGTGCATACTCATAGCCCGCTATGTGACTGACCCAAAGGCTTCAAGATAAGACACCGCTGCGATGATTATTACATAGTAATTAAAACAGGTTCTAAAATTAACCACATTAATAATATCAGCTTATGGCACATCGACTACTATTCAGCACCCTTGCGGCTTCGGCTCTTTTGCTGCCGTGCGGTGCACAGGCCTTTACTCCGGTAGCTCCGGGGAATCTGCAAGCCGACGTAAACGGAGGTGTTGTTCATCTCACTTGGGATTGGGGCAATGCCGGCGACCTCACCTGCTTCTCTGACTTTGAGGGGGAGGAATTCCCTCCGTCCGGTTGGGAGTTGAAGACCACATATTCTTATAATCCTCTGGGTAACTGGATTCAGTACAACACGGGTGATGAGGAGGTTACCGTGATTCACGGAGGTCAATCCTGCGCCATGCTCATGTTGGCTGAAGAGGGGGATGAAAATGATCCCACCTCGTTCCATCAGGATGAATGGCTAATCGTGAAGCCCGGCGAGGGCGCTGTCTACATGGATTTCTGGTACTACCTCCACCCCGAACTGCTCGAAGTGGGAGGTTACTATGACTTCCCTGACCACTACTACGTTCTGATCAGCCGCGACGCCGGCGCGACATGGAGCGAGCTTTGGGATGGCCGCTGGGACATGGGGAATCAGGATAGTGTGCAGCAAGCCTCGCTTTTCCTTGGCGAAGAGGCTGACGAGAACACTCTCGTGGCATTCCGCGCCCTCAGCGCAGAAGATGATAGCCTCTATTTCCTCTGGACCATTGACGACGTTGAGTTCCGTGGAGCGTCATCAGAGCCCGCTGCTCTCTCTCCGCGTCAGGTGCATGCCGGAGCCAAGCCTCAGCTTCCCGCCAATATTCTCACACACCGCACGTTCACCCCGAAAGACGACGCACGAGCATCACGCATCGCACCCGAAGACTGGCTTAATGCCGGCCACACCACCTTCCGCATCTACCGCGACAACGAGCTTATAGGAGACTACATCAAGGCTCGCCACTTCACTGACTATGAAGCCAAGGAGGAGGGGCTGCACACCTACTCCGTGCTTGCCTGGAGCGAAGCTGAAGACCGAGAATATGCCGAGAGCCGGATTGATGCAAACGTAGACAAAGCCATCTTCAACCCTGTGCGCAACGTGCGTGCACACTTCGAGGCAATCCCCGGAGGAAAGTATGACATCTGGGTGGACTGGGATGCACCCGAGGGTGACCGCACCCCCACCACCTATATAGTATATGTGAATGACAAATCCATCGGTTGGGTAGATGCGCTGGATAACGAGCGCTCCATGGGTCAGAGCAGCCTCTATAAGGGAGTCTACGAATTTGCCGTCGAGGCCGTCTACACCTATCCTGACGGCTCCAGCGAGCCGGTGCGCTCCACCGTGGCACCCGGCACAGTGCTGCCCCCCGCCTCCCTCACCCTGACTGCTGACGGCTCTGACCACATCCTCAGCTGGCAAGCTCCCGCTGATGCCGACAGCCGACCTGAGAGCTACACACTGTATCGCGGCGACACACTGCTCAAAGAGAATCTCGCAGACCTGACATTCACCGACAGCGAGGCTCCCGCCGGCAACTATACTTACCACCTGCATGCCAACTACGCCGACGGCACCCGTTCCCTGCCCGCCACCGTCAGCGCCACCCGCGAGGGCTTCGATGCCGTCACCCCTCCGCTGGAGGAGGATTTCACCTTCGGCCATCTGCCCGAGAACTGGAGCATTGAGCTGATTGATGCCTATAACAACGTTAAGCAGATGTACTCTTGGCGCTTCGACAACTGGTTCGACATCGACCTCCCGGATGAGGCCGGCTTCACCGACGGATTCGCCTCCATCAGCGGCATAGCGGCAGGCATGAACCGCCTGGAGAGCTATTTGGTGACTCCCGCCATTCAGTTCAGCGCCGACATGACCCCCACTCTCAGCTTCCAGACCCGCTACATAGATACGAAGCCGGGTCCCACGGGCGCCGCACAGTACATGCTCCAATACAGCCTTGACGATGAGAATTGGCTCGACCTGCGCAACCTGACTGACACCCCGGCCGGACGCATCATCATCGACATGCCGGAGCTCTCAGGCAAGCGCATCCGCCTGCGCTGGTGCTTCCTCGGACGCAACTCCGGCGTAGCAGCCATCGACGCCGTCCGCATCAGCGAGAGCGACCCCTCCGGCATCGACAACCTCCCGGGGAACTCCGACCGCTTCGACATTCTCAGCCTCTCCGGCCTGCTGCTTCACAGCTCCGCCGACAGCGCCACACTCCGCACGCTACCCGCAGGCATCTACCTGCTGCGCAGCGCCCAGAGCACAACAAAATACGTAGCCCGCTAATCCACGCACATCAAGCGACACACAACCACCCCGTCCCGGCCATCCTGCCGAGGCGGGGTGCCTTTTCCCGCCAAATCGCTTATAGAAAGTTTAAGTCAATGCAATTTTGAAAGGTGTTTTTGAGTGATTTTCGCGAGCCAGAGAGGGTACATAGCGGGCTATGTGTGACTCGCTGAAGAACTAAATTGACCGGAGTGGAACAGAAAGAAGCCGCTTGACAATAACATTTTTTTTGGAAAGGGGACTAAGATTTCGGCTAAGATTTAGTAACTTTGCATTTCAATAGGCGACATGCACGCCTGTGGTATTAAATTCAGATAAACATACCCGTTAATATGATAAAGATAACCTTTCCCGACGGCTCCGTGCGTGAATTCGAGAGCGGCGTAACCCCCTTGCAAATAGCTGAGGGGATTTCTCCCCGCTTCGCTTCCGACGTGCTCGCCTGCCGGGTGGGCGGCCAAGACCGCGACCTTACGCGCCCCATCAATGAGGACGCCACCATAGAATTCTTCAAGTGGGATGATGCCGAAGGCAAGCACGCTTTCTGGCACTCATCTGCTCACCTCCTGGCCGAAGCCCTGCAGGAACTGTACCCCGGAGTAAAATTCGGCATAGGTCCCGCCATCGAGAATGGCTTCTACTATGACATTGACCCGGGCGAGCACAAAATCACCGACGAAGACTTCCCCCGCATCGAAAAGAAGATGCAGGAGCTGGCTCAGCGCAAAGAGGCCATCGTGCGCTCCGACATATCCAAAGCCGACGCCCTGAAAGCCTTCGGCGACCGCGGCGAGACCTATAAGTGCGAACTCATCTCCGAACTTGAGGATGGCACCATCAGCACCTACACCCAAGGTGCCTTCACCGACCTCTGCCGAGGTCCCCACCTCCCGACCACAGCCCCCATCAAAGCCGTCAAGATACTCTCGCTGGCCGGCGCATACTGGCGTGGCGACGACAGCCGCGGCCAGCTCGTGCGCGTCTACGGCATCACATTCCCCAAGAAAAAGATGCTCGACGAATACCTCGCCATGCTCGAAGAGGCCAAAAAACGCGACCACCGCAAGCTGGGTAAAGAGATGGAACTCTTCGCCTTCTCCCCCACCGTAGGTCAGGGTCTCCCCCTCTGGCTCCCCAAAGGTGCTGCCCTGCGCGACCGCCTCGAGCAATTCCTGCGTAAAATTCAGCGCCGCTACGGCTACCTCCAGGTAATCACTCCGCACATTGGCAACAAACTCCTATACGTCACCTCCGGCCACTGGGCTAAATACGGTAAAGACTCCTTCCAGCCCATCCACACCCCCGAAGAGGGCGAGGAATACATGCTCAAACCGATGAACTGCCCCCACCACTGCGAGATTTACAAAGCATTTCCCCGCTCATACCGCGACCTGCCCCTGCGACTGGCCGAATTCGGCACCGTCTATCGCTACGAGCAGAGCGGCGAACTGCATGGCCTGACCCGCGTGCGCGGCTTCACGCAGGATGATGCCCACATCTTCTGCGCTCCCGAGCAGATTAAGGATGAATTCCTCAAAGTTATGGACATCATCCTATACATCTTCCGTGCCCTGCACTTCGACAACTTCGAGGCACAGATTTCTCTGCGTGACCCCAAAAACACCACCAAATACATCGGCACCGACGAAAACTGGCACCTTGCCGAACAGGCAATCATCGAAGCCTGCGCCGAGAAAGGACTGAAAGCCACCCAGGTTGAGGGTGAAGCCGCCTTCTACGGCCCCAAACTCGACTTCATGGTGAAAGACGCCATCGGTCGCCGCTGGCAGCTCGGCACCATCCAGGTGGACTACAACCTGCCCGAGCGCTTCGAACTCGAGTACACCGGCTCCGACAACGCCAAGCACCGCCCCGTCATGATCCACCGCGCCCCCTTCGGCTCCATGGAACGCTTCGTGGCCGTACTGCTTGAGCACACCGCCGGCCGTCTCCCGCTTTGGCTCATCCCCGAACAATGCGTCATCCTCCCCATCAGCGAGAAATTCAACGACTACGCCCTGCGCGTAGCCAAAGAACTCGAGAAGCAGGACGTGCGCGCCATCGTCGACGACCGCAACGAAAAAATCGGCAAGAAAATCCGCGACAACGTCATGAAGAAATACCCCTACCTGCTCATCGTGGGCGAGAAAGAGGCTGAATCAGGCGAAGTCAGCGTGAGAAAATATGGCGAAGATGCCACAAAGTCAATGAAAATTGCTAACTTTGCAGCGCAAATAGCGCAAGAAGTTGCTGAAATGATTCCTGAACAGGACTCCTAAACCGGCTAAAGTGCTGACTCTCAAGAGGTAAGTATCCCTTCCCTCCCTACGGGTCAGCGCAACCGAAACCCCACAGCCACCCGCTGCGGAAACACGGTCAAAGCCCTCGGCAGCCCCCTGCACCCAAGCGAAATAAACCTTTTAAGATTATTTAACACTCTCTGAATGGAGAAAAAACCCTTCTTTGGGCCGAGAAAGCCCTCGGGTCCCCGTCCGAAACCGGGTCAGCGTGGCCGCGGCCCGCAGCAGCAAAAAGAGCAGCACGCCACTAACGAGGCCATCCGCGCCCGCGAAGTGCGCCTGGTGGGCGACAACGTGGAACCCGGCATCTACCCCCTGCAGAAAGCCCTGCGCATAGCCCGCGACCAGGAGCTTGACCTGGTGGAAATCAGCGCCGTAGCCGATCCCCCGGTATGCCGTGTGCTCGACTACCAAAAATACCTCTACCAGCAAAAGAAAAAGCAGAAGGAGCAGAAAGCCAAGGCAACCAAAGTGGTGGTTAAGGAAATCCGCTTCGGACCGCAGACCGATGACCATGACTACAACTTCAAGCTCAAGCACGCCCGCAGCTTCCTCTCCGAAGGAAGCAAAGTGAAGGCCTACGTCTTCTTCCGCGGCCGCTCAATCCTTTTTAAGGAACAGGGTGAAGTCCTCCTGCTCCGCTTTGCCAACGACCTCGAAGAACTCGGCAAAGTTGAACAGATGCCTGTGCTCGAAGGAAAACGCATGACCATCATGCTCTCCCCCCTCAAGCCCAAAGCCCCCAAGAAAGAGGCTCCCAAGGCTGACGAAGAAACCAAAAACGAGGCACAAGCCCCCAAGGCCGATGCCCCCGCCGCCGAATAAAGCTGAACCTCTCAGCCCCGGCGGCCACACCCAACAGAACCCCCGAGGCACCGTCTCCCCCCCTGCAACCCGCAAGCCGGAGACACGCCTCACAAAAGAAAATAGAGACCGTAGGCACACGGTGCCGAGGTAAAGAAAACAACTAAATTCAATCAAAACCATGCCCAAGGTAAAGACAAATTCCGGCGCTAAAAAGAGATTCGCTCTGACCGGAACCGGAAAAATCAAGCGCAAACACGCTTACCACAGCCACATCCTGACCAAGAAATCAAAGAAGCGCAAACGCGTCCTCGACCACACCGCAATCGTTGAGAGCGCCAACGTGCAGGCCGTGCGTGAGCTCCTCTGCATCAAGTAAACACCCTTAAACGCAGAGACACGCCACAAGTTTTTCCAATCACCTTTTTAATTAACCGGATGCCGGGCGTAGAGCCGCCGCTCTACTGAAGCGCAGATAACCGAATGTCGCCCGCCTCCAAAAAAGAAAACTAAAATGCCCAGATCAGTAAATCACGTAGCTTCGAGAGCAAAACGCAAAAAAATCCTTAAACTCACCCGCGGTTACTATGGCAGCCGCAAAAACGTGTGGACCGTAGCCAAAAACACTTGGGAGAAAGGTCTCACCTACGCCTACCGCGACCGCAAGGACAAAAAGCGCAACTTCCGCGCCCTCTGGATTCAGCGTATCAACGCCGCAGCTCGCCTCGAAGACCTCTCCTACTCCAAGCTCATGGGTCTCATCCACAAAGCAGGCATCGAAATCAACCGCAAAGTGCTTGCCGACCTGGCAATGAACAACCCCGCTGCCTTCAAGGCCATCGTAGAGAAAGTGAAGAACGCATAATAGCATTCCCCTCTATATGCCAGGACATGCTCCCCCCGGGGAGCATGTCCATTTTTATTCCCCCGAAAAAAGAGAACCGACACACCATAACCATCCGCAACCTCCATCTACTCCACAACTCGTCCCCTGAAAACTCATCTGTGGAGACCAAACTGCTAAATGCATAGTTAAGCAGTTCGGAGAGTCAAGAATTACACTTTAATTTAACACATCCCGCCCACACATCCTCACAGGGCTTCTGCTGGGCTTCCTTAGAGTGTGTGGTCAAAACGTGAACCCGACGCTGAATGAGGGAGGGTATGTCAAAACGTAAATCCGATGCTGAATGAGGGAGGCTGTGTCAAAACGTGAATCCGATGCTGAATGAGGGAGGCTGTGTCAAAACGTGAATCCGATGCTGAATGAGGGAGGCTGTGTCAAAACGTAAACCGACGCTGAATGAGGGAGGGTGTGTCAAAACGTAAACCGACGCTGAATGAGGGAGGCTGTGTCGAAACGTGAATCCGATGCTGAATGAGGGAGGGTGTGTCAAACGTGAACCCGACGCTGAATGAGGGAGGTTGTGTCAAAAAAACGTAAACCGACGCTGAATGAGGGAGGCTGTGTCAAAACGTGAACCCGACGCTGAATGGCGCGGAGCGCCTATCCTTTGTTAGCCGGGGGGCTTCAGCCCCCCGGTATGCATGTAGCGACAACCCAGCCCCGGAAGGGCTGCCCTATATCGTTGGTTGTCAATGTATTGGGCAGTCCCGGCGGCCTACCGGGGGGCTGAAGCCCTGGCTAACAAAGGATAGGCGCTACGCGCCATGCGTTTGCTTCAGTAAGAATTTAGACACACACTCTTAAACAGTTTCTATGCCTTCTGTTTTTTAAGGAAATGGCGGAGAGGATGGTCTATGACGCGCTGGCGGAGCAGCTCTATCAGCGTGCAGATGAGATAGACTCCAAGCACGGAGAGAAGGCAGTGCAGCCAAAGGTGTTCGGAGTTAATCATTTGGGGCGCTTGCAGCAAATCATTCCATAGCCATTGGCGCACTATGTGATTGCCGGAATGCCAATAGAGCACTCCAAGGGTTACGGTGCCTCCGGCTATATTTATCCAGCTGCGAGTGCGAATCCTTAGATTCGCAAACATGAGCAGGAGGCTCGCCGAGAGCAGGAAGATATTTAAGCGGTTGGCATCAGCTATTGCAAACATCCACAGCATAGGGTCTTTGGAATAATGGGAAGAGAGATAGTTAAGCAGAAGAATACCGCCCCATGTCAGCAGCAATAAACCCGTGCATATCAAGCCGAACGGGAGTCTCCATTCATTCACCTTGAAGTGGCGTATATAGGCACCGGTGCAGTACATAGTGAAGCCCCAACCCAGATAGTGCCAGGTCTCCTGCAAAAGTAAAGAGGGAAGCACCGAGAAATAGGTCAGCAATATTAACAACAGCCATGTGAAGTCGCGACGGGAAAAGGTATCGAGAGCCTTGTTGATGTAAGGAGAGAGAAGATAAAGCATTACATAGGTTGTTAAGAAGGATTCCGGCACATTGCCTAATAGCGGAAACATGGCTGCATAGTCGCTGAGCGAATAATTATATCCGAGCAGAGATAGAAACAGGCAGAGCAACAGATTGATGCTGAGAATCTGAATCAGCAGTACCCACACCTTGCTCCATTTCATTTTACTCCGACACAGGAAATACCCGGAGAGCAAAAAGAAAATATTGACTCCACATTTTCCTCCGACCGACATGAATTGCACAAACACCATTTGCGGAGTAATGTCGGAGGGTGAAATAAGCGGTAGCAAACCGGAGGTTACGCAATAATGGTGTAACACTATCAGAAACATAGCGATAATCCGGAGCAACTCGAAGTTGGATTGTCGTGGTATAGATGGAGCTGTCATTGAAGCGGCAAGTAATTGAAGCCGGGAGGACTTCACTGTTGATAATTAACTTGAGGGTGTGTCAAAATGTGAACCAGACGCTGCATGGCGCGGAACGCCATGCGTTTGCTTCCGTAAGAATTTTGACACAGAAGTCATCTTGACTTTTTTCGAGGTTATGCTTTATTAAGATTTTGAGCAGATTTCAATTCTTGAAGAGGGAGCATAGCGGGCTATGCGACTGATGAAAGGATTGGAAGATGCCAAAATATTAATGAAGAATGACCTCAAGAAAACGATTATATTCTATTTTTAAGTTTTCGTAAAAAGTCAAGATGACTTCACGTCCCCAATAAAAAAGAGCAACCGGAAACCGAAGTTTACCATGTTGCTCTTTCCTCTCTCCTCG
>CANSAP010000013.1 GCA_947644715.1 uncultured Bacteroidales bacterium
TACGACCTTTTTCCCACCCCACCAAATTTTTCAGCAAAAAAATTTTGCGTTTTTGTGAACATTTTTCGCAACCCGCTGTGTATCAGCAAAATAATTTTATGTTCTAAAACATCTTTTTTGAGCCAAGTTTTGGGCAGACACGGGTTTATCTACCGGTTTTACTACTTGCGTTGCTCCCGGACGCGACCTCTTTGAGGCAAATAAGCGGCTCAAATTAATGGATAGGTTTTGATTTCAATGGTTATTCGGATCCATTCATATTAGAAAAAGTCGCTAAGAGGAGGGGGATAATTTATGCAGCACCCCAAAAGTTTTTAAGGACTTTTGGGGTGCTGCAGTGGTGCTTTATGCACTGAAGGGCGCGCTATTATTATAGTGAGTCTTTGCTTTCCTGCTGAATCGGGGTTAGATTGTAGTCCGGCGCAATTTGGAGCATGTATTCGCGCGCCGCCGCATGGTCGTTAGGAATTTGGCCATCGAGGATTGCTTCTTTGATTCTTTCTTTTATGCTTCCAATGGTGTTGCAGGGTTCGAGTCCGAAGGTCTGCATTATTTCCAATCCATCCACGGGGGGCTGAAAATTTCGGATTCGGTCTGACTCCTCGACTTGTGCCATGCGTGCCCTCAGAGCTTCGAAGCCATGGAGGATACGGCGCACTTTTGCGGGGTTCTTTGAGGTTATGTCGGCTTCGGCGAGGAGCATGAGGTCGTCAGAATCCGCGCCGGCGTCAAACAGCATCCGTCTCACAGCGGAATCGGTGACCCCTTCTTCCCCCACAGACTGAGGGCGCATGTGCATCCCAACCAGTTTAGCTACATATTTCATTGGTTCCCCCAGCGGCATTTTCATGCGGGAAAACAGGCGAGGAATCATTTTTTCTCCAATGAAGTTATGATTATGGAAGGTCCACCCGAGTTTCGGATCCCAACGCTTTGTGACCGGCTTAGCCACATCATGCAGGAGAGCCGCCCAGCGCAGCCATATATTATCGGAAACGCGGGCGATATTATCAAGCACCTGAAGGG
This sequence comes from uncultured Bacteroidales bacterium, assembly GCA_947644715.1. Taxonomy (GTDB): domain Bacteria; phylum Bacteroidota; class Bacteroidia; order Bacteroidales; family Muribaculaceae; genus Lepagella. The sequence continues at coordinate 1,027 of CANSAP010000013.1, forward strand.
TGTGTGCAAAATTATCCTTGTGCCCTCGGCCTTCCATTGTTTCCACACCTTTCAGAGCCTGAAGTTCAGGCAGGATATGGGAGAGCAGATGTGTCTGCTCCAGCAGAGACCATCCGATGGAGGGGCGCGCCGAAGCCATTATTTTCGTTAGCTCCGTGTTTATGCGCTCTTTGGTAATGATGTTTATGCGCTCGGAGTTGCGTGTTATAGAAGCAAGAGTCTCGGGATGAATCGAGAAGTCGAGCTGAGTGGCAAACCGGATGGCACGCATCATGCGCAACGGGTCGTCAGAGAATGTTACGTCAGGGTCGAGAGGAGTGCGAATCACTCTGTCATGCAGGTCAATGATACCGTTAAACGGGTCGAGCAATTCACCGAATGAATCCTCTCTAACGCTGATGGCCATTGCGTTGATTGTGAAGTCGCGACGGTTCAGGTCATCTTGGAGGGTGCCGGGTGACACCTCGGGGTTGCGGGATTCGGGGGAGTAAGACTCCCGGCGCGCGCCAACGAATTCGAGTTCCAGACCATGCGTTTTAATTTGTGCAGTGCCGTAGGTTCGGAACACGTTCACGCGGGTGCGCGGAGAAATGGAGCGAGCCACTTCGCGGGCGAGCTCAATGCCTGAGCCTACGCTTACGAAGTCTATATCTTTTGATGGGCGGCACAGGAACAGGTCGCGTACATAACCACCCACGATGTAAGTGTCCATATCAAGTTTATCCGCAGCCCGGCCTACGAGCCTGATCTGCGGACGATCAATATCCTGAGCAAGGTTCATTGCAGAAGATCGTGAATTTCTTCGGGGAAATTAGTGAGACATTCAAGTCCGGAGGGGGTTACGCGATAAGTGTTCTCCACACCTACCGCCCCCACTTCGGGAATAACGAATTTAGGTTCAATTGCGATCACCATGTCGGCTTCGAGCAAATGGCGGGAGCGGGGGGTCAGCACGGGGAGCTCGTTGAGCTGGATGCCGACGCCATGACCGATGAAAGCTGCGTGCTGCGTGTGGCCCATAAAATACTTTTCCAATCCATTAGCCACCACAATATCCATGGCAATTTCATACAGTTTGGCTACCGGCACACCGGGGAGCGCCTCACGCTCCAAAGTCCGCAATACTTTTCGCGACACCTCATGGGCGCGGAGAGCAAGTTCTGAGACGGGACCGATGCTCCAGACGCGTGTCATGTCAGTCTGATAACCATTGAAGTTGCCACACATGTCGACCATCACAGTAGTGCCGGGTTTCATAGTGCGTCCGTCAGCACCAACAGGGAGAGACAAATCGGCACCGCCGCCGCCCACAGCGAAGTCATAGGGGGTGGGAGCGTCGGCATTCTCTCCATTGAGCACGCTGCCCATGTTGATTTCCATGAGTCGGCCGGAGGTGCGATAGTATCCGAGACATCCCTCAAGGCGGAGCACTCTCTCGAGTTCGATTTGAAACTCGATGTCAGTCATATCCTCCTTATAGATTCGAGGTATGCGGGAGTATGCGGCTGCCTGCCTGACACCATCTTCTTTCATGAGAGAGAGTTCGGCAGCGGTCTTCACGGCGCGTGCCTCGCGGAGCATGGCCGATGCGTTGAGCGGAGTCGCGCCTCCGAAAATATTATTCAGTCGCAAAATTTCAGAGTAAGGGAGATCGTCTATCTCAAGGGCAATGGAGGAGGGCATCGGCAATCCGTGAGAAGATAGAATCTCCGGAATCAATTCCGGCTTGCGGAGTTGATGCACGCAGCTGCCGCGCAAATCATTCGGGCGAATTACGAAAAAGAGCGGCTCACCCTCGAGCGTTATATATATGTATCCGCGAAAGACACGCCCCGAGATATAGTATATATTCGAGCTGTCAGCCAGGAGCACAGCCTGCGCACCGTCAGCCGACATACGGGCACGCACCTTGGCCAGACGCAGCTCCATTTCGGGAGTCAAATTAATTTCAGTCATGATTCATTCAGTTTTGAGAAGAGTTAATAATCAATCCTATGTTAAGAATGCCCGGCAGAATGGGGCGGTTCATTGCCTGCGAGACTTTTAGGCGCAAAGCCGGGGAAAGTGTCACCCCGGTGGCAATGGTGTCGGTGAAGGTATATATTCCGTGGGAACCGGGACCTAACCATTTACCTGCTCCCGAAGCCAAATTCAGATGCAGTTCCTGCGGAAGCTTGCAATCGGGTGAAGAAGAGAGAGAGAGGTATAAATCCGTAAACGGATAGGCATCAGAATGCCGCACTGCTAAAATCACATCATAGCGTCCGGCAGCATCGGCAAACAGAGTGGAGTCAGCCTCGGCTGTAACGAACTCGCAATACTCATTCTCGGCCCAGCCGTCAGAGGGTATGTCAACAAATTGCGAATACACCGTATGCCTGCCGTGTGAGCAGGATACGATGCATATCACAAGTAGAATCAAGAATGCAGAAAAGCTGTATTTATTCCTGTTTGCCGGCATCAGGTTTGCGTTCCTGTTTAGGTTTCTTGTTCTGAGGTTTATTGTCATTTCGCGGCGGTTTTTGCTGGCGCTTGGCACCGTCCCGGTTCTGCTTTGGCCTGCGAGGTTGCTGATCGCCGTTTGCGGGCGCCTTGGTCTGCACACCCTTGTCCGGTTTACCGGAAGGTTGCTGCTTCGGCTGTTTGTCGGCCGGAGCTCCGGCGCGCTTTTTCTTCTTTCGCTTGGCTTTGTCAAAGCGGTTGATGTTGTCTTGCCCTACAAGCTCCACAAACTCTTTGCGTTCAGATTGAGTCTCAGCCGCCTCATTGAGTGCATCCACTTTCTCTCCACGCTTATTGATGGCAATAATCTCAGCCACGCGGTCAGCGGTGATTGTCACGCAATTCACGGCCGAACGTTTGTCAGTGCTGTAAGTCATCAGGCCGGCGAGTGTGTCGGTCTTGAAATGATAGTAAGTTGCATCCTTTGTTTCAAGCGCCACATCGGAAGGGGGCAACTTTCGGGATGCCTCCATGTAAGTATCGACCTCGAAATTCAGGCAGCACTTTAGTTTGGCACACTGTCCGGCGAGTTTCTGAGGGTTCATCGACAGATCTTGGAAGCGCGCCGCGCTGGTGCCGACCGAAACGAATCCGGTCATCCATGAAGCGCAGCAGAGCGGGCGACCACAAGGGCCTATACCCCCTATTCGACCGGCTTCCTGACGCGCGCCAATCTGCCTCATTTCAATGCGAATCTTGAAGGTGTCAGCCAAGACGCGAATGAGCTTGCGGAAGTCAACACGTTCATCTGCAATATAGTAGAAGATAGCCTTGGCGCCATCACCTTGAAACTCCACATCGCCAATTTTCATGTTCAGCCCCAGCTCCTCGGCAATCTTGCGGGACTTAATCATGGTCTCCTGCTCACGCGCCTTTGCCTCCTCAAATTTCTCCAGATCCTGCGGCCGGGCAATTCGGAAGACACGCTTCAGCTCCGTGTCGGGCTTGACATTAGCCTTGCGCATGTGAAGCTCTACGAGTTTGCCGACAAGCACAATTTGCCCGATGTCATGACCGGGAGATGCCTCCACGGCCACGGTGTCGCCGATGTGCAGGTCGAGGCCGGCACTGTTGCGGTAGAAGCCTTTGCGCGTGTTCTTGAACTGCACTTCAACCACCTCGTAGTCAGAGGCATCAGAAATGCCACCAAGCCAATTGGTGCTGTGCAGATTGCCACGTGGAGGTTTCCTGTTTCCACATCGGCCGCAGCCTCCGCAGCCTCCGCAGCCTCCGCAGCAACCTCCCGAGCAAGACTTCTCTGAAGAGTTCTCGCAGGGTCGACGGTCAGGCGTTTCTTCAGGAGCAGGGGTATTCAATTCCTTATTATCTGACATAGAGCAGATTACTTAGCGTAGCTTACGGAACGTGTTTCGCGGATAACGGTAATCTTCACCTGTCCGGGATATGTCATTTCGTCCTGTATCTTGCGGGCAATCTCAGCAGAGAGTTTTTCGGTCTCAACATCAGAAATCTTCTCTGCGCCAACAATCACACGCAGCTCGCGACCGGCCTGAATGGCATAAGTTTTGATAACTCCGGGATAGGAAAGAGCCAGCTGCTCCAGGTCATTGAGGCGCTTGATGTAAGCCTCCACAATCTCGCGACGCGCGCCGGGACGTGCACCGGAAATCGCATCACACACCTGCACGATGGGAGCAAGCAAAGAGGTCTGTTCCACCTCATCGTGGTGGGCACCGATAGCATTGCAGATGTCGGGCTTCTCTTTGAACTTCTCAGCCAGTTTCATGCCGAGCAGTGCGTGGGGCAATTCGGGCTCATCATCAGGCACTTTACCAATATCATGCAGCAAGCCGGCACGACGGGCCTTCTTAGGATTAAGGCCAAGTTCGGAGGCCATTACGGCACAGAGATTAGCGGTCTCACGGGAGTGTTGAAGAAGGTTCTGACCATAGGAGGAACGATACTTCATGCGACCCACCATGCGAATCAGCTCCGGATGCAGGCCATGGATTCCGAGATCGATAGCGGTTCGCTTACCGGTCTCGATAATTTCCTCTTCCACCTGACGGCGCACCTTGGCCACGACCTCTTCAATGCGAGCGGGATGAATGCGTCCGTCAGCTACAAGCTGATGCAATGCCAGGCGGGCAATCTCGCGACGCACGGGATCGAAGCCTGAAAGGACGATGGCCTCGGGGGTGTCGTCAACAATTATTTCGATGCCGGTGGCAGCTTCAAGCGCGCGGATGTTGCGACCCTCGCGACCTATGATGCGGCCCTTAACCTCGTCGGAATCAATGTGGAAGACTGTCACACTGTTCTCTACGGCAGTCTCCGTAGCTACACGCTGAATGCTTTGAATAACAATGCGCTTGGCCTCTTTGGCTGCGGAGATGCGTGCATCATCCATAATGTCATTGATGTAGGATGCAGCAGCCGTTTTGGCTTCATCCTTAAGGCTTTCAATGAGACGTTCCTTTGCTTCCTCAGCGCTGAGGCCGGAGAGGTGTTCGAGCTTTTCGAGAGCGTCGCGGTGCATGCGGTCAACCTCAGCAGTGCGAGCTTCCAGAGCTGTCGATTCACGTTCGAGCTTGGTTTCCAACTCATCGACCTCTTTCTTTCTCTTGCCGAAATCACTCTGCTGACGATTGAGATCAATCTCACGCTGCTTGAGGCGCGCCTCGGCGCTTTGCACCTTCTGAAGGCGCTGTGTGGCCTGCTTTTCAGCTTCATTTTTAATTTTCATCTCCTGCTCGCGCGCCTGCAGGAGCTTCTTTTCTTTGATTACTTCCGCTTGATTGCGGGCTTCCTCAAGAATGATGTTGGCTTCAGAGGAAGCGTTTTTCTTACTGCGGGCAACGGCCACCGCGTAGCCCGCTATCAGTGCGATAACGGCGGCCACCACTACCCATATTATTGTAGTTCCCATTAAGTATTAGTTAATATACTGATTTATAATTAATTTCATTCAACCATCAAGACGCGTCAAAGCGCATCTCGAATCCTTAACAGATTTGGGATGGCTAACCGGAATGAAAGAAACAAGCAGATAAAACGGGGTTGCGAAGGAGAGAATCAATCGGTCTCCAGCACAGCCTTGTCAAGCACCTTTTCAAAGTCGAGCAACTCTTGAGTCATTTTGTCGCGCGAGCGTGAAAGGGCGAGGTAATAGGAGGCATATTGATACGTCATCATGGCCAGCAGTTCCTCTGTGGACTTTGATGGGAACATGCGGCGCCAATTGTCGAAAAGCTCGGCAATCCTGGTTTCGGTTTCGCGCACATGATCCTGATCCTTGAAAGCCACGGTGAGCGGAATGCTCATCCCGGCAATCTTGATACGCATCTTTATTTTGTCAGTCTCCTGCATTAATATATTGAAGCCTGCGGGCGCTAATCATTGCGCAGCTTGGCTATACATTTATCTATTTTCTTAATCATTGCGGCAAGCATGTCCTGCGTCAACTTAGCATCCTCTCCTGTGGGAGCTATTTTGTGAGAAATGCGAAGGTATTCAATTTCAGTTTCAGCCTGTTCAAGCTTGGCTTTCAAACCATTAACCTGCGCCTGAAGCTCCTCACAGCGCTCAATTGCCTCGTCACGTTGTTTCTTGACAAGGCCATATCTCTCGGCCAATACATTGCATTTGCCTGAGAGACGATTGAGCAGTTCGGGTAAGTTGGCGGTCATTACTCTCCCAATTTTTTACAAAATTAGGAAAAAGCCGCCACACCACAAAATTTTCAACTAATGTTTTACTTGGAAACTGCTCTCACCGGCACTCCATAAGACATATCTTCCATAGAATCGTACCCAATGTCGAATCTGTCGAAGTGCAAAATATACACATAAATCCTACCTTTAATTAGTACCAGGTAACGCCGTTGGATGTGGAGGAGCGTTTATCGTATTTGAGGTCTTTGAGTATCGAAGATTTGACGGCTATATGGAAGTTATAGCTCTTGTAAGGGCCTACGGGGACGAAGCTGGCTGTCATCACGAAGCAGTGAAGGTCGCGCGAGATGGAGCAGTTCATGTAGGCAATCTTATGAAGCTCGAAGTTGTAGGATGCCGAGAAATTGAAATTCCAGTTCTTTGTCGGGCGTATGCTTCCGCTCAACGAGAGGTTCTGGGTCAGGCGCCCTTTGTATTCAAGTTTATTGTAATCAAAATCGCCGTAAGCATATCCAATGGAATAATTGAAACTCAGCGACCACGGCACACTCCATGGAGCATAGCCATCGGCATCAGAGTCATCATCACTCTTTCGGGTATTCTTCTTGCGCCGGGCAGCCGCCTGCGCGGCGAATGACTGCGCGGCATCATCACCTTCATCGCCTGACTCAGGTCCGTAGCCATCGTTGGCGCTATCTGACGACGAGCTGTCACCTTTTTTCTTGAATGTATCCTGATTGAGAGTGTAGCTGAAAGAGGTTCCAGCGCTTGAGAGGCGTGCCCACCCCTTGCCGGCTGACATGCGCGTTTTGTTGATACGCACCGGGCTCCCGGATGCAGACACTCCGTAGCAATAGGGATCCCAGGTGGCCTGAAGATTCAGATTGAAATTGCGGGTCAGACGCAGCAAAATCGAGGTATTGATATTACTCCAGTTGAGCGAGTCAGCAGCGAAATTATAGCTTTGGGAAATCTGAAGATTTTCAATGAGTGAAATCTTCTTTACTCCCGTAGAGTCAGAATCACTCTTGATCTTCATTTCCAAATTATTGGCAAGATTCACTGACAAAACGCCTTGGCGTCCGCGCGTAGGAGTACCGAAGAGGCCATGGTCAAAATAGTTATAATCAACGGTTTGCATTCCTCCTGCGCCATCCGGGCGCTGATAGGAACCATAGACTCCCCAGAAAGCGGCTCCGAAATCAGGAGCGGCGCTGAAGCTGATGGTAGGGGTCAAGACGTGGCGAATCATTTGCACCTTGTCTCCAAGGAACTTCATAGGCTTCCAAAAGCCGTAAATCTTCGTGTCGAATGAGAGCGAGGCATTGAAATCGAAGAGGTTATAGAAGCCGTAAGTCGTGTCACGCACCTCGACTGAAGCGGCCGGATCCCAGTCCCGATGAATCTTCGAGGTGTACATTCGGTCGTTCAAAGTAATTGAAGGTGAGACGTTTATATACTTGAACAGGGAGAAGGTGGCACTGATGGGCACATAGTGCTTCATAGCATTACGCCAATCCTTAATAAGACTTTTCTTAAAGAATACATCCTGACGAGCGGTGAGTGAGTTCTGGAACTGGCCTGAATATGACAGGCGTATCTTCTCATACCAGCGTTCTGCGCCGACAGCCTTTTTCCGCTTGAAGGGGGTGGTCTGACTCATGGTCACAGTCAGATTCGGAAACGACACGGCCAGCGTGCTGTCCTGGGTGCGCTGCGCAATGCTGGCTGTGGCCGAGATGCTCCATTTTGATTGAGGGAAGCGGTAAGTAAGGTTCACCGTTGAGCTCTTTGTATTCTCGGTGAAGGCGTTGCTGTAATAGGAATTAAGGTCATTTCTCGTATAGCCGGAAGTAGTAAAATCCACGGCTGCAGAGAAGCTCATATTGGGGTTGGCCTTGGCATCCTGTGTGTGTGTCCAGGCCACTTTGAAGTTGTTTTGTTTCGAGTAGTCAGGGTCACCTTTTTCCCCATAGATGGTTGTGATATACGAAATATCAAACGCGCCGCGGTATCGATAACGCTTCACGTAATTGGAACGGGCGGAAAGCCCCCATGAGCCTCGGGTATAAATCTCGCCACGCAGCGCAAGGTCTACATTATCATTGATGGCGAAATAGTATCCGCCGTCACGCAGATAAAAGCCTCGGTTATAATCATCGCCGAAGGAGGGGAAAATAATGCCACTCGAATATTTCTTGCTGAACGGAAAGAAACCGAACGGGAGCGCCAACGGCAAGGGCACATCAGCCAACACCATATAGACCGGACCGGTCACGATGTTTTTACCGGGCTTCATCTTGCCTTTCGTCACTTGAAAATAGAAGTGGGGATGTTCATGGTCATCGCAGGTGGTGTAACGCGCCCCGGCGAGATTGAAGGAGCCATCTTCGAGTTTCTTGGTAAGAGCGCCGGTGAGATAGCCCTCACCCTGCTCTGTAATAACATCAGTGATAAAGCCGCGACCTGTGCGGAAATTATATTTCATCGTGCGGCTCTGATACTCTCCCGAGCCGTCAGAGAAGACGGGATAATCCTCATTCTCAGCATCTTTCTCGGCGCCTAACGAATCGACCGGAGATGCGGAAGCAAGCACGGTGGAAGAGTCCATGGCCATTTCTATGCGCCCGGCATTGAGGTTAATCTCGCCGTAGCGCACCGTGCTGTTGCCATACATGAAAGCGCGGTCACGACCAATGAGCACCAGGGAGTCATTTGCAGAAAAATCAACGGCATTCTCCAAATCGACTTTCGTTCTGACAAAGCGGCTGACGGATGTTCGGGTCGTGTCGGCACTCACCGAATCAGCCTCTGCATCACGGCGCACGCCGCCATGCGCGAGGCGCCCCGGCATGAAAGATGCCGACGCCGTGTCCGGCTCGAGCTGCATGTCGGGCAGAATGCGCACGTCACTCCCTGAGTCAACAGGAGCAGACTCCACCTGTGACACAATGAGGGGCTGTGTAGATAGCTGCGAGGTAGCGTATGCTATCCCTACGAGCAGCAGGGTGAGTATATAGACTATTGCCTGACGCAACGGGATTGTTAATTTAGTTAGCGTGTTTCGTGCGGATTGTGAATATCCGCAATTCCAAGCTGCAAAATTAACTATTTTATTTGAGGTAGTCGTCTCTTGCCCCGTGTATTTAATCTTTTTTAGGGGATGAAGTCCTCAAACGGATTCCCGAATTCATTCTCCAACGCAAGAAATCTGGTTGCCACCCCGGCTCCGTGAGCCTCCATCTGTGCTCTGATTTTCTCTATTGGTTTGGGGGTATTCAGCGCACGACTCTTTGAGTAAAACTTATCGGCATAGCAAATCAGTCTCTCCTCAAGCGTCTCCGGAAGGAAATCCTGCTGCGGAAGCGGCAGATTGCGTTCTTTAATTTCTTCAGCAGTGAGCCCGGAACCGGTATGCCGTTCGGCCACACGGGCATGGCGCGGCAATCCCTCAGCACGAAGAATGCGGGCTCCTTCAATGCCGTGGCAAATGTAAGGGGCTGAACCGAAACATTTAATGGAAGGTGCGTCGCACTCCCCTACCCCGATGTCATGGAGCATGGCTGCCTCTGCAAGGAATTGCCGGTCGACGGGCAATCCTTTTTCAGCGGCTATGCGCAGAGCAAGGTCGCGCACAGCGCGGCTGTGGCCAAGCAGAATCTCCAGCAGAGCCGGATTGCCGGGAGTGTATTTTTCGAGCAGAGATGTTGTGTCGAGTGTCATAAGCAGATAATAGTCTCGTAAAATAATCAGGGATGTTGCCGAATGGCAACATCCCCGTATCATGCGAAAGTTAATAATCAGATATCGAGAATCTCACACCAACCGTGAATATCCTCAACCTCACCGTTCTGGATTGCACGCAGCTGATTATAGAGCTTGGTGGTCACAGGGCCGGCCTCGTCGGGTGAGCCGAAAGTGTAGCTCTTGCCTGTGTCGAGGTCATCAATGAGGTGGATGGGAGAGCAAACGGCTGCAGTGCCGCAAGCGGATGCCTCCTCAAATGTGGGAAGTTCTTCAATTGCTATGGGACGAGCCTCAACCTTCACACCAAGGTCTTCCGCAATCTGGCGCAAGCTCATGTTGGTGATGGAGGGGAGAATAGACTCTGAAGCGGGAGTAATGTAGGTGTTATCCTTGATGGCGAAGAAGTTAGCAGCGCCGCATTCGTCGATGTATTTCTTCTCCTTGGGGTCAAGATAGAGCATCACTGAGTAGCCGAGGTTGTGAGCACGTTCGCCGGCCACGAGCGAAGCGGCATAGTTGCCACCCACTTTGATTGAGCCGGTGCCCTTGGGAGCCACGCGGTCATGGTCGCGGCTCATGCACACCTTGCAGGGCTTGAAGCCTGACTTGAAGTAGGGACCCACCGGGGTTACGAGCATGATAACCATGTAGTCAGTGGCGGGTTTCACACCAACCAGAGGAGTGATACCAATCTGGAAGGGGCGGATATACAGAGAAGCGCCTGTGCCGTAAGGGGGAACGAAACGTTCGTTGAGTTCCACTACCTTGCGCACCATTTCAAGGAAGAGCTCTTCGGGCATGGGTTCCATTCCGATGCCTTCTGCACTGCGGATGAAGCGCTTGGCGTTTTCGATGGGACGGAAGATGCGCACTTTGCCATCTTTGCCACGGAAAGCCTTGAGGCCTTCAAATGATTCCTGGCCGTAGTGCAGACAGGAGGCGGCGATGTGCAGGGGCACATACTCTGAGTCGGAAACTTCGATGGGACCCCACTTACCGTTGGTGAAGGTGCAACGCACGTTGAAGTCGGTCTTCATGTAAGAGAACGACAGGGAACCCCAGTCAATGTTATTTTCTGCCATAGTTAGCGTGGTTTTGGCCGCGAGGAGCGAAGAGAGTCGGCCGGGTGTTTTGTTATATATTAGATTGGTTAAATAGTCAGTCTTCAATACGTTAATCACCATCCGGTCACAACGCCACCTTGCATGTGAGATCGCCAATCTTCACAATGAAGATTCCGTGGGCACCCAATTGCAGCCGACTCGTGCCGGCACCTATGGTCTCCTGCGAAACGAGCTGACCAAGGATACTGAACACTTTTACCTGCACCTGCCGGTTCGTAGTGACGTAAATCACTCCTCGGGCGGCACGCACCTCGATGTCGGTTGTGCGGAGCACCTGCTTGGCCTCAGTCACCCGCTCGGCACGCACGGCTTCCCAGGTGGAACGCGCATGCAGCGACGGCACGGCCACAAACGCAGCCAAGCAACTGATTAACAATATCTTACGCCACACATTCTTCATTCTGATGCTACGGGTAGTAATTAACACCCCAAAATTACAACTTTTTTTTGACATACTCGCTATCCACTCCTAAAAAATATGGCTTACGGCAGAACGCAACAGAGCCTGCCGAATCTAGTCCGGCAGGCTCTGCGAGGAGTGGTTATTATCGGTATCAGTTGGATGCCTGTGCCGTGTCTACGGCTACTGCCTGAGCAGTAGCTACTACTGAATCGGCGGCGGCAGAGCCTTCTTCAGGCATATCAACTACTTCACCTACTACTTCTTCCTGTTCAATTACAACTCCGGTGTCGGAGTCAGACTGTTTGTTGCTGCATGCCCCGAAAATAACTGCCAGGCCAAATGCGGCAGCAATGCCTAATACTGTCTTTTTCATTGTGTTATATGTTTTATATCTATAACACTGCTGCGGGAAGAAAGTTCAGGCGCGGAGTTATTTCACCGGCTCGAGAATCAAAATCTGTCGCGGGGTGAAGGTCATTTCGGCTGTTTCGGCATCGCCTTTCAGGGGAGTTACTACAGCGCCGGTCAGGATGTCGCGGTAAGCCTGACCCGGCATGAGCACCTGAGCGTAGCGGTTCATGTCTACGGTGAGGTCGTTGTCCTGTCCGTTGAGCATTACTATTGCCTGCTCACCCTCCGGGGTGTAGCGCTGATAAAGATAGAGGCCGTTGGAGGGCATGAAGTGAATCATTTTCCCTTTGCCCACAGCCTGAGATCCTTTGCGCCATTTCAGCAGGGTTGACAGGAAGTCATACGCTTCATTCTGAAGCTGAGTGCGTCCTTCGGAGGTAAACGCATTGACGGTGTCGCCGGGCCATCCGCCGGGCATATCGCGGCGCACATTGCCGTCACCCTTTTTGCGGTCGCCGGCCATAAGCAGCTCGGTGCCGTAATAAATCTGAGGAATGCCGGGCAGAGTAAGCAGCAGTGTCATTGCCTGCTTCCAGGAGTCAAGACTATCGGGCACCTCAAGAATCACGCGCTCTGTGTCATGATTATCCAGGAAGCGGAGCAGGTTCAGAGGGTCGGCGTAAACATAGTCGAGCGCCACATGGTCATAGATTTTATTCAGACCATTCCAGGGGTCGGTCTGCTCGGTGTACGGAGCCAGCTCGCGACTCTTAATCATCAGCGGGAAGTCCATAACGACCGGGAGATGCGTGTCAGCCCCTTCAGCAGCCAAGGGGGAGCCTTTTTGCCAAGCAGCAACACCTGCCGTATCGCCGAACCAGCACTCGCCTACGATGTTGAAGTCCGGGTATTCCGCAAGCACGGCATCAATCCAATCAGCCATCGCCGCGCGGTCAGCATAAGGATAAGTGTCCATGCGGATGCCATCAATCTGCGCATCTTCAATCCACCATATTGAGTTCTGAATCAGATACTTCTTCAGATGAGGATTGCGCTGGTTCAGGTCAGGCATCTCACGCACGAACCAGCCGTCAGTCGAAAGCAGACGGTCATAGTCAGAGGCGTAAGGGTCGTTGATGGTCGAGAGGCGGTAATTGGTCTGTTCATAGCCGCCGGGGAGGTTATACCAGTCAGCTGAGGGACGGTCAGTAAACCAACGATGCTCGGAGCCGGAGTGATTGAAAATCATGTCCATCACGGTTTTCAGGCCATGATTATGCAGCGAGTCAATCAGCTCGGCATACTCGGCATTGCTTCCGAAGCGGGGGTCTACCCGATAATAGTCAGTGGTGGCATAGCCATGATAGGAACCGTGAGGCATATCGTTTTCGAGCACGGGGGCAAACCAGATGGTGGTCACACCCAGTGAATCAAGATAGCCTATGTGGTCAGCCACACCTTTGAGGTCGCCGCCATGACGCTTGTTGAGGTTCTCTCGCTCAGCGCCCACGGGGAACCGCATTGAGGACACAAGGTCGTTGGAGGTATCGCCGTTCGCAAAGCGGTCAGGCATGAGCATATAAAGCACATCGGAGGCTGTAAAGCCCTGTGCGCCGCGCTGCTCACGACGTCCGCGCAGCTCATAGGCGCACACAGATTTCTTTTTGCCGGAAGTGAAGGTGAATTTCAGTTTGCCCGGCTCGGCCTGCGGAGCAACATTCAGATAGAGAAACAGATAATTGTCCGACCCGTCAAGGCGAGCCACACTGTCGAGCTGTACCCCGGGATAGTCTGCCAGCTTCACGTCGGCACTCTTTATGCCGGGAGCGTAGACCTGAATCTGAAGAGAGGTGTCTTTCATGCCGGTCCACCAATAGGGAGGTTCAAAGACCGGAGCGGGCGCCTTGGCTGCCCGGGCGCCGCTTATGCCGAAGAGCATCAGCAGCGCGATGAGAAAACTGCGAGTCATAAGTTACTGTTGATTAGAGGTTAACATGTAAGAAAAAAAGTCGCATGAATCCATGCTCTAGAGCATGGATTCATGCGGGAATCTGGGTTATATACTTAAGTCTTGTTTAGCCAACGCGGATTACGAGGAAGTCACTGAGGGACCAGAAGCGGGTGGGATTGGTAATCTTGATGCTCTTTGTGCCATCGGCATTCTCCACGATTTCGTAGGAGTCCTTGGGCTGGTTGGTGAGAATCTTCACCTTCTTGTTGTGGCAGGGGATTACGGAGAGCGTGCGACGGTCAGCAGTCTGGAAATAGCTCATCTCGAAGTTGCCCTGCATCACCTTGGTCTTGCCGAGGAATTTCTTTTCGACAATGCCGTGGTTCTTCAGTTCAGATGAAGTGCCGATTGCGAAGTACACCTTATTGGCGTCGTTCACGGCTGCCTCAGTCTCAGCCTGAGCCTGCTTGGTTTCTGCCTGAGCCTGCTCCTTGGCCTGAGTCTCCTGAGTGAGAGCCTCGCGGGTGGTGCTTACCTCAGTGTTGAGGGTGTTGATCTGTTCCTGAGCATTGGTGAGCTGAGCCTGTAATTCAGTGATGCGAGCCTCTTTCTCTGAGATAAGAGTCTTCAGACGCGCAACCTCTTTGGCGAGCTGACCGGTCTTGTCGTTAGCTGAATTGAAACGGGCAGTCATCTCATCCAAGCGCTGCTGCTTAGCCTGCAGCTCTGCCTTGATGCGTGCAAGGTTTTCAATGATTTCCTGCTTCTTGTTGACATTATCAGTGCCACGCAGGTTATATAACAGGCCTTCCTGAACATTGATTTCCTCCACGCCGGAGTAAATGTCGCTCATAAGGAAGATGAGGGAGTCCTTGGAGTCCTGCGCCATTTCGAGGCGCTCATTGAGGGCGGCCACCTGCTCGGTGTCAACATTTTCAGTCTTGTTGCCGCAAGAGGCAAGCAGCACAGCCGGAAGTGCTACGGCGAGAATGAGTTTCTTCATAATCGTGAGTGTTTTAGGATATAGCTTATTTTAATAATTCGTAAAGAGAGCTAATCAGACGTTGGTCCTTTAGCTAATTGTTTGCGGGCATATTTGCTGAGAGGTTTGTCGCCGCGAGCTTCGTCTATGTTTTCTGGTCTGGAAGTCCGGGGGGCTTCAGCGTTGCCTTCGATTACTATAACAATCTCTCCTTTGGGATTGTTCTGAGAAAAGTATTCGCAAAGTTCGGCCAGAGTGCCCCGATGGATGGTCTCATGCAACTTGGAAATCTCCCGGCAGACAGCTGCATTGCGCTCACCTCCAAAGTATTCCACAAGTTGCATCAAAGTGGCCGGAAGGCGTTTTGGCGACTCATAAATAATGCAGGTGCGAGGCTCGGCGGCCAAGGCTGCAAGGCGTGTGCGGCGTCCCTTCTTGGGTGGGAGGAACCCCTCAAACACAAATCTGTCGCAGGGCAATCCCGAAGCCACTAACGCCGGAACAAAGGCCGTGGCTCCCGGCAGGCAGACCACATCAACCCCGGCTCGGCGGCATTCACGCGAAAGCATGAATCCGGGGTCAGAGATTCCCGGGGTGCCGGCATCGCTGATGAGCGCTATGTCCACTCCGGCTTCAAGCTGACGCACAATCCCTTGCACCTGTTCATGCTCATTATATTTGTGATGGCTGCGCAGCGGGGTGTCAATTTCAAAGTGGCGCAGAAGCACGCTGCTCGTGCGCGTATCCTCTGCCAAAATGAGCGACACACTCTTCAGCACCTGCAGGGCGCGGAAGGTCATATCATCAAGATTGCCGACGGGAGTCGGCACTATGTAGAGAGTGCCGGCCATGACTCAACTGTTGTAATAGCGTTCAAGAATCTGCATAAAAGCCTTCACATCAAGGCTTTCCGGGTCCCACTGAAGGTCATCAAACAGATAATCAGAGGCTTCGCTCATCTCATTCATGGTTTCGAGCAAAGCGAGCGCATCGAGCCATTCGGGATTGCTTCCACCGAAAAGCTCCCGGCGGAACCGGAATTTATCGTTGATGGAAAAGAAGGTGGCAATCGGACGCCGGGGCTTGGCCGGAATAGCACGGGGTGCAGGATCCTCTTCCACCGGCTCTTCAGCCTCTGTATCCTCTCCCTCTTCCTCAACATCAGCATCCTCTTCCTGCTCAAACTCCGCTTCCGCTGCAAGCCGGGCATCATCAGCCTCAGTTTCCGCTTCTGTCTCGGCCGGAGCTTCAGCCAAAGCAGCTTCCTGCTGCTCCGCCGCCTCCTGCCGCTCGCTCTGAATGACGGCTGTCGGTTCAGATTCCGGTTCAAACTCCGGTTCCTTCTCAGCGAGCTTAGGGGCGACTTTCTCGACAAACAGTTGCTCGGCCACATCAGGCTCATGCACTGCCGCTACCGACTCAGTTTCAATCTTCTCCTCCCCTTTGACCGCTTCAGTCACCTGAAGAGCAGCTGCGAGGTCGGCTGCGTGAAAGCATTTCTCGCGAGCCAGGGCTGCGAGCGTTTCAAGATTGCGGGGGGCACGGCGCAGAGCCATCTCCAGCAGACCCTCAGCTTCATAGAGGGTATTCAATATTTCTTGCAGTTGTTTTTCCATCAGTTGTCTTCAGCAGTATCAGTAGGGTCAGTGGGATAAAAAAGTTTCAACAACATCTTCTGGGCAGCCGCATTCACAGCGCCTGAAGATGCATCATTGGCTATTATGACAATGGCATGAGTGGGAGCAAAATCCTCATCAAGCTTATATCCGGCCAGACAACGCACACCACGCATGGTGCCGGTCTTGAGCGCCACATAGCTGTCGAGGGGGGTGTCCTTGAACATTCTCTTCATCGTACCCTCTTGACCGGCAAGCGGGAAGAACGAGGCATACTCCTCATTGTCAGCCATTTTCGTCAGTACATAGCCAAGAAATTGAGCGGTCATGCGATTAGAGCGGGAGAGCCCGGAGCCATCCACAATATTGACACTCTCCATTGGAGCCCCCTTGCGTCGCCAGTATTCCATCTCCAAGCGTGCGCCATTATCAGTGGTAGCCTCCTGCTTGCTGAGCAGAGCATATGTGCGCAGCAGCGCCTCGGCATAAAGATTGTCGGAGCGCATCATGCAACTGCGCATTATCTCGCTGATAGCCGGTGACTTATGGTCAACCAGCTCCTTTCTCTTGTCTTCAGAGTCAATCTCCTCACCCTCAATTGTCACTCCGGCATTCTTCAAAGCCGCACTGACGGCAGCGACGAGCACACCCTGCGGATTCTTCACGGCGCTTTTGCCGGAGGCGTTGCGACGGTAATTCAGACCATGGCAACCGGTGCCGTAAGAATGTGAGAGGTCGCCGCTCCCCCAAGTGGGATGCGTGGCCGGACCGGGGAAGATGGAGCTTTCAGTGAGAATCTTTCCCTGCACAGTGGTTATCTTATGCTTGCGGCAGGCTTCGACAATCTCCGCACAGATATCAGTGCCCTTAGGCTCCACGTCAGCCCCCAGCGATGGGTCTCCACCACCCACAATCAGCAGATTTCCCTCCAGCACTCCATCATGCACCGGCCCTGTGGCATACACTCGGGTGTGATACCGATAGTCATTGCCACTGCGGGAGAGCGTGGTGGCAACCGTAAGGCTTTTCGTTATGGAAGCGGGAGTGAGCGGAAGAGATATATTATGAGCAGCCACCAACGTATCAGCTTTCAAATCAAGCACATACACAGCACAACGGTCAGAACGCAGCGAAGAAGCGAATTCCTCGACGGCACTCTGAGCGGCGGCTGTGAGCATGACCAGCAGACAGAGCAGCAGATGTGTTATTCGGAGTTTTTTCATATTCAAAGTTCAAAATTACAAAACAATATTGAAAAAACAAAGTTTACTCGGCAAGATTTGGCGGGTCTCCAAAAAATATGTAATTTTGAAGTCAATAATCCCCCGGTTCCGGAGGCCAAGATTTAATTCATTATCTCACAAACCGTTATGACTCGGGAACGACGTCCATATACTTTTGACCGCGTGGTGCGCATTCTTTTCAGCATCTGCGCCGTGTTGGCCGTGCTTTACCTGCTCAACCTACTGAAAGGGGTGCTGCTCCCCTTCCTGGTGGCCTGCCTGATAGCCTACGCGCTCGAGCCTGTCGTAGGCTTCAACTCCCGCTTGCTCCGCTGCCGCGGAAGATTCCTTCCGGTGATGCTGACCCTGGTGGAGGTCACCGTCATTCTTGGCGGAGCGGCTTTTCTGCTCATACCTTATATTATAGGTGAAACAGAAGAGATGATAGTGCTGCTGAAGCGCTATGTGGTCTCCACGGCGGGCACCCCCTACCTCCCCGGCGCCATTCATGAATTCCTGCGCGAGAACCTGAATGTTGACACTATTCAGGAATTGCTCAACGAAGAGCAGTGGCGCGAATTCCTCAAAAGCGCAATCTCATCCTCCTGGAACTTCGTCTCCTCCGGACTCAGTGTGATTTTCGGCGTGGTGAGCTGGTGTATAGTCTTCCTCTATGTCATCTTCATAATGATTGACTACGAAAAACTGATGCTCTCCTTCCGTCAACTCCTCCCCCACTCTCAGCGCTCACGCATCACCGGAGTGGTGCGCGACGTCAAGAATGCAATGAACTGCTACTTCCGCGGTCAGGCGCTGATTGCCTTCATCGTGGGATGCCTGTTTGCCCTCGGTTTCGTGATTATAGGTCTCCCCATGGGGCTCGTGCTCGGCCTCTTCATAGGGCTGCTGAACATGGTGCCCTATCTGCAACTCATCTCCCTGCCCATCACGGCGTTACTCTGCCTGGTAAGCTCAGTGGATGGGGGCGTAGACTTCTGGGTAATCTTCTGGGAGAGCATGGCTGTCTACGTCGTTGTGCAATGCATTCAGGACCTATATCTGACTCCGCGCATCATGGGCAAAGCCATGGGGCTGAACCCGGCCATCATTCTGCTCTCACTCTCAGTGTGGGGCGCATTGCTCGGCTTCCTGGGCCTGATTATAGCACTCCCCCTAACCACCCTTGTGCTCTCCTACTATGACCGATACGTAGTGCAGCCCTACCGGCGAGCCAGGGAAGAAGGCTCACCCCTCGACACTCCATTCTAAAATCCTGACAATGAACCGCATAGGTAAACTATATTTCCGTTACGGAACCATGGGCTCGGCAAAGACGGCCATGCTCCTGACACAAGCATATAACTTTGAGGAGCGAGGCATGGCCTACCTCTGCTTCAAGCCCGTGATTGACACGCGCGAAGACAAAAACGTGATTCGCTCCCGCATCGGCATCGAGCGAGAATGCCAATGGATTTATCCCGACACGAATCTCTATGACACCATCCGCAACATCTTCGATGAGCGGGGAGCCATCCCCGCTTGGCTGCTGATTGATGAAGCTCAATTCCTGGCACCGGAGCAAGTCGACCAGCTCGCCCGGGTCGTCGACGACTTCGGCTGCAACGTGATGTGCTACGGATTGCGCACCGACTTCACCACCCGACTCTTCGAAGGCTCGCGACGCCTCTTCGAAATTGCCGACAGTATCGAAGAGATTAAAAGCACTTGCACCTGCGGACGCAAAACCATTGTAAACGCCCGCATCGACTCCTCCGGCACGATTCTCACCGAAGGCGCGCAGGTGGAAATCGGTGGCAACGACCGCTACATGGCCGTTTGCCGAAAATGCTGGACTAACAAGCGCATTGAGCGCGACACACGCAACGCCCTCCCGCTGGAGGGACTCTGACAACTCGCACACAACACCCTTAAATCTATGATACCTAAAGAATTACGAGATGAAATCACCTCCCTTGTGAAACGGGAGGTTGTTCCGGCCGTTGGCTGCACTGAGCCTGTGGCTGTGGCTCTTGCAGTGGCAAAAGCCACCGAACTGCTTGGCGAACGCCCCGAGAAAATCTCCGTGGCTCTCAGCGCCAATGTGCTGAAGAACGCTATGGGAGTAGGCATCCCCGGCACCGGCATGATAGGCTTGCCGATTGCAATAGCCCTCGGCGCTCTGATAGGAAAAAGCGAATACGGACTCGAGGTTCTCAAAGATGTCAATCCGCAGGCCGTCGAGCAGGGACGCAAATTCATCGAGCAGGGGGGCGTGGAAGTAACTCTCTGTGCCGATGCGCCGGCAATCCTGCACATCCAAGCTAAAGTGGAGGCCGGCGGACGCGAAGCCTTCGCCGTCATTTCAGGCACTCACACACGATTCGTGGAGCTACACACTCCCGACGGAGAGATTGCAACCTGCTCCGAAAACCGCGAGTCACCCTCTGCCGCCGGAGGCTCCAACGACCCGGAGCTGAACCTGAAGATGGTCTGGGACTATGCTACATCAACCCCCTTCGAGGAAATAGAATTCATTCTTGAAGCTCGCCGACTCAACAAGGCGGCCGCAATGTCAGCCATGAATGAAGGCTTCGGCCACTCGCTTGGCTACACCATCCGCACCAAGGGAATAAAATATTTCGGCGACACCCCGGTGGAGCATATGCTGGTCTACACCTCCGCCGCCTGCGACGCACGCATGGCCGGAGCCGTTGTGCCGGTCATGAGCAACTCCGGCTCCGGCAACCAAGGCATCACAGCCACAATGCCGGTTGTGACCTTCGCCGAAGATTGCGGTGCAACCGAAGAACAGACCGCCCGCGCCCTGATGCTCTCCCATCTCACGAGCATCTACATCAAGCAGAGCCTCGGACGCCTCTCCGCCCTCTGCGGTTGCGTAGTGGCCTCAACAGGCGCCTCCAGCGGAATCGTCTACCTGATGGGGGGCGGTTACGACCAAGTGCAGGCAGCCGTAAAGAACATGGTGGCCAACCTCACAGGCATGGTCTGCGACGGCGCGAAGCCCTCATGCTCAATGAAGATTTCAAGCGGAGTGAGCACAGCCATGATGAGCGCCTTGCTGGCCATGAACGGACGCTGCGTGACCTGTGCCGAAGGAATCGTCTGCGACGACGTGGACCGCACCATTCGCAACCTTACCTCCATCGGCCGTGACGCAATGCGAGAGACCGACCGACTCGTCCTCTCCATCATGACCTGCAAATAATCCTTTTACATAAAAATACTCGGCCGACAGCTCCCTGATAACAGGAGAGTGTCGGCCGATCCTTTTTATATGAAAAACTAATCAATACATTGGATTGAACGGAGCTGACTTCTTCAAATGCTTGTTGGCCTCACCAACATAGTCAGTAGCGGAAGCTGTGTCAAGCTTCATGACGGAGGCGCCGGGGCGCAAGTCACACTTGTTCAGGTCTATGTAATACAATCCCTGATTTGTGACCGGCTCGAAATAATAACGGCGGTCGCGGATATTGGAATAGGAACGCCACTGTGTCGAGCTGACATTCGGCTCATCCTCTACCGTATAAGTATAAGGCACACAGGAGGTTACCAGCACCGACCGGCATATTGACACACCCAGGTCAGCATCAGGGGTCGTCTCCACATGACGCACGAAGTAATCGGCTCTGACGTAACGGTCAGGACTCTTCACCGTGCCCGGCAACATATTCCGGCCACCGATTCCCTGCCAATAAGCATTGATGGCCTGCATCGACGGCCACGCCGGATCGTTGGTCAGCACACGTATATCCTCACCCTCATAGATGCGCACATCGCCATGGTCAAACTCCAGAATAGCAGTGCGCCCCTCCGCATCAGTAATGCCCCAATGCAACTGCGAGACAGTGCCGCCGTCAAACGTAGCGCCTGAGATTGAAAAATTCCTGTTCTTGAGCACTTCAACCACCTCCGGCGTAGTGGCATTCATATCGAGCAACCACGCAACAAACATAGCCATCGACATCGGCTGCATTGTCTTGGTCGAATCATTTTCATAGATGGTGCCCTTGCAGAACAATCCATTGATTGTCAGGCCCTTTTCATTCATTCCCTCGGTCACACCGCCATCATAGCCCACGGCATAGACAGCGCCATACTTCGAGGTCCATTCAACTGAGCCGGGCAGCGTATTGCCCACCTTCTTCATCCCGCGCGGATAGACATAGAGATTCGTCGGAATAGGTGTCTTCCAATCAAGCGAACGACCAACAACTATCAGAGAGTCAGTACCCTTATAGACCACACGAGTGCAGGCATCCGCATCCCCGGGAGCCGCTATTGCGAACAACATTGCCGCTGCTGCCAAAGTCTTTGCTATGTGTTTCATAGTAGATATAGTAATAATGTGTTTTATTATAGGAACAAAAAGCTCCTGCAAAAGTTCCGCATCTAAAGGGAATTTATTAACTTTGCAAGTTCAAAGACACCGATGACTGATTCCTCTCAAAATAAAAGCATACTCAAGTATGGCAGCGAACTGGGTCTCTGGATGGGACTCTACATGATTCTCATGTCCTGCTGCCTGCTGCTGTCAGTTAAAGCCGCCTCGCTGCTGACTCTTCTTATTCCCCTCGTGCTCGGATGGCCCGTGATAATCCGCATCCTTCAGGTGCGCATCTGGAAAGAGGCTCCGCAGTACCGCTCTTTCCCGGCCATGTCGCTGGCCGGATTATGGATATGCATCTTCGGAACTCTGATTTGTGCTGCCTTCTCGGCTGCTTACATAACACTGCTCGAGCCCGACTTCCTGCGGCTATACCTGCAACAATGCCTGGAAATGGCAGCAACTGCCACCGCCGCAGGCGCTGACTACTCAGCCATGCTGACTGACATGCAAACGCTGCTCGACAGCGGACAACTACCCTCTCCAATGCAGTGGATATTCTCAATGATATGGCTCTCTTCAATCAGCGGAGCACTATTCTCCCTGATTACAGCCCTAACCATAAGGCCAAATCTGATTAAGACCAACGCCTGACACTTAACTTCTATATGGATATTTCAATTGTAGTTCCCTTATACAACGAAGCCGAATCTCTCCCGGAACTGACCGCTTGGATTGAGCGAGTAATGGCTGAACATGGCTTCAGCTACGAGATTATTTTCGTCAACGACGGCTCCACCGACTCCTCCTGGGAAGTTATCCGCAACCTCCAGGCAAAGAATCCCAACGTGCATGGAGTGGCTTTCGCACGCAATTACGGCAAATCGCCGGCGCTCAACACCGGCTTCGCACGCACCCAAGGCGATGTGGTCATCACTATGGATGCCGACCTTCAGGACTCCCCCGACGAGATTCCGGAACTCTACCGCATGATTACCGAAGAGGGCTACGACCTCGTCTCCGGCTGGAAAAAGAAGCGCTACGATCCCCTCTCAAAGACCATCCCCACAAAGCTCTTCAACGCCACCGCACGCAAAGTCAGCGGCATCCGCAACCTGCATGACTTCAACTGCGGACTGAAGGCTTACCGCTCAGCTGTTGTCAAGCATATAGAAGTCTACGGCGACATGCACCGCTACATCCCCTACCTTGCAAAAAACGCCGGTTTCACCAAGATAGGCGAAAAAGTCGTGCAGCATCAGGCCAGAAAATACGGCACCACGAAATTCGGCCTCGACCGATTCGTCAACGGCTATCTCGACCTCGCGACCCTCTGGTTTCAAAGCCGCTTCGGAATCAAGCCCATGCACATCTTCGGACTGCTCGGCTCAGGAATGTTCGCAATCGGTATGCTGGCCGTCCTGGTTATCCTCATCCTGAAGATAGTCTCCATCTGCTCCACCGGCTACCACTTCTACGTAACCAACTCAATTTACTTCTACCTGGCCCTGACAGCCATGATTATCGGCACCCAGTTCTTCCTTGCCGGATTCATTGGTGAACTGATTACCCGCAACTCAGCCGAGCGTAACTCATATCAGATACGTGAAGAATTTTAAGTCCCTAAGACTCTTGCCGGCTCTTGGCGCAATCATTGCCATCTGCGCCGGATGCTTTGCAGGTTGCTCCACCTCCGACTGCGACGACCTGCAAAACACCCTCCCCATGGCCGGCTTCTTCTCCACTGACTCCACCCCGACACCGACCACTCTCCCCCGCCTCACGCTCTACGGCATCGGTGCTCCGGGCGACTCCTTGCTCCTCGACTCCGCACTGGCTGTCAGCGAAGCCTATCTCCCGTTCCGCATCGACTCCCGCACAACCTCTTTCGTGCTCGACTACCTGCAAGGCTCCATGCGCGACACGATTACTTTCACCTACGACCTCTCCCCCCGTTTCTCTTCAATGGAATGCGGCGTGGTCTACGACTACACCCCCACGGCAATCACTCACACCCGCACCCTCATTGACTCTGTGACCTGCCCGCAAGGAATCATAACCAACGTTCCCGGGCAGAACCTGCGCATCTATCTCAAAACATCGCCGCTGCAATGAAACTACTGCCGCGTCTGCTCCCTATGTTCTGCTGCTTGGGTATCGGTCTCTCTGCCGCCGCCCAACGCAATGTCACACCCGTAGAAACTGACGATAAAAAGCCACCTACACCCACTCTCCACTACTACGATAAGCATGGCGATCCGCTCCCCGAGCCGGTGCTCTTCCTCGCCACACTCGACACCGTAACCACAACCTCCAACGCCGCACGCCCGATTTATCCCCGCCTGCAATCCATCGATTTCGGCCTCAACTTCTTCGACGGCATTCTTGTCCTTGCAGGTCAGCACTACGGCGGTGCTGACATCTGGGCCTCACTCTCAATGTGGAACTGGCTGTTTCCAACCGTTGAATTCGGACTCGGCGCGGCAAGGAACTCCCCGAAAGACAAAAACTTCACCTACAAAGGCAAGCTGTCGCCATATCTGCGCATCGGCGCCGACTATAATTTCCTGTATAAGAGCAACCCCCGATACCGTGCTTTCGTAGGTCTGCGCGCCGGTTACTCTCATTTCACTTATGACGTGACCGACATCACCATCGACTCCCCCTATTGGGATGAGAGTCAAAGCCTGGCTCTCACCGGCCAAAAGAGCCACGCCTTCTGGGGTGAAATACTGGCCGGCCTGCGAGTTGATATCTTCAAAAACCTCTCCTTAGGCTGGACCATCCGCTACCACACACTCTTCGGACATCCCTCCGGCTCCGCCGGCACCCCCTGGTATATACCCGGCTACGGCTCCCGCACCTCCCCCATCACAGCAACATTCTCAGTCATCTACACTCTCCCTCTGCACCGCGACACAGGTTCCACTCCCAACCCCGCACCCTGATTCTCACGTTTTTTTCACCGACTACAATAACGCTCCGGCTCAACACAATAATCCCCGATGCCTCACTGAGACACCGGGGATAAATGTATGCAGGGATTATTCTGCTTGCTGATTACTTAGCCTCGCCTTCGAGCTTCTGCTTGAGAGCCTGAAGAGCATCGAGGTCGCCGAGGGTAGTCTTCTCGATTGCGGGAGCTGCTACCTTCTCTTCAGCAGGACGACGCTCAGAGCGAGCTGCGCGGGCTTCGCCACGTGCGCGGCGAGCTTCCTGCTTCTCTACATCTTCGCGGATGCGGCTGTGAGAGAGGATGATGCGCTTGCTGTCCTTGTTGAATTCGATAACCTTGAAGGGGAGCTTCTCGTCGAGCTTGGCCTGTGAGCCATCCTCCTTAACGAGGTGCTTGGGAGTAGCAAAGCCTTCAACACCATATTCGAGAGCGATTACTGCACCCTTGTCCATCACCTCAGTGATTGTGCCTTCATGCACGCTGCCTACGGTGAAGATGGTCTCGAATACTTCCCAGGGATTCTCCTCGAGCTGCTTGTGGCCGAGTGAAAGACGACGGTTGTCCTTGTCGATTTCGAGAACTACAACCTCGATGTCGTTGCCCACCTTGGTGAACTCGCTGGGGTGTTTGATTTTCTTGGTCCAGGAAAGGTCGGAGATGTGGATGAGGCCGTCTACGCCCTCTTCGATTTCCACGAATACACCGAAGTTGGTGAAGTTGCGAACCTTGGCGGTGTGATGGCTGCCGAGAGCATACTTCTGCTCAACATCTTCCCAGGGATCTTTCTTGAGCTGCTTGAGGCCGAGGCTCATCTTGCGCTCCTCGCGGTCGAGAGTGAGAACCACTGCCTCTACCTCGTCGCCCACTTTGAGGAAGTCCTGAGCGGAACGCAGGTGCTGGCTCCAGCTCATCTCGCTCACGTGGATCAGGCCTTCAACGCCGGGAGCAACCTCCACGAATGCGCCGTAGTCAGCCATAACCACTACTTTACCCTTCACGCGGTCGCCCACCTTGAGGTTAGCGTCAAGAGCATCCCAGGGATGGGGCATGAGCTGCTTGAGGCCGAGAGCGATGCGCTTCTTCTCGTTGTCGAAGTCAAGGATAACAACGTTGAGCTTCTGGTCGAGGCTTACAACCTCCTTGGGATCGCTTACGCGGCCCCAGCTCAGGTCGGTGATGTGTACGAGACCATCTACGCCACCCAGGTCGATGAATACACCGTAGGGAGTGATGTTCTTGACAGTACCCTCGAGCACCTGACCCTTTTCGAGCTTGGCGATGAGTTCCTTCTTCTGAGCCTCGAGTTCAGCCTCGATGAGAGCCTTGTGAGATACCACTACGTTGCGGTACTCCTGGTTGATTTTAACAACCTTGAACTCCATGGTCTTGTCGACATACATGTCGTAGTCGCGGATGGGACGCACGTCAATCTGGCTGCCGGGCAGGAATGCCTCGATGCCGAATACGTCAACAATCATACCACCCTTGGTGCGGCACTTCACGTAGCCGGTGATGATTTCGTTGTTCTCAAGAGCCTTGTTCACGCGCTCCCAGCTGCGTGAAGCGCAGGCCTTGCGGTGGGAGAGCACGAGCTGACCCTTCTTGTCCTCCTGGTTCTCGATGAACACCTCTACCTTGTCGCCCACCTTGAGGTCGGGGTTGTAGCGGAATTCAGAGCTGGAGATGATGCCGTCGCTCTTATAGCCGATGTTAACCACAACCTCGCGCTTGTTGATTGAGATTACGGTACCTTCGGTTATCTCTTTGTCTTTTACTGCGTTAAGGGTCTCATCATAAGTTTTGGTGAGTTCCTCGCGGCTCTTGTCGGCGGCGGTGTCGCCCTGTTCAAAGGCTTCCCAATCGAAGTCCTCGATGGGAGTGTTTTTAAGTTCGCTCATTAAATGCGAATTTGTTGGAATGTGGAGAATGCCGGTGATATGTCCACCCTGCCTCTCCGGGTTAATAATTTATTTGTTATCTCGTCCGGTTGCTTCCGGCAGGAAGCTTCCGGGCGGCAAAGTTACAAATTATTTCTCACACGGCCAAACCTAACCTGCTAATTTTTCCGCTATTTACGCTCCGGCCGTTCCTATTCGGTGACCACGATGGTCTTCAGCAATGCGGGCAGCAAATCATCTTTGGACGCAGCGGGCATCAGGTGCTCCACCTTTGCCCGCAGTTCAGCCGCGCGGACTTCATCCTTCTCCACCCCTTTGCCGGAGGCATAAAGCGAGGCAAGCGCGAGAGCGGCCTGTCCGCTGCCGGCCTCGGCGGCCTGTTCCAGAAGTTTCACACCCTCGGCCACATTCTTTTTCATTCCGGTGCCATCGAGGTTGAACAGTCCAAGGTTATATAGCGCCACCGGTTCTCCGGCCTTAGCTGAGGACTTCAGAAGCGAGATTCCTTTTTTCAGGTTATAATCCGAGTATGCCTGTGTGCAGTAGATGAGTCCTTCCATGGTGCGCGCCTCATCCTTATTGGTGCGCTCCAGCTTGCGGAACTGGTTCATGGCCTGCGCATAGGCTCCACCGCGCATCAGCTTCATGCCACGCACATATGTGGCAAACGGAGAATCAGGAATGGTGTCGTTAATCAGTTTCGTGAAGGCGAGCTTATGCCCCTTGGCGGCGGCTCGCTCCAACATGCGGAGAGCCTCCGCAAAACGGGGTTGAGTCCCTTCGCCGGTGGCAAGCGCACGCCCGAGGAAATAGAGGCCGTAGTGATTACCACCCTCGGCGGCCTTGCGATACCATTTAACGGCGAGCGACGGATTCTGAACCACCCCGTCCCCTATGCTGTAAGAGCGGCCGAGATAGTAATCAGCCATAGGGAACCCTCCCTCGGCGGCACGCGTAAGATATTCTATTCCGCGCTCCTTGTCAGGCTCCACATCCTTCCCTTCGAGCAGAATCTTGCCTGCCCAGAAACAGGCAGAAGGATTCCCTCTGTCGGCCAGCGGGAGATACTGTTCAAGCGCCTCATCATATTTTCCGGCATTCAGCAGCGCTTTGCCGTGGCTGAGCATCTGCTCTTCATCCTGAGTGGCATCAGCTATGACGCCTAAATATTTGCCGTACAGCTCATTGTTGCGGGGCACAACCACCTCGTCGCCGTTCTTCAATCCCCGCTTATAGATATCGGCCAACAGGCGCGCGCTCCACAGGTCACCCTCATCAGCCCTCTCCGTATATTCCTGAAGAGTGGCACGGCTTCCAAGGCGAATGGCACGACGCACCAGCCCGGCAGCACGGGTGGAGTCGACCTCCACTCCATGCCCGCGCAGATAGCATTTGGCGAGGTTGGCGGCAGCCCCGGCATTCTCCTGCTTCAGCGCACGAAGCCACCACTGCACCGCCTTCGCATAGTCCCGGTCATAATGTTCTCCGTTATAGTACCACACGCCGACACTGTTCTGAGCGGCGGCATCCCCCTGCTCGGCAAGCTCCACGATATGTTGCAGCGAGTCCCGCACCTCGGGAGCGAGAGCCTGCTTCTCTCCCCGCGCAGCGAAGCAGAACGGGAAGAGCATAAGCAGCAAAAAAGTCAATCTAAACATATAATATTATTTACATTCCCGGGAAACGCTGCGCCTTCTCATCCTCCAGGAAACGGAACAGAGTGCCTCCCAAACGGATTTCTTCGCCGAAAGCCAGATACACCTCCTCACCCTGAGTCAGAGCGCGACCGCAGTGCAACACGGGATTGGTGGCATTCAGCACCCGCAACAGATAACGATAACCGTCACGCTGGGTAAAGAATGCTGAGATGGAGATGGACTGACGCGACATGGAGCTGTCACCCTTGATGTTAATGGTGCTCGGTTTCTCATTATCGGCGCGCCCCACAATATGTTCTCCAAGCGGCAAAGCATAATCCACACGGCGCCACAGCGAACGCACCTGCACCAATTTCCCTTGGCGCCCATTGAAGTGTTCCGGGTCAATCAGCACCGTATGGTTGCGGAACATGACGCGGGTCTTGCCCTTACAGCCGGGGCAGCTGAATGTCAGCATTCCCTCCTTGGTAGCCGTATAGCTCAACTTGCGCTCCCTGCAATGCGGGCAGGTAAAGACTGACTTCTCCCCTACGGCAAAGCTGGTTGCGCCATCAGGATATTCCTCAAGGTCAATCACATCATGGGCAGAATTGTCTGCCGGAGCGTCAGCCCTCTTTCCCTCCTCATGCGGTTTCTTATCCGTCTCCGGGAGGGGCTGCTTCTTTCCCGGCTGCTTTATCTCAGGTTTACCGGGAGTATCAGGCACTGGAGGGCGGTCAGTGACATCCTCTGCCGCAACAGCTCCTGTCGGGGATTGCTTCACAGCCGGAGCGGGCACCTTCACCGTGACCGCAGCGCCGCAATGCGGACAGGTCACTTTGAAATAACCCGGCTTACCCGGATAACGCATCTTGAAGAGTTTGCCACAGTCAGAGTTCGTGCAATGGAAACCAAAAACGGGTGTATCAGCCATAGTGTCAGCAGAATATCATCAGTTTATTCAGGAAATGATGTCGTCAGTGAAATCCTCGCCGGCGAAGTTTTCTGTATTCTCACCATTGTTAGCCAGATAGTCATCAGCGCCGGCCATGCCAACCTCGGCATCACCCACATTGATAGCAAGATCCGAGACATCGGTCATAGAGCCATCCTGCGTTTGGCTGATATCGAAAATCTGGTCGCCGTCAACATCCACGAGCAGGATAGGCTCTCCATTCTGGTCATAAGCCAATGCGGCAGCCACCACCTCACCGTCGTCGCCATGGATCATCTGCACCTCCTGATAGTTGTCGGCATACATGATTCCGGCAGCCTCTTCATCGCCATCAATGTCCACATGCTCTTCGGCCAACACCTCATCCACCACTTGATCGGGATCAAGGTTTTGATCATCGAGCTGACGAATCTCCTCGTCGCTCAGCTCCCGCTCGGGAGTATCCGGACGTTCCGGAGTATCGGGGCGTTGCGGGGTGTCGGGACGCTCAGGAGTCTCGGGGGTCTGAGGGGTTTCAGGGGTTTCGGGAGTTTCAGGGGTTTCGGGAGTTTCGGTTTGATCCTGCGCAGGGCCGGGAGCAGTCTTCGGCTGATGATGACCGTTGTCTTCCGGAAGGTGCGGCTCGCTTATAGGAGTCTCGTCAGAGGGAACGGTTTCTTCCTCAGCTTTCACCACCTCCTCAGCTTTCTTGGCATCGAAGTGACGCTTGGCAGCCATGGCTGCGGCTGTGCCTGCTCCGGCCACACCGACTGCTGCGGCAGCCACGCCGACCTTCTTAGCCGTGTCAGAGGAGTTATTACCCTGGTTGGAATACGGATTTATATTTGTAGTGCTCATAATGATTGATCTGTTATGTTATTATTTCTGATGCAAAATTACAACCGGTCCGGCTGCAATCCAAATATTTTCGCGGGGCTTGTATCAACCCCCCGGATTCATGGACGAAAACGGGCGTTTTGGCGCATCAATTATTTGTGGCGAATCACCACGCGTGACTGCATCTCCTTGGGTGCAATGAGCGTGGGATGCTGGCTGTGCTGCACACGATTGCCGTTGGCATCCGTGTAGTAAGCCTTCGCACACTTGTTCGTAACATCATTATATATGTACTTGAAAAGCTCAAGTACGGTTACATCCTTATCAGCATCAAAGTCAGCTTTGCCGCGCAATCCTTTCACCACGCTTCCGCCGAAATAGAATGGGCTGGCGCTTGCTTCGGCACCCAGCTCTTCGGCACGGGTTGCGGTGAACCAAGCCTGATCCTTATAATTCAGCACACCGGCATTCTTGGCCGAGCCTGAGTGGCAGCCACCCAGAAAGACGAGCTTCATGTTGGCTTTTGATTTGGCCAGCGTCTGCGCCAATTCCTTATAAGTAATGGTGCCGTCCACGCCGCAGAAACCGCCGTCGTAGCCGTGCCCCTCATGGAAGAATACGATGCGGTCTTCCGCTCCGGCGCGATTGACAATGGCATTCAGCTTTTCGCGGATGTTAGCCGTGGTGGCATACTTTGAGGTGAGCAGAGTGACATCTTTTGTCTGGAGCTTCATGGCATCAGCAAACTCTTTGGCTGCACGACTTGCCTGCGGCAGGTTATTCTCTGAACCATAATAATTAGATACGCCCACGGAGAGCACATAAACACGCGCCTGCATGGTCAGCGCCATACACACGAGCGCAACAAGCGATAAAATCTTGGTTTTCATTATCTTGAGTAAGGTTAATTATCAGGATGATTTGCACGCCTGGCACTTCAGGTTTGCAATAGCGAAGTCGCTCATTGGCATTCCGCACACGGGGCAGACGAACTCCGTCTGTCTCAGCGCCATAAGCTTCTTCAGCTGGTCGGTCTTTGGTCCGAACATTGTGCGGCTGAGCGTAGCAACCAAGCCGGTGAACAGCATAGGCGACATTCCGTTCAGACCATGACCGGAAAGCCATGACCAAAGCACGATGCCCACTGACAGCACTATGAAAATCGTCATAATCGTGTTAGCCATCTTCGAGCGTCGCTTGTTCTCAGCCTCCACATCGGCAATCGCCTTCTTATATAGATTGAAGCGCTTGCGCAGGTCGAGAAACTCATAGGCATAATTGCCGGGCTTCTCCACTGCGCGGTGAGCCATGAATGTGTAGCTCAGATGCGAGCCTTCACCCAGGCGGATAATTGTGTCTTCATCTATGCGCCGCTTCTCCACACGCTCGAAATTATTCGGACCGGTCTTCAGGAAAACGCCGTTTCCCTGCGGACCGGAAAGGTTTTCAATCCACCATTCGCCGGAGTCGGTGATAGTGAGTCGCGCATGTTTATGGCTGACCCCGCGGCAAGAGTCAGCAATCGTAAAGGGCTGCGTTCCGCCCCTGCCTATAATATATTCCTTCATAGTTTACAGTTTATTCTCCGCCTCAGGCTTCTTCGGTGTGCGGGCGGCCACAATCATATCCTTAAATTTCTTAAGCAGCGGTTTGGAGACTTTCAGCGGGTAGCTGTGTCCGTCGCAGTCACCCAGCACCAGCCTTTGGCGAATCAGGGAAATTTCACGCAGATAGGTCACATTCACAATAAGACTGCGACCCAACCGGGCGAAAGGACTCGGCTCCTGTGCCCTCCAGGAAAGCTTGATGAAATCTTCCATCTTGCTCAATCCGAAGGCCACCAGATGCTTCTCGCCGCTCAGATAAACAAATTCAGTATAATTGCCGTTAGCCTGAAAGTAGACCACTTTGGAGAGGTCAACCATCATCATTTCATCACGAGTGTTAAGGCAGAGTTTTATCATGTTATCCGTAAGATTGTATTTGGATTAATTTATGAGTCTGTTTTGAATCGTTCTCGGGTTCAATCCAAGACTGGCTCTAAAATCTATATTTGCACGCATCTCATTTTGCGCATATTGGAATAATAATCTGCAAATGTAGGCATTATTTCCCAAAAAAGCAAGCAGGTCGCAGAAAAATCTGCGACCTGCTCCGGCTTAGTTATAATCTTGCCTGCGAGTTACTTAACCTCCCAGGTCTCCTTTGTGGCGAGTATCAGCTCGCGCAATCCGGAGTAATTCTTCTTGGCGCGCACTTCAGCCACCTGAGCCTGAACATCGCTCTCATAGGTGGGAGCCTGCACATCGCGAATCACACCGATTGCCAGCGGCAGAGAGTCGCCATCCATCATGGCGAGCTGCTGATGCAGGAAATTCGAGGGGGTGTGGGCGTCATGCACCAGGACATCATCCATCGTGTAGCCATCCTCCCCTACGGTCACGGCTTTCAGGCCGAAGCCATCCTGCACGAGACCCTTCTCCATATCTTTGCCGAAGAGCATTTTCTCGCCGTGGCGCAGGTGGATAGTATGGTCAAAACGGCGCTCCTTATCGGTGATGCAGGTGTGGATGCCATTATTGAAAATCACGCAGTTCTGGAGAATTTCCACCACCGACGCACCCTTGTGGCGGGCAGCAGCCACGAGCACTTCCTTAGTGGTGTCGAGCGCCACATCAATGCCGCGGGCAAAGAAGTTGCCACGGGCGCCGAAACAGAGTTCAGCGGGGATGAAGGGGTCTTCCGTAGTGCCGTAAGGGCTGGATTTGGAGATGGTGCCACGGGCTGACGTGGGGGAATACTGACCCTTGGTCAGGCCGTAAATTTTGTTGTTGAACAGCAGCATGTTGATGTCAACATTGCGGCGCACGGCATGAATGAAGTGGTTGCCACCGATGGCAAGGCCGTCGCCGTCGCCCGAAATCTGCCAGACGGTGAGCTGCGGATTGGCAGTCTTCACGCCGGTAGCTATGGCGGCTGCGCGCCCATGGATGGTGTGCATGCCGTAAGTGTTCATATAATAAGGCAGGCGCGATGAGCAGCCGATGCCGGAAACGACCACAGTGTCATGGGGAGCCACGCCGACTTCGGCCATGGCCTTGTGCAGCACATTGAGAATGGCATGGTCGCCGCAACCGGGGCACCAGCGCACATTCAGTTGGTTCTTATAGTCCTGGGGTGTGAATGTCTGTTCCATATCTTTATCGGTTGCCGTTGAGGATTTCTTCTACGCCGTCCACAATCTCATGCACAAGGAAGGGCTGACCCTCTATCTTGTTGATGCGACGGATATTTTTGCCGGGGAGTTTGCTCTGGAGATAGTCGGCAAACATGCCTGTGTTCAGCTCGGCCACGATTATATTGTCATAGCGGCGGAGCAGGTCGAGGGCATTGCCGGGCAGGGGGTTGATATAGCGGAAGTGAGCCAGAGCCACAGAGGTGCCATGATTCTGAAGTTCAGCCGCAGCGGTGAGCAGATGGCCGTAGGTTCCGCCCCAGCCCACGAGGATTGTATCGGAGGCGGGATTGCCCTGCACACTCAGCGGGGGGATGCATGAGGAGATGCGGGCTATTTTCTCGCGGCGGGTCTTGACCATCTTTTCATGGTTGGGTCCGTCGGTGGAAATCACAGAGGTGTTGAAGTCCTTCTCCAAGCCTCCCACACGGTGCTGCGCGCCTTCGGTGCCGGGGAGTGCCCAATAGCGCACCAGGCTTTCCTCATCTCTCTGATAGGGACGCCATCCGGCTTCGAGTTTCTCCTGAGGCAGATAGTTGGGACGGATTTCGGGGAAGTCTCCCGGCTCGGGGATACGCCAGGCGCTAGAGCCGTTGGCTATGAAGGCATCGGTGAGCAGGATGACGGGGGTCATATGCTCGATTGCGATGCGGGCAGCCTCGAAGGCCATGGTGAAGCAGTCAGTGGGGCTTGCGGCAGCGAGCACACAGAGGGGGCTTTCGCCGTTGCGGCCATAGAGCGCCTGAAAGAGGTCAGTTTGCTCGGTCTTTGTGGGGAGACCGGTGGAGGGTCCGCCGCGCTGAACGTCAATCACCACGAGGGGCAGCTCGGCAATCACAGCGAGGCCGAGAGCCTCGCTCTTGAGAGCCAGGCCGGGGCCGGAGGTTGAGGTCACGGCGAGGTGTCCGGCATAGGATGCGCCGATTGCGGAGCAGATGCCGGCTATCTCATCCTCCATCTGGCAGGCTTTCACACCAAGGTCTTTGCGTTTGGCCAGCTCATGCAGGATGTCGGTGGCGGGGGTGATGGGATAGGAGCCGAGGAAGAGGGGGCGACCACTCTTTTCGGAGGCAAGAATCAGGCCCCAGGCGGTGGCGGTGTTGCCGTTCACGTCGGTATAGATGCCGGGGCGGGTAGCCTCGGTTTCAATGCGATAGGTGGAAAGAGAGGAGTGGGTGTTGTGTCCGAAGTCCCAGCCGGCCTGAAGCACTTTTGCGTTGGCCTCATAAACGGCCGGCTTCTTGGCGAACTTGGCTTGAAGCTTACGCAGCACGGCGTCCAGGTCGCGCTCGAAGAGCCAGCAGACAATGCCGAGCGCCAGCATGTTCTTGCACTTCATGATGCTCTTGGCATCCATGCCGGAGTCCTTGAGGGTCTCTTTGAGCAGAGTGGTCATGGGCACAAGGAGCACCTGCTTGGGGTCAATGCCGAGCTCCGCAATGGGATCGTCGGTAGTATAGAGAGCTTTCTTGAGGTCAGCGGGACGGAATGTGTCGGAGTCGCAAATGATTACGCCACCTTTTTTCAGGTATTGAAGATTGGTCTTAAGCGCGGCAGGATTCATGGCCACGAGCACATCAGCTTCATCGCCGGGGGTGTGGACACCCACACCGACATGCACCTGGAAGCCTGACACACCTGAGAGGGAGCCCTGCGGAGCGCGTATTTCAGCCGGATAATCAGGGAAGGTGGAAATCTGGTTTCCCTCGCCGGCGGAGACATTAGAGAAAATGTTGCCCGCAAGCTGCATGCCATCGCCGGAGTCACCGGAGAAGCGCACCACAACTTCGCGCAATGTTCTTACGTCAGTATTCTCTAACATAATGATTTTTGGTTAAGATATGAGTATACGGGTTAATTCATTTCAAAGTGACAGCATAGAAGAATTGGAGAGATATGTATCACACTGCAAATTTATAACTTACCCGCAACCCCACCAAATTTATTTGCAAGTTTTTATCCTTTTGACGTGAAACAATCTTAAAATCGCTGTTTTATTACTCACGGAATGCGATGTGCGCCGGTATATCTCCGGTGCGCACGCTCCACATGCGTGAGCCGCCGGAGGTGTAGCAATGCAGGTAGCCGGGATTCAGGTAGGTGCGGGCATCACTCACGTATATGTCGCCGGTAATCGGATGCACGGCCAGCGCGTATGGCACCTTGATTTCATCGCCGGTGCCGTCGGCTATAAAATTGTCATTCAGGATGGTGCGTGTGGCGGTGTCAATGGCTATGAACGAGTTGGCTCCCTCCCCCTTTCCGATGGTGAAGAGAGTCCCCTCATGCAGCCACATGGCGCTGACCGGCAGCGAAAAGGTGGCTGTCACCCGCCGCTTGCGACTGTCATAGCACACGAGGGAGGGGGTGACGCCGTAGTAGTCGCCGCGCGCGCTGACCCACACCTGGCCATGAGAGTCGGCCACCACATTGTCAAGGTTAATGGTCAGCGGTATCTTCTCCGCTTCGCGGAAAGTTGAGAGAGGTATGCGCGAAAGGGTGTTTTCATAGTTGGGCACGCGGTAGCCCCCGGAGTTGGCCACATATAAATCTTCTCCACTCAGAGCAATCCCGTCAGGCTGATAGCCCACAATGCATCTGTCTACAATCTGAAGAGTGGCTGTGTCAATCTTGGCTACATAGCCCAACTGGGAATAATCCGGGCGTATCTCGACCGGTCCGGCATAGGAGGTGACATAGGCGTATCCCCCGTGGAAGACTATGCTGCGGCAGTTCGGAATATCCACCTGCCCCACTCTGCGTGCATCCCGCGCATCCATGACCTCTATCTTATTGGAGCAGTTGATTACGGCATAAAGCTTCGAGCCATAAATCTTGAGGTCGTTGCCCACATCGCCCAGCTCCTTGGGTACATTCGGATTGGCTGCGGCATAGATGTTGCGGGTGTAGTTGGCCGTCTGGAAGTCGTAATAGTCGAGGGTGCATTTATTTGTGCCCATGTTTCCCTCATTCAGCATATAGAAGCCACGGACGGAGGTTAAGACAGGTTCGCCGGTGGGGACATCTTCCGGTATGTATATAATGTCGTCATGGCGGCAGGAGGCCAACAGCAAAAGAAGGAGGGGCAGAAAGAGAAAACGCGTCATAGGTCAAAACGGAGGATAAGGCGGAAGTTGCGACCCGGCATCGGATAATTCCGGATCACTTCATATTGTTGATTCAGAAGATTGTTGATTTCAAGTGTGGCCGAAGCGCGGTGGCGGCGCAACGGGAGTCGATAGGTCAGCGAAAGGTCATGTGTGTACCAGGGTTGCACATAGTTCTCGGGAATATTGGAGGAGTTGTCCCAGCGCTCGCCGACATATATAAAGCTGTAATTCAGGGAGAAAGCACGCCAGTCGGCATCGCCGTTAATCGAGAAGCTGTGGCGCGGGATGTAAGCTATCTGGCCGCGGTAAGTGCCGGCGGCATCGGCATTGTCCGCAGGGTCGGAATAATCGCGTGCATCCTGCAAGGTGTAAGTGGCTCTCAGGTGCAGATTTAACTCGCTGAGCGGAGCCAACGAAGCCTCGGCGGCTGCCTCCAGCCCCCAGATATGCACCTTGCCGATGTTGGTCATCATCCAGCGATATTGGCCCGTGCCGCGCGGAACGGCTATTATCTTGTCTTTCACATGGTTATAGTAGCCATCGACGGTGAGTTGCAGTGCTGTCACGCAGGTGGTCGAGGGGAGCAGCTGCCAGCTTGCCCCGAGGTCATACTGCGAAAGATTCTCCGGTTTGAGAGATGCATTGCCTATGTCGGTGTAATAGAGGTCGTTGAAGGTCGGCAAGCGATAGATGTTTTTTGCAAATCCATGCACCTCCAATCCGTCGGGGGCTGACGGACGCCAGCTGAGGAATATTGCCGGGCTGAGGCGATCCACATGCCGCGTGCTGCGCCCCTGCTCCGGAGCCATCGGCGAGGTCAGGAAATTATCGAATGCCTCAGTGAGCAACAGCGAGGCTTGACCGCGGAACCCTCCGAAGGAGACTGAGGTTGCAAGCGCCCCCTGAAGAGTGTGCCTGCGCGGATATAGAAACGCGGCCATGTTGGAGGAGAGGGTGTTGTATTGCCAGTCGACGGCGAGGCTTGCCTCCCACCCCGGCAGGATGCTCAGCAGATGCGTCGTGGTCAGATAGATTTCCTGCTGGCGGAAAGTGTTGTCAATGTAGAGCAGTGTAGTGTCGGGATTCAGGTAGCGCATGTAATCATGAGCATACTTGGCTGAAGCCACAAACCGGTAGCGGCCTGTGGGCCGCAGTTCCAAGGAGCCTTGCAGGAAGAAGTTGCGGTC
Source organism: uncultured Bacteroidales bacterium (assembly GCA_947644715.1). Lineage (GTDB taxonomy): Bacteria > Bacteroidota > Bacteroidia > Bacteroidales > Muribaculaceae > Lepagella. The sequence continues at coordinate 38,703 of CANSAP010000013.1, forward strand.
CCATTGACGCTGCGAATTTTTCCAGACATTGTTAACAATAGCGCCGGGGATTCCGCGCGATGAGTCGTAGAAGTAAGCTTTAGCCTGCCACTTGCCACGTCGCAAATGGCCATAGGCGCCCAGCTCTGCCCGCAGGGCATGTATCTGCCCGTTGCGGCGCGTGGCGGTAGTGTCCCAGGCTAAAGTTCCGTCGGAGAACATCTTGCGATAGCGGAACTTATATCGGCCGTTGGCATAGGTGTACTCCGCCGAGGCGGTCAGGCTGATGGAATCGGTCAACCGATAGTCCACTCTTAATGAAGGGTTTATCAGGCCAAAGGAACCTGTGCGCACCACAGCGCTCCCGGCCACGCGGCTCCCTTCCGCAAAGCGGGGTTCAAGCGAACGGATATAGATGGAAGCTCCTGAAGCATAGTCACGGGCAGGCTGGAGCAGCGAGCTTTTCTGCCCGGCATACAGGCGGATGCTTTCGATGTTGTCAAGCGAATAGCGGCCAAGGTCAATCTGCCCGTTCTGGGCGTTGCCGAGCTGAAGGCCGTCATAGAAGACACCGGTGTGCTGGCTCCCCATGGAACGCAGGTCGACGGTCTTTATGCCGCCCACACCTCCGTAATCCTTGATTTGCACTCCGGAGAAATAGCGCAGGGCGTCAGCCACAGAGTGAGCTGCCAAACCCTGAAGACGGGCTCCGGAAAGCTCCTGAGGCGCTATCACGCCGGCATCCGTGCGCAATGCGGTCACCTCCACCTCCGGCAATGAGTCAACCTGCTGCGCCAATATCGGCAGGCAGCACAGGCAGACCATCAAGAGAGAGAGGATACGCTTCATTTAGGATGCTTCCAGGTGTAATTGCTTGATTTGTTGGCACGGAAACGAATGCGCAGCAAAGCCGTGACCAAAGGGCGGAGCAGCAGGAAGAAGGGGGCAGCATAATAATTCTTGCCGGCATCAGCCAACATGCCGCCACGGCGGAACAGGCAGATTTCATAGCCGGCCAGCAGCAACCAGCAGCCAAGCACGAGGAGCGCGCCTGTCAGGTTTGGCAGAGCCAACAGTGCCGCCGCAATGCCCCCGAGGAAGCCTACCCACAGGCAGAGCGAGAGGAAGGCCTGACGGCGCAGAGCGCGGGTGCGCAGATAGCGCTGAGTGAAGGTGTAACGCTCTTTCTCGCGCATCCAAAGACGGGGGTATTCCTCGGTGGCTATGTGGCGCGCGAGCAATGCCTCGGGATGAAAGACGGGGGTGGTGTTGGAGCTGTCAGCTATGGCGTTGACGAAGATGTCATCCTCCCCGGCCACGAAGCGATTGGTGGAGGCAAAGCCCTGGCGCTCAAAGAAGCTGTCACGACGGAATGCCAGTGCATAGGCATCTCCACGATAGGGGTTGCCACCCATTGCGCTCCCCATCCATTGCGCAAGACGCAGCAGAGAGTCAAAGCGTCGGAACCATTTTCCGGCGCCCCGGTCCCTGTCACACGGATAGACGGAGGCGCCCAGGCTCAGTTCGCAGTCCTGCGAGGCAAAGGGAGCGGTCATGCGGCGCAGCCACTGCGCAGAGGGAATCTCACTGTGAGCGTTGGTGACAAGCAGCACCGGATAACGCGCCCCCTTGGCTCCAATCGTGAGAGCCACCTTGCGGCGAGAGACGTTGCGGGAGCTGGAGGGAACGAAGCTGTATCGGAGTCTCGGCTCCTCCTGCATCATTGTGTCGACCACTTCGGCCGTATTGTCAATCGAGGCATCGTTGACAACAATCACCTCATACTCAGGATAATCCTGACTGAGCAGAGTTTGCAGATAAGGACGTATGTGGGTCTCAACATTTTTTGCGTAGACAATCACTGTGACCGGCGGAAGAGCTTCATCAGGGGTCTCAGGAAGCGGCTGTTGGCTCATGCGCGCTCCGGCGCGCGCGAACATGCGCATGTTGCGCAAGCCGACGACTGCAGCAAGCATAGAGGCCAGTGCGACTGCGGCTATCAGCACCCAGACCTGTGGGGTGAGTGTAAGAGAAAATTCCATATCAATGCTGCGGTTGAATGGCTATCGGGCAGGGAATACCCACGTAGCCCTCCTTGTGAGTGATTAGAAATTGGGATGAGGCATGGGCGGCACTGTCGAGCGTAGGGAGCAGCGCGGCCATGACATAGTAAAGGTCGCGTCCGGAGCGGAAAACATATGAGCTATACCCCTCGCCGGCGAGCGCATCGGCATGGGCGCGCGCATTGGTCGCCATCTTGTAGCGGGAGATGGCCAGGTTGTAGGGAGCCGGGTCATGCGGACGTCCGGAATCAACGGCCTGAGGGGTGTAAAACCAAACGAGTGGCTTGCGCTCCACTCGCACACTGTCGCCCATCACCCGCACCAAAGGGGGAAGGGCGGCTTCCTGCATTAGTTCATATACACCTTCGTCCAACCCTTCATGCTCACGGGCAAGTGCCGTCTCATAGGCGAGGCGGTAGTTTTTTTCTGAAGGTTTGCATGCACTGAGCAGCGCCAGTGCGGCTATCACAACGAGCAACTTTTTCATTTTTCTTTCCAGTTAACTATGGAAGGGGTGTCACTGACAACCTGAAGAGAGTGAGGTTATCTTGGCTTCTGTGTTAAAAGCAAAATACTCTCCGCATTCTGACTTCAGTCTATTTCTGACTTCAGTTTCGTGTTCCGAAAGACTCCGGAGCACACCTTCCTGAGAAAAAACAAAAAGAGGCAAGCTGATTACAGCCTGCCTCTCTTAGTCGGGGTGACAAGATTCGAACTTGCGACCTCACGCCCCCCAGACGCACACTCTAACCGGACTGAGCTACACCCCGATAGGTGTCTTTCCTGAAGGCTCTCATCAGGCTTCATTGGGGGAGACCTTGCGGCCTGAAGCTGATTCTTTGGTTTTGCAACCTCGGTGATTACCTTCCCGAAAGCGAGTGCAAAGTTACGACCTTTTTTTGAACCCACCAAATTTTCAGACAAAAAAATTTCAAAAAATTTTCATCGGTTAGTTTAATCGCCTGAAATTAGGCGGAGTTAAGAAGTTTTATTAATTTTGCACAAAGAGCGGATTTTTCAGATAAGGAATCCCTGATAAGTACCTTTTTCCGTCTCTGCTTTTTCTGTTATGCGCAAATCAATTTTCTCCATAATAGCCGCAGGCGCCATGCTCATGGCTGCCTGTTCTCATTCTTCCGGCGAGAGTGACAGCTCTATGCTCGCAGCCGGCACCGCTCAGTCAGCACTGGCCGATCCGCTTAATTTCAAGGAGGACGGGTACTCCCATTCAGCCCCCTCTAAAGCAGGCATCCCGACCGGGCCGCGGCATCATGACCGCATTTATGTACGCAACATCGGCAACCTGCGCGAGGTGTTCCTGGACAGCAACAAATTCCAGTATGCTTGGGCTGAGCGCATCGGCATAGAACCGATTACGGATCTGAACGGAGCCTACCGCACGCGTCGTCCATTGGTGAAAATCACTGACTGCGACGCCTATGGCGTTGACAAGCTCACTCATTCCCTCCCCTATCTCGTACCGGAAGCAGCTCAGCTGCTGCAACGGGTGGGCTACGATTTCATCGACACCTTGGCTCGCCGCGGCGTGGATGGCTATAAGATTAAAGTCACCTCTTTGCTGCGCACTCCGGCCACAGTCAAGGCGCTCCGCCGTCGAAACGTGAATGCCACCGACAGCTCCACCCATCAGTTCGGCACCACTTTCGACCTCTCTTGGAGCAACTTCATCTGCGCCGACACAACGCGCACCATCCATGAAGGCGACCTGAAGAATGTCTTGGCCGAAGTGCTTTATAACCTGCGGAGACAGGGAAAGTGCATGGTGGTCTTCGAGCGCAAAACCGCCTGCTTTCATGTAACAGTAACCCCGGGTCGCAAGCCCGATGAGATGTAACGTTTCCTAATCACGTCACCCCTGCCAGTCAACACCCTATGTCTGAAAACAAAATCACTCCGGCGCCCGCACCGGCACGCCGTTCGCCACTCCGCAAAGCGCTGAAAGTCTCGGCTTGGATTCTCGGCTCCATCCTTGGGCTCCTGATTCTCATCATGTGTGCCGTGGCCTGGATTCTCACTCCCGAACGGCTTACCCCTCTGGTTGAGAAGTATGCTTCGGAATATCTGAAAGCTGACCTGAAGGCTGACCGGGTGGAGCTGACCGTCTGGAAGAGTTTCCCTTATGTGGCGCTTGATGTGCAGAACCTGCACCTCGTCTCCCTCTCACTGCAGGGACAACCGGATTCCGTCATGCAGGCACTCCCGGCGGATGCCTCCCGGCTGCTTGATGCCACCTCCGTTCATGCCTCCATAAATCCTTGGCACCTGCTGCGTGGTGCCATCAAATTAGGTGATATTTCCATCAAGGGGATGGGAATAAATCTGGTGGCCTACTCCCCCACTGTCACCAATTATGACATCATCCCCCCCTCGGAGCCGTCGGAAGAAAGCAGCACGTGGGAAATAGACCTTGCCGATGTAAGCATCTCCGCAGAAGGTGGCATCCGCTATTTTGACGCATCGGCCGGCTTAGATGCCCGGCTCTCGCGACCCATGCTGACTGTGAACACTTCCGGCGAGAATCTCAAACTCGATTTCAAGGCTTCGGCTTCGCTCACTATGCAGGGACACCCCTACGTGAGCAATATGCCTCTGACGCTCGGTGGCAACATCCTGTTCAAGCAGAATCCTATCGTGCTTTCCTCGCAGGACTTGCAATTGACGGCCTGGGGGCTGCCGGTGAACATGAAGCTCGGTGTGGACCTGGGCGAGAATCCGGCGCTGACTCAGGCATCGCTTTCCATCCCGCCCCTGAAAATCATGCCTCTGCTTGAGATGGTTGCCCCGCAACTGTCAGCTGACATCCCGGCGCTGAAGCTGATTGACTCAGACATTGCTCTGGGACTGCAGGCTGATGTGCTGACTCCCTGGAGGTTCGATTCGCCGACACTGCCCACCGTCCAAGTGAAATATGATATTCCGGTCTGCCACCTTTCTTATGGTGAAAAGAACAGTAAGGAGCGTCTCAACATATCGGAGCTGAACCTGTCCGGCACGTTCACCTACGACGGCGCAAACCCGCAGGGAAGTGCAGCCCACATTCCGGTGTTCACGGCCAAGGGTGAGGGAATCGACCTCTCCCTGACGGCAGATGTCACCGAGGCTCTCTCTGAGGATCCGCTCATTGCCCTGACTTCACGCGGGAGCGCTGACATTTCTCATTTCAAATCACTCATCCCCATCCCCGGCACGCTGCTGAAAGGCACCGTGGAGGCTGACGCGTCGATTCGCGGCCACCTCTCTGACCTGACTGAGATGCGCTTCTCCGGCATTGACGCCGACGGGCGTGTGGAGGTGCGCAATCTTTTGTTCTCTATTCCGGTGATGGCCACGAAGCTCTATGCCGGCCTGACCACTATCACTCTCGGCAACGACATGGAGACCCGCGATTATGGCAACGGGCTGGTGAAAGGTCTGTTGCGTGCCCGCGCCGAGATTGACACCATGTATATGGAGGTGCCCGGCATTGAGCTGGGACTGCGCGACCTCGACCTGCGTGCCGGCACGACTCCGCAACTGCTATCGCTCTCCTCTTCCAACAAGGAGATTATTCCGATGGGCATGAAGCTGACCGTGGGGCGCGTCGTGGCAGACTCCGAAGTGGACACTCTTCATCTGAATGCCCGCTCGCTGACGGCCGACGGCAGCATAACCCGCTATGAGGGGAATGCCAAGTCGCCGCTGCTGAAAGCGGGGCTGAGTGCCGAACGGCTGAGATACACCGACCCGTTCACCCGTCTTGGTGTGCGCGGATTCTCGGCTGATGTGTCAGCAAATCTGCGTGCCCGGAACTCGGCTTCCGGCCGGGCAAAACAACGCAAGGCTCCGGCGGCTGCGTCAGAGGCTGCGTCAGAGGGGACACTCGATATGAGTGTGCAGGATGAGGGGCTGAAGGCTCTGCTGCGCCATTGGGGGGTGCAGGGTGGCGTGAAGGCTGACCGGGTGAATCTCACCTATATCTCTTATCCCGTGCGCACCCGCCTCACAAATCTCGCGCTCGATTTCTCTTTAGATTCGCTTCGACTGCACCGCGCATATATTTCCAGCCAGAACAACCGGCTGTCGCTGGCCGGAACCATCTCCGGCATGAGGAGCGCAATGCTCGGTCGCACCCGCAGGCCGCTGACTGTAAGGTTGCAGGCTGACATTGATTCGCTTGACCTCAACCAAATTGCCTATAACTATAACCTTGGCCTCGGATTGCAGGCCAAGCGAGGGATGCTGGCCCGCATTAATCCGGAAGATGAGGATGCTCTGGTGAGAGCTGCCGCTGAGCAGGCCGCCCCCTCGGAGGAACCTGTTGACACGACTCCGTTCATTGTACCCAGGAATGTGGACGCCCAAGTGAAACTCACTTCAAAGTATGCTGTCTATACTAATCTCGCATTCCATGACTTGCGGGGCAATCTGATTGTCAACGATGGCGCACTGTCGGTCGATTCGCTCGTTATGGCCACCGATTTCGGCAACGCTTATCTGAATCTGCTCTATTCCTCGCGCGATATTCAGGATTTGAATATGGCTGTTGACCTCGGCTTCAATCGAGTGAACCTCGAGAATTTCTATACATCTTTCCCGCAGGTCACTGAAATGATGCCTATCATCACCAATCTGCACGGCATGGTGGGAGCTTCGCTCACCGGCTCGTTCAATCTGTTCCCGTCGATGGATATCGACCTCGGTTCGCTCAACGCCATGCTTAACATAACCGGCGCCGACCTGAGAGTGACTCAGGATCCGATTATCCGCAAGATTGCACGCATGATGCTGATTCGCAAGAAGGGGGACCTGAATATCTCTGACATGAATATCCAGGTGTCGGTGCATGACAATGTAATGAGGCTCTATCCCTTCTCTTTCTCAATGGAGAAGTATCAGTTTGCGCTGCTAGGCGAGAATGACCTGGATCAAAACATGTATTACCACCTGTCGGTGCTGAAATCTCCGGTGCCTTGGAAATTCGGCATCAATATCAAGGGCACGTTCGATGACCCCAAGTTCCGTTTCGGAGGAGCAAAGTATAAGGAGAACGAGGCGCGCGAAGTGGTGAATCTCGTGCAGAGCGAGAGGGTGAACTTCGTGCGTGCCATGAGGTTGCAACTGCATAAGCTCGTCAACCGTGCCGCTCTGAATTATGCCAACCGCCGCGAGCCTGACAACAGTGCCGAGCGCCTGAATCAATCAGTTGGCGAATCGCAATTTGAAGACCCGACGCAGGCTGTCAGCCACACCATAGCCGACCCGATTGCCCGCGTGCTGGGCAAGAATGCTGACCTGCTCCGCACCATGCAGGAGAAACAGGCCAAAGACAAAAAGAAGAAAAAGAAGTGATGGAAATTGATATTGATTCAGCGATTGCCGCTTACTGCGCCCGACAGGGGCTGCAGGGCTGGCTGCCGCGCGCTGCGCTGATTGATATGGATGGGGTGCTGTATGACTCCATGCCTCGCCATGCTGCTGCCTGGCAACGCATGATGCGGGAGCAAGGGGTGGAAACCACTCTTGAGGAGTTCTTCCTTTATGAGGGGATGACCGGCGCAGCCACCATTGATTTGCTTTTCCGCCGACATTTGGGGCGCTCTGCTTCGCCGGAAGAGGTGGACAGGCTCTACGCTATCAAGAGTGAATACTTCCGCAGTCAGGGGGAACGGATTCCGATGCCCGGAGCGGCGCTGATGCTCAAAGAGTTGCAGGAGATGGATATCACCCGAGTGCTCGTCACGGGCAGCGCTCAGGCAAGCCTGCTGACCTCATTGCAGAAGGATTACCCCGGGGCGTTCTCAGCCGAAAGAAGGGTGACGGCGCTGGATGTCACTCATGGCAAACCGCATCCGGAGCCTTATCTGAAGGGGCTTGAGATAGCCGGAGTGCCGGCGCGGGATGCGATGGTGATTGAGAATGCTCCGTTAGGGGTGCAGGCCGGACATGCTGCCGGATGCTTCACGGTTGCCCTGACCACAGGACCTGTGCCTGAGAAGGCATTGAGAGAAGCCGGAGCCGATATCGTTTTCCCTTCCATGCAGGCGTTTGCAGAGAATGTTCGCAGGTTGGTTCGCTATTCTGCTGATTAAGAGTGGTATTAACAATGGACCGATTGTTTTTCTCTGACTCTCCGGAACTGAAGCTGAGCGAGATTCTTGAGCTGACGCCGCATGACCGCGCGTTTGTAATAATGCCCGCGGGGTGCGCCTCAATGCTTGGGGAGGTCATAGGAAACCTCAGTCCCTCTCTGCTTATTGATGACCGGGAGGAGGCTAAAAACATGGCGTCGCTTGAAAGGATTCTGTCGGCCATGCTTGAGCAGGGATTGACCCGGAGGTCGATTGTTATTAACATCGGCGGGGGGGTGACCACTGATATCGGGGGCTTGGCTGCCGCGTTGTATATGCGCGGGATTCGCTATATAAATATTCCGACTACCCTGCTGGCCATGGTTGACGCCTCATCCGGCGGAAAGACTGCTGTGGATTTACAGGGGGTTAAAAATATTGTGGGTGCTTTTCATCAGCCGCTTGCGACAATCATTACCCCCGCGTTCCTTAGGACTTTGCCTGACGAACAACTCTTGTCGGGATATGCCGAGATGGTGAAACATGATTTGCTGCGCGGAGCAATGCCCGGCTTCCCGGCTGCAGGGTTGACGGTTGAGAGTGTCGCCTCTGACATTGAGCAATCTGTTATGTTCAAGCAGCGTATCGTCAGTGCCGATCCGGAGGAGAAAGGACTTCGACGCATTCTGAATCTCGGCCATACGGCGGGGCACGCGTTTGAGGCATTGGCTTTGCAGCGGGGCGCCCCGGCTGCCCACGGGATTGCTGTGGCTCAGGGGCTGGTGACGGCTTTGGTGCTGAGCGTAATGGCAGGAGGATTCCCCTCGGCACTCATGCAAAGTATTGTGGCGGGGATACGTTCTTTGTTTCCGATTATTCCCTTCGGATGCAAGGATTATGAGGAGCTGCTGGGGCTCATGCACAGTGATAAAAAGAATCAGGGCAAAGGCTCCGTGGCCTTCACCCTGTTAGCGGCTCCCGGCAAACCGATGGAGCGGGTGGATATCGATGATGCAACTCTGCGCGAGGCTCTCGACATAACCCGGGATTTGCTCGGGATTTAGCCCCTTTCCTCAAAAGGAGCTTGGAAACAAGTTTAATAATAGGCGCTGTAAGTGAGCGTGGTGTAGTAACCCGGCACTCCTTGCAGTGAATTCATGTAGGCGTAATGGAGTGTAATATAGCCGGTATTGTCGCCGGCCCACCAAGTGGCTGTGCTGCCGGTGCTGGCCACGGGCGCGCCGTAAATCATTGACAGTTGCGAGTAAACGTTGTTGTAACGACCCATGCCGGGGGTGGCGGAGTAGTAGGCAAACTGGCTGTTGGTCAGCAGGCCGTCGGTGTATTGCATTGCCACTTCAGGCCAAAGCAATCCGAGCTGGCTGACGTTGGTCAGGTAGATTACATTGTCGGCATAACCGGCCACCTGATAGCCTGCGTTGTAAAGGGAGTTGATGCCGGTGTCAATGAATGAACCGAATGTCAGGCCGAGGATTGTACCCAATGTTGGCACACCAACGACTGCATAGGAATAACGGGGAGGAACCGGGGGTGCCCAGTAGCCAATGCGGAAGCGGGAGGGTGCGGGAGCATTCCAATAGCCACCACCGGGACGCGGCGGACGATATGAGGGGCTTGCCCAGTTGTTATGCGGAGGGGTTACCGGGGTCCAGCCTCCGGGTTTGGCTACGCTTGAACCGGGTCGATAAGCGGGCTGCGAGGGGCCTACAGGACGGTTGGCTGTGCCGCCACCGGGACGCACGGTAGAGGTGCCCGGACGCGATGAGGGAGCGGAAGTGCCGGGGCGAACGGTGGTACCGGTGTTGCCCGGGCGTAATGCAGATCCGCCGGTGCCGGGGCGCGAGGTGCTGCCTGTGCTGCCGGGACGCAGGGTGCTCGTTGAGGTGGACGGACGAGTGGTGGTCGACGTGCCGGGACGTGTCGTAGTAGCGGGACGTGTCGTAGTGCCGGTGGCCGGGCGAGTGGTGGTTGCCGGGCGGGAAGCCGACGTGGCCGGGCGAGTGGTGGTTGCCGGGCGGAAAGCCGACGTAGCCGGACGGGCGGTTGAGGTGGAACGGGTAGCGGTGCCGCTTGTGCCGCCGGGACGAGTCTGTGCCATCAAGCCCCCTTGGAAGGCTGCCATTGCCACGAGCAGTGATAATATGGTGCGTGAGATTCTTTTCATAACATGCAATGTTTTAGGGTGTCATTACAATATTGTTGTAGAAACAACTTTATCATAAAGACACCCTTAATCGGAAAAAGTTTAATCTTCGACTACTAAATCAGCACCGGCACAAGATAACGGGAAAGGAGATAGCCTCCACCTATCAGCCATATGTAGATGAAGAAGGCCAGGAGGAAAGGTTTGGCGCCTGCTTTCTTGAATTTGTCGAAGCTGGTCTCGGCTCCCAAGGCCACCATTGCCATGGTGAGCAGGAAGGTGTCGACGGCATTTATAAAGTCAACTCCGGCTGCAGGAATGCCACAGGGGGTGGAGAGGGTGTTCAGATAAAGTGAGAGTGAGTTGAGAGCAATGATTCCAAGGAACCAGAATGCAAACCAGGGGACTGCAACTTTTGTCTTGCCTCCACCCGCTTCGCCGCCGCGGTTGCGTCGTGCAACCCAGAAACCGAGTACTATAAGCACGGGCACAAGCATCATTACACGTATCATCTTGACGATTACGGTGACGGGAGCAATCTCGTCGCCAAGCGCGTTGCCTGCACCCACGGCGTGTGCGACTTCATGCAATGTGGATCCTCCGAATATGCCCATCTCCTGCGGAGTGAGATCAAGCAAGCCGGCTCGGTAAGCTATCGGGTAAAGGAACATGGAGAGGGTGCCGAAGATTACGACGGTGGCCACGGCCACAGCAGTCTTGTAAGGCTTTGTGCGCATCGTTGCCTCAGCGCCCAAGACGGCGGCTGCACCACATATGCCGCTGCCAACTGAGGTCAGCATGGCTATGTCACGGTCCATTTTCATGAGTCGGCCAAGCTGATAGCCACCCACGATTGTCACGGTTACAATTATCGCATCAACCACTATGCCGGCCACCCCGACTGCGGCAATGTCCTGAAACGTGAGACGGAAACCGTAGAGAATGATGCCAAGACGGAGCAGTTTCTTGGAACAGAATTGAATGCCGGGCACCCATGTCTCCGGTAAGTGCATGCGAAGTGTGTTGGCATAAATCATGCCTAAAATTATGCCGATAATCATCGGACTGATGGAGAGGCTCGTGAAAACCTCGGCGCTGCCAATGTAAAATGATGCACATGCAAAGAGCGCCATCAGCATCACGCCATGCAGCATGTTTCCTCTCGTCGGTGTGAACATATATTTTTGTTTGTTAAGTGTCAGGTATTAACTCTGTTAATATCCGGGTCAAGAATCCGGAAGCACTGTTTTTCAAGCCGATTCAGAGCGCTAAATTCAACCTCACTCTTAGAACGTAGCAAGTGGCTTTTTTATTGTAACCTCAGATTAAAAACGCAAGATGTGCCGACAGGTGCATCCCGCCGGCACATCAGCTGATCGTTTATGCTATGAAAGGATAGGAGTCAGTTTTGCTATACTTCCAAAGTTGTGGCCATTAGAAGCTCCAACCGAGACGCAGACGGGGATTAACGTCGAAACCGCCGCTGAAGCTGTGACCGCCGATTTTAGTCTTGGTCTCGCTCTCGGTACCACCTACACAAGTCTTGTAAGTGGTGTTGGTAGTGAGCACGTCGGTCATGCCGAGGTTGATTTCAGCACCGAGGTACAGACCTTTGTACACGTAGAAGTCGATGCCGGTGGTCAGATAGATGTTGAAGCCATTGCCGGTGCCGGAGTTGTTCCAAGTCCAGTTATCGTCGTTAGTCTGATTCTTGTGGCCGGCGAAGTCATGGATGTAGCCAATCTTACCACCTGCGTAGAGGTCGATGCGCTTGTAGTTGTAGAAGTGACGCTGGTAGCCGAGGTTGAGGACGAAGCGACCCTTGTAATCCTTGATGAAAGCCTCGCTCTTCTCGGTGTTAGCCACCTCTTTGTCGTTGCTGCCGGAAAGACCGAGTTCCACGATGAGAGCATCCTTGGAGGTGAAGAACCAACGAGCCTGCAGGGCAGTCATATTGAAGCTCTCGCCATCGCTCTTGAACGGGGTGAACTGGATTTCAGTGCTTACAGTACCTGCTTCGGGAGCAAAGCTCTCTTCAGCGTTTGCACACAGAGCGCTACCCAGGATAGCAGCTGCTACAAAAAACTTTTTCATAATCTGTCTGTTGATATAAGTTACACTAAACTAATTCTACACATAGGGCCGGCGGCAGCACTTGCATCAAGTAATGAAAGCCCAAACATGCAGGCGCCTCAAAGCAGCGGCCAACCGAGCCAATCTTAAATCACGCTGCAAAGTTAAGTCAAATTTTTAACACATACAACCCCAAAAGCCAACAAACGTTAAAACGACCAACCATTCCCCCCTTTTGACCAACAGCAGATTACATTATAATTATCTGAATATTATATGAATTGGTTGTCGTATTTCATTCTTCGGCCCAGGACTGTGCAGATAATC
>CANSAP010000014.1 GCA_947644715.1 uncultured Bacteroidales bacterium
TCGCGGGGTGGAGCAGTGGTAGCTCGTTGGGCTCATAACCCAAAGGTCGTAGGTGCGATTCCTACCCCCGCCACCACCAAGGAGTGACTCAAAAGAGCCGCTCCTTTTTTTGTCATGTAAGAGCGCATATTAAAATGGGGTCAATGCAAAAATCAATCCTGTTACGTGTCTTACTGTTGTTGACTATGGTGGAGTTGGTATAAAAACAAAAGAAGCGGTGACTCACGTCTGCGCTTCCTTGCAATTATTGGAGTATGAATTTGGGGATTGTTAGAGGTCTCAACCAGATTCGAACTGGTGTGAACGGTTTTGCAGACCGGTACCTAACCACTCGGACATGAGACCATTAATGTGCTTTGCTCGGGTGCTCTTCCCTCGCTTTTGCAGTGCAAAGTTAAGAATTTCCTGCGTAACTGCCAAATTTTTCTGTATTATTTTTGTTAGACTTAGTCTAAGTAGTTGAAAATCAGGGTATATAAATTGATTGAGGTGGATGTGCTGTAAGCACATCCACCTCAATCGGTTATGGGGTTATTGCGTTTACTTGCTGATGGCTTCGGGTCCGGTCACTTCGGGATCGGGCTCGTAGCTCTGTTTTGAGAGGCGTACATAGTTGTTGTAGCGCCACTTGGCATTGTCTTCAGCAGCCTGGAAAAGGTCGTCGGCCTCTGCGGGGTACTGCTTCATTACTGATGCGTAGCGCACCTCGCCCTTGAGGAAGTCCTTGAACTTATCCCACTGGGGAGCTTTGCTGTCGAGAGTGAAGGGGTTCTTGCCCTCCTCTTCGAGCATGGGGTTGTAGCGCCAAAGCTGCCAGTAGCCGCATTCAACGGCGCGACGCTCCTCTTCCTGTGCATGACCCATGCCTGCCTTCAGACCGTGGTTAATACAGGGTGCATAGGCAATGATGAGTGAGGGTCCGTCATAGGCCTCGGCCTCGCGCAGAGCCTTGAGGGTCTGTGCCTGGTCGGCGCCCATTGCAATCTGAGCCACGTAGACATAGCCATAGGTGGATGCCATCAGGCCGAGGTCTTTCTTGCGGATGCGCTTGCCGGCTGCGGCGAATTTGGCGATTGCTGCGATGGGGGTAGCTTTAGAGGACTGACCGCCGGTGTTGGAGTAAACCTCAGTGTCGAGCACAAGGATGTTGACGTTCTTGCCGGAGGCGATTACGTGGTCGAGACCGCCGTAGCCGATATCGTAGCTGGCACCGTCGCCACCGATAATCCACTGGCTGCGCTTGGGCAGGTAGTGGGAGAGCTCAAGAATCTGAGCGCACACTGCGCAACCCTGCTTGGCGCTTTCACGTACGTAGGGGATGAGTGCCTTGGCGGCTGCACGTGAAGCTTCACCCTCCTCCTTGACTTCGAGCCAGTGGCGGGCAGCCTCTTTGTAAGGCTCGGATGCATGGTCGGAGTTAATCATTTGAGAAAGGAGCTCTACGAGGCGCGCACGCATCTTGTCGTAAGCCAGAGTCATGCCGAGGCCGAATTCGCAGAAGTCCTCAAACAGGGAGTTAGCCCAGGCGGGACCCTCACCGTCAGCGTTGGTGGTGTAGGGGGTTGAGGGAACTGAGCCGGAGTAGATTGATGAGCAACCGGTTGCATTGGCTACAATCTGACGGGGACCGAAGAGCTGGGTGACGAGCTTCACGTAGGGAGTTTCGCCGCAGCCGGAGCAAGCGCCGGAGAACTCAAACAGGGGTGTTGCGAACTGGCTGTTCTTCACGTTCAGGGAGATGTCGAACAGATCCTGCTTGGAGCTTACGTGCTCAATGCAGTAGTCCCAGTTCTTTTGCTCGTCGAGCTGGCTCTCAATATGCTTCATGGCGAGAGCCTTGTTGCCCTTCTTGCCGGGGCATACGTCAACACAGTTGCCGCAGCCAAGGCAGTCGAGCACGTCAACCTGCTGCACGAAGCGCATGCCGGCTACGTTCTTGCCCATAGCGGGGATGGTGTGGTCTTCGCCGAAGGGGGCAGCCGCCATCTCCTCTGCAGTGAGCAGGAAGGGACGGATGGTGGCGTGGGGGCATACGTATGCGCAACGGTTACACTGGATACAGTTCTCGGGGTTCCATTCGGGCACGAAGGCAGCCACACCGCGCTTCTCGAATTTGGCAGTGCCCTGCGGCCATGTGCCGTCCACATGCTCTGTGAAGGCGCTTACGGGGAGCAGGTCGCCATCCTGAGCGTTGATGGGGCGCACTACGTTGGTGATGAATTCCGGCTCGCCGGGGTGAGCGGCGGGAGCCTCGTCGGGGAGTTCAGCCCAAGCGGGGTCAACAGCCAGCTTGTGGTATTCGCTGCCGCGATCCACAGCATCGTAGTTCATCTTAACTACATTCTCGCCCTTCTTGCCGTAGCTCTTGTTGATGAACTTCTTCATCTGCTCAACGGCGAGTTCCACGGGGATAACCTCGGTGATGCGGAAGAAGGCGCTCTGGAGGATGGTGTTGGTACGGTTGCCTAGACCGATTTCCTGAGCAATCTTTGAGGCGTTGATGTAGTAGAGTGTGATGTCGTTCTTGGCCAGATACTTCTTAATCTTATTGGGGAGGTTCTTAGCCAGTTCCTCACCTTCCCAGATGGTGTTGAGCAGGAAGGTGCCACCCTTCTGCAGGCCGCGGAGCACGTCATACATGTGCAGATAAGCCTGTACGTGGCAAGCAACGAAGTTAGGGGTGGTTACGAGGTATGTGGAGCGGATAGGCTCGTCGCCGAAACGGAGGTGGGAGCAGGTGAAGCCGCCACTCTTCTTGGAGTCGTAGGAGAAGTAAGCCTGGCAGTATTTATCGGTGTTGTCGCCGATAATCTTCACAGAGTTCTTGTTGGCGCCCACGGTGCCGTCAGCACCGAGACCGTAGAACTTGGCCTGGAAGAGACCCTTTCCGCCGAAAGCGATTTCCTCACCTTGGGGCAGAGAGAGGCGGGTCACATCGTCGTTGATGCCGATGGTGAAGCCGTTGCGGGGCTCTGCGGCAGCGAGGTTGTCATATACGGCTACAATCTGAGCAGGAGTGGTATCCTTAGAGCCGAGGCCGTAGCGTCCGCCTACGATGAGGGGTGCATTCTCGCGGCCATAGAAGCAGTCCTTGACGTCGAGGTAGAGGGGTTCGCCGGCAGCGCCGGGTTCCTTTGTGCGGTCAAGCACGGCGATGCGCTTTGCGCTTGCGGGCACAGCAGCCAGGAAGTGCTTGGCTGAGAAGGGGCGGTAGAGGTGCACGGCCACGAGACCCACTTTGCGACCCTGTTCGCGCAGGTGGTCGATGGTTTCGCGGATGGCCTGGGTTACACTGCCCATGGCGATGATTACGTGCTCGGCCTCGGGGTCGCCATAGTAATCGAAGAGGCCGTATTTACGACCGGTGATCTTGGAAATCTCGTTCATGTATTCCTCTACGATGGCGGGCACAGCCTCATAGTAGGGGTTGGATGCCTCACGGTGCTGGAAGAATACGTCGGGGTTCTCGGCCATGCCGCGAGCCACGGGCTTGGTGGGGTTCAGCGCGCGGGCACGGAAGTCAGCGAGCGCTTCGCGGTCGATGAGCGGAGCGAGGTCCTCGTTGGAGAGAGCCTCGATTTTCTGAATCTCGTGAGAGGTGCGGAAGCCGTCGAAGAAGTTTACGAAGGGCACACGGCTCTTGATAGTTGAGAGGTGAGCCACACCGGCCAAATCCATAACCTCCTGCACGGAGCCTTCAGCGAGCATAGCGAATCCGGTCTGACGCACAGACATCACATCCTGATGGTCGCCGAAGATAGAGAGGGCGTGGGAGGCGAGAGTTCGGGCGGAAACGTGGAAGACGCAAGGGAGCAGTTCGCCTGCAATCTTATACATGTTGGGGATCATGAGCAGCAATCCCTGAGAGGCGGTGTAGGTTGAGGTGAGAGCGCCGGCCTGCAGAGAACCGTGAACGGCGCCGGCTGCGCCACCTTCGCTCTGCATCTCCTGCACGAGCACAGTTTCGCCGAAGATGTTCTTGCGGCCTGCGGCTGCCCATTCGTCTACATATTCGGCCATGGTTGACGAGGGAGTGATGGGGTAGATTGCGGCCACTTCGCTAAACATGTAGCTGATGTGTGCGGCAGCCTGATTGCCATCGCAGGTCAGGAACGTTTTTTGTTTACTCATAAGTTTTGAATATTATATCGGGTATTTCTATCTTTGAACTCATTTTAATGCCCTTGCGTAATAGGGTCTAAACACAACTTGGGACACCCCTTGACTGCGGGATGCCCTCTTTGAGTCCGCAAAGTTACTAATTTTTCGCGGCATAGCCAATATTTTTTGTAATTTTGCATTTATTTTTAACCATCGTTTATGTTGCGCATTACCTTAAATAATATAACATCTGTAAGGTTGAAGTGGTTCACACTCTCGGCTTTCGGATTGATTCTGTTGCTCTGTGCCTTCCCGGCAGACTTTGCAACCAAGGGGGAACCGCGTGAGGCGCTTGTGGCTGTCGAGATGCTTCGCACCGGCAATTGGATTCTGCCGATTGATGCCGCCGGTGATATGGCTTACAAACCCCCGCTCTTCCATTGGCTGATTGCTTTGTTTTCTCTTCCGACCGGTCATGTGAACGAGTTTACGTCGCGTCTCCCGTCGGTATTGGCGCTTTGGAGCATCTGCTTGATGCTGTGGAACTTTGCCGCGCGTTCGTTGTCGCAACCGGCGTCACGATGGAGGCCATTGCTGGCTGTGCTGGTGATGTTTACGAGCTTTGAGGTGTTTCGTGCCGGGGTGAATTGCCGTGTCGACATGCTGCTCTGTGCGCTCATGGTAGCGGCCATAATGCTTCTCGCCCGAGGAGGATGTCAGCTTCAGCGGGGATGTCTGAAATGGCATTTGGGTGCGGTGCTCTGCATGAGCGGAGCCGTGCTCACGAAAGGGCCGGTAGGAGCTGTTTTGCCGCTGCTTATATGGTGGCTTTGGAGCATTCTTATGGGCTGGAAGTCGGGGTATGCCGCTCCGATATGGATGCTGACTTTGCGCGCTGTTGTGCTGGGTCTGGCATCCCTGGTGCTTCCGGCTATGTGGTATGTCGCCGCTTATATGCAGGGTGGCGACCGATTCCTGCGCTTAGCTATGGAGGAGAATTTCGGGCGGATGCTCGGCACTATGAGCTATGATTCCCATGTAAAGCCTTTCTGGTATAACTTCGTGATGGTAGCCTCCGGTCTGCTTCCCTGGACAGCCCTGCTGCTGCTCTCGCTGCTGCGCAAGCCCTGGCAGTGGATGAAGCGTATAGACCCGGCCATACGCATTGAGCAACGCAGACGCCTGTGGCCGAGAATGTCGGCGCATGAGCTGCTGAACTGGGTGGCTGTCATAGCCGTGTTGGTGTTCTATACTATTCCAAAGAGCAAGCGAGGGGTTTATCTGCTTCCGCTGTATCCGTTTGCCGCTTCGCTCATAGCTGATTATGTGCTTCTCTATGCCTGCCGCTATCGCAAGGCGCTGAGAGTCGCGCTGTGGAGCGGAGCAGTGGCCTGCGGGCTTTACCTTATTATATATATGGTGGTATGGCCGTTGATGGTGAATCGCAGCAGCGACCGCCTGACTGCCCGCGAGCTTCAGGAGCAGGTGGGTGAGGCTCGGGTCTATACTTTTATCAATTCCCGCATGGATCGCTTCTATGGGGTTGACTTCTATTTCGGCCGTCCGTTGCTCCCGCTGCTCCCTTCGGGTCAGGATGCTGATGCTCCGTCTGACTACACTCCGCAGATGATACGGATTCCCGCTGACTCGCTCTTCTATGTCGCTTTGACTGAAAGAGATGCTGAGAGTCAGGGAATAGAACTGATAAAGGAATTCAATCGCCGAGGCTATCTGCTTGACCCTGTGTGGACAAGCGGGCGCAAGACCCGCGACATGCGTCAGCGGCTTATCCTGTATAAGGCGGTTAAAGATAAATATGTAAGGCGCAATGACTAAGACAGCTATAATACTTGCCGGAGGCACCGGCAGCCGTGCCGGAGGATCCGTGCCCAAGCAATTCAGAATGCTGAATGGAAAGCCGATAGTGCTTTATTCCATGCAAGCATTCAGGGATGCCGACCCGTCGACGCGCATCGTGCTCGTGGTTCATCCGGAATGGACTGAGTTGCTGCGCGATCTGCTGGCGCGGCAGAAGGATGTGCCTGAATATGAGTTGACCACCGGTGGCAGCAGCCGCGTGGAATCAGTCATGTGTGGACTCCGCCTGCTTGGCGCGCCGCAGAGAGACAGTCTCGTGGCTGTGCATGATGCCGCCCGGCCGCTGGTGAGCACTGAGATGATATGGCGTGGATGGGAGATGGCCTGCCTGAGTGGTGCGGCTGTGCCTGTGGTGCCTGTGACGGATTCGCTGCGTATGCTGGTTGAGAATGGAAGTATGCACGCCGACAGAGCTAACTATCGGGTAGTGCAGACCCCGCAGGTGTTTTCTCACGAACGGCTTGCCAAGTCTTACTCGCAGGTGCAGGGACGGATTCTCTCCCGCTTTACGGATGATGCCTCAGTTGTTGAATTCTTCGGACATCATGTAGCACTCTATGAGGGTGAGACAGAGAATATTAAGGTGACTAATCCGATGGACTTCATCGTTGCGGAGGCTTTGTTGAGTCAGCGGAATGGATAAATTAGGCGCGACAAAGATAATGTATTTGAAAGGGGTAGGTCCCGTGAGGGGCAAACTCCTTGAGGATGAGCTGGGAATAGCCACCCTGCGCGACCTGCTCTATACCGCTCCGCGTCGCTACATTGACCGTCGGCGCATCTATCGCATCCGTGAGTTGGAAGAGACAATGGCCGATGTTCAGGTGGCCGGACGCTTCGTGCGCTTCGACATGGAGGGAGAGGGTGCCCGCAAACGCCTGACGGCGCTTTTCACTGACGGGGAGAGCATGATGCAGGTCGTTTGGTTCAATCGCCACAAGCAGATTGCTTCGGCCTATACTCCCGGCACGACCTATCTGCTTTTAGGCAAACCGAATGCATTCAAAGGCACATGGAGCATGGCGCATCCCGAGGTCGAGGTCTACGACCCCTCGCGCCCTCCTGAAGGTTTGCGTGGTGTCTATCCGCTGACGGAATCCCTGCGTCGCCGAGGCTTTACGCTGCGCACACTGCCGCAGTTAGTGGCAGCGCTTTGGCAGTCGCATCCGGCGGTGAAGGATACGTTACCCGCATCGCTGCTCGCCAAATATAGGCTCATGCCTCTGCAGGATGCACTTCATCAGATTCATAACCCGACTTCGCCGGCATTGCTTCAGCAGGCCCGCGAGCGCCTCAAGTTTGAGGAACTGTTCTTTCTTGAGCTGCACATCCTGCGCTATGCGCGCGCACGCAACCGCAGGCTTCGCGGTCAGGTGTTTACAACTGTCGGTGAGTGCTTCAACCGCTTTTTCAGCGAAGTGCTTCCGTTTCCTCTGACGGGAGCGCAGAAGAGAGTGCTTCGCGAGATTAGACAGGATACCCGCACCGGGGCGCAAATGAACCGTCTGTTGCAGGGGGATGTGGGCAGTGGCAAGACGCTGGTGGCATTCATGTCAATGCTGTTGGCCGTGGACAATGGTTGTCAGGCTTGCCTGCTGGCTCCGACCGAGATTCTTGCAGCGCAGCACTTCGAGACCATCAGCGCCTGGGGTGAGAAAATAGGTCTGAATGTCAGGCTACTGACGGGGAGCACCCGAGCCAAAGCTCGCAGAGAGATTGACGAGGGGTTGCAGTCAGGGAGTATAAATCTGCTCATAGGGACTCACGCCGTGATTGAAGACAGAGTGAAGTTTCATAATCTCGGAATGGCTGTGATTGATGAGCAGCACCGCTTCGGAGTGGCGCAGCGTGCGCGCATCTGGGGGAAGAATGAGATACCTCCTCACGTGCTCGTGATGACAGCCACCCCGATTCCCCGCACACTGGCCATGACTCTTTATGGCGACCTGCAGGTGTCAGTCATTGACGAGCTTCCTCCCGGGCGCAAACCGATAACCACGATGCTACGCTATGATGCCCAGCGGCATTCGATGTGGTGTGGCGTCGGGAGTGAATTGCGCGCAGGGCGGCAGGTGTATGTGGTAGTTCCGCTGATTTCAGAGAATGAAAAACTGTCGCTGAGGAGCCTTGAAGAGGCTTATGCGGCTGTCTGCGACATTTTCCCTGATTATACGGTGGCGCGTGTTCACGGGCGGATGAAGCCCTCCGAGAAGGACTTTCAAATGCAGCTTTTTGCCTCAGGAGAGGCGCGGATTCTTGTTGCCACCACAGTGATTGAGGTGGGTGTAAATGTGCCGAACGCTTCAGTGATGGTTATTGAGAATGCCGAGCGTTTCGGCCTCTCGCAACTGCATCAGTTGCGCGGACGTGTGGGTCGAGGTGCCGACAAGAGTTACTGCATTCTGATGACGCATGAGAAGATATCGCCGATTACTCGCAAGCGCCTGGAAATCATGACCTCTACCACCGACGGCTTTCTGATAGCTGAGGCCGACATGAATATGCGAGGACCCGGCGATATGGAGGGCACCCAGCAGAGTGGGCTGGCATTGAACTTGCGTCACGCTTCTTTGGCTACCGACGGCCAGATACTTACTTTGGCTCGCGAGGCGGCGGAGGCTGTGCTTAACGGCACACCCCGCCTCGACAAATCTCCCGGTGAAGGGGGAAGCGAGACGGGGTTTGCAATACAATTGACGGATGCGGAGGCAGCCTCACTGAGTGCTGAGCTGACCTATCGCTTTGCGGCCGACAAGGACTGGGGAATCATCAGCTGACGGCCAGCACGGCATCAGCAACGAGCGAGAGGTCGAGCGGGGAGACTCCGGCGGCTGTCAAAGTGTCGGCATCAGCTTTCAGCTGAGCGCGGAGCCAGGTCGGGTCGGTCTTCTCCAAGGCTTTGCGGTAAGCTCCGCATGCACCCTGAACATCGCGCGAGGCGAGCAGCACATGGCCGTGATTGAGCATGTCGGAGGGTGAGGCGTCGGGCGTTGCCGTAATCTTTGCGTAGCGGGCAAGACTCTTTTCGTAAGCACCGGTCAGGAACTCACACCAAGCAATCGGGCGCATCGCTCTGCCGCTCCCTTCAAGATCCAGATAGTCCACTTTATAGTAGCATTTAAGAGCCTCCTTGGCATCGCCGGCTTCGAGCAGCGAATGGCCGCGCAGCATCTCGAGACGCATGTTTTCAGGCTCCTTTTCCAGGGCGCGGGAATAGTACGTGGCAGCCTCGCGGCATTTTCCGGTGGCTCTGAGCGTGGCTGCGATGCGCTTGAGCAGCCATCCGGAGGGCTCGTCAATCAGCTCCGCGTGCTGATAGGCCGCCAGCGCCCCCTTCATATCTTTCATTTTCTCAAGGCAATAACCATGCTTCTGCGCATCGGCGGAGTCTGCCTCAAGTGTGTCGGCGAGGCGGGCATAGAGTGGGGCAGCCTCTTTCCAGTATGAATTCTTGAAATAGAAGTCAGCTATTAGGCGGGTGGTCTCGTTGTCTTCGGCCAGCGGAGCGAAGAGTGGAGCCGCAGGGAGCGTGAAGGGGATGGAGAAGGGATCGCGCAGACCCTCTCTGAACTCCGAGAGACGGAAGAATCGGAAGAGGTCTTTGAGGTATACGTTAATCTCAGCCTCGAGGCTTGATGCGAGCATCTGCTTCAGGCTTGCGCGCTTCTCTTCATCCATAGCCTCCATCTGAGTCTGCATCTGCGCAGTAATCATGTCAGCTTGGGCGCGGGGCATTCGTCCCAAGGAGAACGCGAGCGAAAACTTGTCAGAGGAGCAGAACAGGGGCACAGAAAGCATCATCTCAGGGAGCGCCGGGGGGACACCCTGCAAGGCTCGATGCACGGCGCTGTGGGTGGTGGAGAAGGGGAGAAACCAGTTAGCCGGGCTGCGGAAGAACGGGAAGTTCTTCATTCCGGAGAAGGCTCCCATGAAGACATCGGCTCCCTGCATCTGCATTTCCGTGAATTCACGGAGCTTGTCGGCAGCTCCGCTCTTCTCAATCATTTCCATCCATTCGGGGGCTTCCTCGTTGAAGTCTTCCGGGTCAATGGAGCGTATGCGTTTTTCAATCTCCGGCTTCAGTTTGAGCAGGTCGGGTATAATCTCGTTGGTCATCTTGCGGTTTACCCGGTCAGTGTCTCGTGTGCGCAGAATAGCCGTAATCAGAGTTCGCATCTCGGCGTCATACTTCTGGCGCATGTGGCAGAGAGCAGACAGCTGGTCGATGGTCATTCCGGGGATGGCTCTCTCACCGTGGCAGATAGTGATCAGCGCAGCCCCAACGAGGGCGCGGGCTGAAATCATAGTGTCATGACCGGCGCCGTAGCAAAGGAGCAGGAGCTCGAGCTTGCCACGGTCGAAGTATTCGAGAGCACTGAGCAAGAGAGCGCTGAGCAGCTGAATGGCCATAGTGTGCCAAGCCTCTTCCTCAGCGCGAGCCTTTGCCAGGATATTGTTGATGGCATCGTATTCGCGACGAGAGAGGGTGTGGTTGACCCACAGGGCGTCGAAGAGGCGCGAGAGTGAGGCATCGAAGCGGGTTCGGAGCTCGAGGTCGTAGGTTTCGGCAGCTTCAAGCAGGGCGAGCTGTTCGGCCATCCGGCTGCATTCGTCAAGCAGCGCGAGGAGCGAGGGGGAAGAGGGGAGACGACGGATGCGGGCAGTTGACCAGTAGCGGGACTGGGAGGATTCAATCAGCTCACGACGTTTCAGGGAGTCGGTGATGATATATAGTTTCTCGCGAATCTCATCAAGCTGGCGGGCACGGCTGTCGTCGGGAGCGCCTGAGGCGAAAAAGCGCAGCAATTGGGTGTAGACTATCTCAGCCTCGCGCAGGCTGTCGAGCATACGCGGGGAGTGGTCATGAGCGTTCAGCGCGCAGATGGCCTCGTATATTCGTCCCTCGTCAAGCATGGAGGTGATGGCTTGGGGGGTGAGTTTAGCGTTGGTTTGCGGCATGGTATGAATTTTTAGGTGCCCGCGCTTACAAGTATTGCGCCAATTTTATTAATTTTGCAGAACGTAATCGTAAAAACAATCACATCAAATATGGTAATACAACGTTGGCAAACCGTTATGCTGCTGATAGCGGCAGTCATGATGGGACTTTTTTCGTTCTGCTCCCTGGGTCAGATTCAGGGTGCTGACATAACAGTTAATGTAACGGCTCTGCGGATGACAGTGGAAGGAACCGGTGCGACTTACATGTCGACGGTCTATCTCTTCGTCGTGTCGCTGCTCTGCGTTCTGCTTCCGCTCATCGGCATCTTCCGATTCAAGGCGCCGAAGGTGCAACGCAAGATTTGCTGGCTGAGCATCGTTCTCGTCATTGCCTGCTGCTGCACTGCGCTTCTGACGACCCGCTTCGCTGAAGTGCCCGGAGCAGAAGGGGTGGGCTATAGCTCCATAGCTTTCGCCCCCTTCATAGCTCTTGTGGCACTGATAGTTGCAATCCGTTGCATCGGTTCTGACCTGAAGAAGCTTTCAGGTTACGAGCGTCTTCGCTGATTCTCACTCTCAGCCTTCCTTACGGAGCTTGAGAGCACACCAACCGTCGCGCACTTTCTTTTCGGCTGTTTTGAAGCCGAGGGGGAGTGCGCGAGCTTCTATGAGGGGCACATCCTGCTCATAGAATCCACTGAGCAGCATTTCGCCACCGGGGGCAATAGCGTCAGCATAGGCATCGAAGTCAGCCAGGATAATGTTGCGGTTGATGTTCGCTATGAGCAGATTGGCAGGAGCCAGACCTTTGAGGCGGGAAGCATCGCCGAGCATCAGGTTGATGGCGGATGCTTGGTTGAGCGCCATATTCTCGCGGGCATTGTCGCAGGCTCCCGGGTCGATTTCAATAGCGTCGGCGGCAGCTGCTCCGCGCATGATGCAGAGAATGGCGAGGATGCCGGTGCCGGTACCCATGTCGATGACGCGTTTCCCTTCAAGGTCGGCGCCAAGCAAGTACTCCAACATTAGGGAAGTCGTTGCGTGGTGTCCGGTGCCGAAAGCCATCTTGGGGTCAATGACAATGTCGTAGCGCGCCTTGGGTACATCGTGGTGGAAGGTGGAATGAATCACTACTTGATTCCCGATTAAGATTGGCTTGAAGTAGTTTTTCTCCCACTCCTCGTTCCAATCCTTGCCCTCCACAAAGGAGTCGGATGCGGATAGAGTGACCTGCATGGGGAAGCTGTCAATCACTTCCTTCACAGCTTCGGAGTTGAACTTTGATGAGTCGATGTATGCGGTCAGACCGGAGTCATCGGGGAGGAATGACTCGAAACCTATATCGGCAAGAAAGGCGGCCAGCAGGTCGCAGGCAGCCTCGGAACAGGGTGATATGTCTATGCGTAACTCTTGATAGTCAGTCATTTGTTATTTCTTTTTTCGGCGGAAGAGAGAGAAAATGCTTCTTACGGTTTTGAATGCTGAGAATCCCACAATAGCATAGTCTGCATAGCTGAGTCCTTTCAGCACTGATTGGATAATGGATCCTCCGAATGCCATTGACTTTGATTTCTTTCCGGAGCCGAAGGGGGTGGCTTCAACGGCGCTGTGCATCGTGCGCAGGAACTTCTCTTTGCAGAACTCTTTCTGCAGAGAGGTGTAGACGAGCTGATAGCGAAGTTGGTCGATGCTGTAGCCTTTGAAGGGCTTGGTGTTCAGCTGCACCGGGAGCTTTTCTTCTGACTTATTCATGCTTCTCTGCGGATTGAGGGTTAATGATTAGCTTTGAGAGGAGGCGGGCTATGGGGTTAATGATAATCTGCTTACGGAGCAGGTAAATCAGCAGCAGAATAATAGCCACCACACCTGCCGTTGCAGTGTAGGCAAGAGCCGGACACATCAGATGCTTGAAGAGGTCGGCGGCAGCGAATGAGAGGAGCAGGAGCATGAAGCAGATGCAAAGCACAGCAATCAGCCCCATCGTGATTCCGGCCAGCAAAAGTGAGAGCTTTTCAACAAGCGAGAGCTTTGCCACATCAATCTGCAACATCAGATAGCGTTTGCCCAGAGCCATCAGCTCTTTTGCGAGTGAGGTGAAATTATTCTTCATAAGCGAGACTGGTATGAACATAAGAAGGCTTGGAGGGCATGGGCAGGTTGCTGCCGACAGCTCTCCAAAGCCTTTGTTATTTCCTGATGGGGGAAGTTATTACTTTTCGAGAGTGCCTGCGAGTTCAGAGACGAGCTGGTCTACTTCGGAGTCGCTGATTTTCACGCCCTTCTTCTTGAGCATGTTAGCGATGCGAGTGCGCAGGTCTTCACCTTTTTCGGGAGCGAAGAGCAGAGCTGAGGCACAGCCCACGATGGCGCCTCCGAGGAAAGCGTACAGGAGATTCAGGTTCTTCATAATTGGGAGGAATGATTATATGTGAGTGATGAGTAATTCGTGTGTGTTATCAGATGGATTCGTTGAGCTGGTCTTCGATTTCCTCAACGAGTTCCTCCATCTTGCCCTTCTTCAGGCAGATGCCTTTTTTCTTAAGCACATCGGCTATTTTTGAGCGGGTGTCAGTCCCCTTTTCGGGAGCAAAGAGGAGACCTACTGCGGCGCCTGCGATTGCACCACCGATTACTGCGCTTATTACATGGATTGCTTTCATAACGTGTTTGTGTGTTTAATATGGTTTTTTACGTGTTGTTTCCTTTATAACGGCTTTGCCTTTGAAAAAGTTCCCCAAAGGTAGCGATTTTTCCCGAGAATCCCAAGCGGGGAATGAAAATTCTCCTAATTTTCCGCAAAGATGGTTAAGGGGTCAGGGCATGTGCGTGTGTATTCGCGCGAAAAGTATTAACTTTGTAAGTTTAATTGAGTGAATATGAAATCGAATCCGCTTAAGGACAATATAATAGTAAAGGGGGCACGTGTCAACAATCTTAAGAATGTTGATGTTGAGGTGCCCCGAGGGGAGTTTGTGGTCATCACGGGCGTGAGTGGCTCCGGCAAGTCGTCGCTGGCGTTCGACACCCTGTATGCCGAGGGGCAGCGCCGTTATGTGGAGAGTCTGTCGGCTTACGCGCGTCAGTTCCTGGGGCGCATGAACAAGCCTGAGTGTGACTTTATCAAGGGGCTACCTCCTGCCATTGCCATCGAGCAGAAGGTGAATACACGCAACCCTCGCTCCACTGTGGGTACAGCCACAGAGATTTATGACTATCTGCGAATGCTTTTTGCACGAGTGGGGAAGACCATCTCACCCGTGTCGGGCAAAGAGGTCAGGAAGCACACTACCGACAGTATTGTGGATGAGGTGCTCGCTCTGCCCGAAGGGACCCGCATGGCTATTCTCGCGCCTCTCGTGGTGCCGGACGGCCGCACGCTTCAGGCGCAGCTTGAGGTTTATCTGAAGGAGGGTTACAGTCGTCTGGAGCATGATGGGGAGTTCTTCGACATTGAAAGCGCGCCACTGCCGGAGAAGGGTGCAGACCTTGACGGATGGCATCTGTTGATTGACCGCATGAGTGTTAGCCGCGAGCAGGATGAACGTTCACGTCTGGCAGAATCGCTGGAGACCGCCTGGTTTGAGGGGCGGGGTGAATGTGTGGTCAAGGCTTGGGAGGAGAGCGGAGTGAAGAGTTACAGTTTCACTAACCGCTTCACGGCTGACGGTATCGAGTTTCGCGAGCCTAACGACCTGATGTTCAACTTCAATAACCCTTACGGAGCCTGCCCTGAGTGTGAGGGCTTCGGGCGCGTGATGGGTATTAATGAAGACCTTGTGGTGCCTGACAAGACCCTATCTGTCTATCAGGATGCCATACAGTGTTTCCGCGGCGAGAAGATGGGTGAATGGAAACGGTGGCTCGTGAATGTAGCGGCCACGCATAATTTCCCTATCCATAAGCCTTATGCTGACTTGAGTGCTTCGCAGCTTGACTTCCTTTGGCATGGGTGTGGCCCGGCTTGGCCGGGGATTGACGGCTTCTTTAAGTTTGTAGACAAGAATCAGTACAAGATACAGTATCGTGTGCTGAAGGCTCGGTATCGCGGGCGCACGATTTGCCCCGTATGCCATGGTTCGCGCCTTCATGCCGATGTGGAATATGTTAAGGTGGGCGGTCGTTCCATCACAGAACTTGTGCGAATGTCAGTGAGCGCGCTTCAGGAGTTTTTCTCCACTTTGGAGCTGAATGCCGCTGATGCCAAGATAGCGGAGCGCTTGCTCACAGAGCTGCGCAATCGCCTCGGGTTCCTGAGTGATGTGGGGTTGGGTTATCTGACTCTCGACCGCATGAGCAACACCCTCTCCGGAGGTGAAAGCCAGCGCATTAACCTTGCTACTTCGCTGGGAAGCAGCCTTGTCGGCTCGCTTTATATCCTTGACGAACCCTCCATAGGCCTGCATTCGCGCGACACTGACCGCTTGATTGGGGTGTTGCGTCATTTGCAAAGGCTTGGCAATACGGTGGTAGTAGTTGAGCATGACGAGGAGATTATGCGTGCCGCCGACCATCTGATTGATATTGGCCCTGATGCCGGTCGCGGAGGTGGACATGTGGTCTATGCCGGTTCTATGGTAGAGGCTCTTGGCAGCAAGCAGAAACCTCAGGGAAGCTATACGATTGATTATCTCAGGGGCGAGCGCACCATTCCCTATAACCATCGCCGTCTCCCCTGGAAGAAGTTTATAGAGGTAAAGGGGGCACGGCAGAACAATCTGAAGGACATAGATGTGAAGTTCCCGCTCGGAGTGCTGACTGTGGTGACGGGCGTGAGCGGTTCCGGCAAGTCGACATTGGTGCGCGAGGTGCTTTACAAAGCGCTTATGCGTCACCTCGGAGAGGCCTGTGACACTCCGGGCACTCACAAGGGTCTCGGTGGGGATCTGGAGGCTATCAGCCGGGTGGAATTTGTGGATCAGAATCCGATTGGCACCTCCTCCCGTTCCAATCCGGCCACCTATCTTAAGGCATACGACGAGATTCGCCGTCTCTTCTCCGAAACTCAGGCTGCCAAGCAGATGGGTTTCACTCCCGCTTACTTCTCCTTCAATGCTGAGGGTGGACGATGCGAGCACTGTAAGGGTGAGGGTAGTGTCACCATACCTATGCAGTTCATGGCCGACATCACCATCCCATGTGAGGAGTGTGGCGGCACGCGATTCAAGAAGGATGTGCTGGAGATAACTTTCAACGGAGTGAATATCTCAGAAGTTCTTGATATGACTGTAAATCAAGCGATTGAGTTCTTTGAAGGGGAGGGCTCCACAGGAGCACGCCGAGTGGCGCGCAAGCTGCAGCCGCTCTCTGATGTCGGCCTTGGCTACGTTAAGCTGGGGCAGACCTCCTCCTCCCTGTCAGGGGGCGAGAGCCAGCGTGTGAAACTCGCTTGGTTTCTTTCGCAGGAGAAGAGCGATCCAACTCTGTTTATCTTCGATGAGCCTACCACCGGACTGCATTTTCATGACATAGCTACTCTGATGCGCTCCTTGCGGTCATTGGTGGAGAAGGGACATACGGTTCTCATTATTGAGCATAATCTCGATGTGGTGAAGTGTGCCGACCATGTGATTGACATAGGTCCCGAGGGGGGAGACGAGGGTGGCCGCGTGGTGGCTGCCGGCCCTCCTGAGGAGATAGCCGCATGTCCGGAGTCTTACACCGGAAAGTATCTCTCATCAAAACTGACTGAACAATGAAGAAAGTATTGATATTATTTGCGGTGCCTCTGCTTTGCGCCTGCCATAAAGAGGTTGTCGACGAAGACTCGGCGCAGGTCTCAGCGTTGTATTCTGACTTGTGTGGCACTTATCGTGCATACACCGATTCTCTGACTGTCGCTTGCGATTCAGCCTCTCTCAGCGGGGTTGAGGACGCGCTTGAGACGGCTCTCGTGAAGGTTTACGAGCGATATCCGGCAGACCTTGACCGCAAGCTCTCGCAAGCGCAGAATGATTCGTTGTGGGTGCTCACTACGCGCTATATGAAGCTTCGCACTGAAAAGCATACTCCGCCTCCGGCTGCTCCTGACTCAATATGATTCGCATCCGGCGGAGTCCTGAGAGGATGGTCGCCGTATGCGAATCATAGTTGAAAATAGCTCAGGCGCCACATGGTATTTGAATCCATGTGGCGCCTGATGAATATTACTATGTGTCGGAGTCTGAAGGCTCCGATTTGATTATCAGATGTCTTCGGAAGCCGGGATGTTTTCCTGAACCGGGGTGTCACCCTTTCCCTCCTTGATGATGCCAACGCAGAGCGCACCGGCCACCAAGGCTATGCCGGCAATAATCATCATGATGTATTGCGGGGCAAGTTCGCCGGGAGTGGAGAAAGCTGAGAGAATCCATCCGCCGGTGACGGCTGCCACAATCTGCGGAATGGTGATTGAACCGTTGAACAGACCGAGGTATGCACCGATGTTGCCACCCTTCAGGGAGTTGGTTAGGATGGTGAAGGGCCAAGCGAGCATCGCAGCCCAGGCGCAGCCGATGAGCAGGAATGGGATGAAGAGCAGATAGGGATCGGTGATAATGCCTGCAAGCACGAAGCCGATGCCACCCAGGATGAGCGAGAGGGCATAGGAGAATTTGCGGCTGCGCAGGCGGGGAAGCACGACAGCCCAAAGCACTGAACCCATTGCCTGCACGGCGAAGAGGATACCTACCCAGTCACCTGCCGCGTTGTATTGAGCCGATGAGGTGTCGAGGTCCTTATGAGTGGAATATGAGGCGGCGGAGACGTTGGGAATCACAACATCCTCTTTCTCCATAACCTCGATGCGACCGGTGTTGTGGTCGCGTGCCACGCTCTGTCCGGAGCTGAATTTCACTGAGCCGGAGAGGGTGCTGAGGTAGTCGGAAAGTGAGGCGGGAGCTGCGAGGGTGAGGGGTGCGCCGTCGAGTGTAATTGTCTCGCCTGCCTTGGCTATCTCGCCACCGATTGAGGCCATCGCTCCTTGTGCACCATATACGATTTTGTGGTCTTTCACCAGAGTGTCACCCTTTGCGTTAAGAATGGTTGCTGCGGGGAAGTGCTGGCCGTTGAGTGAGACGCCGCTAACCAAGGGGCGGCCACCCTCTACGATTGTCAGAGTGTCGTTGATGAGGATGAATTTACCGGCTACGGTGTTAGATCCATCGGTGATGGCATCAATCTTAGCTACAACGGGAGTGTCGAAGGCGTTGGTTGCCACTGTGCCGGTGGTGTAGGTCCACATGAACAGGAAAGCGAACCAGCAGAAGAACTGCACGAGGCTTACGGTCCAGAATGTGGAGGGAGCTTTCTTGAGCAGGGTTATGAAGCCGGTCTTTTCCTGTGGACCCTCTTTCTTCTCAGGCTCGCCGTTATATTCGGCATAGATGTGCGGAGGCCATTCTTTAATCTTTATCAGTGAATAGATAACGCAGAGCAGCAGAATGCCTGCACCGAGATAGAAGGACCATATAACTGAGTCGGGCACAACGCCGTCAGGTGCAGTGGCCTTGATGCCTACCCATGCGAGCAGGAAGGGGAAGACGAAACCGATTACGGAGCCTGCGTTGCAGAGGAAGCTCTGAATGGAGTATGCAAGGCCTTTCTGTTTTTCGTTCACCATGTCACCCACAAGCATTTTGAAGGGCTGCATGGCCATGTTGATTGAGGTGTCGAGGAGCATCAAGGCTATCAGGCCTACGATGATTGCGCTGGATATGCCCAAGCCGAAAGAGCCGGCATTCGGGAGCAGGCACATTACGAGTACGGCCACGAGCGCACCCACGATGAGATAGGGGAGGCGGCGTCCGAAGCGGTTCCAGGTTTTGTCAGAGAGGGTGCCGACGATGGGCTGAACGAGCAGTCCCATGAGCGGGGGAAGCACCCAGAAGTATGAAAGGTCATGCGGGTCGGCGCCGATGGTAGCGAAGATGCGGCTCACGTTGGCGCTCTGCAGGGAGTAGGCTATCTGTACGCCGAAGAACCCGAAGGAGAGGTTCCACAGTTTCCAGAATCCTAAATCCGGT
The DNA here is from genome assembly GCA_947644715.1 of uncultured Bacteroidales bacterium. Taxonomy (GTDB): domain Bacteria; phylum Bacteroidota; class Bacteroidia; order Bacteroidales; family Muribaculaceae; genus Lepagella. Next base: position 18,921 of record CANSAP010000014.1, read on the forward strand.
TTAGTTTTCATGTTAGCTTTTAAGTATTTATTTAGTTAATTAGCAGAAAGTGTGTCGGAGAGAGGGGAGTGCTGTTGTCCGTCAGTCGGGCTTGAGGCCTGCTTTATCGTAGAGCCAGGCTATCTCTTCCGGCCACAGGGAGGGGTCGGGGGTTTCGAGGATGAGTGGTATGTTGTCAAAGCGGGGGTCTTCCATAAGGCGTTTGAAGAAATCAAAGCCGAGGCATGCGGTTCCGAGCGGCGCATGTCGGTCCACATGTGAATCAAGTCCTTTCTTGGAGTCGTTCAGATGCATTCCGCGCAGGTATTTGAATCCAATGATGGAGTCGAAGTCCTGCCAGGTTCGGTCGTAACCTTCGGGGGTGGCGAGGTCGTAACCACCGGCCAGTGCGTGGCATGTGTCGATGCATACCCCCACGCGGCTCTTGTCGTCCACATTCTCAATGATGCGCGCCAACTGCTCGAAGCGGAAACCGAGGTTGCTCCCCTGTCCGGCCGTGTTTTCGATTACGGCTGTCACCCCTTTTGATTCCCGGAGAGCGAGATTCAGTGACTCGGCTATGCGCAGCAGGCAGTCGTCGGGGTCGATAAGGTTCAGGTGGGAACCGGGATGGAAGTTGAGCAGGGTCAGCCCGAGCTGTTCGCATCGGTATAGCTCATCGGCGAAGGCCGCACGGCTCATGGCGAGTTTTTCGGGGTCGGGAGCGCCCAAGTTAATCAGGAATGAGTCATGGGGGAGGATATGCTCAGGGGCATAGCCGAAGTCTTGGCAGCCCTTGCGGAACTGCTCGATAGCCTTTTCAGTCAGCGGCTTTGTATGCCAGCGTGAGGCGTTGCGGGTGAACAGGGCGAAGGCGCGTGCCCCTATCTCATGGGCGCGCGCGGGAGTGTTCTGCACACCCCCTTCGGCGCTTACGTGTGCTCCAATGTACTTCATTCGGGTCGCTTGGTAAAGTAAATTCCCGCAAATTTACGAAAAACTCAGCAATTACACCAATTTTCCGCTAAACTTTTTGCTCTTCGGGGAGTGCGGAGGCTATTATCTCGCGGCATTGGCTCATGAGCTGCTTGGTTCGGAAGCCGTTTTCGCCGGGGAAAATCGGGGGGTGAATGGTGAGCGTGATGCGACATGGGGTCACATTGTAGGTGCTGCGTGGCATAGCCTTGAAACTACCGTCGATGGTTATGGGCACTACCGGCAGGCGGAACTCACCGGCCAGCATGAATGCACCGCTCTTGAAGGGGAGCATACGCCCGTCCCATGTGCGGGAGCCTTCAGGGAAGATGACCAGCGACATTCCCCCTTTCAGCCGCTTTTCGGCTTCGGCAATGGTCTGCTTGACTCCGGCCATGGAGCTGTCATCCACGAAGACGTGGCCGGCCTTGGCGCAGGTGATACCCACGAAGAACACCTTGTACAGCTCTTTCTTCATCAGCCATTTGAAACGGTGACCGAGATATCCGTAGATTGACCATATGTCGAATGCGCCCTGATGGTTGGCTACAAAGACATAGCTCTGCTCCGGGCGAATGTTCTCGCGCCCTTTGACGCGGACGCGTATGCCCCAAAGCACACAGACGCAACGGGACCAAATCATGGCAGGGTAGTAACCACCCCAGCTGTGTCCGAAAAGCCAGGTGCAAATATATGTAAAGATACATGCCAGCAGCGTGAGTACCAGCAGAATGGGAGCGGCAATAAGCCACTGATATATCCGGAATAAGTAAATCATGACTACCAAAGCGCTACTTTGCCAAATGCTCCTAAATCCATTGATGCAGAGGAGATACCAAGAGCTTTGAACACGCGCATCAGAGAGTTTAGAGAGATGCTGTGCCCTTTTTCCAAACGAGATATCTGGGCGCGCTGTACACCGATTTTCTCGCCCAATTGCTCTTGGGTCAGATTGCACGACAGGCGAGCTTTGCGAATAGCCTCACCAATGCTGTAAGAGTGCAACTCCTCTTCAAGCTCCTGCTCGTATTTATCTCTGTCGGATGTGCCGACAGTACCGATAATCTCATCCTTGACTTCGTCAAAGGTATAGAGTTCCATATCACCTATTTGTTTCATTTATTCAGTCGTTTATATCCAAAATACTTTTGTCTTATCAGCTCTGCTTTGGCAATCTCTTTAAGAGGCGTTTTTTGAGTTTTTTTAATTATGCCGTGGGTTGCTACGACTAACGTTTCCTGCTCCTTGTCCCAAAAGGCAAAAAGTCGATAGGCCTTTCCTTGATATAAAGTGCGGAATTCCCATATATCGGTATTCTCCAGTTTTTTGAACAAATCATTGCTACGTATTCCTGCTCTAACCTTATCAATGTTGAAGGCAATTTTTTTGCGGACTTCCGGCGCAAGTTGTTTTAGAAACTCTTTAGCTTCTTCGAGAACTAATAGTTGGAAGGAGGGATTCATTTGCAGAGTTATAGTTGAATGATGCAAAGGTAATAAATGTTTCCAAAACAAGCAACAAATTATGCTTAAAAACTATTGCAGGGTTTGGTGCAGGCTGCGGATGTGTGCCGGTGTGGTGCCGCAGCAGCCCCCGAGGGTGTGGAGGGGGAGACTTCCGAAGTTGTCAGCCACGGCTTTTGCCCAGCTCTCCGGAGGCAGGTCGTCTCCGCAAGGGAATAGGCTCAGGTGACTTACGTGGGGCGCCGCAAGCAGACGTTCTGCCATGCGTGATGTGTGCGTAGAGGGTGGCATACAGTTCAAACCAAGGTGGGTCACTCCATATTCGCGTGTTATGGCAAGCAGGTCTTGCAAGGTCAGAGGAGTGCCTCCGGATTCCGGCAGAAAGGCGGAGACGGATAGCTCCGGCACCTCTGCCTTGCCGGCTGCCCGCAGGGCCGCTTCGAGATTCAAAGGGTCGATGCAGGTTTCAATATGCAGATGATGAATACCGGATGACAGCAGTAATCGGATGTGAGACAAGTAGTTGGCTTGCAACTGTTTGACCGGAATCTCTGAGCGTGAGGCGAGATACAAACCGGGACCCATTGTACCCCATACCTCAGCGCCGTTACATGCGGCAAGAGCAATTTTTGCGCCCTCTGCCGTCGGACCCGGATGTCCGAACGTGTTGGTGCGTATGACGCTGCTGCCTGCTTCGACGTATTCTCTGTGCAGGGATGCGACGCGTTCCGGAGCGGTCAGGTTAAGTGAATCGGGATTAGAGGAGTAGGGGAGCAGCGATGTTCCCATGGCTCCATCCCCGAGGTGCTGTACGCAGTTCATCATTCTCCACCTAACACGCATCGGAATACCTCTTCTACGGTGCGCACCTCCTCTACTTTTATAGAGAATTTGCCGGCGCTCCCTTTCAGGTTTCCGGCCGGAATGAATATGCGGGAAAAACCAAGTTTCTCAGCTTCGGCCACACGCATTTCAGCGCGGGTGATGGAGCGTATTTCGCCACTAAGACCGACCTCCCCTGCAAATGCTATCCCTTTGGGTATCACTACATCAAAATTGGATGATAGAACAGCAACCACTACGGCCAGGTCGAGTGCCGGATCATTCACTTTAAGTCCGCCGGCAATATTGAGGAAGACATCCTTGGCGGCCAGCTTGAATCCCACGCGCTTTTCGAGCACAGCCAGCAACATGTTCAGTCGGCGCTGGTCAAATCCGGTGACGGAGCGCTGCGGAGTGCCGTAGGCGGCTGTGCTCACAAGGGCCTGTGTCTCAATAAGGAAAGGACGCGCTCCCTCAACGCTCACTCCGATGGCGACACCGCTCAAAGGTTCGTCGCCGGGGCGGGAGAGAAGCATCTCAGCAGGATTTTTTACCTCCCTCAGGCCGGTGTTAATCATCTCATAGACACCGATTTCGCTCGTATTGCCGAAGCGGTTCTTGATGGCGCGCAGAATGCGGTAGAGACCCTGACGGTCACCCTCGAATTGCAACACGGTGTCAACGATATGCTCCAGCACCTTCGGTCCAGCCAGGGAACCCTCCTTATTTATATGTCCCACAAGTAGCACCGGCACTCCGCTTGTCTTGGCATAGCGAAGCAGGGCTGCCGCGCATTCCCTGACCTGACTCACGGAGCCGGCAGCGCTCTCCAGCGTGTCCATAGCCATGGTCTGAATAGAGTCGATGACCACCAATCCCGGTTGCTCCTTCTCAATATGAGAGAAGATGCGGTCGAGGTTGGTCTCACAGAGAATCAGAGTGTTGTCGGAGACCTTGCCGAGTCGTTCGGCGCGCAGCTTTAGCTGGGTTGCGCTCTCCTCGCCGCTCACATAGAGAATCTTGCGGCTGCGCACACTCAGGAGGTTCTGAAGAATCAGAGTGCTTTTCCCGACCCCCGGCTCACCACCAATCAGGGTCAGAGAACCGACAACGAGACCACCTCCCAGGACACGGTTAAGCTCTTCGGAGGGCATAGGAATGCGCGGCTCGCGGGCAATTTCAATTTCGCTCAAGGGGAGCGGGCGCATGTCGGGAGTAATCAGACTGTTCATAGCCTTGCCGCGACCCTTGGCGGGAATTTTCTCCTCGACATAGGTGTTCCATTCGCCGCAATTGGAGCAGCGACCCATCCAGCGTGCGGACTCATGTCCGCAGTTGGAGCAGAAATATGCGATTTTTTCTTTTGCCATAATTATCGGGTTCTGCGGAATTCTGAGAGTACAACAGCCGTAGCCATTGCCACATTCAGCGAATCAACGGTTTCGACATCAGCAGGATAGGGAGGAATAAACAGAGCCGTGTCTATCAGCTCGCGCATAGCCGGCGTGAGACCTTTGCCCTCATTTCCCATTACAATCAGAGCCTCTCGGGGCAGAGAAGCCTTATATATATTGGTGCCCTCAAGGAGCGTGCCGCAGAGCGGAATCCCCTTGCAGTGGCTCACAAACTCCGGTAACTCAGTGTAGCTCACCCGCACGCGACTCAATGCTCCCATGGTGCTCTGAATGGCTTTCGGATTGAAGATGTCGACGGTGTGAGGGGAGCATACCACATGTTTGACGCCGAACCAGTCAGCGCAGCGCACAATGGTGCCCAAATTCCCCGGATCCTGAATATCATCGAGCAGCAGAGTCAGCTCCCCGCGCAGTTCCCCGGGGGAAGGAACAGGCATCGGGGGCAATTCATAGATGGCAATCACCTCCGGTGCAGTCGACAGGGCACTCATCTGCTTGAGTTGTGTGGAGGTCGCCCGGCATAGCCTTTCGGAATTCACGCTCTTCATCGGGTGAGCCTCATGCCAAGCGGCAGTGGCTGCAAGCATACTCAGCCGGAAGTGAGGGAGGGTGTCGAGTACACTCTTGGTGCCCTCCACGGCAAACAACCCCAGCTCCTTTCGATGCTTGCGCTCCCGCAGTGAGGCAATGAGTTTTACTTTGGCTTTGCTGAGTTCCATAAAGAGTTATTTAGAGGTTTCGGTGAGTCTGGGAGTGTTGTCGGCCAACACGGAATACACGATACGGTTAATCATCTCCTTCTGGGCGGCTATGAACTCGGCAGCCGGATATTCTCCGCGTTCAATCATGCGCAGGCGGTTCTCCCAAATACCGGTCAGGCGGGCGCTCTTCAGAAGCTCCTCCTTAACCAGGTCTATGAGCTGACAACCGGCGTCAGTGGCTCGCAAGCTTTTGCCTTTGCGGGTTATGTAGCCACGTTTGTAGAGGGTCTCAATGATGGCCGCACGTGTGGATGGTCGTCCTATTCCATTGGCTTTCAAGGCCTCCCGCAAATCCTCATCCTCAATCAGATTCCCGGCCGTCTCCATCGCTTTCAGCAGAGTGCCCTCGGTGAAGTACTTCGGCGGCTGGCTTGTGCGCTTAGCCAACAGAGGCTCGTGAGGGCCGCTCTCACCTTTTGTGAACTGCGGCAACTCCTTGTCAGCCTTGTCATCAGCCCCTTTTGCCTGCCGCGGATAAACCACTTTCCAGCCCGGCACAACAATCACCTTTCCTGTGGCTTTGAATGCCGTTTTGTCAACCTTTGCTCCGACAGTGGTCTGCTCGAATTCGCAGTCCGGAAAGAAGACGCTGACGAAGCGGCGCGCCACGGTGTGGAAGACGTTCAACTCCTGTTCAGAAAGCCCGGGTGGCAGAGGTTGCCCGGTAGGGATAATGGCGTGGTGATCAGTTACTTTACTGTTGTCGAACACCTTTTTGCTCTTTGGCAGCTTTTTGCCACGAATCTGCTGAAGCAGCTCCTGATAATCTTTCAGAGAGTTAAGAATAGGCCCGCATTTTGGATAGACATCATCCGTAAGGTATGTCGTGTCAACACGCGGATATGTGGTCAGCTTCTTTTCATAAAGACTCTGAATAACCTTCAGCGTGGTGTCGGCACTCATGTTGAACCGCTTGTCGCACTCCACCTGAAGACTGGTCAGGTCAAAGAGCCTTGGCGGAGCCTCCTTGCCCTTCTTTTTGGTTATAGAGGTGATGGTCAGAGGCTTATCCTTAACAGCTTCAAGCGCTTGATTGCCAAGCTCTTCCGTAGGGAAGGGGTCGAGAGCGGCGGTGAAGATGGTGTCGCGATATAGCGTGCGCAACTCCCAAGTGTCGGTTGGCTTGAAGTTCTCGATGTCACGTTGGCGATTAACCACGAGCGCAAGCGTGGGGGTTTGCACTCTTCCCAGCGACCACACTTCCCCCCGTTTCCCATATTTCATGGTATAGAGACGTGTGGCATTCATGCCGAGAATCCAGTCGCCGATAGCACGGCAGAGTCCGGCAGTGTAGAGCGGCTCAAGCTCCTTGTGAGGACGCAGATGCGCAAACCCTTCACGCACAGCTTCATCCGTGAGCGAAGATACCCACAATCTGCTCACAGGTTTATTGCACCCGGCTTTCTGCATAACCCATCGCTGAATCAGCTCACCCTCCTGCCCGGCGTCACCACAGTTTATAACTTCGTCGCATTGACTGATGAGTGTCTCTATAACCTTGAACTGCTTCTCGATGCCGGAATCAGCAATAAGCTTTATGCCGAACTTGGGGGGAATCATAGGGAGAGCTCCCAGGCTCCAGCGCTTCCACTGTGCGCAATAGTCGTGTGGTTCCTTGAGCGTACAGAGGTGTCCGAAGGTCCAGGTCACACAATAACCGGCACCCTCGAAGTAACCGTCCCTGCGGGTGGTCGCTCCAAGAATGCGGGCTATGTCAGCCCCTACACTCGGTTTCTCCGTAATGCACAGCTTCATGCCTCAGCCTCAAGTTTCTTAGCTTCGTTCCAAAGGGCATCCATCTCGGCCAGCGTCATCTCCCTGAGCGTCTTGCCGCACTCTTTGGCCCGGGCTTCCACATGATTGAAGCGGCGGATGAACTTTCGGTTGGTGGCCTCGAGTGCATTCTCAGGGTCTACACCATAGAGGCGTGCGGCATTAACCACGGAGAAGAGCAGGTCGCCGAACTCCTCGGCAAGCTCCTTCTTATGGCCGGCACGAATCTCTTCGCTCACTTCGCCAACCTCTTCCTGCACCTTGGCCCACACCTGCTCACGCTCCTCCCAGTCGAAGCCCACGTTGCGTGCCTTCTCCTGGATGCGCGAAGCCTTGATGAGAGCAGGCAGAGCCGAGGGCACACCGGCAAGCACCGTGCGGTTGCCACCCTTCTCTTTCAGTTTAATCTCCTCCCAATTGCGCTTGACGGCTGCCGCATCCTCTGCCTGCACATCGCCATAGATGTGCGGGTGGCGGAATATCAATTTGTCGCACAGAGAGTTGCAGACATCGGCAATGTCAAAGTCACCCTTCTCTGATGCTATTTTGGAATAGAAACAGACATGCAGCAGCACATCTCCGAGCTCCTTGCGTATTTCAGGCGCACTGTCGTTCATCAACGCATCGCAAAGCTCGTAAACCTCTTCAATTGTATTCGGACGCAGACTCTCATTCGTCTGCTTGGCGTCCCACGGACACTGCACTCTGAGCGTGTCAAGCACATCCAGCAGGCGTCCGAAAGCCTCTATCTTTTCTTCACGTGTGTGCATAATCAGGTCAAAATTTCCTGCAAAGGTACTAAAACTTTGCCTAACCTCAAAGTCGCATCCGCGCGTTCATAATCCTGTTCAGATTTTTTGCAAACAAAGATGTGTGCATTTTCGGAAATTTTGTCTAACTTTGTAAGTTGTAAATGCGCCTCACTCGTAAAATTACCTGTGTGGGCGCTATAACGCATTAATCCACAATAAGTTAAGCATGATAGAAAATCTTCTTAAAGAGAGCCAGGTCAAGGAATTGCGCAGGATGCTGGAGCAGTGCAGCCGAGTTGTGCTCACTTGCCACGTCCGCCCGGACGGCGATGCAATCGGCTCTACCCTCGGACTCGCTCACGTGCTTAACTCCCTCGGGAAGCAGGCAAGAGTTGTTGTGCCTGACCAACCTCCGAAGAATCTGGCGTTCCTCCCCGGCTACGATGACATCGTCCCCGTCAGCAAATATCCTGAATATGGAGCGCGCCTGATGAAAGAGGCTGACCTGCTGATTGCTTGCGATTTCAATGTGTTGAAGCGTCAGGATGAAATGGCACCACTTTGGGAACTGACATCCGCGCGTAAGATTATGATTGACCATCATGAGGGTCCTGATAACTTCACCGACCTGCAGATTTCATATCCCGACATGTCAAGCACCTGTGAGCTGGTCTTCCGCCTGCTTGCCGCTCTTGGCCTCTACGAAACCATGTCGCTTGAGGCTGCTACATGCATATGCACCGGAATCATAACCGACACCCGCAATCTCACAGTTAATACCAAGCACCTTGACCTGTACTATATTATGGTAGCCCTGCTGAAAAAAGGGGTGCCCAAGCGTCTCATTCTGAAAGAGACGCTTGAAATAAAGAGCGCGGATGCCATGAGGCTTAATGCCTATGCGCTGTATGAACGCTTGAAGGTCTACCGCGACCACCGTGCAGCTGTTGTCTACCTGACCAAGGAAGACTTGGCTAAGTTCAAATATGAACGGGGTGACACAGAGGGACTTGTGAACCAGGCGCTCGAACTGCGTGGCGTGATTTATGCCGCTTTCTTGCGTGAGGATGCCAACTCTGTAAAGGTGTCGATGCGCAGCCTCGGAAGCTTCCCTGTCAACAAGATGTGCGCCGAACTCTTCGACGGTGGTGGCCATAAGCAGGCCGCCGGTGGCGAATATAAGGGTGACATCATGGATGCAGTCAAGCGCCTGGTGGACAATATGCCCCGTTATGATGAACTTATGAAGCAGGCCGCCGACCGACTCAAAGAGGAAGGCTACATGCTAAACTGAATTGAAAATGAAGAAATTACAAATAACTCTGCTGTCTCTCTTCTCCCTCCTGCTGCTCTCGACGGCATGCAGCAAAACGAAAAGTTATTCCGAACTCCTGCGCGATGAGGAAAAAGCTACCAATTGGTTCATGTCGAATCAGAGAGTAATTGATGCCGTGCCTGCCGACAGCGTGTTTGAGTCAGGCCCCGATGCTCCCTTCTATAAGATGGATGAGGAGGGCTATCTCTACATGCAGGTGGTTAACCCCGGCACTCCGGGAAATATGGCCACTAAAGACCAGCTGATTTACTTCCGTTACATGCGCACGAACATCATCTCCATGTACGAAGGTCTCAATCCCCAGCCCTCCGGAAATGCCAATGATGTGGGTGGCAACAACACGTCCTCTTTCCGATTCAACAACATGCTCATCACCAACTCCATAAAATATGGTGCCGGAGTTCAGCTCCCGCTGCATTACCTCCCGATTGACTGTGAGGTCAACATGGTCATCCGTTCCTACTACGGATTCCAGGGTGAGACAGGAACATGCCAACCCTTCTATTTTAATCTGAAATACTATCCCGCGATATTCTGATTTGTCGCTCGAACTATATAATATTATAACCCGCAATAACATGTCACTCATAAAATCCATATCCGGCATCCGCGGCACTATCGGTGGCCCGCAGGGTGACGGCCTTTCAGCAATCGACATCGTAAAATTCACTTCGGCCTATGCTGCTTTCATACGCAAGACCACCACTCGCACTTCCAATGTGATTGTAGTGGGTCGTGACGCCCGTCTTTCAGGCGAAATGGTCAGAAGCCTCGTCTGTGGAGCTCTCGAAAGCATGGGTTTTGATGTGGTTAACATCGGCCTTGCCACTACTCCCACCACAGAAATAGCTGTGACTGAGGAGGGTGCATGTGGTGGCATCATCATCACGGCCAGCCATAACCCTGTGCAATGGAATGCTCTCAAGCTTCTCAATGAGCGAGGCGAGTTCCTCAACGATGCCGAGGGTAAGGAAGTGCTCCGTCTTGCTGAATGTGGCGACTATGAATTTGCCGGCGTGCATGAGTTAGGTCACACCTTCCGCAATGACACCTACAACCGTCGTCACATCGAAAAGGTGCTGGCTCTCCCTTTGGTTGACACAAAGGCGATAGCTGCGGCCGGGATCACCGTAGCAGTAGATGCCGTCAATTCCGTCGGAGGCGTGGTTATTCCTCAGCTACTCCGCGCTTTAGGCGTAAAGAAAGTGATAGAACTTAACTGCGAGGCTAATGGCAAGTTTGCTCACACTCCCGAGCCTATTCCCGAGAACCTCACAGGCATAGCTTCACTTATGAAAGAGGGGGTGGCCGATGTGGGATTCGTGGTTGACCCTGATGTGGATCGCCTTGCAATTGTAATGGAGAATGGAGAAATGTTTGTGGAGGAATACACGCTGGTGGCAGTTGCCGACTATGTGCTCAGCCACACACCGGGCAACACCGTCAGCAACCTCAGTTCATCCCGCGCTTTGCGCGACGTGACCCTCGCGCATCCCGGCTGCAACTATGAGGCGGCGGCCGTAGGTGAGGTGAATGTGGTTACTAAAATGAAAGAGACCGGCGCTGTCATCGGTGGTGAAGGCAACGGCGGAGTTATCTATCCTGAACTCCACTATGGTCGCGATGCGCTCGTAGGAGTAGCTCTCTTCCTTACGTTGCTTGCCAAGAGCGGCAAGAAAGTGTCGGAGCTCAAGAAGGGATATCCGCAGTATGCTATTGCCAAAAACAAGATTGAGCTGACTCCGGAGGTGGATGTCGACAAAATCCTGGAGGCGATGAAGGCAAAATACGTCGGCGAAAAGGTGACCGATATTGACGGTGTCAAGATTGATTTCCCCGCATCTTGGGTTCACCTGCGCAAGAGTAACACCGAGCCGATTATACGTATTTATTCCGAAGCTGCCACCATGCAGGAGGCAGAGCAGCTGGCCGCCGACATAAAGGAGGTGATAGCCTCCCTTCCCAGGTAAGGCGACACTATCGCTGATTTTATAACAACTGATTACAACAGTATAAATGAAAAAGTTTTTCTTTCAAGTCCTGACTTCATTCATGGGTGCTTGGCTGGCTATTGTGCTTGCCGGTGTAGTGGCCGTTATTTTGGTCATTGCGATGTTCACATCCATGATGAGCGGCGAGGTTGCCGGGTTCACGAAAAACTCGGCGCTGCAGATTACCCTCGAAGGCTCGCTGGAGGAGCGTGCGAACTCCGTTGAGCTGGGCCTGAGTGACCTGTTGCGCGGAAACGGTGAAAAAGTTCAGACCGTTGAAGACCTTGTGGCGGCCATCGGTGAGGCTAAAACCAATGAAAAGGTGAAGTGCATCTACCTCGATTGCCGGGGTATTGCCGGTGCCCCCGCATCGCTGCACGCTGTGCGCGAAGCCCTCGTCGACTTCAAGACAAGCAAGAAAAAGATTTTTGCTTATGCTGATTCATATACCGGCAGCGACTACTTCCTCGCCTCCGTGGCCGATGAGATAGTTCTGAATCCGGCAGGTGAGATTCAGCTGCATGGCATTGGTGGTGTCAACCTCTTCCTGAAGGACTTTTTCGATAAGGTCGGCGTAGAGTTTCAGGCAGTGCGTGTGGGGAAGGGGAAGGCTGCCGTTGAGCCTTACACCTGCTCTGAGATGAGCGACGTAGCCCGTCAGCAGTCCATGGCTCTTTATGACACTCTTTGGCTCGGAATGCGTCAGGAGATGTCCAGCAAGGAACGAGGAATTACTCCGGCACTTATTGACACTCTCATTAACCGTGACATCCTCTCCTGTCGTCCTGCTTCATTTATCCTGGATAAGAAACTCGTCACTTCACTGCAATATCGTCATCAGTTTGAAGACAAGGTGGCCGAATATTGCGGTCAGAAGGATGGACTCGAGCATGTGGTTACCCCCTCTCAGCTGCTTGCCGTGACGGATTCTCCAATGAATTCATATACGGCTGACAATCAAGTGGCTGTGCTCTATGCCTGCGGAGGTATCGATACCGGCGGCATGGGTGGCGGAGGGATAAACTCGCCTGACTTGGTCGATGAAATTCTCTCATTGGCAGACAACGATAAAGTGAAGGCTCTCGTATTGCGCGTCAATTCCCCCGGTGGGTCAGCCTATGGCAGTGAACAGATATGGGAGGCACTTGAAGTCTTTAAGAAGACCGGGAAGCCCTTTGTGGTTTCCATGGGCGATTATGCAGCCTCCGGAGGCTATTATATCTCAGCCGGTGCGCAGCGCATCTTTGCCGACCAATTCACAATCACCGGTTCTATCGGTATATACGGCCTTATTCCGAACATCAGCGGCCTTTTGGGCAAGCTTGGAATCAACCCGCAGATGGTTGCCACCAACCCTGATGCTCTGTTCCCGACACTGATGTATCCGCTTTCCGACAAGCAGTATGCAGCCATGCAGAGCATGGTAGAGAATGGTTACAGCCTCTTCGTGAAGCGCTGTGCAGAGGGTCGACACATGACAGTGGCCAAGATTGAAGAGATAGCCGACGGACGCCCCTTGGCCGCCACCGTGGCTAAATCATATGGACTCGTAGACGAAATAGGCTCGCTGCAGAAGGCTATTGACTATGCAGCCTCCACAGCTAAACTGAAGAAATGGAAAGCAGTGAGCTATCCAAATGCAGCAGGTGCTTTTGCAGAAATGCTGAAGCAGTTCAATCAGGAGTCTGCGGCTCTGGAATTGCTCACGGGCACTAATCCGCAACGCATGATGGAAAGCGCGCGTGAAATTGTGCAGAGCTTCTCCGGCAGGCACTCCCTGCACGCTGCGATGCCCACAATCATCTTCTCTTACTAAACGTTAATCCTCAACCCTCAATCCATCCGCACAGCAGTGACCTCCAATAAAGACCGCATACTCTATTACGTTTTGAAGCCATTCTCTTGGCTTTACGGCGCTGTGACCGAAGTCCGCAACAAGTGTTTCGACTGGGGCTGGCTCCCTTCGCAGCGTTACGAGGTGCCTGTGGTCTCGGTGGGAAACATAACGGTTGGTGGCACGGGTAAAACTCCTCATGTGGAGTTCCTGATTGAAAGTCTCTCCTCGTGGTATAATATAGCCGTGCTGAGCCGTGGTTACAAGCGGCGCACAAAGGGCTACGTCCTCGCATCGCGTCATTCCACTCCGGAGACAATCGGCGATGAGCCCTTCCAGATATATCAGAAATTCGGCAAACGGGTGAAAGTCGCTGTATGCGAAAACCGCCGGAAAGGAATAGAGGAACTGTTGGCCTCCAATCCTGACATTAATCTCATCCTTCTTGACGATGCGTTCCAGCACCGTTATGTGCAACCCAAAGTCAACATCCTGCTGACTGACTATTCGCGTCCGGTTTACACTGACCATCTGCTGCCCTTGGGTCGGTTGCGAGAGTGCCGTCATAATGTCGGGCGTGCAGATTTCGTGATAGTCACAAAGGTGCCTGAGGAACTCTCCCCGCTGCAGTTCCGCATGGTGCACAAGCAGCTTGACCTGCTCGCATTTCAGAAGCTGTACTTCTCCCGAATACGCTACGGAGAGATTGCGCCCGTATTCCCTGAAGAGTCGAAGTATATTGTACACCTCGATCAGTTCACCCGCAGCGATGCCGTATTGTTGCTGACCGGCATCGCCAACCCCCGTAGTTTCGTACGCTATTTCAAGCGCTATGCCTGCCGTGTAAAAGTGAATCATTTTCCTGACCATCACTTCTATTCCCGACGTGATCTTGAGGCTCTCTCGCAGCAGTTTGACTCAATGAAGGCGGCGCGCAAAATTATCGTGACAACAGAAAAGGACGCCGTGCGTTTGGCCGGAAGTCCCTATTTCCCGCAGCGCCTCAAGCCGTTCATCTTCTATGTGCCCATTGAAATAGAAATGGTGCACGGCATAGATGAACCGGACTTCATAACAACACTGCGCGCTGCAATTGATTCTAATTCTGAAAACCCTTAAAACAATATAACCATGCTTGAAAAAATCCGTCAGACAGCTGACTTTATCCGCACTCAGGTAGAGAAGCTCCCCGACACCGGCATTATCCTCGGCACAGGGCTGGGTGAGTTGGTGAACCACATCAGCATCGTAAAAGAGATTCCCTATACAGATATTCCCAATATGCCGGTATCAACAGTAGAGGGGCATAGTGGCAAACTCATTTTCGGCAACCTCGGTGGTCGCTACGTTGTGGCCATGCAGGGTCGTTTCCATTATTATGAAGGCTACGACATGAAGCAGGTGACTTTCCCCGTGCGTGTCATGAAAGCACTCGGAGTCGAGACCCTATTTGTCAGCAACGCCGCCGGAGGTATGAATAAAGAATTCCGGGTGGGTGACATCATGATTATCACTGACCAGATTAACCTGTTCCCGGAGAATCCCCTGCGCGGTCGCAATTACAATGAACTGGGCACTCGCTTCCCGGCCATGACCGAACCTTACAGCAAAGAGCTGATTGCTCTCGCCGACAAGATTGCTGCCGAGAAGGGAATCCGTGTTATGCACGGTGTGTATGTAGGCACTCCCGGTCCCACTTTTGAGACCCCTGCCGAGTATGAATATTTCCGTATTATCGGAGGCGATGCCGTGGGTATGAGCACAGTGCCTGAGGTGATTGTTGCCAACCATGCCGGTATGAGAGTCTTCGGCGTGAGCGTAATCACTGACTTGGGTGGCAAGGATATTACCGACGTTCCCACTCATGAGGAGGTTCAGAAGGCAGCCATCAAGGCTCAACCCTTCATGACTGAAATCATGACTGAACTTGTGAACCGCATTTGAATCGTAGACGTTTAATAATCATCGGGGTGGCATACATGCTCTCCCGATGATTTATTATAATATATAATTTTATGTCAGAAACAGAAATTTCAACCCTTGGCGAATTCGGTCTCATTGACCGTCTCACCCGAGATTTTCCTCTGCAGAACAGCTCCAGCAAGAAGGGGGTGGGGGATGATGCCGCTGTGCTTGATTATAAGGATAAAGAGGTGCTTGTTACAACCGATTTGCTCCTGGAGGGGATTCACTTCGATGTGCGTTACGTCCCCCTCAAGCATCTTGGCTACAAAGCTGCCGTTGTCAACTTTTCCGACATCTATGCAATGAACGGCACCCCGCGCCAAATCACTGTTTCACTCGGGCTATCCTCCCGTTTTACCGTGGAGCATGTGGAGGCGCTTTACAGCGGCATCCGGTTGGCTTGTGAGCGCTATGGTGTTGACCTTGTAGGCGGAGATACATCTGCATCTGCCACCGGGCTGGTAATCTCAATTACCTGTATTGGGGAAGGGGAAAAGGGCAAGATTGTTTACCGCAGTGGTGCGCAACCCACCGACCTCCTCTGTGTCTCAGGCGATCTTGGAGCAGCTTACATGGGTCTCCAGCTGCTTGAGCGCGAAAACAGTGTGGCCGCCGCATCCGGTCTTCCTGACTTCCAACCCGACTTTGCCGGTAAGGAGTACATCCTTGAACGTCAATTGAAGCCTGAAGCTCGCAAAGATATTATTGAAGAGCTTAACAAAGCCGGCATACAGCCCACATCAATGATGGATGTCAGCGATGGACTCTCTTCGGAACTGCTGCATATCTGCAAAGCCTCCGGAGTGGGTTGTCGCGTTTACGAAGATAAAATCCCGATTGACTATCAGACAGCCTGCATGGCAGAGGAGTTCAATATGAATCTGGTGACTGCCGCTCTCAATGGTGGCGAAGATTACGAGCTGCTCTTCACAGTCCCCCTGACCGACCATGACCGTGTCAAGGCGCTGCCCGGAGTGTCAGTCATAGGCTACATCACAAAACCGGAGCTTGGGGCTGCCCTCGTTACCCGCGACGGCCAGGAACTTCCGCTGAAAGCACAAGGCTGGAACGCTTTCTACTCATCCGAGACCAAGTGAACGGAATACTCTCGCGTCACGGAAAAATGATGATGTCGTCCGTTTATATCTTTTAACACAGATGCGTGCCATCGTCTGAAAAATAACTCGTAATTTTGTAAACCATTCCCGCCTACGCGGGTTCTTATTGTCAGTGTTTGCTTCAGTGCAGACCTCTAAAATTACAGCATCTATTTATGAACGACTCAGTTAATATCCGAGAGCTTAATGAGCTGGTTGCAGCTAACGGCTCTTTCATCTCCCTCATTACTAAGGGTATGGATCAGCGCATTGTGGGACAAAAGCATCTTGTAGACTCTTTGCTTGTGGCTCTGCTTTGCAATGGCCATGTGCTGCTCGAGGGTGTGCCCGGTCTTGCAAAGACCCTCGCCATCAAGACTCTTGCAAGCTTGATTGATGCCCGCTACAGCCGCATCCAGTTTACTCCCGACCTGCTCCCGGCTGACGTTACCGGCACGATGATTTACTCCGTGCGTAACGAGAAGTTCGAGATAAAGAAGGGTCCGATTTTCGCTAACTTCGTGCTTGCAGATGAAATCAACCGTGCTCCGGCAAAAGTGCAGAGTGCGCTGCTCGAAGCCATGCAGGAGCGTCAGGTGACCATTGGCGACGATACCTTTGCGCTGCCCAAGCCCTTCCTCGTAATGGCAACTCAGAACCCCATCGAACAGGAGGGTACTTACCCCCTGCCTGAGGCTCAGATGGACCGCTTCCTGCTGAAAGTCGTGATTGGCTATCCCACCAAGGAGGAGGAGAAACGCATCGTGCGTCAGAACATCATGGGCGAGCAAGAGCCGGTTCGGGCTATCCTGCGTCCCGAAGAGATTCTTGAGGCTCAGAAGATTGTACGCCAGATTTATATTGACGCTAAGATTGAAGACTATATCGTGGACATCGTTTTCGCAACGCGCGAACCCGAAAAGCATGGGCTCCAGAATTTGAAAGGAATTCTTGAGTTCGGCGCCTCCCCCCGTGCATCCATTTCATTGGCTTGCGCAGCACGCGCCTACGCTTTCCTGCGCGGACGCGGTTACGTTATTCCTGAGGATGTGCGTGCCGTTTGCCATGACGTGCTCCGTCACCGCATCGGTCTCAGCTATGAGGCTGAAGCCAACAACATCTCTGCCGACGACGTTGTGACCGACATCCTCGACGCAGTCAAAGTCCCCTAACCCCACCGCCGAATGGAACCCAACGAGCTTCTTAAGAAAATCCGCAAGATAGAAATCAAGTCGCGTGGCTTGTCGCAGAATATCTTTGCCGGAGAATATCACACGGCCTTCAAAGGACGCGGCGTGATTTTCTCCGAAGTCAGAGAGTATCAGTTCGGCGACGATATACGCGATATTGACTGGAACGTGACCGCACGCCAAGGTAAGCCTTTCGTGAAGGTCTACGAAGAGGAACGCGAGCTGACCCTCATGCTCCTCATTGACGTTTCAGGTTCAGGCGATTTCGGAGCTGTGGGTGTGGAGAAGAAAGAAATGATGGCAGAAATAGCCGCCACCCTCGCCTTCTCCTCCATACAGAATAATGACAAGGTGGGAGTAATCTTTTTCACCGACAAGGTTGAAAAGTTTATTCCCCCGAAAAAGGGGCGCAAACATATTCTCCACATAATTCGCGAGATAATAGATTTTCATCCCGACCACACGGGCACTGACATAGGCCGAGCTTTGGAGTATCTGACGCGTGTGCAAAAGAAGCGCTGCACCACATTCCTCATCAGCGACTTCATCGCTCCCGCTGACTATCAGGACCCCATGCTGATGGCATCCCGCAAGCATGACCTTGTTGCTATCCAGGTCTATGACAAGCGCGACACGGAATTGCCCGATGTAGGACTCGTTCGTGTGCGTGACAGCGAGACCGGCGATGTAGGCTGGATTGACACCTCTTCCGTTTCAGTGCGCAAGCAATATGCCCGTGCCTGGTATGAGCAAAGCCAGCAGCTCAATTCTCTGACGGCTCGCTGCGGAGTGGATTTGGCTGCTATCTCCACTGATGAGGACTATGTACGTCACCTCCTCGGCCTTTTCCGCCGCCGAGGATAACCTCTTTACAACCACGCTTTTATGAAAAAGCTTCTTATATATATATTAGTCACCCTGTCGGCCATGGCAGCCTTTTCAGCGCATGGAGAGCCGGTCTCTATCAAGGCACGCCTTGATTCTGCTCACCTGATTATGGGCAAGCAAGGAATGCTGCGCGTTGAAGTCGTAAAGAACCGTGGCACTTCCGGTTATTTCCCCATGTTTGCAGATGGGGATAACCGCCCTTACGTGGGACTTAACGGCGACACCATTGAACTCTCCCGCCGCTTTACCTCTGACACTGTGGAACTCGGGTCGGGGCGCACTCAAATTAACTATCAGATACCGTTGCAGGCATTTGATTCAGGGTTCTATTACTTGCCGCCGATTCAATATGTAGCCGGGGTTGACACGGTGGAGAGTAACCGGGTCGCACTGAAAGTCTTGCCCGTAGCAGCCAAAGCCGATGACGAAATCGAGGGCTACACTTCAGTGGCTGATGCGCCCGAAGGCTCATGGAGCGACCGCATTCCCAACTTCCTATATTACTACTGGTGGTTGATACTGCTCATCATTCTTGTTGTAGCAGCCGTTGTGTGGGGAGTTATCCGCTATCATCGCCATGGTCGCATTCTTCCCGGCACGAAGCCTCAGTTGCCTCCGTATGAGGCTGCCAGACAGGCTCTCGACCGGCTTAAGAGCCGGCAGCTTTGGCAGCAGGGACAGGTGGAGCAGTACTTCGTGGAGCTTACCGACATTCTACGCACTTACATTTCGCGCCGTTTCGATGTCTCCGCTCCGGAGATGACCACACAGCAATTCCTTACCGAAGCAGCTGAGAATCCGGTGCTTGCACCATATGCCCCCGAACTGCATCGACTGCTCACGCTGGCAGACCTCGTGAAGTTTGCCCGCACGCAGTCACTGCCTGATGAGAACACCGAGGCCTTCCGCATCGTATCCGATTTTGTCGACACGACCCGCCCGGCAGAAAAAGCTGAGAAAGAAAGTGCGGCAGATGCTGCGGATAATGCTGCCAAGCAGCCGGCGCCTAAACAAGGAAAGGAGGCAAAGTCATGACACTGCTTCATCCCTGGCTGCTGCTATTATTGCTGATTGATTTGCCACTTATATATCTGTACGTGGCCGGTCGTCGCACGGCTAATCCCACGCTGACCATTTCTACCATGCGCTCTTTCAAGACGCGCAGCGGAGGCTACAAAGGGGTGCTGATGCATCTTGCCTTTATCCTTAAACTGCTGGCAATAGACTGTGTTATCGTAGCACTGTGTCGCCCGCAGACCCATGACTCACTTTCAAATTCCGCAATCGAGGGCACAGACATAGTGCTCGCGCTCGATATCTCAGCCTCCATGGAGACACCTGACATGACTCCCACTCGCTTTGATGCGGCGCTGAAGATGGCCTCCGACTTTGTAGAAAAACGTGATCATGACAATATGGGTCTCGTGGCATTTGCCGGTGAGAGTCTCACCTTCATGCCTCTAACCACTGACCGCCCCTCTATGCTGAACGCAATAAGCCATCTGCAGCCCGGCTCTCTTGGCAACGGCACCGCTATCGGCGACGGCTTGGTGAGCGCAATTAATCGTGTGCTTGGTGGCAAGGCAGTCTCCAAGAGTGTCATATTGCTCACGGATGGCTCCAACAATGCCGGTGAGGTGGATCCGTTGACTGCTGCGCAGATTGCCAAACAGAAGAATGTGAGGGTTTACACGATTGCTGTCGGAAAGCCCGGCTCAGTGCCCGTCTCCAGTTTCTATGGAAATGTCACTACTAATGTTCCTATAGAAATTGATGAAGAAACGCTGACTAAGATAGCTGATGCCACTGACGGTAAATTCTTCCGTGCGCGAGACACACAGGCGCTCCAGCAAGTGTTTGATGAAATTGATAAACTGGAGCGTTCCAAGATTAATGTGGACAATTTCCGCCGCACCGATGAGCAGTACATGCCTTGGGTGACCGCCGCCGCTATCCTTTATTTGCTGCAATTGGTGTTGCGTCTGACTCTGTTGCGCCGAATACCTTAATTTTACACTGCTATGCTGACATTTGCATATCCCATATATCTGTTTCTATTGCTGCTCCTTCCGCTGCTTTGGCTGCTGTATATGCTTTCGCGTCGCAGTCGCAAGGGCCGACTGAAGCGCTTTGGGCGTCCTGAAGTTCTTGCTCCGCTCATGCCTTTGGTGTCGCGTTATAAGCCCGCAATACGTATTGCAATTACCTTGACCGCTCTTGGAATGCTTATCATTGCAATGGCACGCCCATGGGGTGGAATATCGGAGCAGTCCACGAATCGTGAAGGCATTGAGGTTGTAGCAGCTGTCGATGCATCCAACTCGATGCTCGCCTCTGCCACTGATGACCAAAACGGACCGACCCGACTCTCCTCTGCCAAGGTGATGCTGGAGCGTATGTTGGATGCCATGAGCAACGACAGAATAGGGCTTGTGGCGTATGCCGGCGAGGCTTACACCCTGATTCCCGTAAGCTCTGACTACACTTCGGCGAAGACATTCCTGTCGACCATCGACCCCACACAAATTTCTTCGCAGGGCACCAATATTGCTGCTGCCATCAACAATGCTTCCGCCTCCTTCTCTCGCGACTCTAAAATAGGCAAAGCGATTGTGCTGATTACCGATGCAGAGGATTTGGAGGATGAGCAGGCTGTGCTTGATGCGGTTAAGGCCGCCCGCAGTGCAGGAATACAGATTAATGTGATTGGTTTCGGTACTTCTGAGGGTGCTGTTATCAATACGCAGGATGGTTTGTTCACCGGAGATGACGGAGAGGTAGTGACGACACGCCTCAACGAAGAACTCGCACGCGGCATAGCGAAGGCCGGCGGCGGTATCTATGTCAACGGAGCTTCCCCCGATGCACTCTCCATGTTGCAGAAGCAGTTGAAGGAGATTAAGCGCACATCGCTCTCTACGAGCAATCTTGTGACTCATGATGAGCTGTTTATTTATTTTGCGGCTCTCGCGTTGCTGCTTATGGTGGCAGATGCATTCATGGTGAACCGCAAGAATTCTGTGCTCTCAAAGTTCACATTCTTTAAGAAGGAGGTTTCAAAATGAGAAGAATATTAACCGTCATACTCATTGCCACTCTCGGGCTGCTGAATCTCAGTGCCGAGGTTTCCACCCGTAAGGAGCGGCAGGCAATTGGTGCGGGCAATGAAGCCTACAAAGCCAAGAATTATTCAGCCGCACTCACTCAATATAAAATTGCCTTGCGCGAGAATCCGGCCAGCTTGGTGGCCCTGTTTAATAAAGCGCTCTCGCAATTGCAGATAGCCACCGCAATGGATCCGGCCAAGGCAAAGGATAAGGAAGCCCTTATGCAGGAGGTGAAGCAGGGCTTCACTTCTGTGGCTCAGCACACATCTGACAATCCTTCGCTTGCTTCTCGTGCCAATTATAACCTTGGGAATATGAGTTTTGCCGAGCAAGACTATCAGGGAGCTATTGACTTTTATAAGCAGGCGCTCCGTCTGAATCCTGATGATGACCGTGCGCGCAAGAATCTGCGCATAGCCCAGCTGAAGCTGCCTAAGGATAAGAAGGATGACAAGAAGGACAATAAGGACAACAAGGACAACAAGGACAATAAAGACCAGAAAGACAAGAAGGATCAGCAGCAACAGCAGCAGAACAAGGATCAGAAGGATGACAAAAAGGAGCAGAATCCTCAGCAGCAGCAACAACAACAGCAGCCTCAGCAGCAACAGCAGGGGATGAGTCAGCAGGCTGCCGACCGCATCCTTAAGCACAGTTCTGATAAAGAGAAGGAGACGTTGCGCAAAGCCATGTATGGCAAGGAAAAACAGCAACAGTCCTCGCGCCGTCGCTGGTGACAGGCTGCCGACCAAGAACCTACCCTTTCTGTAATTCTTAATCTACTATAATGATTCCAAGTCTCCGCCATATAGCGTTATTGTTGATATGCTCGGTTGCAATGCTTTGCAATGCTCAGAGTGTCAGCATATCAGTGCAGCCTTCCGGCCAGACCCCCGGAGTGGGTGATACGTTCTATCTGATTATCCAGACGCGAAATGTCTCTGCCGATCCCTCTCCGGTCAACTCAATGCCCGGGTGCAAGGTTCTGTTTCCGTTGCAGCAGCGTCAGGTTTCGCAAAGCAGTGTTACGAGCGGCGGTCGTACCACCACCTCAATCTCGGCCTCATATGCGGTTACACTGCGTGCCGAAACTCCCGGTTCATATACTTTTGGCCCAATAACGGTGGGCGGTGTGCGTTCCAATAAAGTCTCGTATAAAATCGGTGCCAAATCATCGGCAGCCTCAGGAGCTGCTCCCGATCCCAATTCTCAAGCTGCTCCGACTCTTCAGTCTGCAGATGGCGGCAAGCTCTTTTTGCGGGCTACCGTTTCGAATTCGTCACCCTACGAACAGCAGGGTGTAGAGTACATAGTGCGTCTCTACACTTCCTACACTTCCATATTTGATTGGACTGCGGCTGCGTCACCGAAGTTTGGCAACTGCACATATGAGGCATCAGATGCCGTCTCTCGCTCTCTGTCACTGGCTGACTATGGTGGCCGGGCTTATGAGTCGGCAATTATTGCCCGCTACATTATTTATCCCACGCAGCCCGGTGTCGCCAAGATTCTCGGCAATGCTTACACCGGCTCTGTCGCTCAGCGCTTTACGTATAACGACCCTTACTACGGCACCATGTCGCGCGTGCAGCCGCGTCAGATTGAAGCCCGTCCGAATGATATTGAGTTGAACGTGCGTCCTCTCCCCCCTCACGAAGGTACATTGAGCGGCGTGGGAGACTTTAAGGTGTCAGCCGCTTTGGTCAGCAAGCAATTCAAAGCTCATCAGCCGGCTACGGTGCGATACACCATTTCCGGCACAGGTAATCTCGGGTTCCTGTCACTCCCCGACTTGAAAGAGATTTACCCCGCAGAATTGAAATTCCTCAAGAGTGATGATGCCACAAAGAAGCAGGTAGGCGCATCAAGTGTGTCAGGCACTGTCACGTTTGATTGCACAATAATCCCCCAGCGTGAGGGTGAATTTGAAATTCCTCCCGTCAAATTTCTTTTCTTCAATCCCGAAAAGGGCGCTTATTACACCTTGCAGGCAGAAGGCTTCAAAATAACAGTAGGGGAGGGCACAGCTGCATCAGGGAGCGAGGAGCTGGTTGTGTTCGATGATACATTCCTTCCTTTGGGTACACTCGCAAAGACCCATCAGCTTTACATTTCCCGCCCGTTGATATGGCTTTGGTTTATTCTGCCTGTTGTCCTGCTGGCTGTTCTGATGGTGATTTACAGAAAGCGGATGGCAATGCTTGCCGACACGGTAGGGTTGCGCAAGCGTGGAGCCGGCAAGCTGGCCCGCAAGCGACTGCGTGCAGCCGGCGACTGCCTGCGTCGTGCTGATGCATCCAAATTTTATGAGGAGATGCTGAAGGCGATGTGGGGCTATCTGGCTGATAAACTTTCAATGCCCACATCCGAGCTGTCAAGAGACAACGTGAGTGAGAGACTGACCTCTGTCGGTGTAACCGCAGAAACCGTCGGCTCTGTTATCGATTTGCTCGACACCTGTGAGTTTGCAAAGTATGGTTCGACTTCCGGTGTTGACATGAAGGAGACATATGAGGCCGGATGCAGAATAATTGATGAGATTGAGCAGGAAATAGCAAAAGATAAATCTGAAAGTGCACCCATGCGTAACACATTGACTGTCTTGGCTCTGCTGCTTTTTAGCATGTCAGCGCATGCTGCGGACGCAGTGACTGAGGCAAAAAAATACTGCGATGCAAAAGATTATACTGCCGCCATTGCAGTTATGCAGGAGCAGCTGGCTCAGAAGGGGAGCTCCCCCGAATTGTATTTCGACCTGGCCGGCATTTATTATAAAGCCGGCAACTTTGGCGCTTCGGTGTTGAATTACAACCGAGCTCTCCAAATGCGTCCGGATTTCAAGGAGGCACGCAATAATCTTAAAGCGGTTAATGCTGATGTGCATAAGCTCAATGAGTCGTTGTGTGGCGATAAGAATCTGGATCCGGCTCCGGCCACTCTCGGAGCAATTGCTTCGGTGAGGAATCATATATCTGATGCCGGAAGCGATTTTTGGCTGGTCTGTGCAATTGTTGCTTTCCTTATAGGAATATGCGCCTTTGTGGCTTATCTGCTTATGCGTAATGTCACAGTTCGCAAATTTGGCTTCTTCGGCGCCGGCGGCTGTATCTTGCTTTCAGCCATATGCGTGGTTTTTTCTTTCTTGGCAAGGGACGCGCAGCTGTCGGTTGACACATGTGTGCTGATGCAGCAGGAAGCAACTCTTAAAGTTTCGCCCACTGTTGAGTCAAAAACTGCAGCGGCTCCGATAGCCGGAGGCACAACCCTCAGGATTCTCTCATCGACCAAGGACAAGGATGGAAAGGAATGGGTAAATCTATTCCTAAATAATGATTATTCCGGCTGGTTACCCGTTTCCGAAGTTGAAATTATTACGGTCAGCGGTCTTGAATAATGGGTTTTGAGTCGTGTATGTAGCTGAGACTTAGAGAGTTGGCTGAAAATATGTTGTAAAACTATAAAAATATTTATCCGAATGTTTTGTCATTAGGCAAAAAATGTCTAAATTAGCCATGTCAAATTTCGGTAATCCATAACCTCATAAAATATAGATATCATGAGCAAGACAATCACCTTCAACGAACTCCGCCGTCTCAAAGACGCATTGCCTGATGGAAGCACACATCGCATAGCTGACCAGCTCAACGTAACCGTTCAGACTGTCCGCAACTATTTTGGTGGCGTAAACTACCAGTTCGGCAAGAATGCCGCCATGCACATCGAGCCGGGTCCCGATGGTGGCCTCGTTGTGCTCGACGACACTACAATCTACGACATGGCTGTCGCAATTCTTGAAGAGCAGAACAAGAAAGACTAATCCCGCGTTATTAAGATAAAGTGGCGGAGGATGCTTGAATCATACCTCCGTCATTTTTTGTTAATTGCCGGCCGCTCAGCGCTGCTCCCGGAATTTTTCTCAACAATGGGGTCACCTTGACCCGCAACTTTAATTTGATTCACCTATGGCTGAAAAACTAATCACGCTCGCTATCCACACGTATGATAAAGCGGTGGAACTTCGGGATATGCTTGCATCCAAGGGGGTGCAGGCCACACTCGATAATGTCGATATTCAGAATCCTTCTCCGGCCTGTGGTGTGAGAATTCGCATTCCGGAGACTCAGCTCCCAAAAGCTCTGCGCATCATTGAAACGCCTGATGTGGAGTCAACTGTTGAAATCATTGACAAGCTTGAAGGTGTGCAGGGTTCGCTGCTCATTCCGACTGACTTCTCTCCCTCCAGCGAGAATGCCATCAAGGTCGGATTCGCCTTAGCGTTGCGCCTGCATCTGCAGCCGCTTATTTTGCATGTGTTTGCCACTCCGTATTTCGACGGCTCCCTTTCGCTCACTGATAATTTCACTCTTGATATCCGCGACTCTGAGGTTAGGAAGAATCTGCGCCAGGCAGCTCAGGAGGAGATGAAGAGGCTTAAGGACAAACTGGACTCTGCAATAAAGAGTGGTGAGTTGCCTGCTGTGCACTATGATACACAGGTCAGAGAGGGGTTGCCGGAAGATGTTATTCTTGAATATACCCGTTCAACGCCGCCGCGTCTGGTAGTTATGGGTACCCGCGGCGTGGAGAAAAAATCGTTCCAAATGCTGGGCTCTGTGGCTGCCGAGGTTGTGGATACCTGCCGAGTGTCGGTCTTTACCATTCCGGAGGATTTTGGCTTTACGGATTTAGATGAGATTTCGCCGGTTATATTCTTTTGTAATGTTGACCAGCATGACCTCCTTGCCATGGACATGTTCATCTCCTTGCTGAATGTCTCTCCAATGAAGATTTATCTCTTCCCGGTGAGCGACAAGGCAGGGTCAAAATTGCCCGGACGAATGGAGGCGTTGACGCAGTATTTCTCGCGTCGCTACCCGGAGCAGCAGTTTGCCTATCGACTTCCGGAAGGGAAGGAACTCCGCGCATCGATAGAGCAATTGGCTCATCGCGACAGTGTTAAGATGCTTGTCGTTCCCAACAAAAAGAAAAATGTGTTTGCGCGTCTCTTTAATCCCGGAATACCCCATCGGGTGATTTTCGAGGCTGACGCGCCTATGTTAGCTTTACCGGTATAAATGATTTATCCCGCCGACTTTGAAAAGAAAATAGGTTTCACTGCCTTGCGTTCTTTGCTGGCAGAGAAGTGTCTCTCTCCGCTCGGTGTCGCTCATGCCGACAAAATGAAGTTCATGACCGCTTTTGAAAAGGTGCGGCATGAGCTGTTGCTTACCGATGAAATGCTGCGGCTGATTAAAAGTCGCTTGCCGATGCCCGTGGAAAATATGCACGACATGACGCAGCCGCTGCGCATGTTGAGGGCCGAGGGTAGCTATATGTCAGCGAAGGAGCTGTACAGACTTCGTGTCTCACTGCTGACCATCTCCCGCCTGCGCGATTTCTTTGCGCTTGCTGATGATGAGGGGCAGCTTCGTGCGCCTCTGTTGGCTGAGGAATTCGCGTCGTTGCTCACCTTTCAACCTCTTGAGAGGCTTATTGATAACGTTATCAATAAGTTTGGCGAAGTGGCTGATAATGCCTCGCCCGCTCTTTATGATTTGCGTCGGCAGATTGCCTCGGCCTCCGCTTCGCTCTCTTCGGTG
Source organism: uncultured Bacteroidales bacterium (assembly GCA_947644715.1). Classification (GTDB taxonomy): domain Bacteria; phylum Bacteroidota; class Bacteroidia; order Bacteroidales; family Muribaculaceae; genus Lepagella. The sequence continues at coordinate 45,869 of CANSAP010000014.1, forward strand.
ATGCGCAGGGTGCTTGACAGGGCCGTGTCTGAGGGGGTGGTTGAGTCTGACACGGCGCCATCCATGCGTGACGGGCGCTTGGTGATTCCGGTGGCTGCCGGAAAGAAGCGTAGTATCCCCGGCATTGTGCATGATGAAAGTGCTACGGGCAAAACATCTTATATTGAGCCGGTGGAGGTTGTGGCCGCTTCCAATCGTCTGCGCGAATTGCAGGAGGAGGAGAAGCGCGAGATTCATCGAATCCTGGTGGCCACTGCTGCCGTTATTCGCCCGCATATAGATGATTTGCTATTCTCGTTTGAGCTCCTGGGACGCTTTGATTTCCTTCGTGCCAAAGGGTTGGTGGCTGAGGAGTTTGACGCTCAGTTGCCTGTGCTTGAGAAGCATCCGGAGATTGATTGGTATGGAGCTGTGCACCCGATACTGGCTCTGGCGCTCAAGCAGCAGAACCGGAAGGTGGTTCCCTTGGATTTGCGCTTGGATTCCCGCAACAGAATTCTGATTATTTCCGGTCCGAATGCCGGTGGTAAGTCAGTTTGTCTGAAAACTTCCGGAATAGTGCAGTATATGCTTCAGTGTGGAATGTTGCCTACGCTATATTCCAATTCCCATGCCTGTGTGTTTGAGAATATTTGCATAGATATTGGTGATGAGCAGTCGCTTGAAAATGATTTGAGCACGTATAGCTCTCACCTTAAGAACATGAAGTTATTCATGCAGCGTGCGTCTGCGCGCACCCTCGTCCTGGTTGATGAGATGGGTTCCGGAACTGAACCGCAAATAGGCGGTGCCCTCGCGCAGGCTATTATTACTGAGCTGAACAAGGAGCGCTGCATGGGAATTATTACGACTCACTATCAGAATCTTAAGACTTTTGCCGACAATACTGAGGGACTCATTAACGGCGCTATGCTGTATGACCGGCAACATATGCAGCCATTATTCAAGCTTGAGATTGGCAATCCGGGCAGCTCTTTTGCCCTGGAGATCGCCTATAAGATTGGATTACCCAAAGGGGTGATTGATGAGGCCAAGACCATAGTGGGATCTGACTATGTGAATATGGACAAGTATCTGCTGGATATAGCGCGCGACCGGCGCTATTGGCAGAACAAGCGCCAGAGCATCAAGGAGAAAGAGAATAAGATTGATGCTGTCCTCGAAAGATATGAAGAGCAAATGAGCGACCTCAAGTCTCGGCGGCATGAAATTATCGACCGGGCGCGCTCGGAGGCCAGAGAAATTTTGTCAACGACTAATCGTCAGGTGGAGCGCACTATTCTCGAAATCCGAAATGCGCAGGCTGAGAAGGAGCGCACCAAGCAGCTTCGTCGGGAGCTCGATGATTATAAGCAGAAGCTTGAGAGCCGGCAGCAGAAAGAAGAATTGTTGCCCGGGTTGAAGGAGGTGAAGAAGAAGCGCAGGAAAGGGGACGCAGATCAGAAACCTGCTGTGCCTCAGGAGCAGAAGCAGCAGATAGCGGTTGATTCTTACGTAAGAATGTCAAAGGGTGGAACAGTAGGCAAAGTGTTGTCAATCAGTGGAAGCAATGCCGAAGTTGCTTTCGGCGCATTGAGAATGCGCGTGCCCGTGGCGAAGCTTTCAGTGGCGTCGGAACCAAAGCCTGCTGCGGTTGCTCAGCACACTTCAATTGCCAAGGCAACCACTGATGACTCTCGTCGACGTCAGTTGAATTTCAAGCAGGATATTGATTTGCGCGGCATGCGTGCGGACGAGGCATTGCAGGCTGTGACTTATTTTCTCGATGATGCGCGCCAATTCTCAATCTCCAGGGTAAGGATATTGCATGGCACGGGCACCGGTGCATTGCGCATAGCCATACGTCAGTTCCTGCAGTCCGTGCCTGATGTTGTTTCGTTTCGGGACGAAGATGTTCGTTTCGGTGGCGCTGGTATTACGGTAGTTGATTTGGCGTAAGTAGCAACTGTGTCAGCTGTATAGTTCAGTTCTTTAGAACTAACATATATTGCGGGCGGCAGTTCAAGCTCATGTGAGCATTGGATTGTCGCCCGTAATTAAGTTTTAATAATGTAATGCGTTGTGCATTGGATTGTCAATTTATGGTTCCCGAAGAAGTTTTGAGGAAACCGAAGGAGAGAGCTTTACTGTTATGCAATAACAGTGTGCTTGATGTACATCTCAATGAGATGCTGAAAAAAATTTACCATAATTATAGAGATTTGTGGTTAATCACGCAGGGGTGGTCGGAGTGATTTTACTCGGCAGGCCCTGTCGTGGATAACCTGGTTTGTCAAAATATGAATGTTCCTGTGCAGATTTTGTGGTTCTGCTTCTAATTGTCTTGTGAATTTAGAAAACTGTAATTGAATACATTGATTCTTAAATTCTTATGCTTTGATATTATAACATCACAGGTGGTGGATTGTTCTGTTTTCGGGGTGCAAAGTTAGGTAAAAAAGCTGAGATAACATCCATGACATGATTAAAAACATGTTTTACAACATAATTTTATAACAGTGTTATTGGATATAAAATGTTGTGTAGCAGAGACTTGATATGTTACTGAAATTTTTGAGCTTTTTTTCTTTGCGCTCCACTGTTTTTCTACTAATTTTGTACTCGCTTTTTTACAATTAAGTACGATGAAATCAAAATATACGGCTCTGTGGATGCTTTTAGCTGTGGCATTGATGGTCGTCTGCATTATTTCGTTTGCGGATGATGTGTCTTTGTTTGGATTGAAAATCAAGAAAGCTCCGATTGCAGAGAACTTGACTAAGCCGTTTGAAACATCAGAGGAGAAGGAAATTAAAGAGCAGGCAAGGCGCATGGAAGCTCAGCGAAAAGAGGAAGTAAAGGTAGTGCCTGTTGATTCTGCTCCTCAGAATTTCTTGATTTTCGGCGATTCTATGAGCGAGAATCTTGCGCTTCGACTCGCAGCTTATGCTGCGCAGAACGGTCACACGCTTCACACCGTGAATTGGGATAGTTCCGGCACACGAATTTGGGCAACCACTGATACTCTCGATTTCTATATCAAGAAGTATCAGCCCACTTTTCTTTTCGTAACGCTTGGCAGCAATGAGTCTTTTGCAAGAAACGTTGATTCCTATCGGCCATATGTGCAAAGCATTTTGAAGAAAATGGGTAAGATACCCTTTGTTTGGATTGGTCCCCCTTCATTCAAAGAAGAACATGGATTCAATGATATGCTGCTTGAAGAGCTCCCTGCCGGAACCTTCTTCCGTGCCCATGACCTGAAGCTCGAGCGCCGAAAAGACAAAATTCATCCAACGGTGGCCGCAGCTGCTTATGAAGTCGATTCTCTTGCCAGATGGATGCGTCACTCCGCTCATCCGATTCTCATGCAAGTCCCTGCTGATTCGCTCTCCAAGACTAAACTCAGCCAGATTGGCATCACTTATCTAAAGGCTAAGCACTAACTACTTTATGGAAAGTATCTCAACAGCTATTTCCAACATTTTTTCGATGCTGCTCTATGATCCCAAGGCTCCAATGCTTTTCTCTTCGGGATTATTTTGGCTGCTGTTCCTTATATTTTTGCCCATTTATGCTTTGTTGAAGAACAACAAGCTGCGGATGTCTTTATTCGTGATTGCTTTCAGCTTGTTTTTCTATTATAAGTCTTCCGGAATATTCTTCCTGATGCTGATGGGCACATCCTTAATTGATTGGCTGATTTCACATCGCATTGCCGCCTGCGCCAAACGCGGTTACCGGCTGGCATGGATGTGGCTCTCTGTTATCTTCTCTCTGAGTATTTTGGCTTACTTCAAGTATGCCAACTTTTTCCTGTGGAACTGGAATCAGATGGTGCAGGCAAACTTTCAGCCTCTTGATATTGTGCTCCCCGTCGGCATTTCATTCTATACGTTTCAGTCCATATCCTATGTGGTTGATGTCTACAAACGGCGAATTCCTCCCACTAAGTCATGGCTTGATTACATCTTCTTCCTCTCCTTCTTCCCCGCGCTTGTGGCCGGACCCATTGTGCGAGCCGACTATTTCCTGCCCCAGATTCAGAAGAATCGTCGCGCTACGGGTGTCGAGATTTATGGAGGCTTATGGCTGATTATAATAGGTATAGTCAAAAAAGCGGTTATTGCTGACTATATTGCCCAATTCAATGATCTTATTTTCAATAACCCGGGAGCTTACGACGGCTTGCAGACGCTAATGGGTGTCTTGGGCTATACGATGCAGATATATTGCGACTTCTCCGGTTACTCTGACATGGCTATCGGCTTGGCTTTAATCATGGGATTCCGTCTTGGCATCAACTTTAACTCACCTTATCAGAGTCGTAACCTCACCGATTTTTGGCGCCGGTGGCACATATCTCTATCTTCATGGTTGAGAGATTATGTGTATATCCCCCTTGGCGGCAACAGGAAAGGAACCCTCAGGACATATGTCAATAACTTCCTGACTATGCTGATTGGTGGCCTATGGCATGGCGCAGCTTGGAAATTTGTATTTTGGGGCGCAATGCATGGCATAGGCTTGGCTATTCACAAGGCGTGCAAGCCCATGCTGAAAAAGATTCCCGACAATTTCTTCACTGCCATACCATTCACCCTGATTACTTTTATATATGTCTCAGCATTATGGGTATTCTTCCGTGCCGCATCATTTGAAGACTCGGTCATCATCATTAAAAGCATCTTTGTAGACTTTCATATCAGTTATCTCAGTCAATTTTGGGGCGTCCACACTGAATGGTGCGTAATGATGCTCGTCCTGTTCGTCTGTCATTTCCTCTCATCCGGATTCATACTCCGTTGTAAGCACCTCTTTATCCGTTCTCCTTGGATAGTCAAATTACTTATCTTCCTCATAGCTGTGCAACTCGTCATAACATATATGACCGCTGAAATTGCCCCATTCATCTATTTCCAATTCTAAAAAATCCCACCCAATAGAGACGGATGCCGAACACCAATTTTCGGTATCCGTGTTTTTTATCCATGTATTGCACTAAATTTTGCATTGCATAATTCGCCCGAATCCGCTAAAAGTCGGTTCAAAACCGGGTCGGAAGTCCTCACGATTGGGAGGCGAATCAAAGAAAACAGGGGAGTAGGCACAAAATCATGCCGAAAAAAGATGTTTTAGAGCATAAAATTATTTCATTGATACACAGGTGGTTATGAAAAATGTTCGCAAAAACGCAAAATTTTTTTGCTGAAAAATTTGGTGGGGTGGGAAAAAGGTCGTA